>JACPTQ010000053.1 GCA_016192705.1 Deltaproteobacteria bacterium | reverse complement strand
GGGACGCGCCGTGCACCCCCCGCAGCCGCGGACCTGGCGTCACGGGACAAGACGACGCTCTACATCGATGTTGCGAACATTCGAACTTTTCTCGCGCACATCGAGGAAGTGTTTCTGAAGAACTTTCAGCCAGCGCAAAGCGTTGTCGCCAAGAAGCTTCACGACCTTCTCGTCCATTTTGAAAAGGGGCACGGTGTCGGACGAATGGTTGACGATGGGTTTGAAGCGCACCTCGAATTACCGTTTCGCGCCGTGACGCCGGCGAATGCGGCGGGCGCGCGGTGATTTCGGTTCGCGGTCTCAGGCGTTCGTTTGAGGCGCCGCGCGGACGGGTCGAAGCTCTCCGCGGAATCGACTGTGACATCGCGGATGGTGAGTTCGTCGCGATACTCGGCGCGAGTGGGTCGGGGAAAACGACGTTTCTCCAATGCTTGGGTGGGCTCGATCGTGGCTACGCGGGCGCTCTTTCAGTCAACGGGACGGAACTCAGCGCCATGAGCGACGCCGCGCTTTCGGGCTTTCGAAACGAGGCGATCGGTTTCGTGTTTCAGTCGTTTCACCTCCTGCCGCATTTGACGTGCGCGGAGAATGTTTTTGTGCCGTCCTTCTTCGCAGGTGCGAACGGACGCCGGCGCCTTTCTCGTGCGGAGGCGTCGCGGCGCGCGGTCGAACAGCTTCGCGAAGTGGGGCTCGAACGGATGGCGGGCGATCGACCTGGAATCCTCTCGGGCGGCGAGCGTCAGCGCGTCGCAATTGCGCGGGCGCTTTTCAACGAACCCAAGATCGTTCTTGGCGACGAGCCGACCGGGAACCTCGACGCCAAGACAGGCGCGGAGATCGTCGCGATCCTCGAGCGACTGCACGCTGAACGCGGCGTGACGATTGTTGTTGTGACGCACGAAGACCGGATGGCGAAAGCCGCGCGTCGGGTTCTTCGCATGGAAGAGGGGCGGCTCGCGTCGTGATGGTCCTCGCGGGTGCGCTGCGGTTGTCGTTCAAGAATCTCGCGCGTTCGTGGCTCACCTTTCTTATTGCGGCGGCTGGTCTTGCGGTTGGTGCCGCGAGCTTCGTTTTCTTTGCTGCGGCCGGCGCCGGCGTCGATCGCATCGCACGCGACCGAATCTTCCCGACGTTGCCACCCAACCAAATCGAAGTGTCGCCCGATCCGTTGGCTCCGGGCGCGCGCGTGGGGGGCGACGCCAAGCGGTTCAACGACGCATCCGCGAAGCGCGTCGCGGCGCTTCCGGGCGTTCGGCGCACGTACGAAAAAATGAGCGCGGATTTGCCGATCATCGGCTACCTCAAAGACGAAGAGGCGCAGGCGTTTTTTGGGCGCACCGTGGGCGTCAAGATGCTCATCCCCGCGGAGGGGCTCGATCCCGCGCTGCTCGCGCGCGACAAGGGGTTTGTCGGCAACCGCGAGAAGTTTCGACACCCGGGGGCCGAGGCGTGGCGGCCGATTCCCGCGATTGCGTCGACGCAACTTTACGAAACTTACGTCGAAGCCGCGGAGAGCCTCGGCGTTCCCGTGTTTCCGCGCGAGCGATTTCTCGGTTTTCGATTCAGCGTCATCATCGGGCAGGGGTTTGGCGTGCGCGCGCGCCGCGTGCAGTCGGGCGAAGTTCAACCGGTCGAGCGAACGGTCGAAATCGTCGGCTTCTCGCGGTATGCGCTCCTCGTTGGCATTACGTTTCCGATCGATGTGGTGCGCGAGTTCAACCGCACGTTTGCGGGCGGGCCCTCGGCGCTCGAGATCAAGAGTCTCGTCGTCGAAACGGTGACGCCCGAGTCTCTCATCGACGTCGCCGCCTCGACTGAAGCCATGGGGCTCAAGCGTCGCACCGACCGTTACGCCGAGCTCGTCATTCAAGTCGTCACGGCGCTCACCTATTTGTTCGGCGCGCTCTCGCTCGTCATCCTTGTCGTGGCTGGGCTCCACATGGGCCACATTTTTGCGTCGCTCACGCGCGAGCGCGCAACCGAATTCGCAACGCTTCGCGCCCTCGGCGCAACGCGCACCTTCATTTCGTCACTCGTTGGGTTCGAGGCGTTTTGGGTCGCGCTCTCAGCCGCGGGTTTGGGGATAGGAACGGGCGCTGCGGCCTCGGCCGCTGTGTCGGCACTCGTGCGCGGAGCCGTCAAACCGCATTCACTCCTCGCGACGGTCGACCTATTTCACTTTGCGCCCACAACGATCGCTGTCGCAGCCGGGCTTGTTATCGGAATGTGCATCGTGGGCGCACTCATCCCGGCGATCCGAACGGCGTTCCGAGATCCGGCGTCCGCGCTTACTTCGTAAGACTTCCCGAGGATTTAGCCAGCCGCCGCTTTGCGGAAGCGCGACGTCGACGGAGAGAGCTCCGTGAGTGCAGGAATCTGCTTATCGGGATGAATCTTTTTCGCGCGTTCGAGAAGAAGCTCTTCGGTCTCGACGTTGTTCGTGTCGGGGATGCAGCAATCGACTGGGCAAACCGCCGCGCACGCCTCTTGCCCGTGGAATCCGACGCACTCCGTACAAAGGTTCGGGTCAATGACGTAGATCTCTTCGCCCTCGGTAATGGCGTTGTTTGGGCACTCCGGCTCACACGCGCCACAGTTGATGCATTCCGCTGTGATAATTGTTGCCATCTGCTCCCTCCGGTCACGAACCCCCGGGCCAATCTGGACAAAATTAGTCTACAATGCGTTCCACCCAAAAATCTAGCGGAGACTTATCCAACATCGGTCTGGAGTCAACTCCCGCGATCGGTGTCACCAAATACTTCTGCCTCAAAGACATAGAGCTCGGTGTCCGCTTCGCGCCACGCGTCGATCGGCAGGTGCGCCTTACGGCATGTCTCCATCAAAAACAGATCGCGGTCCCACCCGTGCTCAGTCGCAACCTGCGGCAACAAGACGCCACGCGCATGGCCGCGCGCGATAAGGAGCCCGTGTCGTCCCGGTTCAACTTCGTCGGGGCGCGCGCGTCGCAGCGGCGACAGAACAGAGATTTCGACGGTCAACCGATCGAGGTCCCGAGGCGAAATGGGCTCAAATCGTTGGTCTCGCGTTGCCGCCGATGACGCCATCTCGTCGACGATCGCGCGAAGCGGCTCGTCCGCCGTGAGCGTCCCGATGCATCCGCGCAGTTCGCCCCCCACGTGGAGCGTGACGAATGCGCCGCGTGGCGCCATGAGGCGAGGCGAAGTGACGGTCGTCGGCGTCGACGAGGGCGAAACCGGCTCGTCCGAAATGGCCCGTGCAACCGCCGCTCGTGCAATTCCGATAAGCGCGCGTCGCTCGTCTGAATCTAGGCGGGTCGCGAGAAACGATGCGGGGGATGGACGCGCGCCCGTTGATCTGAACGAGAAATAATCTGCGAGAACACGGGCGTGGTCGAAAGCGAGCGGTGTGGGCAGCGACGTTTTTCCGAAAACGGCGGCGCGCTCGGCGTCGTCGGCGCCGCACGGGTCGCCAGTTGCGATGCCAATAAAGACCGGCGTCACCGTGTGCTGGCGCGGATCGCGCGTTGGGTCGGAGTAGACATAGAGCAGGTCGGTGAGTGTGACGTCGAGCCCCGTCTCTTCTTTTGCTTCGCGCACAGCGGCCGCCTCCACCGATTCGCCGTAATCGACAAAGCCGCCCGGAATCGCCCAGCCCGGCGGTGGATTCCGGCGATCAATGAGCACAATTCCTCGATCGCCATCGACCTCGATAATGACGTCTGCGGCGAGAAACGGGCATCGCAGCGGCGACATGGCGCTCCCCATAGCACGCGCGCGCGTGAGCGTCGATGATTTCGCGGAGACGGGCGCCTCTGCAATCAGGCTATCGACTCGCGGGCGCTGTTGTCGTAATCTCGCGCCCCTTATGCGTCGTGTTCTCCCGGTGCCGGCCATTATGTCGCGCGTGTCGAAGCTCGCGATGCCGGTCATGCTCGGCATGCTCATCCAAATGGCGTGCAACATCGCCGACATGATGATGGTTGGCCGCCTCTCGCCTGCCGAAAAGGCCGAGGATGCCGCCGCTGCGCTCGAGCCCGCGCTCATTATCTTGTGGCTCGTGGGCGGTTTTTTTTGTTCGATTCAAGTCGGCACTCAGGCTCTCGTTGCGCGACGCTTCGGTGAAAAAGCGAATGATCTTGCGGGCAAGGTGCTCGCGAACTCATTTCTCATCGCGACAATCGTTGGCGCCCTCATCGCCCCGATCGGCGCGCTCACCATCAAGTACGTTTTCCCAATTTTTCATAAGAAGCGCGAAGTGATCGAATACGGCGTGCAGTATTGCCAAATTCGGTTTTTCTGCATCCTGCCGTGGGTTGCGACGTTTTCGTTCAAGGCGTTTTTCGATGCGATTGGCCGCACCCACGTCCACCTTTTCTCCGCAGCGATCATGACAGCTGTCAACCTTGCGACGAATTACGTTCTCATCTTCGGTGAGCTCGGGTTTCCGAAACTCGAAGTCGAGGGCGCGGGTTACGGCAGCCTCATGGGTTCGTTCATCGGCCTCGTCGTAATGATCCTGTGGAGTCTGAAGCGCAAATACCGCGAGGGGTTTCAGATATTCAAGATGGCAAACTTCGACATCCGATTGGTGAAAGAAATCGCGCGCCTGTCGTGGCCACAGGGGGTCGTCACGGTTTTTCTCATGAGCGGGTTTGCGTTTTTCACGTTTGTCGCGGGGCGACTCGATGCGATCGACGCCGCGAAGACCGGCGTCCAGACGGCGGTCAACGGCGCTGCGACGGCGTGCATCATCAACGCTCTTCACTTCTGCTTCATCCCCGCGATGGGACTCGGAACAGCCGCGGGAATTATGGTCGGCCAGTCGATGGGCGCGCGCCAGTACAACCGCGCCGAACTCTATGTTTGGGAAACGGTGAAACTCGGCGCGCTCATTTTTGGCACGATGGGACTCGTCGCCGTTTTATTTCCCGGTTGGGTGGTTGGGCTTTTTAACCACAGCGAAAGCGTGATTCGTGCTGGTGAAGACGCGATGCGGCTTATCGGCTTCTTTGAAATTCTGGTGCCGCTCGCTCTCATTTTCCCACAGGCGCTGTTTGCGGCGGGCAATTCGAAATTCGTCATGTACGTCGAGGTCGCACTCCACGCGGGTTGTCTCATCGGATTGTCAGCGGTTTTTGGGCTCGCGCTCGAGTGGGGGCTCGTCGGGATTTGGCTCACGGCCGGGATGTACATCACGGGGCTCGCGGTTTTGACCGGCTGGAAATTCGTGCAAGGCACCTGGAAAGAAATTCGAATCTAATACTTATTTTGGTTGAACGGTCCAGGTCCTTTCGCGCACCAATCATGTAGAATGGGAGCGGAATCCAAGAGTCTCGGAGGATGGCGCTGGGAAACACGTCCGATGAACCCGACCTTGCGGCCGCGGCGACGGGTGACGCAGAACTTCGCGCGGAGGCAGGTGCCGACGAAGACGAGCTTTGTCGGCTGGTGCGCGCCGCGCAGGCGGGGGAGCGCGAAGCGTTCGACGAGTTGTTTGGGCGCGTGCGGCCGCATCTCTTTCGGTGCGTGCGGCGATGGTCGAGCGCGAACGAATTTGACGACTTGCTGCAAAACGTTTTCATCGAAATCTTTCGATCGATTCCGAGCTACCGATTTGAATCGCGCATCACGACGTGGATGTACCGCATCGCCATTCGGACGGCGATGCGAAGTTGGGAGAAGCGCGACCGTGAGCGGAGCGGTGTGTCGCTCGATGTGGTCGAGGCGACGGGAGAGGCGCGGATCGAGCCAACCGTTGACGACGACCTCGCGGGGGCGAGCGAGGCTAAAGAGGTGCATCGGATTCTCGCGACGCTTTCGCCGAAGCGGCGGATGGTGCTGGTGCTTGCGGACCTTGAAGGGCGGACCTCGACGGAGGTTGCGGAGTTGCTTGGGACGAATTCGTTTACGGTGCGTACGCGGCTGTTCTACGCGCGGCGTGAGTTTGCGGCGCGCGCGGCGGAGTCGACGGTTTTGGCGGAGCGGTTTCGACGGCGCGGGGACGTCACGGGAGGCCTGAAGCGGTAATGCGTTGCCGGTACGACAATGAGACGGCGTTCAGGCGGGCGAAGGGACATCTCGCCGAGGAGGCGCGCGTGGAATACGACGGACATCTCGCGACGTGTGCGCGATGCGCGGATCGGTTTCTTATGGCTGACGCAACCGTGCGAGCGTTGAAGGCGGGCGAGCGCGGTCCGACCCCGGAGGTTGATTGGGCGCGCGTCTACCGTGCGTCGAAAGCGGCGTTTGTCGAAGGGCATGCGCGCGCGATCGAGGGGCCCCGGGTCAACTTGCGGTTGTGGATTCCCGCGGCGGCGGCGGTCGCGGCGGCGCTGGCGCTCGTTGTGTGGGGGTTGCCGGGCGGCGATGGAACGACGAAGCGCGATGAAGGTGGGGCCGTGGCGCGTGGCGAATCGCGAACGAGGGAGACCGCTGATCGACGAATGGACGGCGCCCACGACGAGCGCGGGATCGCAGTCGTCACGCCGAGCACGGGACGTGTGGACGGCCGGCGCGCTCTGTGGCGCATCACGGCGGCGACGCGCGGGCGAATTGGTGGGGTCGACGCGCGCGAAGGCGATGCGGTTGCGGTAGGTGAGAAGATTTCGACGGGGCCGAATGGAACCGCGTCGGTTGTGGTGGGCGCTGCGAGCCGAATCGAAGTCGCGGCGGCGAGCGTCGTGGTTCCCCGTCGTATAACGGAAACGCGGACGGAGCTTGAGCTCGAGCGTGGCAAACTCACCGCACACATCGCGCCGAAGGGGGCAGACGGGAAATTCGCCGTGAGCGCGGGCGCGTGGCGCGTCGAAGTCACGGGGACGGTTTTTTCTGTGGAGGTGCGTGGCTCGGACGTGTACATCGAAACGAAAGAGGGTGCCGTGAAGGTCACCGGGCCGGGACTTGGCGAACCGCGCGTCGTGGTTGCAGGCGATCCCTTTGACAGTGTGACGTGCATCAAGAAGCCGATTGACGTTCGTCCGGAGCGGCGGCTCCGTGGTGCGGTTCGTCGGGGCGCCGCCACGGGAGTCCGCGCGGAATCATCGCGCAGGGAAACAGAAAAACCCCGCGCGGTGGGTGGGGCTCGGGAGTCGACGGAGACGAAACGTGCGAGGCCCGCGTCGCGTGAGCTTCGCCGCGAGGTCGACGAATTTCGGCGTGCCGGCGAAGAGATGCTTCGCGAGTACGATCGGTAGGTTTTCTGTTGAAAAGAGGAGGGGCACCCGAAGGCGCCCCCAGTCGAGATTTGCGAAATTAGCGGAGGCTGATTTCGGTGAGGCCGAAATTCCCCTCGGCGACGAACGCAACCTTGTCGCTTCCGACGGCGAGCTGCGTCGACCACCCGAAGAGGCGCGTCGATTTCTTGAACGACGGAACGTCGGCGTACGCGAGGCTGTAGGCGTCGAGGTTGTTCCCCTCGCGCGTCAAGAACGCGAACCCGCCCTGAACGTCCGCAACACTGCGGTACGAGCTGAACGTCTTCGTGTTCGTGAGGCGAATCGCCAATGGATTCGTGTACGAGAGCGTACGGAACTTGACGGTCGGCTTCGACGTCGGCGTCCAGGTCTCCGGCCACTTCGTCTCGGTGTAGTACACATGACGCCCCGCGAGCTTAAGCTCGTCGGCGCTGTCGTCGATGAGGCGAAGGTCGAGCAGTTGGGCCTTGCCGTCAGAGCGCAGCTTCAACGTATCAAACGACTTGAGCGCTGTTTTTTCCTTGCGGTAGCGCGAGTCGGTCGTCGCGAGGTACGACGTCTGGCCCGACGTCGACGACCACGCATCGACCACGGGGCCCGGAACGTTCACCTTCGCGCCTTGCACCGGCTGTGCGGGGCGGTCGAGGTTAAACGTTGTCGCGAAGAACTTGACCGTCTGGCCGCAGCTTGACGGGACCGGCCTCGCGTCTGGATCCGTTGGATCCGTCGAGGTCGTTGCGTTGCAGGCCGCGTCAATTTCAAACGGCGCGTGCGTCGACACGTGAACCTTGCGGCCCGTCGCATGGAGCGAGGCCACAGTTCCGAGATCGAGCTTCGGCGTCGCCGCGAGTTTCGGCGTGCGCGGATCGGCGAGGTCAACAACGAAGAGGACTTCGTCGCTTGTCCCGTCGGTCTTCGCTTTGTTGCCATGGAAGACGAGCATGTTGCCGTCCACCTGGACTGGCTTCACGACGTTTCGGAACCATGGGCAGCGGCCACCGATGCACGCGATGCGCGACATGATGATCGGCCCGCCCCAGCGGCCCTGCGAAACACCCGTGAGTTCGAGCGTCCCTTGGAGCCGCGGGTTCGACGCCGGAAGTGTCGACACAACATGCACGAGCGTCTTCTGCTCGCCGCTCTTCCAGCTGTTTGCAACGACGTAGACGAACGAGCCGTTCGTGTAGAGCGAGCCGCCTTCGCCGGTAAGTGTCACGCGGCCAAGCGGCGCCGAGTCATCGGCGTTCTGCGTCGGCTTCACGCGAAGCTCAAGCGCCTCACTGTAATCGCCAACGAGCTCGACAACGTTCGCCGCCGTGCGCGCGACCTGCGCGACGTTCCGCGACAATTCGAGCTCACCCGCGAGGGTCGGGCGATTGCGGTCGGCGATCGAATAGCTCGCAAGTCGGCGATACGAAATCGCGCCGAGGTTTGAGCCGAGCGTGAACGAGCGATCCGCAAAGTCCGCCGAGCTGACGCTGCCGAGCTTTGTGAGCGCCGTTCGCGTCAAACCAAGGAGCTGCAACCGGCTGGTCGCCGCGCCCCACATCTGGTCGCCGTCGTAGTTGTAAGTTGTGTAAGGAAGGACGACGAGCCCGAGGTTATCGAGGATCGACATCTCCTTCATCTTGCCGGACTCGTTGTGTGTCCAGGACCAGTCTTCGCCAAGATTGACGCGCGAAAGCTCACGCGGCGCCGCGGCGTTCGACACGTCGAAGAGCGCAACCGCGATCTTCCACTTGCCATCGACCTGCTCACGCCCGACCGCGAGAACGCGATCGCCACGCGCGACGAGGTGATCAAAGAAGCCCGGGATTTCGAGCCGCGATACGAGCGTTGGGCGCGCCGGGTTCGACAAATCGATCACGTCAAGCGGGTCGACCTGTTGCCCATGCACGAGGTAGCCCTTCTCTCCGTCGTACTTGGCGCCCGTGAGCGTCCCGATGTTGCCGAGGTCGAGCGTCCCGACAACCGACAGCGTTCGCGTCGCGCTCATCTTCGCAACCGACAGCTTCGCCCAGCCGCCGCGATCCCAGCCCTGCGTCACGACGCGAAGGTGCCCCGCGAAGAAGTCCATGCGCGCTTCTTGCCACAGGTTCCCGTCGACGGTCAGCGTTCCACCGATCGTGATGCGGCCATTCGGGTCCTTGATGTCGACGACGCGAATCTTCGTCTTCGACGCGTTCGCCGTCCACTCGCCGTTCGCGATGAACATGTAATCGGGCGACACCGCGACCGTCCAACCGCTGCCCTTCCACTCCTCACGCTCAACCGAACGCGGGGCCGCCGGATTCGCGATGTTGATCGACTGCACGAACATCCGCTCCGTCGACTGGTTCGTCGCTGCATCCCACGCCCAATGGCTCGAGACGATGTAGAGCACGTTGCCGACGAGGCGCGACCCGACGACGTAACCCGCGATATCGAACGCGCCGACTTCCGCCGGACGCGACCCACGCACGTCGTACGCGCGAAGCTGCGCGCCCTGGTTTAGATCGTTGCCGTCGGCGTTCAACCCTTGCCAATCGTTCGCAAGGACAAACGCATAGCCCGAACGAACGTACATCTCGCTCGGCATTCCATAGATCGCTTTGCGACCGAGAAGGCGCGGCGCCGCGGGCGACGAGACGTCGACCGTGTGGAGGCCACGATACGAATTGAGGATGTAGAGGCGGTTTCCATCGAGTTTGTAGATGTCCGACTCCTCGACTTTGCGCTCAGCCGTTTTCGCGGTTGCGTCGGCGCCTTCAGCCGCCGTTGTCCGAAGGAACGGCGAGTATCGAAACGGCGCCGCCGAAACGAAATCGCTCTGCCCGCGCCACCTTCCCGTCGGCCCCGCGCTGCGGCTTGTAAAATGGTCGGCCTTTGTGAATTCATCGTCGGTGACGACCGGGTCGCCTTCGATGACGTCTTCACCTAAACCCATGTCGGCGCACCCCACGACGAATCCCATCGCCGTGGCGAGTCCGAGGAGAGCGAACATCTGCTTCTGTACTCTTTCCATTGTTTAACTCCTCAAAAAAGTGGAACTCAACTCCTCCACCAGCAGCGAGGGACCCCCCCTCGCAGAACCCGAACCGGAGATCGAGTCGCCGATTAGGTCGCGGCAGGCTTGAGCAATGGGCGGGCCAATGCAATGCGTCAAAAAACGTGGGGAAAGCGAAAGGCGCGACTCAAGCGAAACGTCAATTGTTGTTTGACGACCGAAAGCGGTGGATAAAAACCTCCAACATACTTAAATTACTGTGTTTGTTGTTAAGATGGGCGGTGTGTTGAAACTGTACGACCGTTGCGCTATTCGTCAACCTTTAAGACCGCAAGGAACGCCTCCTGCGGGATTTCAACCGACCCAACCGACTTCATCCGCTTCTTGCCCTCTTTCTGTTTTTCGAGGAGCTTCCGCTTGCGCGTGATGTCACCGCCGTAACATTTGGCGATGACGTTCTTTCGAAACGGTTTCACGGTTTCGCGCGCGATGATCTTTGCGCCGATCGCCGCCTGGATCGCGATTTCGTACATTTGCCGCGGGATGATCCGCTTTAGCTTGAGCGCGAGATCGCGCCCGCGTTGGTACGAGCGTTCGCGATGCACGATGGTCGAGAGCGCGTCGACGATGTCGCCGTTTAACATCATGTCGAGGCGAACGAGCGGTGCCTCACTAAAGCCAAGGAGCTCATAATCGAGTGACGCGTACCCCTTCGACACAGATTTCAGGCGGTCGAAAAAGTCGAAAACGATTTCGGCGAGCGGCAACTCGTAGCTCACGATGATTCGCGTTGGCGTTAAGTAGCTGATATCTATTTGTTTTCCGCGGCGCTCCTCGCACAGCTTGATAACGTTTCCGACGTGCTCTGACGGAACTGGGATCGTCGCCTTCACGATCGGCTCTTCGATGTGGTCGACCTCGACGAGCGGCGGGAGCTTCGACGGGTTGTCGATCTCCAAAACATCTCCATTATTCTTTACGACGCGGTAGATGACGGTCGGCGCCGTGTTGATGAGTTCGAGGTTGTATTCGCGCTCGAGTCGCTCGCGAACAATCTCCATGTGCAAAAGACCGAGGTAGCCGCAACGGAAGCCGAAGCCGAGCGCGAGCGAGTTTTCGGGTTCGTACGTGAACGACGCGTCGTTCAGTTTGAGCTTTGCGAGCGCGTCGCGGAGCGGCTCGTATTGAACCGGTTCCGTCGGGAAGACGCCCGCGAAAACCATCGGTTTTACTTCTTTGAAGCCCGGGCGCGGTTCGGCGCAGCGGCGGTCTTCGTGCGTGATGGTGTCACCGATGCGGGTCTCGGCAACGTCTTTGATTCCCGCGGCGACGAATCCGACTTCACCAACGCCGAGCTCGTCGGCCGCGCGTGCGAACGGGGCGAAGACGCCGATTTCGCCAACCTCGTAAGTCTTGCCGGTCGACCAGAGCACGATGTGGTCGCCCTTTTTGAGGACGCCATCGTAAACGCGGACGAGCATGATGACGCCGCGATACGGGTCGAACCACGAGTCAAAGAGCGACGCTTTGAGCGGCGCGGCCGCGTCGCCTTCGGGCGGTGGGATATGTTTCACAACCGATTCGAGCGTCTCCTCGATGCCGATCCCTTCCTTGGCGCTTGCGAGAGTTGCGATGCTCGTGTCGAGGCCAATGATCTCTTCGATTTGGTTTTTCGCCATGTCGACGTCGGCCGACGGCAAGTCGATCTTGTTGATGACGGGAACGACTTCGAGGTTCGCGTCGATCGCGAGGTAAACGTTGGCGATTGTTTGGGCTTCGACGCCTTGCGTTGCATCGACGACGAGGAGCGCGCCTTCGCACGCGGTCAGTGAACGCGACACTTCGTACGTGAAGTCGACATGGCCGGGCGTGTCGATGAGGTTCAGCATGTACGCGATGCCGTCTTTCGCTTTGTAGTGGAGGCGAACGGTTTGCGCTTTGATGGTGATGCCGCGTTCGCGTTCGAGGTCCATGTTGTCGAGGAATTGCTCGCGTTTCTCGCGGTCGGTGAGCGCGCCGGTTTTTTCGAGGAGACGGTCGGCGAGCGTCGATTTGCCGTGGTCGATGTGCGCGATGATGCAGAAGTTGCGAATCAGCTTCGGGTCGGTCGGCATTGGGATCGCCTTGTCTATAGATTGTGGTTTCGCGTGTCAAATGCGCGGGCGGTGATGGGCGGTGGAAATCGGGGGATGACGTCGAGCGTGCGAACGACGTGCAGTCCGGCAAGCGTCGCGGCTGCGTGCACACGCGTCGGATGTCGGGAATCAAAGCAACAGACGAAGAGGCCGCTCGGAGCAACGATTCGCGACGCAGCGGCGCAATAGTCTTCAATGCCACCCTGGGCTTCGAAGCGGCACGGGCCGCGCTGTGGAAGCAACGAGACGGTGCCGTTTTCGGGCGGGAAGTAGGGGGGTGTGCCGGTGACGAGATCGAACGCGCCGGCCTCGGGGATGACGGTCGGATCGCGAAGGTCTCCTCGGCGCACGTCGCACCGGTCGTCGGCGCCGTTCCATGCGAGGGAGCGACGCGCGAGGTCGACGGACGGCGGCTGTGCCTCGACGCCAACGACACGGGCCGTTGGGAAGCGCCAGGCAACCATCATAAGGACCGATCCGATTCCGCAACCGAGGTCGGCGACACGACGCAGATCGATTTTTTGAGCGGTTGCACTTTCGGCGGCAAACCAGGCGGTGGCGAGGTCGTCGAGCGAAAAGCGATGCCCGTCGACGAGCTGAAAGATTCGCCAATCGCCAGACAGAAAGCAGAGGTCTTCGCCCGCGCGGGGCGCGAGATCGACGTGGCCGCACGCACCCACGGGACGCGGGCCTGGAGCGATCCAGCCGGTTGGGCGTCGAGCGGGGCGAACGATGCCGCCCGGGCGGTGTTGATCAACGTTTTGCATCGCGTGGACGAGGCACATTACCATAGCGTGATGACGAACGAGACGAATCGATCGGCCGGTTGGTCGCGCGGGAAAATCCTCGTGACCGCAGTTTCAGTTTTCGTGGTGGGCGCTCTGGGCGGCTGGGGCGGCGCTTACCTTTATTACCGTCAATTTTTCCCCAAGCCGCGCGAAGCGCCCGATCCGGCGAAGGCGCCAAAGCGCGACATCAAACTTGCCGCGCACACGCCGACGCTCGGGCCGCCCGACGCAAAGGTGACGGTCGTCACGCATTCCGATTTCCAGTGACCGTTTTGCGGGAGGGTCGGTCCGACTCTCAAGCAGCTCGTGAAGGAGTACGGTGGCAAGGTGCGTGTGGCGTTTAAGCATCGGCCGCTCGATTTTCACCCGGAGGCGAAGATGCTCGCGGAGGCGTCGATGGCGGCGCATGAGCAAGGGAAGTTTTGGGAGATGCACGACGCCATCTTTGAGAAGAAGCCGAAATCGGTCGACGCCGTTGTGGCGATTGCGCGGGAGTTGGGGCTCGACGCGGCGAAATTCAAAGAGGCGATCGACGTGAAGCGGTGGAGCGCAGCGGTCGACGCAGACGCGAAGGAGGCCGAGGCCGCGGGGATTCAGGGGACGCCGACAACGTTCGTCGCCGGACGCGAACTGGTGGGCGCCGTGCCGCTTGACCATTTCAAGCGATTTGTTGATTTCGCGCTCAAGGAGGCGCGTTGAATTTCGCTTGACTCACCGCGCCTTTAAGTTGATGGAGCCGACGTCGAACGTCTTGTTCGCCTTCATCCCGGTGCAGCAACTGTCCATGGTGATGGTCCATTTCGCGCCCGGCTTGAGCGCGAAGCGATAGGTGCCGAGCGGGACGTTGTTAAACGTGAAGTTGCCGTCGGTGCCAGTCAGAACCGACTGCGACCACGCTGAATCCGCGCACGGCGAAACTCGAAAATACGAGGACGGTTGCGCGCAGATCTCGATTTGGATTCCACTGACGGGCTCGCCCGTGCGCACAACCTTTCCTGTGACGATCCCAAAAGCCTGCGGTCCCACACTCGGCAGCTCGGGACCCGCGCCTTCAACCGTGAGTGCGTTCACAGCCCCGGTGAGCTGCGGGATTGTCCCTGGAAGCCACTTCACAATATTTCCATTCGCCTCGATGATTTGAATGCCGTTGTCGGTCGCAAGCCACGTTCGTCCCGACTTGTCGGCTGCCATGGCCCTGATCGTTTTCGCCGCGAGCTGTCCGGCTTTGGTGGAATACGATCGCACGGAACCGCGGCCAGCCGGCGGAACGACAAAGACCGTGTCAAAACTCACGACGTGGAGCTGACCGTTCGTTCCGACCGCGACCTCGCGCAACCCGTATTGGCGCGACCCAACACCAATTTTTTTCTGCCAACCGACGCCATCGTGCCGCAAGAGGACCGAGCTGGTCGTCATCACGACGCCACCCAAAGGATGCGGCGCGAGCTTTTGAAAAAAGACGCGCCCCACTGGCCCGGCGTGCGCCGAAACGTCGATGGCGCGCCACGCGCCCTTTTCAAACACGTGCACTTCGTTCGACGACAAAACCCAAACGCGCCCGTCTTTATCGATATCGATGTCGTTTAAAAGCTGCACCGACGCGCCGAGCGTCGCCTTGGGCGTGAGCGACCACTGTCCCCCCTCGAACTTTGCGACGCCGCGAAAGCTCGCCGTCCAAACAGTCCCCGCAGGGTCGACGGCAATTTTGTCGGCGCCACCGGTATCGTTGTATTCGCCGATCTTGCGGGCGCGTCCGCCTTCTATTTTGAAAACGCCTGCGGAGCCCGCGGTCCAAAGGGCGCCGCCCGGACCCGACACGATCGCGCGCACATATTTAAGGTCGGGCGCCAGCGTTGTAAACGTCTTGTTCGCGAGACGCACGATGCCGCCCCCTTCGACCGCGAAGTACGCGGCACCCGTGCCGGCCTTTGTTGGCGCGTCATCGACTGCCGGTGGCGGTTCGCCTTGAGGTTCACCGAGGGCCGCCCGGTTCACCTCGTACGCGATCGACTCACGTGAAGGTGGTGCCTTGGCCGTCTCCTCGCGCGCCCGCGCCAAGGCTTCATCGGCTTTTCGTCGCGCGGCCTCATCGAGCCTCGGCGGCTCTTTGCCCGCGAACGTCTCACCCACATCGACCGGCGGCACCTTTTTCTTTTCCGAGCATGCGGAAGCTATGCACACCGAGGCTCCAAAGACGACCAGCATTCCCCATCGGAGCTTTACTCGACCTTTCCGATTCCAGAATCTCTCCGTGCCGCCTCCGTGCTTCAGTGTCTCAGTGGTTTTTCTTTTCATTTCTCCCTCACCTTGCAAACTCCTCAAACAAATACGCGACTGCGTGAATCCCCTGATGGAAATTATGCAGATGAAGCCGCTCATTGGGCGCGTGTGCGTTTTCGTCCGGCAACCCAAACCCCAAGAGGACGCACGGCACGCCCATGGCATCGGCAATGTCGCGCACAAACGGAACCGAACCACCTTCACGCGTCAAAACAGGCTTACGTCCGAACGCAAGCTCGAGAGCGCGCGAAGACGCCTGAAAAACCGCGTGATCCGTTTGCGCGAGAAACGGCAGGCCGCCGTGATGCCGGGTTACGTCGACGCGCACGGTGCTCGGCGCGAATTTTTTCACGGCCTTTTCGAAAAGGTCTTCGATCTCTTCGGGTCGCTGGTCGGGGACGAGCCGCATCGACACTTTAGCACTCGCCCACGCGGGGATAATCGTCTTCGCGCCTTCGCCGGTGAACCCCGAGATCATTCCATTCACGTCAAGCGTCGGCCGCGCCCAGATTCGCTCGAGCGTTGTGTAGCCAACCTCACCGACCACTTCAGGGCATCCACTTGTCTCAAGCCATCGCTTCTCATCCCATGGCAACCCCGCGAGCGCGCGCCGCTCCGCTTCGGGAATCGGCCGCACGCGATCGTAGAAATGCGGAATCGCAATGCGCCCGTCAACGTCGTGGAGTTTCGCGACAATCTCGCAGAGCACGTTGGCCGGGTTTGCGATGCCGCCGCCGAAGACGCCCGAGTGCAAGTCGACGGTCGGCCCGCTGACTTTCATTTCCATATAACAGAGGCCGCGAAGGCCGTAACAAATCGACGGCAAACCCTTTTCGTACATCGGCGTATCGGACACGACAACGGAGTCGGCCGCGAGCAAATCGCGTTTCTCCTTCAGAAATGCGGCGAGGTTCACGCTGCCAATTTCTTCTTCGCCCTCCGCGATGAACTTGACGTTGATGGGAAGCGAACCCGCGAATTTCAGATACGCCTCAATCGCTTTTAGGTGCACGAAGACTTGGCCCTTATCGTCGACGGAGCCACGCGCGTACAGGTCGCCGTCGCGCACGGTGGGTTCGAAGGGCGGCGACGTCCAAAGGTTGAGCGGGTCGACGGGCTGTACGTCGTAGTGACCATAGATGAGGATCGTCGGTTTGCCGGGGGCGCCGAGCCACTCGCCGTACACGATGGGGTGACCGGGCGTCGTGAAAACTTCGGCGCGCGTGAGGCCAACGCGGCGCATCTCGGCGTGGAGCGCGGCGGCGCAGCGCGCGACGTCGATCTTGTGCGCGGTCGAACTTGAGATACTCGGGATGCGAAGAAGGTCGCACAGCTCGTCGACGTACCGCTCGCGGTTTGCGTCGATGTAATCGTGAAGCTGCGACATGAATTCGCCTCCCACCAAAGAATCGAGCCCGACTCACTAACATCGCCGCGGGTGGCGGTAAACCCTGATCCCGCGATAAGGGCCCATCTGCTGCGCCGCCTTCGTCGTGCACGACCTCAATGTACGCGGAGTACACCTCGGCCGCGCACTCCTTGCCCCCCAATCCCCGGTTAAGCGGTTCGTTCGCTCGTGAGCGTGAGGGTCGACAGGAGCCCGCTTCGGCGCGCCGACGTCCTCGGGCCTGGCCCTCAACACGTTCGCAAGTCGCTCGAATGAAAACATGCGAATGGATGGAAATCCGTGCATTCATGACACCTTAGACCCCGCGGAGGCGCGCCTGCGCGGCGGCCCTGCCGACCCTACGCAAATCCGGGCGGACCGCTTTCCGGGGATGTTTTTTCTGGGCTTGAGGGCGGTACGAAGAGTTCACCCGCTGGGTGTCGGCTGACGATCGATCGACCCCCAAGTTTCTCAGCCGCCGTTTCAGGAAAACGGCCGGGTTCCGGTTGGGCGGGCGTTTAATGTCAGACCCGAGGACTTTTGCGAGCCGGAGCGAGCCCAGACCCCGCCCGCCCCACGCAAATGTCGCCCGTTATCCGGGAATCAGGGTCCTTGCCGGCTTGCACCTGGACCCTTCTCGCGGCCCAGGGATCTTATGGTGTAATCCGGCTACCGCCGGATTAGGGGTAAAGTGGGCCAGGCAAAAAACGCGCGTGCTCCCGACCGCGCACCTACCGCTCGTTCGACCACGCAGCTCCTGTGCAATCCAGGTGTTTTCGCATGACGTCCGCGAACGGATCCGGGAGCCGATTGAACGTCGCTCGCGTGATGAGCGGCAGCGCGAAATTATCGTTTTCGATAACGAGGTCCGCGCGATCACGCGGTCGGTACGCCGATTGATATCGCTCTTGAGACGGGAAATAACGTGCGTCGATTCTGCGATTCACCTCGCAATCGCTCCGCCCCTTTTTTGTGTCGCGCTCGAGGATCCGCGCGCGGGCGGACTCAAGCGAGCTCGCAAGGTAAACACAAAACGCCGTGGCAACCAGAGGGACGCGAAGGACGAAGACGCCCTCAACGATCAAAACCAGGGCGTTCCCCGAATCGATGGAGCGCGTTCCGATTCGCCGTTCGACGCGGCTGTCGAAAACTGGTACGGCGAGCGTCGGGTCGCCCCTCTGAAACGATTGCAGACACGCGTTGAGTTCCGCGAAGTCAAAGTATTCGTCAGCGTAAATATCAATTTCAGATTTGTCTGGACGCGCAAAGTCGACGGCCCGACGAAAGTCATCGACCGAGATATGTACGGCCGCGAATCCGGCTTCAACGAATGACGACGCAAGCCGATTCGCAAAAACCGTTTTCCCGCTCCCGTCGATCCCATCGACGGCAATCACCATTCTTGAGTTCATGAATAGAAAAGGCCTGATTCCCGGTCAATGGCCAAGACCAGCATGGGGCAGTCGGGTTTGGGCTCGCTCCGGCTCGCCGAAGTCCTCGGGTCTGACATGAAATGTGAGTCGCCACGGAATGAACCAAACATCACGAGAACGAAAACTCCACGCCCCATCGGCACCTCATCCCCTGCGGACGCGAGCCTCTGCTTGCCCAATCCCCGCCCGCCCAACCAGAAACCAGCCGTTTCCATGGAACGTCGGTTAAGAGACTTGGGGGTCGATCGATCGTCAGCCGAGACCCAGCGGGTGAATCTTCGTACCGCCCTCAAGCCCAGAAAAGACGTCTCCGGAAAGCGGTCCGCCCGGATTTGCGTGGGGTCGGCAGGGGCGCCGCGCAGGCGCGCCTCCGCAGGGTCTGCAGCGCGATATCGGCTGGGACCATCGAGCTTGCGCGAGCCTCTGGACTGCGGGTCTACCGCACGGCTCAAATCAGACCCGAGGACGTCGGCGCGCCGAAGCGGGCTCCTGTCGACCCTCACGCTCACGAGCGAACGAACCGCTTAACCGGGGATTGGGAATAGAACAGCTGGGTGTGTGCGACGAGCTGTGCGTGCAGCTGGCCGTTTGACATAACGGAACCGTGCGCGTGTGCCACCGTCGCTCGATTGTAAATGAGCGGCGCGCCGCCCAAGTCGGTCACCATCCCGCCCGCCTCGCAGACAATCACCTCGGGCGCGCACGTATCCCAATCCTTTTCGTCGCGGTTCAATGCAACGGTGACGTCGAGCCGTCCTTTTGCGATCGCCATCGCCTTTGTTGAGGCGCCCATCGATATCGCTCGATTCCTGAGCCCAGCGGCCGAGAGAAGTTGCTTTAGCGGCTCGCTTTCGAAAAACCGGCTGACGCCGATCTGGGCTTCGGCGAGTTGCGATGTCCGCGACACAGCGAGTCGGGTTTCGTTTTCGCCGCGGACCACGAAAGCCCCTTCGCCTTTCGCCGCAAAGTAAAGCGCGCCCGTCGCCGGCAGCATCACCGCGCCGACCGTGGGAGAGCCGTCAACCGCGAGCGCCACGTGAATCGCAAAATCGCCCGTTCGCTCAACGAAATCGCGCGTCCCGTCGATGGGATCGATGATCCAGACACGTGATTGACCGAGGCGCCGAGGGTCATCGGCCGCCTCCTCGCTCAACACCGCATCGCCCGGGAACTTTTCTGCGAGAACCGCGACAATCGCGGCTTGCGACGCGAGATCGCCCTCCGTGACAACGGATTCGTCCGCCTTCCGCCACGTTCGAACGGTGCCGGCTTCGTAGAGTCGGCGCACAACCTCGCCCGCCTTCAGCGCCGCCGTCTTGGCGGCATCGACTTCCGGTCCCCAGTTTTGCACGCGCGTTTCCTTACCACATCTCGCTTCCCCTGACAGGTGTGACGCGATTCTGGCCGCAATCCTCGGTTGAGCGGCCAGTCATTTTCCGCGCGTAGCGTCGGCAGGTTCCGCTTCGGCGCGCCGACGTCCTCGGGTCTGAACTAACGCGCAAGACAGCGCCGCTGTTCTAAGGCAAGCGAAAGTCGACGATTCCCGCGGGTATCGCGCTGCAGACCCTGCGGAGGCGCGCCTATGCCGGCCCCTGCCGACGCTACGCGAATCCGGGTCGCTCCCCCCTGGGGCACTTTTCTAAGGCTTGAGGGCGGTACGAAGGCTTCACCCTTTGGGTGTCGGCTGACGATCGATCGACCCCCAAGGCACTTAACCGCCGTTCCAGGAAAACGGCTGGTTGCTGGCTGCGCGGGCGGGGACTGGGCAAGCAGAGCGCACCTTTGCGCAGGGGATGAGGTGCCGGCAGGGCACGGAGCTGCTGTTTTCTTGAAGTTTGATTAATTTCGCGCAGGCCCTCATTTCATGTCAGACCCGAGGACTTTCGCGAGCCGGCGCGTGCCCAGACCCCGCCCGCCCACGTAAATCTTGGCCGCTATCCGGGAATCAGGCGATTCTGGTAATGTTCGCCGTCGAACAATGCGTGTTCTTTACTTCATTCCAGAGCTCATCCAGGGCGGCGCGGAGCGATTCATTGTCGAGACGATTCGGCGATTGCACCCGACGACCATCCAAGCGTCGATCGCCACGTTTCGGGCGAACGTTTCTCATTATGGCGAACTCTTGCCGCGCGACGTCCCATGCCACGCGCTCAACGTCGAAGGCGCCGGCGTCAAGGCGATTGTCCGTTTCCGCGCCCTTTTGGACAAGACGCGTCCCGACCTTGTGCACTCGTTCATGGAGGCGCCCAATTTCGTTGCCCGCGTCGCGGCGAGCCTTAGCGGTGGTCCGCCCGTTGTGACGCAGGTTTGCGGGAATTTCATGAAGCCGCGCTACCTTGCGCCCGGTCTCGGGCCGCGTTATGCCGGAAACCAATGGGCCACAACGTTGTTGGCGAATTCAGGTGTCATCTGCCAAGAGCTCACGCGACTCGGCCGCGTCCCGGTTGATCGCATGACCCTCATGCCAAACTTCGTTGATCTCGACCGGTTCCGGCCCGCGGCGCCGCAGGCGCGCCTCGACGCGAAGAAGCGGTTCGGCGTTGAAAACCATCACCCGGTCTTCGTCGTACCGGCGTGGATTGGCCTCGCGAAGGGCCATATCACCTTGCTTTACGCGCTCGCCGCCGCTCGCCGTGGGGGCGCGCTCGAAAACGCGGCGGTCCTTTTCGCGGGACGCGTTCGCGACAAGATTCCAGGGTTCTTGGTGCCGCGCGCGATTGAGCGACTCGAACTTGCCGGCGTTGTGCGATTGCTTGGAGCGGTCAGCGATATGCCGGCGCTCCTTGCGGCTGCAGATTGGGTCCTCTTGCCTTCGTGGTACGAGGGCGGTGCGCCGCCGATGGCGGTAATCGAGGCGCTCGCGGCGGGCGTGCCGACGATCGTGTCGCACGGCGCGGATGGCGATGACCGGTTGCAGCGCGCGGGCGTTGGGATTGTTGTTCCGACGTTTCGCGTCGGACCGCTGGCCGCGGCGCTCCGTCGCGCGGAGGGGATCGTCGAGCGCGACCGCGAGGCGATGGGACAAACGGGCCGCCGGTGGGCGGAGGTGAACGCGAGCCCCGACGTGGTGCTCGGTGAGCTTGTGAAGGTGTACCGGCGGACCGTCGGAACACCTTTGTCCGCGTTCGAAGATCCTGCTTCGCCGTCGGGCGTCTAATCGGAGAAAAGAGGTGCTTCGATGAGAGTTGGATTTGTCGTACCTGCGCTTACAACCGTCGTCTTGGGGGCTGTCGCTGTGGCTCAGCAGCAGCCCCAAGAAACCCGCGATCGTGTGGCTGTGATTGACGTTGGCCCGATTCGCCCACGCTGGCGGCCGCCGCGGATTTTTTTGCCGCCGATGCCCGACGTGAAGCTCGAGCCGCTTCGGATTTCGCGCGTCGCCGTTGAGGCGGTCATCACGGGGTTTCTCGCGCGGACGACGATGACGATCACGTTCGACAACCCGAACGAGCGCGTCATGGAGGGCGAAGTCGTGTTTCCGTTGCCCGAGGGCGCGGTTGTTGCGAGCTACGGGCTCGATATTGGCGGCGAGATGGTTGAGGCGTCGGTCGTCGAAAAGCATGCGGCGCGCATCGCGTTCGAGAAAGAGGTGCGAAAGGGGATCGACCCGGGGCTTGTCGAGTGGACGCAGGGGAACAATTTTCGCACGCGGGTCTACCCGATTCCGGCGAAGGGGAAGCGGACGGTGCGGGTTACGTATTTGAGCGACCTCGTGATTTCGAAGGGCGACGCGGTGTACGTGTTGCCACTCGCGTTCGAGGAAAAGGTCGCGGCGTTCTCGCTCAAAGTCGATGTGGTGAAAGGCGTTGTGGAGCCGCGCGTGGCGTCGGCGGGCGGGCTCGCGAACTTTTCGTTCAAGAAATGGGAAGAACGATATGTCGCGGAGACGACGCAAACCGATGCGGCGCTGAAAGACGATTTGCGAATTGCGTTGCCGCAGGTGCCGCGACAAAACGTCGTCGTTGAGCGACGCGATGAGGGCGGGCGCGAGTTGGCCCACTATTTTCAAATCACCGATTTGCCGCGACCGGGCGTCTTGGCGGCACGTGGCGTCGCAAAGCCCGAGCGAATTGGCATCGCTTGGGACGCGTCGCTTTCGCGGTGCCGCGTCGACAAGGCGAGCGAGCTCGCGATTCTCGCGAAGCTGCTTGAGCGCGTGGGCGATATCGCGGTCGATGTGGTGCTCGTGCGAAACGACGTCAGCAAGCCGCGAACGTTCAAGGTCGCGGGCGGTCAGGCTGGTGCGCTCATCGAGTTTTTGAAAAATGCGCCGTGCGATGGCGGCACCGACTTGCGGCTCGTGCGGTTTCCGCGCGCGAACTACGATTATTGGGTCTTTTTTTCGGACGGCTTGAGCACGCTCGGCGAAGGGATGCCGGCGGTGATTGCGGCGCGCATTTTCGCGGTGAACAGCGCGGCGGTCGCGAACCACGGGTTCTTGCGGCACATCGCCGAGTCGAGTGGTGGCGCGTATTTCAACTTGAGCGAAACGACCGATGCCCATGTCGTGCAGCGCCTTGCGGAGCCGGGCGGCGCGGACGTCGTGTTCGTCGGAGCAACGTACGACAAAGAAAAGATTTCCGACGTGACGCCCACGAATCGGCAGCCGGTGGGCGAGCGATTTGTGATCGCGGGGAAACTGCTCGCGGCGGAAGCGACGATCAAGATTCGTTATGCGCGACGTGGTGAGCCCGAGGAAGAGGTCGCGTACTCATTAAAGCGAGACGGCGCAAGCGATACTGGGCTCGTGCCGATCGCGTGGGCCCAAAAGCGCGTGAGTGAGCTTGCGGTCTTCGCCGAGAAAAATCGCGCGGAGCTGTTGGCGCTTGGGCGCGAGTATCATTTGGTGACGCCCGCGACGAGCCTTCTCGTGCTTGAAACGCTTGCGCAGCACTTAGAGCACAACGTCGCGCCGGCGCGGAGCCGAGCGGAGATGTATGCAGGGTTCGTGAAGGCGTCGGACGAGCGCGTGTCGATGCGCGCGAGAAAACGAACGGACAAGATTGAGCGCGTTGTTGCGCTTTGGAAAGAGCGCGTCCTGTGGTGGGAGAAGACGTTCGACTACCCAAAGAACTTTCGGTATCGGGACGCGGAGAAGAAAAAGGGCGAGGCGGCGATGGCGATCATGGGGGCGCGTGGGCGAGGGGGAAGCGCGGTGTTTGATTCGGCGCGGCCGGCGCCGAGCGTTGTGGCGCGACCGCCACGTAGGGACGAGCGCGTCGAAGCAAAGTTGGAAGATCAAAAGGACAAGGACGCCGCGGGGCGTGGCGGTGCGCGCGCGAAGGCCGACATCACGGTTAAAGCGTGGGACCCCGAGACCCCGTATTTGAAGGCGATGAAAGCGGCCGAGAAGGGCGACGCGTACGACGTTTACTTGCGCGAGCGTGAGAAGTACGTCGCGAGCCCGGCGTTCTATCTCGATTGCGCGGAGTTCTTTTTTGTGCGCAAAGACCGTCGGCTCGGGCTTCGCGTCCTCACGAACATCGCGGAGTTGAAACTCGAGAACCCGCTCCTCCTTCGCATCATCGCGCACAAGGCCGAGCAGATCGGCGCCGCGGCGCTTGCGATCGACTTGTTCACGCAGGTTTTGGCGATGCGTCCCGAGGAGCCGCAGAGCTACCGCGACTTGGCGCTGGTGCTTGCGAAACGCGCGGGCGATAAGAAGCGCGACGTGGCCGAACGGCGGACCGACGCGAATCGGGCGCTTGCGCTTTTGAATGATGTCGTCGTCCGCGAGTGGGACGGGCGATTCCCGGAGATTGAGACGATCGCCGTGAGCGAGGCGAACGCGATTCTCGTTGCGGCGACGCGCGCGGAGATCGACGTTCGGAATCCGCTCGACGAGCGACTCGTTAAGAACCTCGACGCCGACGTGCGCATCTTGCTCACGTGGCACACCGACTTAACCGACATGGACTTGTGGGTCACTGAGCCGTCGAACGAAAAGTGCGACTACAGTCACAACCGAACGACGATTGGCGGGCGCATGTCGCATGACTTAACACAGGGATACGGCCCCGAGGAGTACACCGTGCGTCGCGCAATGCCCGGCACGTACAAGATCCAAGTGAACTACTACGGGTCGAACCAGGTGACGCTCACGGGCGGCACGACGATTCAGGCGACGGTCATCACGAACTTCGGCCGCAAGAACGAAAAACGCAAATCGATCACGATGCGCCTCGAAAACAAACAGGAAGTCATCGACATCGGCGCGATCGCGTTTGGCGAGTAACGGCGCGGAATCCACTACGATACGTGCGCGGCGGCAAGCGCGAGCTGAATCGGCCGGCGCGGGCGAAGCGTCACGACGGCGACCGGCGGGATTTCGGCGTCGGGGACGAGGCGCCAGCGAAAACGCGCGGCCACGCTTGCGAGGATTGTCGTCGCTTCCATGAGTGCGAAGCTGTTGCCGATGCACTGGTGCGGGCCACTGCTGAAAGGAAGATAGGCGAACCGATCGATCGTCGCTTTCGCGGGTGCGAGAAAGCGCGCGGGATCGAAGCGCGTGGCGTCGGGCCAGAATTCCGCGTGGCGATGCGTGACGTAAGGACTCACGATGACGTTGCTTCCGCGCGGAATGTGGAAGCCGCCGATGACGTCGTCCGCTTCGGCGCGGCGTTCGGTTGCCCAAATCGGCGGATAGAGTCGCATCGTCTCTTCGAGGGTTGCGCGCGCGAAGGGCAAGGCGGCGAGGTGAGCAAGGTCGATGTTGTGAGGCGACGCGGAACCGAGAGCCGACGTGGCTTCGGCGTGCAGCGTTGTCCAGACTTCGGGGTGTCGAGCGACCACGTAAAACGCCCAGGCGAGGGCGTGCGCAGTCGTCTCGTGGCCGGCGAGGAGAATCGTTTTGACCTCGTCGACGATTTCGGCGTTCGAGAGCGCATCGCCGGTGTCGGTGTCACGCGCTGCGATGAGCATGCTGAGGAGATCGGGGCGCGTGTCGGGCGAGCGGCGGCGTTCGGCGACGAGAGTGGTCACGAGGGCGTTGAGCGTCGCGATGGCGCGGCGGTAGCGTCGATTGCGCGCAGTCGGCACGGCAAGGGGCCAATCGATGCCGGTGAAGCGGCGGGCGACTTCGGCGAAGCAGGTGGTGAGGGCGCTCCCAATTTCGGACGACGCTTCGGTCAAGTCGGTGCTGAGGAGTGCTTCGCTTGCGACGCGGAGCGTGATGCGGACCATCGCAGCCGAGGCGTCGATCGTCTCGCCACGTGCCGTGGCAGTTGCCCACGTGTCGCAAAGATCGTTTGCCGCGCGCGCCATGAGTCTCAAAAAACTAGCCAGGGCGTCGCGGTGGAATGACGGTTGCGCGAGGCGGCGCTTGCGGCGCCAGCCTTCGCCGTCGCTCGTGAGGAGGCCGTTGCCAAGAAAGACGCGGAGGAGGGCGTAGCCGTGCGTGGTGCGCGTGTAGTCTTTCGCGTGGTCTTGGAGGACGTGGCGTAGGTCGCGCGGGTGCGAAACGACGTGGACGGTTTGCGGGCCGATGCGAAAGCGCGCGACGTCGCCGGACGCGGCGTGGAGGTCGACGAGAAAGCGGACGGGGTTCTTGCGAAACGGGAAGAGGCTGCCGAGGAGCCAGTTGCCTCGCGGGCCCGGTGCGCGCGGGGCGCGGCGGGCTGCGGTCGGGCACGGAATGGGCGGCATGTCTGGCACGACGGTCGAAGTAGAAGCGAGGATCGAGCATCGATCAACGGACGTCCCGGGAGCGGTGCCCAAATTGCGACACGGCGCGTCGCAGCGCGATGCGGCGCGGACACGAACCGCGGCGTTGCGAAGTTGAACCCTGCGTCTCGGGCGCGTTATGAGTGAGCGCGGATGAGCGCGGCGATCGCGATGTCGGTGACTCTGGCGGTGGCGGCGTCGAATGCGGCGCCGGTCATCCTATCGACGACGACGAGTGTCGGGGACACGGGGCTTCTCGACGTGCTGGGGCCGCTTTTCGAGCAGCGGACGGGGCGGCGGCTGAAGCCAATCGCCGTTGGGACGGGGCAGGCGCTCGCGCTTGGGCGACGGGGCGAAGCGGATGTGCTCATCGCGCATGCGCCGAAACTCGAGAACGAGTTCGTTGCGGCGGGGTTTGGCGTTGATCGGCAGCTCGTGATGGCGAACGAGTTTTGGATCGTGGGGCCGAAGGCCGATCCGGCGGCGGTGCGCGGGAAGGGCCCGGTGGAGGCGTTCGCGGCGATTTCAAAAAAGGGCGCGGTGTTTGTTTCGCGCGGCGATCGGTCGGGAACGCACGTGCTTGAGCAAGACCTTTGGAAGCGCGTGGGGGCTATGCCGGAGCGCGGCGCGGCGTATGTCGAGACGGGAAGCGGAATGGGAAAGACGCTCGCGATTGCATCGCAGCGCGCGGCGTACACGCTCACCGATTCGTCGACGTTTATCGCGCATGTGAAGCATCTCGCGCTCGACGTGCTCGTTCTGGGCGATCCGCTTCTCTTGAATGTCTACCACGTGATCCGTGTGAATCCCGCGCGGCATAAGGCGGTGAACGCGGAGGGCGCGCGAGCGTTCGCCGATTTTGTTACGTCGTCAGAGGTCCAGGGGATCATTGCTGGCTTTGGCGCAGACAAATTTGGAAAGCCACTCTTTAAGAACGCGGGCGCGGATGCGGGCGCAGGCGCGGGTGCCGGTGCGGAAATCGGCGACCCGGGAGCGACGGGGTTTGCGCTGATTTGGGAGGGCGCGGCGAAGGCGTTCGCGCTCATTTTTTCGGGCGACCGCGAGGTGTGGCGAATCATCGCGCTTACGGTGAAGGTCGCGCTCCTCGCGACGTTGTTCGCGGTGCTCGCGGGAATTCCAGTTGGGATTGCGCTTGCGCGCGGGCGCGGGCGGATGAATGGGCTCGTGCGGGCGGTCTTGCGCGCGGGGATGGCGGTGCCACCGGTCGTTGCGGGGCTCGTCATCGGCGTTTTGTTTTGGCGAACCGGGCCGCTCGGCGGTGCCGACCTTCTCTATACACCCGGGGCGATGGTGCTCGCGCAGGCGATGCTTGCATTCCCAATAGCGGCGACGCTCGCGACAACCGCCATTGATGCGGTGCCGGGCGCGCTCGCGCGTCAAATCGTCGCGCTCGGGGCAACGCGCGCGCAACTCTTTGCGACGCTTGTTTTCGAGGCACGTCGGGCGCTCATCGTCGCGGTGTTTGCAGCGCTCGCGCGTGCCCTGACTGAAGTTGGCGCGTCGATCATCGTTGGTGGCAACATTCTCGGCGAAACCCGCATCCTCACCACCGCGACGGTCATGGAGATGGGGCGCGGCGATTTCGATGTGGCGATAGCGCTCGGGATTGTTCTTTTGGTGTTCGCGCTCATCGTGAGTTTCGTCGCTGCGCTTCTTTCGCCAAAACGGGAGCACGCGTGAGCGACACGGTCATTTCCGCGGAAGGAGTTCTGGTGGAACGTGCGGGGCGACGCATTCTCGACGTCGGGCGATTCGACGTTGCGCGCGGCGAACGGGTCGCCATCGTCGGCGGCAACGGCGCTGGGAAAACGACACTGCTCGAAGTCCTCGCGCTGGTTGCGTCGCCAACGTTCGGCGTCGTTCGTGTGGGCGAAAAGGTGGCGGCATCCGAAAGTGAACGCGTCGCGGCGCGCCGACGAATGGCGTATGTCGCAACGACGCCGAATCTCATCGACGCGAGCGTCGAGCGGAACATCGCGCTCCCACTTGCGTTTCGCAGCGTGTCGATGCGGGAAAGGCGCGCACGAGTCGCGACGGCCGTTGAGACGGCGGGCCTCCGCGTTCCGCTTCGCCAATCAGCATCAACCCTTTCTGCGGGTGAGGCGGCGCGCGTGAGTCTCGCGCGGGCGTTTGCGACGCGTCCCGAAATCCTTTTTCTCGATGAGCCGTTCGCGCGATTGGACGAACCAACGCGTGTTGGTCTTGTCCGAGAATTCGCTGCGATGTTAGGCGGATTAGGTGCGACCGTTGTTTTCGTGACGCACGACCGCGCCGAGGCAGCGGCGATCGCGACGCGAATTGTGGTGCTTGAAGCTGGGCAGATCGCACAGGAAGGCGATCCCGCGAGGCTCCTTGAGCACCCACACACGCGCGCAGCGGCTCGTTGGGCCGGCTTCGAGAACATCGTCGACGGGCGCCTCCTTGAACCCCATGCGGGACACGAACGCGTCGAGATCGCAGCGGGCGTCGTTTTGGACTGTGTTGGCAAGCGACCCGCTTCAGAGGACGTCGCCGCGTGTTTTCGTGGGGAGTCGGTTGTGCTCGCGAAAAGCGTCGATGAGATTCACGGGAGCATTCGCAACCGATTTCCCGCGCGCGTGACCTCGGTCGCCGCGGGCCAAGGCGGCGTTACGTTTGTTGCGATTGCGGTCGCCGACGGTGGACCGTCGATCGTCGCCGCGCTGACCGCTGAGTCTGTTCAAGCTCTCGGTGTTGTCGTGGGCGCCGACGTCGTCGCCGCGATCAAGGCCGCTGCGATTCACGTCGTCGTGTGAGCTGTGCCGAAATGACCGCATCGAAGGCGATCGAGGCGCCCGTGATCCCGGCCACCGATTCGGGAATACACGGGCATTGAAGGTCGTATCCCCGTCGAGTAGAAGCAATCCATGTACCCACGCGCGATTTTCACGGTGCTCCTTCTCGCTGAACTTGTGGGTTGCGCGCCGAACACCGTGACGCGGCGAAGTGCCTTCGTTCCGACGCCGGCACCGCCCGTTTTCAGCGGGAAGCCACTTCCGGCTGGCCGCGCGGAGATTTCGCTTGCGGCAAACCCGGTCGTTATCGGCGTCGTCAAGGACCCATCGCCGAAGATTGGCGACGCCGGGTTATACGCGCCGAACACGCAGTACGAAGTTGCGCTTCGCTATGGATTTGGCGGCTGGATCGATCTGGGCGTCCTCTTTCAGTGGGCGCCGTGGTTCAATAAGTCGCCGTCGGCCGTGGGAGTGCCGCCGCTGCCGAATGGCGGCGACCTTTTTGGTGCCGGTTTTTCCATTCGTGCGGGCGGAAAGCTCGCGAAGGGGCTTCGGGGCGGCGTCGCCATTGAGGGCGCGTCGCGCTCAATCGCTTACGCTGTATGGGAATGCCAGACCTGCACGAACGACTACACTTATTCGTCCGTGACCTACAACCTCAAGTCAACGGGCCGCGAACAATTCTTTGACTACGCGATCGCGGGCGCGCTCGCATGGGATTTTGGCGTCGTGTCGCCCTTTCTGTCGTTTGCCGTTGCGAGCACCATCGAAAACGTCGGTTTCGATCCCAACGTTTCGACGAGCTCTACGTTGACGCACGGCGAGCCGATGCCGATCCTTGGCGCCGGTGCCGAAATTGCGGTTGAACGACTTCGCTTTCGCGGGATGTTCTGGATTCCCGTCAACCGCTCGCCGGTCAACTATTTCCCGCTCGCGTTCAGCGCCGCCGTCGGGCTCGTGTTGTAGCGCGCTACTTGCCGAGCGCCTTCTTCACTTCCTTCATCACGCGTCGCACCGCTTGCCCGGCCCGCTTGAATTCGCCATTCGCGATGCGCCAAATCGTCGCGAGCGCTTCCATTCGTTTCGCGTACGACTCGGTCGTGTCTTTCGGCACGCCGCGCAGCCGCGCATCCGCGTCGACGTTGTTCCCGAGCCTATCGTAGAAGGCGCCCATCGGCACCGCATTGCCGCCCGCGTCCTGTACGCCCTCGATCTCCGTGAGTGGTTTTCCGGGTGGCGGTGTCATGAACTTCTTCGTGAAGAAAACGATCGCGGCCTTCGCAAAATCGCCCGCGTCCGACCTCGCGTCATCGGCGCGTTCTAGCGCGACTTCTCGAACGTACCCGCCGAGACGCAGGCCCGGCCATTCGCCGATGTCGCCCTCGTCGCCGACCGGCGCCGACATGATCTTAAGGCACGCACGGTCCGCGTTCGCGCCCCGCTTGCAGCGATCGTAAACAAAAACTTCGTCGAGCCACCGTTCGACGAGCGAGTGGTAGTTCGAATTAATACGAATGTAGACCTCTTTCATTTTTCCAAAACCGTTCTTCTGCGCCTTCACGGCCGTCGCAATCGCGGTCTCGTTCGCCCCGACTGCAGAGCCACCAGCCGGGTCGAATGAAATGTCGTTCGCCGTCAGCGCCGCGGGGTCGGCCCCGCCCGCACCCGGGTCGTTGCCGAAGAGCGTCCCCTTAATCCGAATGAGCGAAAGCGACGGGATCATCGCCGCGTGGAACGGCATCGTCAGGTCTTCTACATAGTGAAACGTCCACGCAAGAAAGCGGAAACCCCAATACGGGAATCCAAGTTTGAACGCCTTCAGCGCGAGGTCGTAAAAAAGCTGCGCGCGATCGCCCGGTTCGCCGAGAAAATTGTAAAGGAACGACATGTGCCGAAACCCTTGTGACGACGTGACGTTCACGTCGGTGCCGCCCATGAGGCTTTGGTGCCACGACGCATCGAGCCCCTTATCCATGTTGGCATCGGGCTCCGAGGCGTAACGCTCGAGGATTTTTCGCGCGTCGACTTTTCCACCGACCGTCTCACCAAGACGCGGTGCGAGTTTGAAGCGCGGTCCGAGCAGCAAGTGTTGGATGAATTCACGCAGTTCCTTCGGGCTGACCGACGTCGTCGCGCCGATGTATTTCGATTGCTTCGATTTAGCCGTCGCCTCGTCCCAACGCAAAAGCCCCCACTTGCGAAAATTGAATTTTTCCGGCGCCGCGACAGGAAGCGGTGATTTCGCGAGATCAAAACGCAGCGCGTCAACGAACTCCTTGATCGGCCGGTACTCGACGGCCCCGTACGCGTCGAGCCAGCCGAGGCGCATCGTCGCAAGCTTCGTAATCTTTTCGTGCGATAGCTCGTTCCACGCAAACGCGGACGAAGTGGCCAGAACTGACGGAAAAACGAACAAGATCAATCGGTTCTTCACGGATACCCCTCCTCGGGTTTCGATACAGGGATAGACGGTGAGCCCGTCTGATTTATTCAACGTGAATAGAAGGTCGGTTAGCGAAGGTCGAACGCGAAAACGGGCGCGTTGCTCGTACAAGTTGCGCCCGGTCGTGCTGGAAGCAGCTCGTTGCTGTAGGCCGATCCGTCTGAATTCGTAAGCAAAACCGAAAGCGCACCACGCGCTGTTGGATTGACTTGCGCGCGCGGAATCTTGATCTCAACGGCGTTGACGCCCGTCGCGACCACGACGCCCGTACAGATCCAAGCGAAGTCGGCTGGGTTCGCAAACCCGCGAAGGCCCGCGCTATCGGAGCACGCGTCGGCCGCAACAGCAGCCATGTCGCGCGTCGCAACCGCGTAGTCGGGTCGGAAGTCTGCGTCGCTGAACGCGAACGATCCTGAAATGTGCGAATCGAGCAAACCGTTGTTGTCGGTCAAATCGGAAAGGAGGCGACCTTGGCCGCTTGCGTAGTCGGTGTCGAGGTACGCGACGATCGCGTTGTGGTTTGACGTTGCGGTCTCGGTTTTCCCGCGGATGCCGATGTAAAGGTTGGTGTCGTCGTAGGCGAAGTAAAGATCGGCGAGCGTGTTCGAGGCACCCCAGCTTCCGGCGCATGCGGCATTTTGCGACGCGACGAGGAAATCGGCCGGCCAATCGGCAAGGGCTCCGTCAATTGTCGGCGCGCTGGCAATTTTCGCGACGTACGCGAACCCGTCGGCCTTCGTCGCGGTTAGATTGTTCGCGACGTCTTTGATTTCGACGGCGACGCGGCCCGCCGCGCGCTTTGGCGCTGTCGCTGTCAGTTCTGTTGCACTCACGACGACAATGTTCGTCGCGGGGGTGCCACCAAACGTCACCGACATGTTTTGCTGAAAAGCGTTTCCTCGGATCGTCACGTTCGTCGTTCCACTCACCGTGCCGAAGTCGGGCGTGACGCTGGTGATTCCAAACGCGTTCATCCCGTAGACCGTCATTTTGATCGCCTGCGCGGAGCTCCAGCCGTTCGTCGTTCCGTCGCGGTCCGCGACCTCCCACGTCGCGCCATCGTCGGCTGAGAAGCGAAACGCGACGTCGAACGCGCCGGCGTTCTGTGGCGCTAAGCGCGCGCGGTATTCGTCGTTATTTCCGAAGTCAGCGTTCCACTCGGCGTCGACCCACGTCCACGTGGCGTCGGGCGTCGTTCCAACGTCGCCAAACCCGGCTTGCGCTTTGACGCCGAGCCCGCGCCCAGCACCCGCGGTGACGCCGTCAACGTAGACGCGACCATAAAGGTAGTCGCTTTGCGCGCCGACCGTGACGCTCAGCGACGCCGGATGTTGAATCGTCGCCCATCCGACGGCGGCCGCATACGTAAACCGCTTTTGCGCGCTCGCGTTGTCCGGGTTCTTCACGACAACGTCGACGCCCCCGAGCGCGTGCGCGGGCGTTTTGCAAACGATTTCGGTTGCGCTCCGTCGCTGCACATCAACCGCGGGTGCGTCGCCAAACTTCACCGTGACGCCGTCTTCGAAACCTGCGCCCGCAATTGTTACCGTCGTTCCGCCGGCCGGCGACCCGCGATCGGGCGTGAGGCTCGTCACCGCAAGCGACCCCGTGAACGAAAAGCCACTCGCATAGGTCCCCTTCTGCCCGCCCGGATTCTCCACGACCACATCGACGGCGCCCGCCGCGTGCGATGGCGTCTTCGCGCGAATCTCGGTCTCGCTCACGACAACAACTTCCGTCGCCGCCGCGCCGCCAAACGTCACCGTCGCGCCCGTCGCGAACCGCATCCCGGTGACGACGACCGCTGTACCACCTGTCGTCGCCCCAAGCGCCGGCTCGACGAGCAAGACTTCAGGCGTTCCCGGGGCGCCGCCGTCAATCCCGCCTCCGCCTCCACCACCGCCGCCCGCGCCATTTCCAACCACGACCGTCGTGTTCTGCGCGCGCCCGCGGCTCTCGCGCTCTAACGCAATCGGCACTTCGCGCCACGTCCCCGGCGTCGGGTAATCGACGTACGCCTTGACGCCTTCCGTGAGCCCGTTCGCCGCCGCCTTGTACTCCGTCCCTTCGGCGCTGTTGAACACAAACGTAAACTGCGCGTGCTGCCCGTCGTACAGCATCCCGTCGTGCGCGCCCAAATTCGCACGGTGCTCATACGTGTAGACCCCGTCGCCCGCGCGTTCGTCGCCCTTTAGCCCGTCGTCGCGCAGCTGCACCGGCGTCCACGAGTTCATCGAACCCTTCAGCCACACCGTCTGCGTCGTCGGGTCGAACGGCTTGAAATCGGCGTGCATCGTGGCTGTGTCGAGCGTGACCTTCAAGTTGTACTGCCCATAAACGTGAAACTTGTATCCCGACGCCGTCACCGCATCGGTCGATTTCGCCCTAATCGTGAACGTCCCGTTCGCCCCCTCCCAAATCCAATTACCGAATTCGTTCACCGCGCCATACTCGAACACTTGGTCCGCGTCGCCCGGCTTCACGTAAACTTCGACCGAAAACTTTCCGTCTCCCTTCACGGCGTCCGGCGCCTCGTGCCCGCCCTCGCAGATCGGCCCGTCGTCGTACATCGGCGGATACGGCCCGCGCTCGGCGGCCCACGACGAATCGTACGTCGCGACGTTCGTGCGCGCGTCGTAAATGAGCGACCCCTTCCACTGCATGTCGCCATCCGCGTATCGCCGAAACGCGGGGCGTGCGTTCGTCGTCGTTGGGCCCTGAATTGCCGTCGCGTCGATCTCGAACAACACGCTCGCGTGGCCGCTTGGCTTTACAAAGGTCGGTTTCGCGCAAAGCGCGTTCCCGTCGCCACTTGGCTTTTCGCCGCTGCCCGTTGCACACGCAAAGGCGAGCGCGGTCCCGATGATCGAGGTGATTCGGCTTTTCATGTTGAAAACCCTCCGACGGCCTTTTAAGAACCGCGCAGAGTACAGAAATCGATGGGAATCGTCAACGGTTTCTTGACTCCGCTCGGGCGCGCTCGTACGGTTGAGGCGTGAAGGTGCGCGTACGATACTTCGCGGTGGTTCGCGAAAAGACCGGGCTCGACGAGGAGACGTGGGACGTCGTGGACGGGGCGACCGTCGCGGCGTTTCGCGAGGCGATGGCGGCGAAGTACCCGACGCTGGCGGCGCTCATGCCGCGCATCGTGGTGTCGGTCAATCGCGAATACGCAAAAAAAGATCTTGTGTTGCGGGATGGCGATGAGGCGGCGCTGATTCCGCCGATTGCGGGGGGAAGCGGGATCTGGTGAAGAAGCGAGCACGAATACGAGCACGAGCACGACAACGAGTACCAGTACGAGTACGGGAGCGGTTGCGGTTGCGGGAGCGGTTGCGGTTGCGGTTGCGGAAGCGGATCAAATGGACGCGGTGAGCAGAATCACGAGTGAAGAAATACACGCCGAAGCGGTGGAGCGGGAGGTCGCGGCGGCGGGCCTAGGGGCGGTTGTGACGTTCACGGGCCGCGTGCGCGATGAAAACGAGGGGCACGCCGTGACGCGGCTCGATTACGAGGCGTACCCCGAGATGGCGGCGGCGAAGCTCGCGGAAGTCGTTGAGACGGTGAAGGCGCGGTGGCCGGGCGTTCGCGTGGCGCTGCGGCATCGCGTGGGCGCGCTCGCCGTTGGGGATGTCGCCGTCGTTATTGCGGTTGCGGCGCCGCATCGTCGTGAGGCGTTTGAGGCGTGCGCGTTTGCGATCGATCATTTGAAGGAAACGGTGCCGATCTGGAAGCGCGAAACGGGGCCCGACGGAACCCACTGGGTCGGGTGTAAACCTTAAGCGATGGCCTCGCTGAGCGCAGAGCGACAGTCGAATTACGAGATGTTGCGGCGCCTGATTGCGGCAAAGGTGTCGATTGTGTACGTCGTGTCGTGGGAAGAGGAGCGCGTTCTCGACACGCTGCGCGACGTCGCGGCGAAGGCGTTCGCGAGTCCCGTGCCGTTTTTCACGTGGAGCGTGACGGAGGGCGTATCGCTCGAAGGCGTAGAAGACCCCGAGACGCGCGAGCCGCTCGCGGCGCTGGATCACGTGCTGAGTCGGAAGGGCAGTGCGCTCTACGCGTTTAAGGATTTGCATGCGCACTTTGGGGATGCGCGCGTCGTGCGACGACTTCGCGACATCTACCAGGCGCTGAAGGCCGTCTACAAAACGATTTTCTTGGTGGGCCCGCGCCTCGTGTTGCCGCCCGATGTGGAAAAGGACGTCGCGGTGGTGGACTTCGCGCTTCCGACGCTCGTCGAAATCGACGAGATTTTTCACAGCGTCGCCGTGGCCTTCCCGAAAGCGACAATCGCCATGAACGATGATGAGCGCGCGGAGTTTTTGAAGAGCCTCGCGGGGTTGACGGCAGACGAAGTGCGGTCGGCGCTCACGCGGCTTTTCATGAGTCGAAAGCAGATCGACATGGGGTCGAGCGACCTCCTGCAAGAAGAGAAGCGTCAAATCGTGCGAAAGTCGGGGATTCTCGATTTCATTTCGTCGCACGTGCGGTACGAGGAGCTGGGTGGGCTTGAGAATTTGAAGGAGTGGCTGAAGCTCCGCGAGCATTATTTTTCGAGTGAGGCGCGGAACGCGGGGCTGCCGATGCCGAAGGGGGTGCTCTTCACGGGCATCAGTGGATGCGGAAAAAGTTTGTGCGTGCAAGCGATTGCGGCCGCGTGGCATATGCCACTTTTGCGGCTCGACATGAACCTTGTGTTTAGCGGCGCGGCTGGGACGCCGGAGGCTGCGCTCGGGACGGCGGTCAGAACGGCGGAGTCGGTTGCGCCGTCGATCTTGTGGGTTGATGAGATTGAGACCGCGATTGTTGGAACGGGGCGCGCGGGGGGCGGCGCCGATACGCGGATTTTTTCGACGTTTTTGACGTGGATGCAGGAAAAGAAGTCGTTTGTGTTTGTCGCAGCGACGGCGAACGAGATCGACGCATTGCCGCCCGAGCTGCTTCGCAAGGGGCGCTTCGACGAGATTTTTTTCGTCGACCTGCCGACGCTCGATGAGCGCCAGGAGATTTTTGCGGTGCACCTCGCGAAACGCGGGATCGATCCGCGGGGACTCGAAATCTTGTCGCTCGCGCAAACGACCATGGGGTGGAGCGGCGCGGAGATTGAGCAGTGCGTTGTCAGTGGGATTTACGAGGCGTATGGGCAACGTCGCGCGCTCGATATGTCGGACCTGTACAAGGCGACGTCGCGCATGGTGCCGCTGTCGACAACGATGGCGGAGCGCATCAAGCAGATCAAGCGTTGGGCCGACACGCGCGCCGTGAAGGCCTCCCGCGGCGGCGAGCCGTGAGCGTCTCTCTTTTCCGGCCTCCATGCCTCTGTGTCTCTGTGGTTTCTCTTCTCTTTTCTTCCTGCCGCGCGCCCAGCGAATCACCCGACGACGTGGCGCGTCGCGTCGGCGAGAACTGTCGCGCCATCGGCGACCGAGCCAAGGCGGTTGACGCCGAGGTCGCGCGTCGCGGCGAAGAGAGTCTGTCGTATGGCCCAGGACCGCTCGAGGCGCTTGCACGCGACGCAAAGGCGCAAGCTCTTGCGGTGGTCGCGAAGCAGAAGACGCGTGCGCTTTGGCTTTACGCGGTCGATGCCGCGCCGGAGCTGGTCCCCGTGATTCGCGCCGTTGCCGGTGGCGCCGAGGTCCCAGCATCGCTCGCCGATTGTGCCGAGGTGCGCGATGAGCTGTTGGGTTTTCGCGGGTCGCGTGCGTCGTCCGCGGACCTCCTCAAGCGTTTCGGCGAAACGGCGCATCGCCAAGCGCGCGAAGTCGGCTCTTCCCTTGCGACGCTGGAGTCCCGCCTCTACGCCACGTCACAACTTGAGCGTGAGCTGTTTACACGCGTTCGGGCCATGGCCGCCGAGATCGAATCGGCCCGCCGCGAAGTCGAGACCCTCTCCGCGCCGTTTGCGGCGGAGGCGCGATTTGACGAGATCAAGCGCGAGCTGTTCCTGTTCGCGAAACGAGCCGGTCTCACGGTCGTTGGCGTCGAGCCGCGACCTCGTTCGAGTGACGAGCGCTTCGTCGCCGACCCAGCGACCATCCGATTGCGCGGCGCATTTCACGCGTTCATCGAATGGCTGGACCTCATCGCGCGCTGGAATCGCCCCGTGGTGGTGAAAGCGCTCAACCTGACCCGCGCTCAACAAGTCGGTGCCGATGCCGCCGCGTCCGGCGATGCGATTGTCGTTGCGTACAGCCACCGTCGCGCACTCGGCCGCGAATCCGCGGTGCGGCCCGCGATTCTGAACCCGAAGTTCACACCGACGTCGTCACTCGATGTTCTTCAGGCGCGCCGCGAAGAACTGATACGCCTTCAGACCGAATACCGTCGCACGACCGGCTTGAAGACGTTCGTTGGCCACGCCCTCGCCGCGCTCTCGGGCCTCGTCAGTCGGCGCGCGCACATCGAAGGCCTCGAGGTGAGCGGCGATCGCGTGCGCCTGCGCGCCGCGGCCAGAGACCCGCTGGACCTCACGCGCACCCTCGAATCGCTTCAGGCATCAAACGAATGGACCGAAGCGACGCAACTCAGCGAGGGGTTCCTTAAGCTGGGTGGCACCGGCGTCACCATCGCGACGTTTCGCGCGCGCCCCGTTGCGCCCGAGCGCCCGCGCCCACTCCCCGATCGCCGCGAAGTTCGCGATCCGTTTCGTACGGGCCCGGGTGAAGCCGAATCGCTTCCGGGGACCGAAGGGAAGCCGCCCCTCGAACGTTACGCGCTCGCGGACTTGCGGCTTGGCGGCGTCGTGTCGAGCCCCGGCGTTCCCGCGCAGGCAATGATCTATGACCCGACGGGGAAATCGCACACGGCGCGGATCGGGTCGTCGATTGGACCGAACGGCGTCGTTGGAACCATCGGCATCGATCACGTCATCGTCGTGACGCGTGAGGTGGTGGACGGTCTCACGTCGTGGGGCCGACACCGCATGGATGTGAAACCTGTTACGCGGTAAGGAGGGCGTGCCATCGAGAGCGCAACGCCAAGTCCCGTCGAGGAGTTCACGAGCGCTTTCATTCGGGCGCTGAATCGTTCGGGCTATTACACGCCGGGGCATCCCCTTTTCGCGCGCGCCCGCGAAGGACTGTTCGCGGTTCTCGTTCACTTGCTCAACGATGTTCCCGAGATCGCGTACGTTGTCGGGGCGACGCAAGGGCGCGAGGCGCCCGAGATTTACGTGGACGGTCCGAACGCCGAGCGAACCGAGATTCGGCGGCTCCTCTCGGTTGGTGCGTGGTCGCTTTATGGACCGTACCTTCTCGACCTGTTTGCGCGCCGTGCGATTGTTTCGCTCGCGCTCCACCAAGGGATTTCTCCCGACGAATTCTCCGCGCTCCTCGACCTGCTCGGTGAACCAGAGGGGCTGTCTGCTCTTGATGAAGGAGAGCGGATCATTCGAAGCCTCGCCGAAAAAGGAGTTCACCACATCTCGATCGTCATCGATTCTGATCGATTGCCGGGCGACACGCATCTGCCCTGGCAGGTGCGGCTCGCCCTCGCGCGGCTCACCCGCGATTTCCGCGCCATTCCAATCCTTCACCGCGCCACCGGCGACGAGCGCCGAAATCTCCACGTTCAGATCGTGCGCGACATCTTGCGGCCACTCGCGTCGAATCTTCCCATCCTCCGACATCTTCTCGACTGCGCGCCGCTCGTCGACGCGCGCCTCGCGTCTTTCGGCGAGCTCACAGACCGCCCCATCCTCGAGATTTTTCTCGACGGCCTGCCGCAAACGGCGATTCTGGGAATCGGCCAAATTCTCCTCGAAGAGGAGCGAGGAGCAAAGGGGGAGCAAGACAGCGAGAGGCTTCTCGCGACGTTGCGCGCCCTTGCGGAGCGGCTTCTGGGCGTGGCGACGACGCCCGAGGGCGATGCGTTGTTGCGCGAAATGTGCTTGCGGTCGGTCGTCGATTTCGAGCGGCTTCCCGTCAGTCTTCGCGAGTGGCTCCTCGCAGAGAGTTGGCTTGGCGCGCTCGCAACCCGAATCGCGACACCGCCGCCCAACGCGCCTTCAGAATCGCGGCTGTTTGAGAAGACGGTCGGGCTGGCCATCACCGAGCACGAGTTCGGGCCAGCGTTTATCGCGTTGTCGCGCTTGCGCGCGGCCGACCCCGCAGCGATCGAGCGCGCCCTCGATCTTGCGGCGGTCGAAAAAATGATCGACGAGCTCCCGAGGGACGTCGTCGCGCGCGATCTCGTGGTTCTTATGCTCGAGATTGGGCGCGAGAGCGCGGCGGGTCACGTGGCTTCTTTTGTCGCGGTCAAGCGCGGGAGAGCCCGGCAGAACGCGATCTTCGTCCTATCGGAGTTGCGGCGTCATGGCCCGGAGGCGGCGCTCTGGGAGATTTCGCGTGCGCGCGCCGACGAGGAGGGACTTCTGCTTCTTATTGGGATTGCGACGCAGCGGCTTGGTCCCGAGGCAGCGCCCGTTGTGGGCGGACTCTTGAATCACCCCTCGGCGCGTGTTCGGCGAGATGCACTGTCAGCCTTTGCGATTGCGGACCCGACGCGTTCGGCGGCGGCGATTGCGCGCGCCCTCCGCGATCCCGAAAACGCTGTTTCAGGCCACGCGCTCCTCCTGTCCGCGGAGACTGGGGCCGCGATGGGCGAGGCGATTTCATTGGCGATGGAGATTCTCGAACGCGCTGATTTGGAGGGAGATGCGCCGCGGGTGGCGCTCCGCATGATCGAGCGCGCGATCGCCCTGGGGCTGAGTTCGCCCGAGCGGGTCGAAAAAGTTTTTGCGCAGATAATTGATCGAACGGCGTGGACGCGGCGACTCTTTCGGCGACCGCAGCCTTCCGCGGAGTTTCTCGCGGCTTCGACGCGGTCGCTTGCACGACTCGCGACACCCGGCGCGCGACGGTTGCTTGAGATTCTTCGGAAGCATCGGGAACCGACTGTCGCGCAAGCCGCAATGGAAGCGCTCGGCGCGCTCAAATCGAAACCACCCGAATGATTCGGCGCGCGTTTGTGCTCACGCGCTCGCACCCGAAACCGCGTCATCCTATGACGACACGAATGGCCGCACGGAGGTCCCTTCGGTCGAACGGTTTGAAGAGACGCGCATTCTTCACCGATTCGAGAAACGCTTGGCCACGCGGTGACGTTCGGAATCTGCGAGCGTTGAATCTTGGAGCGCGTCGTCGAGCGAGACGGAGAGTCGACCGCCGGCGTGTGCGCCGATGACCGATGAGTACCGCGAGGGCTCCGCGGAGACGACGTGAATTCGCACGGATCGGATCGTATCAGATCGAATTTCATCTCCGCGCGTCAGGAGCCGCTGGAGGACTCACCATGATGTCAATTCGACTTGTACCTTTTCTTGTATTGCTTGTTACCGGCACCGCGTTCGCATCCGAAACGCGCTCTGACAGAATCCGCTCCGTGAAAGTTGACCTCGTTGAACAGGATGGCGAGCGTGCGGTGACACGCGAACAGCTGGTCTTGTCCCTCCGCGGCGACGGCGGCTCATCAAAAATTGAGGCGCGTTCAGGGGATTTCTCGACGTCGGTCGGCGCACGCGTCGATCCGCAGGGCGGCGACGCGTTGGTCGTTGAGCTAACCATTTGGCGGGTCCTAAACAGCTCGATCAAGAGCCGCACTGTCTTTAATTACGTTGGTCGTGTTGCGCTTACGCTTGGAAAACGCACCGTGGTCGCGCGGCACGTTGGCCCGGATCGGCGCGCGCTCGAGACCGCCGTGACGGCCGAGTGAAGAGGCGTCGGCGAGCGGGTCGGTCTCTTGGCCTTACGGGAATCCGACCACGGGGAACGGATGGCGTTGTGGGGACGCCGTATTTCCAATACCGCATTGGCCGGACGAGTTGATACCCCAACAGACGAAGCCCCCCGCGTCGAGCTCGGCGCACGTGTGATTTGCGCCCGCGGTGATCCCGACGACACCGCTGAGTGGGTCGCCGGCATCCCACACCACGGTAACGGGCGTATTCATCTTATCGCCGCCATCAAACATTCCGTCCCCAAGCTCCCCGTTCGCGTTGGCGCCCCAACAACGTACCGTTCCGTCCGCGATGAGCGCGCAGCTATGAGCGGAGCCGGCCGTCACGGTGATAGCGTTCGAGAGTCCCACGACTGCGGTTGGAATGGCAGTATCCAAGAAGTAACCGTGACCGATTTGGCCCTGCGTCCCTTGACCAAAGCAATAGACCGCCCCGCCGTCCGCGATGAGCGCGCAAGTGTGGCGGTATCCGCCGGCGACCACGGCGATTCCGCTGATATTCTGAACAACCGACGGAAACTGGAGGCCGCTCCCGGGCGCGAGGTTCCCGCACTGGCCACTGCTGTTGTCTCCCCAGCAGAGTGCGGTGCCACCGTCTTGCACAACGCACGTGTGAAAGCTCCCGAGCGCTATCGAAACGGCGTTCATGAGTTCGCCCCCACCGTCCTCGCTGACCACGACGACGGGAGTGAATCGGTCAGGCCCTGCTTGGTTCTCGCCGAGAACACCGCCGGTGCCCCATCCCCAGCACCGAACGCCCCCACCTGAGACAATCGCGCAAGTGTGGTTGTCTCCGGTCTCGAACGCAACGACCCCGAGCAGAGAACCCGTCGAGGATTCATTAAGAACCGTGACGGGGCTTGAACGCGACGAGCCGGCATCGATCCCGAGCTCGCCGTAGGTTCCGCGCCCCCAACAGACGAGCGTTCCCGCGTCGCGTCGCGCGCAGCCATGGTTTCCGGCCGCAATCGCGAGAACGTCGCCAAGCTGACCCGTGCCGGTGGTATCGACAACCGTGCCTGGTGAAGACTGGTCCGAGCCGGCGTCGCCGTACCCGAGCGCTGTGAAGTTATTTGAGCCCCAGCAGTAAGCGCCGCCATCGGAGTTGAAGGCGCACGTTACGTTGTTTCCTGCGGCGATTCGACGGGGCATCGCCGGGCGATAGGCGATCCCAGCGTCGGGACCTGCGTCGGGCCCGGCGTCAACGCCACCGTCGCTCCCCGCGCCGTCCCCCGCGTCCGCTTCGCTCCCCCCTCCATCGCTCCCCGCGTCGTTCGATAGGCCCGCGTCCGGGCCGCCGTCCGCTCCTGCATCCGCACCCGCATCCGCACCCGCACCCGCGTCGGCGCCCGCCCCCGCATCCGTTCCCGCGTCCGAGTCGCCTGTGCACGACACGCCTTGCGCGCAGACGTAGTTGAGAGTGACGATTTTTGCACCGCCACCGAATTGAATTGGCGCGGCGGCGTCCGATTGCGTCGCGACCGCTTCCGCGATGAGCTCGAGGTTGCCCGCGTTGTTTCGGTAAATCTTGCCGCGAACATAGAATCCCGCACCCAACGCATCGCCCGTCAAGAGAAGCGACCAGGAAAGCTGCACCGCGAATGGATTCGCGAGCGCGCTCACCTTGCCCTCGAAGCGCGCGTCGCTGTCGACGTCGGTGACTTCGAATGAATAGGGAATCCCGTCGTCGTTCGTGGCCGTTATGGGGGCGCGGGCGGCGGCGTAGAGCGAGCCAGCGTCCGGCGGTTCATCGAGAATCGTGTGGACTTGAGCCACGGCGCTTCTGAGATCAGCTGAGAATCCGACCGGAAGTTGATGTCGTATTTCAATGGAGCGAGACGTATCGACTGACTTTGAGCAGGCGACCGCCGCGACGCAGAATGCGAAGAACCAAGAGGGAATCGGTTTCCGCTTCACAGACAAAAATGTAGCACTTCGCTGTGACGATCAGAAGGAGCGGGAACGCGGGGCGACTTATCGGACCGCGGCTGTCTGCGCGGCCCGAAGGTATCGCTTAAGCGCCTCTTGCCACTGGCCGTTCTGCGCGTGAACTTCGCCGACGAGCTGTTCGGATGCGGAATCGGGGCCGCGGGCGAGGTTTGCGTTCGCGCGGCGTGCGTCGGGAGACCGGTAACCGGCGCGATCTTTATCGACGAGGCGCACGATGCTTGCGAGCGCGTGGTTCGTGCGCGCGGCGGTTTCTTCGGGGCGCGGATTCAGGTTTGTGTAGGCGGCGAATCCGAGGATACCGATCGCGGCGGCCGCGACACCAGCCGCTAATCCCGTCCGCGTCGTGAGGTTTTCGCGAAGCGCGTGAAGAACGATCGCGAGCGCGATCGCAAGCAGAACGAAAAACAAGAATGCGGCGGTCCCTTGGTCGAGGCCAACGGCTGTTCCGAGGCTTGGTGGCAAGTACCCTTGGCGCCAGAACAGGAGTCCGACTTGCGTGAGCGGGTTCGTGAAGCCGAACGCAGGGTACGGCCACGGGATTGACGTGAGAACAACCGTGAGAATGCCGATGGCGAAAAGCGCGAAGACGGGTGCGGCGAGCGCTGCGCGAAGAGCGGGAACGGCACGTGTTGCGATCCATCGAAGTGTCGCGGCGACAGGAACAATGAGGAACGGGACGAGTGGCGTTAGGTGGCGCGGGCCAACGCTGCCTCCCGATTGCCAATATCCGAACGACGAGATGAAGTAGGCGTAAAAGATGAAGATCGCGGTGCAGACAATTCCTTCGGCGCGCATCTCGCGTCGGCGAAAAAGGAGGACGAAACCCGGGATCGCGAGGAGTAAGAACGGCGAATAAAAGAAAAGCCCGCGCGCGGGCTCGAAGAAGCTGCCGGCGAATGCTTCCCATTTGGGCGTTGAAACGCCGATGAGGCCGGTTGCGTGGACGGCGCGGAACGATTCGACGGCGAGCCTCGAGTAGCCGGTTGTGAACGGGCTGTCGAAGGCGATGGCGTTGTGGATCATGATGAGGGCAAACGCGGGCGCGGCGCCAAGCGCGTAGAGCCAGATGTTGCGGCGGACCGTCGCGAGCGCGAAGATGATGACGAACGGCGGAAACGACGTGTATTCGAGCATGACCGCGATGCCGCCCAATGCGCCTGCGAGGAGTGCGGCACGTGGGGTGCGTTCGCCCGCGCGGATTTGCGTGACGACGAAAAAGGCGAGGAAGAGGAAGACGGCGGTTGGCTGGTGACCGAAGACGAGCGTTGAGAAGGTGAAGGCGAGCGTGCCGAGGGCGTAGGTTGTGAGAAGTGCGTCGCCCCATATCGGTGACATGGCTAAGTGGCGTCTGAGCGTGCGGCGCAGCGCAAAAAGGAGGAAGAGGCTCGGAAGGATGACGAGCGCGAGCCATGTTGCGTGGCGGAGCGTTGCCATCGGAGGGTCCTTGTCGAACAGTTTCAGCACGAGATAGATGGGGACTGCGAGGAACGAAAGGCCGACGGCTTTATCGTTGTGGAAGCGCCCCTTGTGTTGAGACTTGTCTTCGACGTCGCCAAAGCGGCGCATTTGGCCGTCGATCGCGAACGTCCCGTCGTCGACGATGGCGCGCGTGAGGTAAAGGCGCACGACTTCGTTGGGGTTGGGGTATGCGGGGTGCCATTGAAGGAAGTAGCTCCAAATCAATACGAGGAAGAGCGGGAGCTTGTGGCGCGCGGCGGCCGCAATCGCGCGGCGAAAGAGGCTCACGGAAGCGAACCACGATAGCGCGCGGGAGCAGTTGCGGGTGCAGGCGCGGTTGCGGTTGGGGGCGCGGGCGCGGGCGCGGCCTTACCCTCGAGCAGCAGCTTTTCGACGATCGCGACGTACTTGTCGTCCGTCCAGCGCCGCGCGTGCGTGAACTTCCAGCGCACGTTCCCCTCTTTGTCGATGAGGTACGCCTCGGGCACCTTCGACGTTCCAAACCGCGCCCCGACCGACTTGTCCGAATCAAACACAAGCGTCACGGGCGTCGCGTCGGGTTTCCACTTCTCACGAAGCTCCGCTGCGTTCTTATTCCAGCTGGCCAAGACCGCGGTGAACCCCTTCGGCCCAAGCCGCCGCTGCAACTCCTCAACGAATGGCAGCTCCTCCATGCACGGCTCGCACCACGTCGCGAAAACGTTGTACATCACGACGCGTCCGCGGAGCGACTCAAGCGTCACGAGCGTCCCCTTTTCCGTCGGCAGCGCGAATCGCGGCGCCTTTTTTCCAGGCGGATACTCCTCGGTCTTCGGCCCGTCGCCTTCATTCCCCAGACCCGCGCCCGTCGCTTCCGCGCCGATTCCAGCCCGCGCCTTTCCGACGCCCCCACGCGCCGGGTCGGCCTCAGGCGCAATCCACGCGACATCGTCCCAGCGCACCGCCTTATAAACAACGACCGCGACGAGCGCGATCGCAAACACCACGATTTCAATCCTGACGCGCATCTCGGCTCTTCTCTCTCCCCGCGAAACCAAAATAGATGACGACCAGCAAGAAGTTCGTAAGGCCGATTCCATACTTCGCCGCATTGGGGAGCGTCGAGGGCGACACGAATCCTTCGAGCAGCGCCGCAACGCCCATCATCATCGCCGCGCCCACGACGAGGCCGATGCCGTCCTTCGCCGCAAGGGCAAGCGCTTCTTTGCGCGTCAACCGGCCGGGCCGAATCAGTGCGAGCCCAAGCATGAACCCCGCTCCGGCCGCCATGTAGATTCCGAAAATTTCGATCGCCCCGTGACTCGACACAAACGCGACGAAGTTTGCCGTTGCGCCAACGTCGTCAACGATGGCGACCGACGCGCCCAGAATGAAGCCGTTCGAAATCATGACGACCGCGGTGCCGACGCCAAATGTGATGCCGGTCGCGAAAGCCTTAAACGCGACGCCCGAGTTGTTCGACACATAAAAGGCGGTCATGAGCGCCGACTTACCGCTCGGGTCGCGGTCAAACCCTTTCGCAAAGTGTTCAGCGTTTTGAACCCAACTGGCCGGGACGATTTTTTTTGCGTTCTCCATGTCCGATTTCACCCAGAAGTACGTGATGATTCCCGGGACGATGTCGATGACGATGGCGAACAGGATGAACCGCATCGATTTGCGAACGAGGCGCGGAAGGCCCTCCAACAAGAAACGCGCCGCACGTCGAGCTTGCCCGGCGCCGCCCGCGTAGATTTGCGCGTGGACACGAGCGATGAGGCCGTTCAAGAGACGCAGCGTGTCGGTTGAAAGTTTGTAGGTGCGTGCGCGCGCGAGGTGCGCCGTTGACGCGCGGTAGAGCCGCGACAGTTCTTCGGTGTCAGCGGGGTTGAGCGACGCGGCGCCGTTGCGATCGACGCGATCCGCGAGGCGCGAAAGCGCGACCCACGTGGGTCCATACTTCTTCTTGAAGAGCGGGTCCTGCATGCTAACCCTCAGGGGATGCGCCACGGGCTGCCGCGTAAAGCGCCTCAAGAAACGCGTCGTCGTCGGCGTGTTTGGCTGAAAGTTCGGTGACTCGCTCGCGCAGTGGGGATGCGATGCGGCTTGCGAGCGTGACCTGCGCGGTCGGCTCGAGCGTCCAGCGTCTCTCGAAGTAGCGGTCAAGGAGTTCGAGCGTGCGATTGTCGAGCGCGACGGCCGCTGCGGGTGCCGCCGAATTGGCCCCCGCTGTTGCCGGATCGTGCGGCGGAACGGATTTCGTCACCACGGCGGCTTCGACGGCCGCCTCGAGGTTCGCGGTGAACGACTCGCGGCGCCCCTCGATCACGACGACGGTATCGGCCGCAAGGTCGCCGAGCCGCTGCGATCGGCGCGTCGCGATCATCGTGATGATGCCGATTCCATAGAGGACGGGCATGAAATCGACGAACCGGACGAGGTTACGCACAATCGAGTCGCCGAAATGAATGGGCGTGCCGTTCCGCTTAACGACGCGAAGGCCGACCGCGCGCTTTCCCGGCGTTTGACCGCGCATGACGGTTTCGAAAAAAACGTAATACCCCCACATCACGAGGAACACGATAATGAGGTAAACCGCAATCACCCACCCTGCGGCCTCGTCCCAGCCGCGTGGGTCGAACAACGCGTGTGAGCCGCCAAGCGACGGAATCGCCGCCGTGATGAGGAGCAGGATGGCGATGAGGATCGCCGCTTGAATGAGCGTGTCGAGCGCCGCGGCGCCGAAGCGCGTGCCGATCCCCGCGAGACGATACTCGAAGTCGACGTTTTCGGGGGTTTCAACGCGATGGGTTTCGTCCCAGGTCACGCAAGGAGCGTAGCACAGGCCAACGATTTGGAAGGCCGGTCGGAGCGATTATCTCCGTCGCATCGGGGAGTGCGCGGGAAGTTCGACGGAGAACATCTTAAGTCTTGATATGACTATATTTCGTAGCTACAATGAAGCTATGATTTCAGCGAAAATCGGGAAACTGAAAAACGAGCTGAGTCGGTATTTGCGCCACGTTCGAAGCGGCGAACCCGTCTTAATTCTTGACCGCGATCGGGTGATCGCGCGGATCGACCCGGTTCGCAACCCGGCCGCTCTTCCGGACAACGAGGAGCGACGGCTCGAGGAACTGTATCGCAACGGCACGATGCGACGTCCAAAGGCGAAATGGAACGAGAAGCGGTGGAAGACATGGTTGGCGACGCGACCCAAGCTGAAGCCTGACGTGGTGAAGGCGCTTCTTGACGAGCGGGAAGACGGTCGTTGAGGTTCTGGGACAGCTCGGCGATCGTTCCGCTCGTCGTGAGACAGCCGCTCTCGAAAGCCGCCGAGGGTTGGCGGGAGTCGGATCCCGAGATCGTCGTTTGGGCGCTGTCGCCCGTGGAAGTCGTCTCGGCTTTTTTCCGGCTGGTTAGGACGGGAGAGCTCACACAAGCGAAGGCCCTTCGCGCACAAGAATTATCGCTGGAGTTGTTCCAAGAGTGCGCGATCGTCGATGACGTGCCATCTGTATCAGCGGTGGCGCTGAGGCTTTTGCGAACTCACCCGCTCCGAGCGGCCGACGCCCTGCAACTCGGCGCGGCGATTGTTTGGGCCGGTGGGGCGCCCGCGTCGCGTGTTTTTTGCACGCTGGATCGAAAACTCGGGATGGCGGCAGAGCTTGACGGTTTTCGTGTGATGCCGTCGCCCCGCTGATGACGGCGAAGAAATGCGACTCGGAGTCGTCGCGCGCGGTTCGGCGGACGTCAGAACGCGGGCAACGTGAGGGCGAGGCCGAACGCGGGTTGACCGTGCGCGCCGGGGATGATCGTCGGCTGGATGGACACCGACGGCACTTTGCGCTTTGGAAGCGCGTGCGACCAAATCGTTGTCGTGAGACCGAGCACCGCGAGGCCGATGTGAATACCAGAAACCAGGGCGGCGTTTTCCTTAAGAGTCCCTGCAGAGATGCCGGCCGCGACCCCGCTGAACGCCGCACTGACGTACCCGATCGCGAGCCACTCCTCGCGCGGGCGCTCGCCTTTCGCGATGTGGACCGAGTTGCCCACCACCGAAACGAGGGCTAGGCCGCCGAGGGTACCAAATAAGGTTAGGGCGACAATCTGATCAATGCCTTTGGCCAATCCATCTAAGGCTGGCTCCGATTTCGCTGGTGACTCGCGCGCGGCAAAGAGTGATAAAAACGCAAGTACCAATACTGTCGATCGAACTTTCATCGTCCCTCCCGTTCGTGAACTGCCATCGCGTTACGCAACTGCCGTGCCGTGAATTCAACCGCGCGCGATAACAAACTTGCGGGTTTTGTTAATGCGTGAGGCGAGCACGCAGCATTCGGTGTGGCCTGCGTGCGACACCGTGATGTTAATTTGCCTTGGCAAGAGATCCGGCCGTAGGATCGGCCGTCGGTATGAGTATGAAGCGCTACGAAAAAGACGAGGAAATCCGCGACGAGATGCCGGAACGGCCGAGGCGCGACGCGCATTCGCGCGAGGGACGGAGCGAGAAACCGAAGAAAAAGTGGCGGCTCTTAAGGTGGTTTCTGTTTTTGATGCTCCTCGGGCCGACGCTCGGTGCGCTCGGGATTGGCGGCATCTTTCTTTATTACGGGCGCGATCTGCCGCCGTACAAATCGCTGCACGAGTATCGCCCCGAACAGACGGTGCGCGTGGTTGCGCGCGATGGGTCGCCGCTCGCCGAACTTTATAAAAACGAGCGCCGGACGGTCGTCGCGTGGAAGGCGATCCCGACGGTGGTCGTCGATGCGATCGTCGCGAGTGAGGACGCGGGGTTTTGGACGCACGAGGGCTTGAACTACTTCGGGATGCTGCGCGCGTTTGCGGTCAACGTGTGGCACGGGAAGATGAGGCAGGGCGGGTCGACGATCACGCAGCAGGTTGTCAAGAACTTGGTCTTGTCGAAGGAGAAGAGTCTCGAGCGAAAAGTGAAAGAGGTGCTGCTCGCGCTCCGCCTCGAACAGAATTTTTCGAAGGAAGAGATTCTGACGGTCTACTTGAATGAGGTCTATTGGGGGCACGGGCGGTACGGCGTTGCGGCGGCGGCGCGGCATCTTTTCGGGAAGGAGATTTCGCAGGTGTCGATGGCCGAGGCGGCGATGCTCGCGGCGATGCTGCCGTCGCCCGACCGATTTTCGCCGGTGGCGAATTTGAAACTCGCGCGCGCGAAGCAGGGCGAAACGCTGCGACGCATGGCGAAGGCTCATGAGGACGGGAAACTGCGCGGGACATACGACGCCGGATCGTTTGAGGCGGCGAAGGGGCAGGCGCTTGTTTTGGCGCGACCGGCGGCGGACGGGTTGGAAAAGGCGGCGCCGCATTTTGTCGAAGCGGTGCGGCTCGATCTCGAGGCGCGTTACGGAGCCGACCTCTATCGAAGCGGGATGCGCGTTGTGACGGCGCTCGACCCGGCGTTGCAGCGCGCGGCGGTCGCGGCGGTTGCGAACGGACTCGCAGCGATCGATCGGCGCTTCGGGTATCGCGGGCCGGAGGCGCAAGTCGATGGTGCGGCGCGGGCGAAGCTCGTTTCGGAGTTGAAAAAAGAGCAGGCGGTTTTGAGGCCTGGTGCGGGCGTGCGCGGGATCGTGTCGGCGGTTGCGAAGGATAAAGTGACGGTCGACCTCGGGATCGCAAAGGGCGTCATCGCGCTCGCCGATCTGAAATGGGCGAAGCCCGTTGTGGTGCGCGGCCGAAGCAAGTCGCCCCATGTGGCGGGCGATGTTTTGTCGGTCGGCGACGTCGTGCGTGTGCGCGTCGAAAACTTGGGCGCGGCTGAGATTCGGCTCGCGCTTGAGCAGGTGCCTGAAATCGAGGGGGCGTTCGTCGCGATCGACCCTTCGACGCGCGAAGTTGTCGCGATGGTCGGCGGGCAGAATTGGGACGCGAGCAAGTTCAATCGCGCGCTGCAAGCGAAGCGGCAACCGGGAAGCGCGTTCAAGCCAATTCTTTATGCGGCGGCGATTGTCGGGAAGAAGCTGACGCTCGCGGATCAGGTTGTGTCGGCGCCGTATCAATTTGGTGTGCCGGGGACGACCGATTTTTGGGCGGTGAAAAATTACGACGGGCAGTCGCGCGGGGCGATTCCCGTGCGCGAGGCGCTCGCGCGAAGCGACAACTCGGTTTCGGCGCGGATCATAGAGCGGATCGGCGTCGAATCGGTGCTCGATATGGCGCGGCGTTTGGGCGTGAAGAGCGAGCTCCCGCGATACCGCTCGATTGCGCTTGGCGCCGGTGAAGTGACGCCGCTCGAACTCACGAACGCGTTCGCGACGTTCGCCGCGGGCGGTGTGCGCGCAGAGCCGTCCTTCTATCGCACGAAGGAAGCGGTTGCGGCGGAGACGGTGCTCTCACCCGCAGAGGCGTTTGTGATGACGAGCCTTTTGCGCGCGCCTGTTGAACATCCAGCCGGGACGGCGGGTCGGTTGCGTGCGCTCGGTGCGGCGGTCGCGGGGAAAACGGGAACGACGTCGGACCACCGCGACATTTGGTTTGTGGGTTACACGCGCGACCTCGTTGCGGGCGTGTGGGTTGGGTACGACGACCATCGAAAGATCGGCGGGCGTGCGACGGGTGGGCATGACGCGATACCGATTTGGCAGGCGTTCATGAAGAAGGTGTACGAGGTGCGGCCGAAGCGCGATTTTGGGGCGCCGGCGAACGTCGAGTTCGTGAATGTCGTGCCGGGCGAGGGGAAGCGGGCCCCCGTTGGGTTTCCGGGCGCGGCGCGCGAGCCGTTCATTCCGGGGACTGCGCCTGCGGAGGTCGCGGCAATGCCGGGCGAAATCACGAAGGCGACGCTTGAGCGCGATGAGACGTTTCAATGAGCTACGACGAAAAGTTAGCGGAGCGGTTGCGGGAGCGGCTTTTGGGACGGCGCGGCGTGACGTCGAAAGAGATGTTTGGCGGCGTTGCGTACATGCTTGACGGGAAGATGTTCGTGGGGATCGTGAAGGACGAACTGATGGTGCGCGTGGGACCCGCGCGGCACGACGAGGCGCTCGACGAAAAGGGTGCGCGCACGATGGACTTCACGGGAAAGCCGATGCGCGGGTATGTGTTTGTCGCACCGGCCGGGTATCGTGCCGACGACGCGCTCGACAAATGGATCGCCTGGGCGTCGTCGTTCGTTGCGACGCTCCCGGAAAAAAAGCCGCACGCAAAGAAGATGGCGACGCAAAAAACGCGTGGGTCTCGGCGCGGGCGATAAGCTGGTAATTCGCTGATGGCGCGCGGCAGCGGGGGAGCCTTCATTCAAGGATGGGCGAAAGCCCCGCGGCGCGTGCGAGTTCGGCGCGGGCGATGGCGTATCGGAAGCGGGCGGCGGCGAGGCGGGCGCGGGCGGCGGTGACAGCGAGCGAGGCGCGGGCGACGTCGCCGTACGGGAGGAGGCCGGCGGCGAAGGTCGCGCGGGTGGCTGCCGTGGCGAGTTCGGCGCGCGTGAGTTCGTCGGCGGTGACGCGGGCGAGGTCGAGCGCTGCGCGGACGCGCTGGTGAGCAAGCACGAGTTCGAGTCGAACGTCGTCTTCGCGGTCACGTAGGTGGTGCGTCGCTTCGTCGACACGGAGCGCGGCGGCCTTGATGCGATTCGCGTCGGCGAACCCGCGAAAGAGCGGCCAGACGAGGCCGATGCCGACCGCCCAGAAGCCGGGGTCTTTGCCGTCGGGCGGGTGCGCGTAACCGAGGCTGCCGGTTGCGACGAGTCGAGGCAAATGTTCGGCGCGGGCGGCCGCTGTGCGGGCACGGGCCTCTTCAATCGCGGTGCGGGCAGCAGCGATCTCGGGACGGTTCGCGGTTTTTGGTAAGAGCGCGGCGACTGAGGGCGGCGCGGCGAGCAGAACGGCGCGCGGTGTCGGTGTTGGCGGGTTCGCCACGTCGGCGCCAATGAGGGCCGCGAGACGCGCTTTTGCGGCGTGTGCCTCCGCGGCTGCTTCGACGAGAAGCGATCGCGCGGCGGCGCGGTCGAGCTCAGCTAAGGCGACCTCCGCGCGCGGGCGCATTCCCGAGTCGGCGAGGGACACGCTCTGATCGTAAAGCTGAGTTGTTGCGACAATGCGCTCCTTGGCGGCGTCGACGACGGCATCGGCCGCGAGAGCTTCGAAGTACCGGCGCGTGACTTCAAGCGCCAAGTCGTCGCGAATCACAAACGACTCCGCTTCCGCGCGCTCAGTCGAACGGACCGCGGCTCGAACCCGGCCGAGCGTTCGCCCAAAGTCCCAGATGTTCTGGCGCAGCTCGATCGCCGCGCCGAAATACTGCCGCGCGGGCGAGTTGTTCATCCCTGTGATACCAAGCCCGCCACTCGATCCCGAGAAGCCGGCGCTCGCGGTCGTCGCGACATCGACCTCGGGATAGTAAGCGCCACGTTGCGCCTTCGCGTCGAACGCCGCGGCCCGCGCCCGAACGGCCGCCGCACGGGCTTTGGGATGGTTCTGTGCGCGAGCGATGGCGGCTTCGAGGGTGATCGTTGCGGCGTCGGAAGGAAATGAAAAGAGAACATGCACCACGAGAGCCACAGAACTCACAGAGCGCGGAAACACAGAGAAGAGAATTGACAAGAAGAAGGAAGAAGTAGCTGAGGCGGGAGCGGTGGCGGGTGCAGGTGCGGCCATCACGGCTTCGTTTCCTCGGCGCGAACCGGTTGTCCCTCCTCGAGGAGAGCGTGGCCCCAGAGCACGACGGCGTCGCCTGCGCGAAGGCCCGTTCGGATTTCGAGTCGCGGCCCCGTGTCGATGCCGACGCCGACGTCGCGTCGCACGGCGCGCCCATCGCCGATGAGCCAAACGTAAGTCCCGCGGGAGTCGCGCCGTACCGCCTCGGCCGGGAGCGTGAGCGCACTCGGGCGTTCGCCGAGATCGATGGTCGCGAGAAGATCCATTCCCACGACGAGTCGCCGCTCGTGATTCGGGAGGTCGATTTCGACGCGCATCGTTCGCGTCGCGGGATCGAGCGCCGAAGCCGTTCGTGACACCGCGCCCTTGATGACGCGCCCTGGGTCGGCGCGAACCGAAAGCGAAACCGGCATCGCGAGGCGAATCGCCGGCACATCGGCCTCAGCGACATCGACAACGACGCGGAGCTTGTCTTGGTTCTCGACGACGAGGAGCGGCGACGACGCTCCGCGCACTCCGCTACCGGCCTGCAGGGCTGCGCCAGGGTCGACCCAGCGATTTGTCACGACGCCATCGAACGGCGCCCGAAGAACCGTGTCGCGCGCAAGTCCTTCGATGTAGGCGACGTCCGCGCGGCGTGCGGCGAGACGTGCTCGGCTCACGGCGAGCGCGGCCTGGGCGGCCTCAACGCGCTGTGGTGCAATCGCCTCGCGGTTGGCGCGAGCGGCGGCGGTCAAACGATTCGACTGGAGCTCATCGCGCTTCACTTCAGCTTCCGCAACCTTCACGGCTGCGTGGGTGCGCAGAACCTCCGTCGGCATTTCGGGCACCGAGATGCGCGCGACGACCTGCCCTTTCTTCACGCGGTCGCCCCGATCGACGCGGACTTCCGCGACGACGCCCGAAACGCGCGATTGAATCGCGACGCGCGCAAATGGCTCGACGGTGCTCGGAATCTGCACGACGCGGCGAAGCGTCTCGACGCGTGGGCGCACAACCTTCACGATCGCGCTTTCTAGCTTTGGCGCGGGCGCTACTTCTTGCGTCGCTGAGCGGCTTTCGGTGCATGCCGCGAAAACAAACAAGAGACAGTTCGCGACGCACTGCAAAGTGAAATGAAGTTTCATGACGCCCTCCGTTTCATCACCACGTAAAGAGCCGGCACAACAAAGAGGACGAGGAGCGTCGACGCGAGGAGGCCGCCGATCACCGCGCGCCCAAGCGGGCCGTTCGTCTCGGCGCCTTCGCCGATTTCAAGCGCCATCGGCAGAAGCCCAAGCATCGCCGCGATCGACGTCATCAAGATCGGCCGCAACCGAACGCGACCTGCTGACGCCGCGGCTTCAAGCGACGAGCGCCCGGCGGCGCGCTCGCGATTCGCGAAGTCGACGAGGAGGACGCTGTTCGACACGCTGATGCCGACCATGAAGATGATGCCCATGAACGATTCGACGTTCAGAGTCGTGTTTGTCACGACGAGCGTCACGAGCACGCCCGCGAGGCCGAGCGGCACGGCGATGAGGATGATGAACGGGTCGACGAACGATTTGAACTGCGCGACAAGAAGCAAGTAAATGAGCGCGGTCGCGAGGAGGAATCCAAAGCCGAGGTCGCGAAACGAGTCGTTCATGCTTTGCACTTCGCCGCGCATGTGAACGCGATATCCGTCGGGCGGCTTCACCTGCGCGATCACCCGCTCGATGTCGCCCGCGACGCCGCCGATGTCGCGGCCGCTCGCGTTCGCAAAGACATTCACGATACGCCGGATGTTCACGTGGCGCACTTCGCTTGGCGCCTCGCCGCGCTTGATGGCCGCGATGTTGCCGAGCGTGACCGGTTTTTCTTGCGCGCGCCCCGTGAGCGGAATCGATTCGAGCGACGAAAAATCCTCGACGTCGCGCTCGCGGTACTGCGCGCCGAGGAAGTAATGGTTTCCGCTTTTGTGGTCGATCCAAAACGACGGGTCGAAGTTGACGCTCGAGTTGATCGTCGTGACGACGTTCTTGACGACCTCTTGCGTCGTGAGCCCGAGCCGCGCGACGCGGGCCCGCTCCAAGTCGAGTGCGAGCATCGGGTAGTCGATTCGCTCTCCGACGCGCACGTCGACGGCACCGGGCACGGTGCGCACACGCGCGGCAATTTCGCGTGCGAGCTTGTGGAGCTGGGGGAGGTCGTTGCCTTCGACTTGAATGTTGATCGGTGCGGGCAGGCCCATGTTGAGCGCCGCGGTGATCATGCCGCCGGTCTCAAACGAGAATTCGACGCCCGCGAATCGCGCGGGAAGGTCGCGTCGCAGCGTCGCCACGACTTCGCGAACTTTTCGCGTGCGACCTTTCGCGAGCTCGACCTGGATGAAAGCGTCGCCGGGGCCGGCGTTCGGCGTGTAGGCGGCGGGCCAATCGTAAAGGACGCCGATGTTCGAGATGAGCATTTGCAACTCGCCCTCGGGGACGGCGCGACGAATCTCGGACTCGATCGCCGCGATGACTTCTTCGGTGCGTTCGATGCGCGTTCCCGTCGGCGCCCGCACGAGCACGGTGAACTGTCCCGAGTCGCTCTCGGGCATCAGCTCTTTGCCGATCGCCGGGTAAAGCAAGAGCGACGCGCCAAAGCCGCCCGCGCCGACGAGGATGAGCGCCCAGCGGAATCGCAAGAGGCGCGCGAGCAAGCGGCCAAAGGCGGCGCCGAGTGCGTCGCTCAAGCGCGCGAGTCGACTTTCGCGTTCACCCGCGTGTGCGAGGAAACGCACGGCGAACGCGGGAACGAGCGTCATCGAGATGACGTAGCTTGCGGCCATCGCGAAGCCGACCGCGAGCGCGAGCGGCGAAAAAAGGAATTGCCCCATGCCGCTCAAAAACACGACCGGAAAAAACACCGCGACCGTTGCGACCGTTGCAACGAGGACCGGCGCGCCCACTTCGGACGCGGCATCGAGCGCCGCTGTTGCGACGGGCTTTCCCATGCCGAGGTGGCGCACGGTGTTTTCGAGCACGACGATTGAGTCGTCGACGAGTCGCCCGACCGCGAGCGCGAGCCCGCCGAGCGTCATCGCGTTCACGGTGTTGCCGGTTGCGTAGAGGCCAATGAACGCGGCGACGAGCGACAGCGGAATCGACATGAACACGACGGCGGTGGATCGAAAGCTGCCCAAGAAAAGGAGGACCATCAGCGCCGCGAGAAGGCCGCCCGCGATCATTTCGACGGCGAGGCTCTTGATGGATGTTCGAACGAACGTCGACTGATCGAACACGATGTCGAGGTTGATGCCGGGCGGTAACCGCGCGAGCAGAAGCCCGATTTCGCGGCGAATGCCGTCGACGACTTCGAGGGTATTCGCGCCGGGCTGGCGATAGATCGGGATGTAGACTTGGCGGCGGCCGTTCACGCGCACGACGTTCGATTGGATCTGCGCCGAATCCTCGACCGACGCGACATCGCGCGCAAAGACCGTCGCGCCGTTTTTCGTGCGGACCGGGATGTCGTTCATTTCGGCGACCGTCGGCAACATGCCGTTCGCCTCGACTTGGTAATCGATGCCGCCGATCTTCGCGTTGCCGGTCGGGATGAGGACGTTGTGCGCTTTGATCGCCTGGACGACGTCCATGGGCGAGAGGCCGCGCGCGTACATTTCGTCGCGCTTCAAGTAGGCGAGGATGCGGCGGAGCTTGCCGCCGTAGACCGCGGGTGCGATGGCGCCGGGGATGCCTTGCAGCAGGTTGCGAAGCTGAAAATAGGCAATGTCGTAAAGTTCTTTTTCGCCCTTGTCGGCGCTCGAAACGGCGAGGAGCGCGACGGGGATCGGCGCGGTCGGGTCGAACGGCATGACCATCGGCGGTGCGGTGCCGGGCGGCAAGTAGTAGAGGTCGCTGGTCGCGAGCGCGGCGACTTGCGAGAGCGCGGTGTTGGGGTCGATGTCGGGGCGAAAAAAATCGCGCACGATCGAGACGCCGATCATCGAGCGCGACTCTTGGCGGGAGATGCCGTTCGCTTGGCCGGTCCAGCGTTCGAGGCGGTTCGTCATGTCGCGTTCGACGATGTCGGCGGGCATGCCGGGGTAGAGCGTGAGGATTTGGACGGCGGGCGTTTTGAACTTCGGGAGAATGTCGGCGGGCGTTTTCGAAATGGCGATGGCGCCGATGAGACAGAGGGCGATCGCGGAAACGACGACGAGGTAAGGGTTTGCGAGCGCGAGGCGCGGGAGTCTCAAAGCGACGCACCGTCAAGGAGCGCGCGAAGTTCGGCGCGGGGGCGCTGGCCGACGAGGACGAGCGTGTGCGCGCCGCGGGTCGCGGCGCAGACGGTGTGGCTTTTCGCCGCGCGGCAATCGGCTCTGGCGAGTGGCTGGTCGGAGACGAAAAGCGAGAGCGTCGTTTCGTGGGCGCGGTAAAAAAGAAGTTCGACGTGGCGCCCGGCGATCTTGCAGACGCGGCCACCGACGAGCGAGGCGCCTGGAAGCGCCGGGACGATGGGTGCAAACGGCGTGCGTCCGGCGAAGAACTTCGCGATGACACGCGAATCGCTCGACGCCACCTCGACCGGCTTCGCTTCGGGCACCGATTTCAAATGGTCGGCGACGAGAAGGTCGGCGAGCTCGGGCGCAATGCGAGTATCGCGGGACGTCACCATGAGTGTGACGCTGACACCCACGGCGAGAACGAGACCCGCCGCAACGGACCACGCAACGCGGTGGCGACGAATGCGTGGCGGCGAAAACCGAAGCGCCTCGACACGCGCGCGCACGGCGCCCGGTGGCTCGTCGCGACTTGGCAGGCGTCCCACCGCGTGTTTCACGGCGCGAAGCGATTCAAAGACGCCGCGACAGGTCGCGCACGACGCGAGGTGTTCGTCGAGGGCCGCGCGTTCATCGGCGCCCAGCACGCCATCGACGTGGCTCGACAGGTCGATCCGACAAACGTCGCACGTCATGGGCGCCTCCTCCCCTTCCCATCGGCCGACGCGGCATCGGCGAGCCAACCGGCGATCGCGACACGCCCGCGCGCAATTCGCGAGCGCACGGTTCCGATGGGAACGCCCGTGATGCCGGCGATCTCGTCGTACGCAAAACCCCAGACGTCGCAAAGGAGCACAGCTTCGCGTTGGGCCTCGTCGAGATGCGAAAGCGCCGCGTCGATCTCGCGCGCGTCGAGACGCTCGATGGCATCGGCGGCCATCGTGGCGACGGCGGGGATCGCGTCGTCATCGTCAATCAGTCGGAGCTCGGGGCGGGCTTTCACTGCGCGCAACCTATCGACGTGAAGGTGGCGGGCGATTTGAAACAGCCAGGCACGACACGCGCGTCGCTCACGCAGGGTCGACCACGTCGCGAAGGCGCGCTCGTACGTCGACTGGATCAAGTCGTCGGCGTCGGCGCCACCAGGCGTTAGGCGGCGAGCGAACGCGGTCACCTCGCCCAAGCAGGCGAGCGCCAAATCTGCGAATTCATCGCGCGTCAAAAACGAGATCCCTTCCCTTCAATAGAATAGGACGAAAACGAGCGCCCGAAAGTTCCGCCAGGTCACTGACATGCTGCGCCTCCACAAAATCGCGACCCACAGGCAAATTGTTGGCCTCTGCATCCAAAAACAGCCGGTCTGCGTCGAAAAAGACCCGTAAAACATCCAAAAGCTCGCGATCCATCGGCGAAACATCGGGTTCCGCATCCAAAAAATGCGCTCCGCAGCGCCGATGAGCCAATCTTTATCGCGATTTGGCCGATCTATGTCCCTGATTAGCCGATTTTCACTGGCGACTAGCTGGTCCGCGCGCTCGATCAGCCGATCCGCGGCGCCAACAAGCCATTCCGCGGCTCCGGATTACGCGCGAGCGGACTTCGGTTTTCGGACTTTCGTCGCCGTGTTTTGCCGTCTACGTTCTTACCGGCGCTCACAACAGAAGAGGTTGTTTTTCGGCGGGCGGATTGGGATGGTAATAAATTCTGGCAAACGGGAGAATCTGAAACCTGTTAGGCGGCCTCGTTCTTTTCGCGCTCGGGGCCGCTCGCGGTGGCCTCTCGCCCCAGTGGACCCACGATTCCAGGCCAGAGCTTCGCGACAACTTCAACAAGGTTTTGAACGCCAACAATGCAAGTCGTTGGTCTCGGGGACGGATCGCTTACGTTTCGAAGTTCTTCGCGAATCAACTGCGCGCAACGTTCCGATAGGAAAACCCTCTGCAAATCATGATTTCGCGTGTCCCGAAGAGCTTCGACCAACATCTGTTTGCACGCATCGCTTGGTTCTCGAATTTGCGCCGCCAAATCTAGTTCGCCCACGAACAGCGCATCAGCGGGAACCGGTAAACGCGCATATGAGGCGAGCATGGAGACCGCGAGAGCAAGGTCCAACTCACCGCGATATTGATGCCGCTGCGGCATCAGACAATTAACATCGTACGACAGGTCGGACAGGTCGACGCCATCGATTTGCGAGAGAACCGAGAGGATTTGCTGGATCTTTTTCGATGGAAGGAAAGGAGCGTTCAACCTGGCGGATTGGCCAAACTTCGGAATCGACACCGCCGTCTGACATTCGGCCCGCTCCAATCCTAAACCCGTCAAACCTGCGGCCACGGCGGCCTGTGCTGTTTGAAGCTTCGATTCGAAGAGCGCGCCCGACTCGTCAACTGCCAACACAGTTGGTTCCGGATGAGTTGCGCCAAATCGATTCTTGGAGACGAAAACCGGCCGAAGCCCGAATGCGTTCCGCATCGTGATGACGCAATCGACGTCGTGCTCAAGGGCCTTGGGGCCCGCAATCGAACCCCGCTTTGTTACGTGCGCCAAAAGGAGGACAACGAGGCCGCGCCTTCTTGCGTCCGCGGTGAATTCAAAGAGTGCGGAGTAGGTCTTGGTTGCGACCGCGGAGAGTCCCCGCCCTTGGATGGAATCAACCACCACCAGTTTCAGATTGGTTGCGGTATCGGCCCCGAGCGCAGCACCTTTCAGGAACGCAGGAAGCTCTGCGATGTCATTGATCGAATCGTCAATCCGAATTCGGCCCAGCCCGCCGAGAGCGTCGGCGGTCACAGCAATTCTTCGAAAGTACGATGCAATGGTCTCCGCGCGTTGTTCAGTCGCGACGAACAACACGTCGTAACCAGCCGTCGCAGCACCGATCGCTACTTGTGCAGCGGCGGTTGTTTTTCCGGCACCGGGCGGTCCTGCCAAGAGATAAACGCCTCCCGGCACTAGGCCCGGAGCGGTGATGGTTTGAACCCACCTTGGGTCGTTGATTTCCAGGGGCTTTGACTCCTCATACGGGATTTCACAAAGTTTCTTCATTTCACTTCCTCCTTATGCGTTTCAATAGCTTTTTCCATTTCGGACAGCGCAGTTTCAGCGCCATCCTTTAAGAGTGTGATCTGTTCTTCGATTCCATTCGCGCCATCATGAATGGCGGTAATCTTTTTCCTCATTTCACTGACCCCGCGAAGCGCCAAGCGAAGGCGGGCAAGCTGTGGACGAAGAACTGACGGGTCGGCCATTCGGCCGCCCTGCTGTTGAGCCTGAGCGACGACAAATCGCACCGCGATCTGCAGGAACTGCTGCGTTGTTGCGACCCATGGAGCCTCGCCGACAACTCCTTCGGCCCAATCTCCAATTTCCCTGGCCAATCCTTCGATACCAGGCGACACGTAGATTGCCGCCGTTGCGTTTCGTTCTCGAATGGCATTATCCAGGATTTCAGAAATCGCCTTCCGGCCGAACGGAGCCGTACGATCCTTCGCTTCAATCACAATTTTGACCGACCGGTTGCAACCCGCTTTGTTTTCCACCAAGACGTCGCCGGGCCGGTTGTCTCCCCCAACATGGGTTATCTGTGCGCCGGTCATTTTTGCGAACGGTTGGAGTTCATCGACGACACGCTCTTCAAAAGACTTTCCTTTCAAAGTCGTCGAATTCACGGTTTCTCTGACTCCCGCTTCGTGGAGAAGCGTTTTTTCGATCTCGCCTATCCTCTCGGCCAGCACCCGCATTTCGTCCCGAACGGACTCGCGAACAGCCGTGCTTAGACGACCATCCGACTTCGATATCGACTCAATCTCACGCTGCACACGTTGCTGCACCGAATCCACTCTTTCCGCGTCCAGCAGGTTCCGCACGCCGAGAAGCGCGCGGCCCAATGTCGACTTATCGCCGCGCGGATCGAGCTCATTTGCGAACGTTCCCTGAACATCTCCAAGAACTTTTTCCAAAACCGCACGGACCCGATCGACAGTTGACGTAACTTCAGAAAGGGGGCCCTCACCCTTTTGACCGAGAATCGAAATCAGTTTCTCTGCGACGTCCCGCGGGATCCGCTGGCAACAGTCCTCCACTTCGCGAACGACACCCTTCAAAATTTCCCCGTCGTTTCGATCCCGCGCGAATACGAAGACATCCCGCCCAAGTCCTACGAGCCGCCTAAAAAAGTCATCCCGCTTCTCCTCCGGTTGAAGAATTAGTTGTCGTGCAGTTCCCGGATCTTCAAGAATCGAATCGTTTTCAAACTTAATAAAATCTCCACAAATCTCTTTGATCAATCTCATTTTCTTTATCCTTTCTATAAAACTCGCAATACAACAAATAGCTCTATTCCGTTCTTTTAGGGTTGTTTCAAAAAGCGGGCGAGCGGCTTGCCGATCGGGCGCAAGAGCGGTACAATAGCTCCTGAACCTGCGCGGTTTACCGCGTGAACGCTCCCGAGGCGGTGGTTCAACGACGGTCGTGTTAGCGCACGGCCGTCACTTTTTTTCGCCCGATGTAAGCACCTCCTTTCCTAGTGCCGAAAGCCTATAGCGTGCCCATTTTCTTGTCCCGGTCATTTCAACGAGTTCTTCATTTTTTAGTTCGCGTTTGATGATCGCAAAGGCACCAGGGTCTTTGCCGCGAATTTGGGTCCCAAGCGGTCCTTCACCACCTACCTGGTCACAAAGGTCCTTCAGGACTTGCAACGCACGTAGCTGTTGCCGTTTCGGGTCGATTGAATCGGATTGCCTAAATTCACCTGTCTTTTCATCTGGTGCTCCACTTAGCGCTGCTCGCGCGCCGCTCATCGCTCGGTCCACAAGCGTCGAGGGACCCGAAATCGTGATCTCGACAGGTCCCCAAATAAACGACATCCGGATTCTTTCGTCATCGACCATAAAACCATCTTAAAAGCAAAGACGCCGCCTGTCAAGCCTATAACGCATAAAGCAGTCTTAGCCTGCCTGCTGCATTCTATAAACGCATGTAAAGGGGAAACGGTGTGAATATTCCGCAAGGGGCGTGAGTGAGAGAAGAGATTCTGAGACGATTGGGAACTGGCCCGCAGTAGCGGATTCGAGACCTACGGGTGCCGCCGATCCGATACAAATCTTGACAGTAACTCTCTTACCAATTCACGCTAGGCTCACTCCTGGAGGTGAGCGAATGGACGAGATGCTTCTTCGGATCTTCCAAACTGAGGTTGAACGGCAGGCGCGATTCGGACTCGTTGCGGCAGCTGATTTGAAAAAAGCGATCACGTCGGGAGACAAGGACCGAATCTGGTACTCTATTCAGTCGCTCCTCATAGCGGTCGGTAACGTCTCGAAGTTGTTTTGGCCATCACGACCCGAAATGCTCAAGCGCGGAGGCGATCTGAGGACTTGCCTCGGCGTACCCGATTTATCGCCGCTCAATCCACGGACCCTCCGAAACCATTTCGAGCATTTCGATGAGCGATTAGAGCAATGGGCAACGTCATCGCATCGCAAGAACTTCGTGGATTCTAACGTCGGCCCGACGGGGATGATCTCGGGGCTCGACCCTGGCGACCATCTGCGGAACTTCGACACCACCAAGTGGGCCGTAACTTTCGCGGGCGATGAATGCTCGCTCAAACCTGTCGTGGACGAGCTGCGGAAGGTAGCGGAGAATGCCAGACGGGCGCTTGCCCCAAGTCGTAACCATTCGCGATGACCGCTCATGCTCATTAAGAAAAAAGAAGCGTAACCTCTCTATGTTTGGCGGATAGGCGAGCGGAGCGGGATACTTCGAAATGCACCAGCTCCAAGCGACCGCCGACAAAGCGAAAGCGGTCATCGCGACCGTCGCCGGTGTCGCCGATCTCGGGATCGTCAAATCGGCGCAAGTCCCGCAAATCGCCGTCCACTTGAAGCGCGACGCACTCGCCCGCTACGACCTCGACCTCGCCGACGTCCAAAACTTCGTCGAAACCGCGCTCGGCGGCCACACCGTGTCCGACTTTTGGGACGGCGAAACAAAGTTCGACATCCGCGTCCCCTTCCCGTCGTCGTCGCGCGAAGACGCGTTCTCCATTCGCCGCCTCATGCTTCCTCTCGCCGATGGGTCGGTCATCCCGCTCGCCGCCGTCGCTGAAATCCGCGCCGAAACTGGCCGCGCCGCGATCACGCGCGAAAACGGACGCTGCTACGTCAGCATCCGCATGAACGTGCGCAACCGCGATTTGGGCTCGTTCGTCGCCGAAGCGCGCTCTAAAGTCGATGGCGCCGTCAAGCTCCCCGCCGGCTACGAAATGAACTGGGGTGGCGAATTCGAAAGCCAAGAACGCGCGATGGCGCGCCTGCGCCTCGTCATCCCGCTGTCGCTCCTCATCACATTTTTTCTCCTCTTCTCGACGCTCGGCGCCGTCGGCGATGCGCTCATCGTTCTCCTCAACGTCCCCTTCGCGCTCGTCGGCGGCGTGCTCGCCCTCGCGCTTTTCGGCATGACGCTGTCGGTGTCGGCAGCGGTCGGATTCATCGCGCTTCTCGGGCAGTCCGTCTTAAACGGCGTCCTCGTCGTCGCCGCGATCAAGCAGCGCCACGCCGCGGGCGAACCGCTCGAAAAGGCGGTCGAGGTTGGCGCGCTCGAGCGCCTGCGCGCGGTGCTTATGACGGCGCTTCTCGCATCGCTTGGGCTCTTGCCGGCCGCACTCTCAAACGCCATCGGCAGCGAGACTCAGCGCCCCATCGCCGTGGTCGTCGTCTTCGGCACCATCTCGTCGGCGTTACTCACCCTCATCGTGCTCCCCGTGACGACCCTCTGGGCCGCGAAAATCGCTGCGCGCTTTCGGCGTGCCCGCGGGGCGCCGGCCGAATCGGCGGTGTCAGTTGAGCCTCGGTAAATCGCATCCGCTATTCCGTCGTCGTCGTCGTGCTCGTGCTCGTGCTCGTAAAACGTGCGCATGCATGTACTCGTTCGCCATCCGCGTGAACCGAAAACAAGTACGAGCACGGGCACGACGACGAGAAAGAGCACGAACGGAAGCGGGAGCCGTTGCGGGTGCGGTTACCGAGGAATCGGCGCGGTCGGCGGCGTCGCGACTACAGGCGGCGCGACATCGATCGCGGGCCCGCGCCCACGAGCGCGTGCAACCCTGTTCAGCTCGTCGCGCAGAGAGATGCGAAGCGAGCCTTCGCCCGCCTGTCGCGCCGCAACCTTCGCCGCGCGGCCGAGTCGCTTTCCAGCCTCGAACAGAACCCCGTCATATAGGTCAAAGCGGCCGGCGGTTGGCCCCGATGCCGCACGGTGCGTCGCATCGCGTTCCGCCGCGGCGGTGACAAGCGCCCCCGCAAGCGTCATCGCCTCGCCCAAAACCGCGCTGCCAGCGCCATAGTTTTCAAGAGCGGCGTGGAAATTGGCGCCAGGGTACTCCGGGTTTTCCGCGGGCACCTCGCGCACCGTCGCGACCATCTTCTCGACCGACTTCGCGAGCTCCGCCGGACGGCCGCCGCTCGGCACCGCGGCGCGCGCGACCGGAACCGCGTAGACCATTGGAAGCGCGTTTTCCGTCGCCGTGGCAATCTGCTCGCGAATCACCTTGAGCTTCGCGGTGATCACGCGCACCTTTGCCGACGTCTCGGAAACATCGATCGTCAGGCTGTTCGTCGCGCGATACGACGTCTCAAGGTGGTCGGCGCCGGCCACGATCTCGTCGAGCCGAGCGTCGTCAAACCCGAGTTTCGCGAGAAGCGGTGGCAGCGCGGCGTGACGGCGGACTTCACCGACGAGGTTCCGCGTTGCGGCGCAGATGTCGAGGGTCGCAACCTGTTCGCCGCGTTCGACGAGCGTGCGGTCTGAAAGATACCGCGCGTGCGTCGCGCGAAGCGCCACGAAGCGCGTCGTCTCCTCAGCGCCGAGCGGCGGGCTCTGCGCTGCTTGGTCGCGGCCTTTCGATTCGTTTGACTTTGTTTCGCTTGGCATTGTTTTTCCTCCTTGTGTTTGAGTCGTGGACGGGCGGATTACTGATCGCGTGCTCGGCCTATGTCAAGTGATTGATCGGCCGGGCTGATTAACGGGTTTGCGAGCGCGAGGCGCGGAAGTTTCAAAGCGAGGCCCCGTCGAGAAGTGCGCGAAGTTCGGCGCGGGGGCGCTGGCCGACGAGGAGCAGCGTGTGCGCGCCGCGGGTTGTGCCGCAGACGGTGTGGCCCTTGGCCGCGCGGCAATCGCTCGCGGCGAGTGGGCGATCGGCGACGAAGAGTGAGAGCGTTTCGCCGAGGGCGCGGTAAAAGAGGAGTTCAACGTGACGCCCCTCGATTTTGCAGAGGCGGCCACCGACAAGCGCGGCGCCGGGCAGCGCGGGGACGACGGGCTCGAACGGCGTCTTCCCTGCGAAGAACTTCGCGACGACGCGCAAGTCGCTTGACGCCACCTCGACCGGCTTCGCTTCGGGCACCGATTTCAAGTGATCGGCGACGAGGATGTCGGCCAATTCGCCCGTGAGACTGGAGTCGCGGGATGTCACGATGAACGCGACGCTGGCACCGGCGGCGAGAACGAGGCCCGCCGCAACGGACCATGCAACGCGGTGGCGACGAATGCGTGGCGGCGAAAATCGAAGCGCTTCGACACGCGCACGCACGGCGCCCGGCGGCTCTTCGCGGCTCGACAAGCGCCCCACCGCATGTTTCACGGCGCGGAGCGATGCGAAATCGGTGCGACACGCGGCGCAGGCGGCGATATGTTCGTCGAGCGCCACGCGTTCGCCCGGCGAGAGCGCACCATCGATGTGGGCCGAGAGATCCGCTCGGTGCAGGTCGCACGTCATGGGCGCCTCCTCTCAGATTGTTCGGCGGACGCGGCATTCCCGAGAAGCGCCGCCAAGCGCGCCCGCCCGCGCGCGATGCGTGAGCGCACGGTTCCGATGGGGACACTCGTGATGGCGGCGATCTCGTCGTACGCAAACCCCCAGAGGTCGCAAAGGAGCACGGCTTCGCGTTGGGCTTCGTCGAGATGCGAAAGCGCCGCGTTGATCTCGCGCGCGTCGAGCCGCTCGATGGCATCGGCAGCCATCGTGGCGACGGCGGGGATCGCGTCGTCATCGTCAATCAGTCGGAGCTCGGGGCGGGCTTTCACGGCGCGCAGCCTATCGAAGTGAAGGTGGCGGGCGATTTGAAACAGCCAGGCACGACACGCGCGTCGTTCACGCAGGGTCGACCACGTCGCGAAGGCGCGCTCGTACGTCGATTGGATCAAGTCGTCGGCGTCGGCGCCGCCAGGCGTTAGGCGGCGAGCGAACGCGGTCACCTCACCCAAACAGGCGAGCGCCAACTCTGAGAATTCATCGCGCGTCAAGACAACGGTCCATTTCTTATCCTTACATAATGACAGGACGAAACTCGCGGCACGAAAGTTCCCGCGTCGCTCGCAAAGTTCACCGAAATGGAGAATGTGGACGAGAAAAGGGGTATCATCTTTCACATGAAGGCGTTTGTTGCGGCAACCCTCGTTCTGTTTGGCGCGTCGTCGGCATTTGCGCAGGCGTCGTTTAAGTACAAGGCGCTCCTGAACAAAAAGTCGTATTCGACGGCGCGCGGATTTGTGCCGGGCGAAGTGATCGTCGACTTGAAGAACGACGTGCCGGAGACTGAGGTTGTTGCGTTCGCGGCGCGCTTTGGCGTGAAACTTGAGCCGGCGAGCCCGTTCGCTTTGCCCGAGCGGATTTACCGCGTCGCGGGGATCGCTGACCCAGCAGCATTTGCCGCGAAGTTCGCGGCAGACCCAGCGGTCGAGTCGAGCGAGCCGAACCACTACGTCTTCGCGACGATGACGCCGAACGACCCGCTTTACAAACACCAGTGGAACATGCAGATGGTGCGCATGCCCGAGGCGTGGGACGTCGCAACGGGCGCGGGTGTCGTGGTTGCGGTCATCGACACGGGCGTCGCGTGTCGCGTGTCGGACTTAAAGGGAACGAAGTGCGTCGACGGCTGGAACTTCGTCGACAAGAAAAAAGACGCGACCGACGACCACGGGCACGGAACGCACGTCGCGGGGACGATCGCGCAGACAACGAACAATGCGCACGGCGTCGCGGGGATCGCGCCCAAGGTTAAAATAATGCCGCTCAAGGTGCTCGACCGGTTCGGCATGGGAACGAGTGCAAACGTCGTCGCGGCGATCCGTTACGCGGCCGACCACGGTGCGCGCGTCATCAACATGAGCCTCGGGTCGCACTTTAAGAGCGACCAGGAACGACGCGCGATCGCGTATGCGTACAAGAAGGGCGTCGTTGTGGTGGCGGCGGCCGGAAACGACGGCGAAGAGGGCGCGAATTGGCCGGCGCGGCACGACCACGTGATTGGCGTCTCGGCGCTCGATTCGCGCGGCGACCTCGCGTTTTACTCGAATTTCGGCGAAGGGATCGACATCGCGGCGCCGGGCGGCGACACGCGCTTCGACACGAATGAAGACGGGATGCTCGACGGCATCTTGCAAAATACAATCGTTCGCGGCAACGCCGCCGAGGACGATTTTCAAGTCTACATGGGGACATCAATGGCGGCACCGCACGTCGCGGCGGCGGCGGCGCTTGTGGTCTCGCAAGGCGTGACGGACCCTGACAAGGTCGAGACGATTCTAAAAGGCGCCGCAAAACCGCGTGGCGACAAGGCGCGCTTCGGCGCGGGGCAACTCGACGTCTACGGCGCGGTGAAGGGGGCGGGCTTTACGCTTGGTCTCATAAAGCTCGGCGCCGGGCTCGTCGCGCTTCTCGTTCTGTACTTTTGGCTGCGGCGAAAACAATCGGCCGGCTTTCATCTGAGCGCGGGCGCCTTCGGCGGTGCCGTCGTCGCGTCGAGCGGTCTCTTCTTCCTTCCTTATGTTGGCGTGCCGCCCGATTTCCCGCTCGCCGATTTCGTGATGCGCGGCCTTCCCGACTGGGACATGGCGTTTCTTGGCGCCGACGGTTATGGAAACGCGCTCGCCCACAGCCCGCTCGCCGTCGTGCTTTTCGTCGGGCTTCTTTACTCGGTCCCGCGCGCACGCGGCCTGCTCGTTGGGCTTGCGGTCGGCGTAGCCGCGAACCTCGCCGTGACCGCCGCGTCGGGAACGATCGATGTCCTTTGGATACCGGGGAAAATCCTCGGTATCGCGTGGCTCGTTTTGGGCGCGCTCATATCGCTCGTTGTCGCGTATTTCGTGTGGAGGAAAGACTGACGTGAAGCTCAAAGGGACGGTGCGACGCTCGCCGATCGAAGGCGGGCTTTGGGTTTTCGAGGCCGACGGCGGCAAACGTTATCAGCTCGCGGGTGCGCCCGCCGATGCGCTCAAAGACGGCGCCCCGCTTGAAATCGAAGGCGACGTTGACCGCACCGCGGTGTCGTTCGGGATGTCGGGACCCATTTTCAAGGTGACGAAAGTCGTCAAGGTCTAACGTCGACCTCTAAACCGCCGGATTACGCAGCAGATGGGCCCTTATCGCGGGATCAGCGGCGACAGTACGGTTCGTTTTCGTATGGGTTGGGCCGGCAAGTCGACGAGCCGATCCATCGCTCGAAAACGCGGCGATAGTCGGTTGGGTGCCCGTCACGCCAAATTCCACGCTTGTTCGCGCGCGCCTCGGCTTCCGCGTAAAGGAGCGCCGAGTGGACGGGCTCGGGAGCGCATCCGAACTGCGTGTAATACGCAGAGAGCCCCTCGCGGATAATCCGCGTTTCGAATAAGTCGCCGTCGACGAAGACGAGCGAGAGCCAGCGGTCGTAAGGGTCGAGGTTAGGCTGCCCGGGGTGTGAGCGATCTTCGCGAACGCGAATAACGATGGTCCCCGCGCCGCTCAAGTAATCGCGGATGCGCGCGCCCGACTCTTGGCCGAACGTTGTTGTTTCGGGGCCGTACGATTCCTCGGTATCGACGAAGAGGAACCGAACTTTCTGCGATGGAATGGTCTGCGTCCCGAACTCGGCTGTGTCGCCGTCGATCGCGCGAATGAGGCCGACTGTTTGTGCGGGCAGATATCCCGATGGTGCGTCACTTGGCGTAACCCCGCGCGGCGCCGGGCATCCGCTCGACACGAAAGGTAGTCCCGCGTCAACCGGTGCGCCTGCGTCGATGCCCGTTGTTGGGGGAACGCTCGCATCGCCCGCGCCTTGGGCTGGCGCTCCGCTGCCGTCGCACCCGATTACGAATCCCAGAAGCCCAACCGCAACCGCCCACGCAATGCGCCCAGATCTCGTTTTCTTCTTTTCTCGTCGTTGGTCGTTCACGCTGCTGCCTCTCGAGAAACAATTATTATGGTGATGGCGACGTAAATCGTCAATCGTTTTGTTGGCGAGCGATGTTGTTGACATTGTTGACGGCGCTGGGCTACTTTTAATTCGGTTTTTCGTAACTCATGCCAGAAGCCGCACGTCTCAAGCCAAATCGCTTTGGGTATCGGCTTCGCAGGGGGAGGATAGCGGAGTGGGTGGAGAAAGGGTTTCGGGAGTCAGGGTTTTCTCGGCCACAAAGGCCAAGGAACGCGAGGAACTGGGCGACGTTGTGACGCGCTGGATTCGGCAGAATCCGGGGTTTCGCATCGTCGAAAAGGTCGTGACCCAGAGTTCCGATCGCGAGTTTCATTGTTTGACCATCACGATCTTTTACCAAGAGGCGTAAGCACTGCGAAGACGTCTTCTCTTCCGGCGCGCGCCTGAGCATTAAAGAAAGAGGGTATGCGAGTGTTAGTTGATGTGCATTGCCATTCGACGGCAACTGAAGGGGCAACTTTGTCGGCGCGCGAGGCGCTGCAGCGAGCCAAGGCGCTTGGTCTCGGGGCGATTTGTTTTACGGACCGTGGGGTGAACGTGACCGCGGCGTATGTTGACGAGCTGCGGGCTCTCGGTCGCGAGGAGGGCGTGACGGCGCTCGTGGGGGTCGAGGTCGAAACCGACCGCGGACATTTTTTGTGCTTCTTGCCAGACCCGAACGCGCTCGCGAATGCGGGGTGGAAGGGCGCGGACGAAGTTCCCGCGGCGGCGGCCGTGACGAAGTGGTTCGCGGCTCTAGGCGGGCTTGTCATCGCGGCGCACCCGTACGCGCGCGAGGCGAAATATCCGCTGGGCGATTTCCTCTTTGCGCTGTCGGGCGTCGATGCGGTCGAAGTTGTGAATGGGCGGCTCAAGCCGGAAGAGAACACGCTGGCGCTTGAGGCGGCGGTCAATCTCGAGTTGTCGCGGGTGGGCGGAAGTGGGGCGCTCGCGGCAGGTGAAGTGGGTGGAGCCGTGACGCTGTTTAAGGCGGCGGTTTCGAGCGAGTCCGAGCTCATTCAGGCCGTGAAGGGCGGCGAGACGTGGGCGGTTGAGGTGGGCGGTGTTGTGAACGGGCCGGATCGCGAGCCGCGCTCTTTTCGTGGGCGGCGCGGGGATTCGCGGCGGCGCGATGGCGGCGGTGGGCGCGGGCGCGGGGGACGTGACCGCGGGCGTCGAGATGATCGCGATGGGCGATATGGTGGGCGTGGTGGCGGCCGTGGCCGAGGCGGTGGTGGTGGCGGCGGTGGGCGCGGGCGCGATCGAGACCGGTGGACTCACAACGGCGACCGTGCGCCTGCGTTTGTCGACGACAATGTTGGCAACGTCGCGATTCCCGGCGATGACGAGCCGTTGCCTGTTTACACGGGTGTCGGCGCGGACGGGCGGCCGACATCGCAGACCGAGCTTCGGCCGTGGTCAAAACTTCCGCCTTCGCATGAAGACGTCGATCGTCAGGGGCTTCGTTACGATGTGTGGGATGCGCGAAACAGCGGACGCGAGGGAACGGCGCGCGGCGAGGTGCGCGATGAGTTTGGGAATCTCTTGAAGGCGGCGCCGGGCGACCGGACGCGCGGAAGTGGTCGTGGGAACCGTGGGCGCGGCGGGGGCGGCGGCGGTGGGAGTGGACGCGGGAGTTCGGGCGATCGCGAGCCGCCGAAGCCGAAGTGGGAAGGCCTGCCGAAGGACGTCGAGGAAGACGAACACGATGGGAAGGGGAATCGATGAACGCCGCTGAAGACACCAACCATTATTTCCTGAAGGCCGCGCGGATCATGGACATCGGGCAGCGGATCGAGCGGCTCTTGATGGAGCCCGTGCGCGAGGTGAAGGCGCAGGTTGCGATTGAGCTCGACAACGGGGAAGTGGGGGTGTTTCTCGGGTATCGCGTGCAGCACGACAATTCGCGCGGGCCGATGAAGGGTGGGCTTCGGTTTCACCCCGAGGTCAACCCAGATGAAGTGAAGTCGCTCGCGTCGCTGATGACGTGGAAGACGGCGGTTGTGAATCTTCCGTATGGTGGGGCGAAGGGCGGGATTTCGGTCGACCCACGAAAGCTCTCGGAAAAAGAGTTGCAGGCGCTCACGCGAAAATTCATCGACAGCATCCACGACGTGATCGGGCCGCAGATCGACATTCCGGCGCCCGACGTCAACACGAATCCGCAGGTGATGGCGTGGATCATGGACCAATACTCGAAGTACCACGGGTTTTCGCCGGCGGTCGTGACGGGAAAGCCAGTCGACCTGTTCGGGTCAAAGGGGCGCGAAGCGGCGACGGGACGCGGCGTGCGCGTTGCGACGGAAGAGTTTTTGAAAACGGTGGGAAGGAAGATCGCGGATTCGACGTTTGTCATCCAGGGATTTGGGAACGTGGGGCTACACACGGCGCGGCTCGTCCACGAGGCGGGCGGCAAGGTGATCGCGGTGTCGGATGTCGACGGCGGATATTGGAACGCGCGCGGGCTCGATGTGCCGAAGCTCGTTGAGTACGCGAAAAAGAATCGCGGGTCGCTCAAGGGATGCGGTGATGGCGAAACGATCGCGAATGAGAAACTGTTGACGCTGGAGTGCGATGTGCTGGTGCCGGCGGCGCTGGGCGGTGTGCTCACAAAGGCGAATGCGGGCGACGTGCGGGCGAAGGTTATCGTCGAAGCGGCGAATGGGCCGACGACACCCGAGGCGGACGAAGTCTTTGAGAAGCGTGGAATCCCGGTGGTGCCGGACATTTACGCGAACGCGGGGGGCGTGACGGTGTCGTATTTTGAGTGGGTGCAGAACCTTCAGAACTTTACGTGGGACGAAGAGAAGGTGAACGGCGAGCTCGATCGCATTATGCGGGATTCGTTTGCCAGGGTGCATCGGATTGCGACTGAGCGTAAAGTATCGCTTCGGACGGCGGCGTTCATCGTGGCGATCGGGCGTGTCGGAAAGGCAACGGTTTTGCGAGGGCTTTGAGGGAGGAAACGCAATGACGAAAGAAGCGCCAATCTTTAGACATCTCAGCCCGGCCGAGCGTGAGGAGCTTTGGACGCGGACGTCGTCGCTCAAAGTCGCGGCCGGTCAGAAGATTTTCGCGGACGGCGACCCGGGCGATGCGCTGTACATTGTACAGAGGGGCCGCGTGTCGATTCGAAAGAAGGACGGGGGCGGCGCCGAGCGCGAAATTGCGACGCTGGGCGATGGCGAGATTTTCGGCGAGATGAGCCTGCTCGCTGAGGAGCCGCGAAGCGCGTCGGCGTACGCTGTTGATGCGGTTGAGCTCAGGCGCCTGTCGCGGCAAGAGTTTACGCGCCTCCTCGATGGTGACGATCTCATCTGTTACAAAATGTACCGCACGCTCGCGTACACGCTCCACGCACGCTTGACGGCGGTGAATGCGAAAGTCATGGAGCTTGTGAAGCGCCCCGAAGTTCGCGAGGAGTTTGCGACCTTCAAAGAGAAGCTCCTCTCTGTCTGGTCCGTCTAGTTTTAGATCGCGCCCACAGCCGACCGGTCCTCGACCACATCGCGCTGGTTGGCGTGCAGCTCGTGTTTGGACTGTTCCCAGTCTTTGGCGACGCCGTTCTCCACAAGATGAGCCCTCTCGCCCTCGTTGGTTTTCGAATGCTCCTGGGTGCCCCCATTCTTCTGGTGTTCGCGGGTGTGTTGACGCGTCCGCTTCCCGCCGCGCGCGACTTGCTCGCCCTTGCCCTTCTTGGGCTATCGGGAATTGCGCTCAACCAGATTTTTTTTGCCGAGGGACTGCTCCGCGCAGGCCCCGTGAACGCCGCGATTCTTGCGGTCATTATTCCAGTCTCAACGCTCATCATCTCGACCGCGTTTCGACACGAGCGGCCGCGACGCGCACAAGTCATTGGCATCGTCGTCGCCTTCCTCGGGGCCGCGGTGCTTGTTCGCGCAGAGAGACTCGATTTTTCGAATACCGAAACCGTCGGGAGCCTTTTGCTTCTGTGCAACTCACCGTTCTATAGCGCGTACCTCGTGTTCTCGCGCCCACTCATCGCGCGGCTCGGCGCGCTGCCGGTGGTCGCCTGGGCGTACATCTTTGGTGCGATCGAGGCGCTTCCCTTCACGGCGCCGGCGGTTCTTGATGTCGCGTGGACTTCGCTCCCCGTCTGGGCGTGGGCCTCACTGGCGTATATTCTTGTTGGGCCAACGATCGTGGGATTCTGGCTCAACGCCTACGCACTCAAGACAGTGACGGCGTCGGTCGTGGCGGTTTATGTGCTCCTTCAGCCCGTCATCGGTTCTTTCGCCGCGTGGGTGTTTCGCGACTCACCCATCACGGTGCGAACCCTCCTTGCGGCAGCTGTCATCCTCGCGGGGGTTGCGCTCGCGTCCGGGATTATTGGGCGCCGCGCACGAATCGGTTTCGAGGGCAATCGGGCCGGTTGACGATTCGATCAAAGATTATTTGCAGACATACCCGCCATCGACGATGAGCGTTTGCCCGGTCATGTACGTATTTCGCGCTGAACATAAGAACGCGACAGCCTCCGCAATCTCCTCTGGAGCCGCAAGGCGCCCCACAGGAATTTGCGATTTAAAAACGGCGATCTCTTCGGGCGCGTTGTTTTTTCGAGTCAGCTCGGTGTCGACGTACCCTGGCGCAACGCTGTTAACGAGTATGCCGTTGGGTGCGAGCTCGAGGGCGACCGCGCGCGTCAGTCCGTCGAGCCCTGCTTTACTCGCCGCGTAAGTGATCCGCCTGAGCCGCGAAACGAAAGCCCACACAGAGCTCACGTTCACAATGCGCCCGTAGCGCCGGCTCTGCATCCCGCGGGCGATTCCGCGAATCAATCGGAGCGCGGACATCAGGTTGATTTGCAACACTTCACGAAAATCGTCGTGGCCGATTTCGTCCAACGCGCCGAGGCGATTGATGCCTGCGTTGTTAACAAGAATGTCGACCGGCTCCCTCAGCGACTCGATGTAGTCATCGATCGACGTGTCAGACGCGAGGTCGAGCTGCTCGCGCGTCGGCGCGATGACCCGCGCCCCGTTGCGTTCAAAGACCCCGGCTATGGCCGCGCCGATCCCGCGGGAACCGCCTGTAACGAGTGCCGTTCGGCCTTTCATTTGGGGACTTCGTTACCCGGTTCCCACGGGGGAATGAGCATGTTGGTCGCAAATTCATCGCGCGGCAAGAGTGGCGATAGATCCTCAAGCGGCTTTGAAACCATGCGCCCATCGGGCTTTCGTTCCGACGACAGCTTTGGGTTGAACAGGTAGTCGACGTCGAGTCGCACATCGCAAACGACCGGGCCGGGACGCGACAACACCGCACGCACTTGATCGTCGAGTTTTTCGGGTCGTTCAATCACCGCGGTCGGCAGGCCATACGCCGTTGCGAGGCGCTCGATGTTGGGGAACGACAATCCGCTCTCCTCGCTGCAGCCGACGAACTTCCCGAAATACGTCTCTTGTGTTTGGCGAATCGACTGATATCCCTGATTCGACAAAACGAACAACTTGATCGGTAAGCGATGGTGCGCGACGGTCTGCAGCTCTTGAATGTTGAGCTGAAGACTTCCATCGCCCGCGAGGCAAACGACATCGCGTCCGCCAAGCGCGACGGCCGCACCGATAGCGGCTGGTAGATCGTACCCCATCGCCGCACACCCCGAATTGCAGAACACGCGTTGTCCTCGCTTGACGAATCCCGCCTGGAACAGCGCAACGCTCGCGGTGCCGTCGCCCGAAACGAGCGTGGCGCCTTCGGGAAGCGCGCGGGTTAACGTGTCGATGAAAACATACGGATGGACGCGCCCGTCGTGCTGTGGCTGGTCACGAAGCACGGGGTAGCGGTTTCGCCGCGCCTGACACCACTCGAGCCAGCCGCCCCATGCGGGAAAGCTGACGCCATCGAGTCGGCCCAGCAGCGCGCGCAAAAAATCGCCAGCATCGGCGTGAATGGCGAGGTCGGGCCGAACCGTTGGCTTGTTGAGTTCGGCCGCGTCGATGTCGACAACCACTTTCAAAGCTGCGCGCGCGAAAGCGCCCCACGTGTAGCTCACCTGGCGAATGTTGTTGCGGGTCCCGAGGCAAAGGAGAAGGTCGGCGTTTTGGAGCGCGAAATTCCCAGCGCGTGTGCCGATGGTTCCCGGGCGGCCGATAAACGAGGGGTGGTCGGTCGGGACGAGGTCGTACCCGTTAAGCGAGCAGATGACGGGAATCTTGAGTCGGTCGATAACGGCGGCGAGCTCGGACTCGGCGTGCGCAAGCCGAACCCCGTGTCCCGCGACGATGACGGGGCGTTGGCTTTTAGCGAGCGCAGCGACGAGATCTTCGACGCGCTCGTTCATGGCACCCCGATCAAACGTCCCCGATGCGGCATGAAACCCCGGAAGCGCTGCTGCGTCGGCTATCGGTGCGCCCTGGATGTCGAGCGGCACGTCGAGCCAAACCGGACCCATGCGTCCCGTAGTCGCCTCGTGGAACGCCTTCTCGAGATGCGCGCGAATGGAGCGCGCCGATTTCACGATGGCGGCGTACTTCGTGACCGGTCGAACGATGTCGACGATTGTTGCCTCTTGGTCGCCGAGTTGCCGAAGTCCGAGCTCCCGGCAGCATTCGACCGTCGTTTCTTGTTTCACTTGTCCCGAGATGTAAAGGGCGGGAATCGAGTCGGTCCATTGGCCGTAAACACCGGTCAACGTGTTTGTGCCGCCCGGTCCGCTCGTCACCTGCACGGCCGCCATTCGGCCCGATGCGCGGTAGTACCCTTCGGCGGCAATCGCGCACGCCTGCTCGTGGTGGTTGCACGTGTACGAAAGCCCAGGTTGGCGCCCGAACGCGTCGTTGAGGTGCATCGCGCCACCGCCCGTGATGAGGAAGACTTGGCGAACACCGTGGTCGTAAAGGAATTTGGCGATGTAGTCCGCGACGCGCATCATTTTTTCACCACGAGGTTGTCTTGCTGAGTTTTGTTGGTCGGTATTCGCGCTGATTTCACGGCCCCGCTTTTAATTGCGATGCCGGAGGACGTCAAGGTGAGAGACTTGTTTTGCACGCGGAAACCGCGAAAAGCAGAGACGCGATCGAAAAGTTTACGTGCGAGGACGACTGTCGCCACCCGGTGGCTCGCCAAGAAACGCACGTCAGTTGGGTTGCGGCTCGAGATAGGCGCGGAGCGTCGGGGTCGTGGGCTTGGCCAGCCCGCGTTTCAAATGGTCGAGGATGGTGTCGCGCACGGTTTCTTCGAATGGGCGAACGACGTAGTCGAGCTCGCGGGCTGCTTTTGAGACGTCGTACGCCTGGTAAAGGAACGAGAAGCGAATGAACGGGAACGTCACATCCTCGAGCGGATGGCGAGCGACAAGCGCCGCCGCTTCGCAGAAGAAGGCCGCGACGAAACCAAGCGCTTTGGGGAGCCGACGCGGGCGCTGGGCGCCGGAGAGCGCGTGAAACGTTTGGAGCGCTTCACGATATGTCACGTTTTGACCGGCGAGAATGTAACGCTCGCCCGTGCGGCCTTTCGTGAGCGCCGTGACGTGCGCGCGCGCAACTTCGCGAACATCGCAAAACGATGTGCCGCCGCCCGGATAGAACGTGTTGCGACCGCGCAGGTATTCGAGCACAAAGCGCGAGCTCGTGAGGTACACATCGCCGGGACCGAGGATGGTGCCAGGATTCACGATGACGGCGTTAACGCCCTGCTCAGCGAATTCGCGCACGACTTCTTCACCGCGGCGCTTCGAGTTGATGTAGTGGATGCCGTAGTCGCCGATCGTCCAGGGTGACTCCTCGTTCAGGACGCTGGGGGATTCGGTTGCACCGATCGCGGCAATCGACGAGGTGTGCACGACGCGGATCCCACGCGCCTGGGCGGCCGCGAGGACGTTGCGCGTGCCGTCGACGTTGACACGGAAGAGATCGGCCTTCGCTTTGCGGCGAAAGCTCACGAGCCCGGCCGTGTGTATCACCGCGTCGACTCCGTCCATCGCGCGGTCAAGCGATGCGCGATCGAGGATGTCGCCGAGAGCCGTCTCGTACGTGAGCCCCACGAGCCCGTCGCGCTTACTCCCTTCGCGAAGGAGAAGTCGTGCGGAATGCCCCGCGGCGGTTAGCTCGCGTGCGATGTGAGAACCCAAGAATCCTGAACCACCCGTCAATAGAACTTTCATGTTTACTCTCCTTTAGGCCCTTTTGCGGGCCGACCGTTTTTCCTTTTGTTTCTTGCGGTTGTCTAGCGTGTGCGAACAGAACCTTGCCAAGAAGTTGTCCCACGTCTCAAGGAGCGACCCTTCAACGAGGGAGTAGATGATGCGTTGCCCTTCGCGTCGCTCGGTCGCGAGGTTCGCGGCCTTGAGCGTCGCGAGGTGATGCGAAACGGCGGGTTTCGACATCTGAAACACGCTTGCGAGGTCGCCCGCGGAGCGCTCGCCTTCGCGAAGCATGTCGAGGATTTTGCGCCGCGTCGGGTCGGCGATCGCGAGAAAAACTTTTCCGATTTGGCCGCGCATGGTGTTTACCTCGTAAATAATTAAGCAACTATTTAAATATCGCGGATGCGCCCTCGTGTCAAGAAATATTTAAGTGGATGCTTAAATAAAAAGTCGCGCTGCAATTTCGGATGGGCGTGCGATAGACTTTCGTCGTGAAACTAACGCGGGAACAAGTTCTTCACGTGGCATCGCTTGCGCGACTTGAGCTCAGCGCGGACGAGGTCGATAGGTATCGCGAGCAACTTTCGCAGATTCTCGACTACGTCGCGGACCTCGATGCGATCGATACGTCAGGCGTCGAACCGCTTTCTCACGCGGTTCCGATTTCGGCGCCGATGCGCGACGATTCAACGCGACCGTCGCTTCCGCCCGATGAAGCGCTGGCCAACGCGCCCGCACGCGACGAGACGGCCTTTCGCGTGCCGCCCATTTTGGCGGGCGAATGACCGCGCGATATCCGATGGGGCTCATCGAAACGCGCGACGCCATCGCATGCGGCGATCGCAGGGCGCGTGATGTTTGCGACGAAGCGCTTCGCGCAATCGAAACGCGCGACGTGGAACTCGGGGCATTCTTGCACGTCGATGCCGAGGGCGCAGGGCGCGATGCCGAGCGAATCGACGCGGTCCTTGCTCGCGGCGAGCGACCGGGCGATTTGGCTGGCGTGCCCATTGCGGTGAAAGACGTCATCGTCACGCGCGGGCTTCCGACGACGTGTGGGTCGCGCATTCTCGACGGGTTCATTCCGCCTTACGACGCCACGGTCATCGCGCGCCTTCGCGCGGCCGGCGCTGTGCTCATCGGAAAAACGAACTGCGACGAATTCGCGATGGGTTCGTCGAACGAAAACTCGGCGTATCGCGTCGCGCGAAACCCATGGGACACGACGCGTGTTCCGGGTGGCTCGTCGGGCGGTTCCGCGGTCGCGGTGGCTGCGAACATGTGCGCGGCGTCGCTCGGGAGCGACACCGGCGGTTCGATTCGTCAGCCCGCGTCGCTCGCTGGTGTCGTCGGCCTAAAGCCGACTTATGGCCGCGTTTCGCGCTACGGTCTCGTCGCGTTCGCCTCCTCACTCGATCAGGTCGGCCCGTTTGCTCGCGCCGTTCGCGACGTCGCGGAGCTTCTCACGGTCATCGCTGGCCATGACCCGCTTGACTCAACCAGCGTCGATGCTCCCGTTCCTCACTACAGCCACAACCTTCGCACCACATTGAAGGGAGTGCGCGTCGGCGTTCCGCGCGAGTATTTCGTCGAAGGGATCGACGCCGAAGTTGAGCGCGCCGTTCGTGGCGCCCTCGGTCGCCTCAAAGACTTGGGTGCGACAATTCACGACGTTTCACTTCCGCACACGCCCTACGCGCTCGGTTGTTACTACCTCATCGCAACCGCCGAGGCGTCTTCAAATCTCGCTCGCTACGACGGCATTCGATTTGGTTTTCGCGCGGCCCGCGCGGATGGCGGCGCTCTCGCGCTCCGCGAACAATATACCGCGACACGCGAGCGCGGCTTTGGCGACGAGGTCAAGCGGCGAATCATGCTCGGGACGTTCGCGCTTTCGTCGGGCTATTACGACGCGTACTACCTCAAGGCACAAAAGGTGCGCGCGCTCATTCAGCGAGACTTTGACGCCGCGTTTCGCGAGGTCGACGTCATCGCAACGCCGACATCGCCGACGGCCGCGTGGAAGCTCGGTGCGAAAGTCGCCGACCCGCTTCAAATGTACCTCGCCGACATCTACACGGTGTCGTGCAACCTCGCGGGGAATTGTGGCGTCTCGGTGCCGTGCGGATTCACGTCCGAGAATCTTCCAATCGGACTGCAGATCCTCGGCCCCGCGTTCGCCGAGGAGCGCATTTTGTCGGTCGCGCACGCCTATGAACAGAGCGAGGCGTGGCGCACGCGCGTCCCACCGCACCCGGAGACCGCATGACGCGTGCAGATTTCGAAGCGGTCATTGGGCTTGAGGTTCACGCGCAGCTTCTCACGGCGTCGAAACTCTTTTGTGGCTGCTCGACCACGTTCGGAGCGCCGCCGAATCACCACACGTGCCCGGTCTGTCTCGGGCTCCCGGGTGCGCTCCCCGTCTTGAGTCGGCGCGCGGTTGAATTCGCGATTCGACTGGGGCTTGCGGTCGGCTGCACAATTCGCAAGAAAAACCGATTCGCTCGCAAGAATTATTTTTACCCCGACCTCCCGAAGGGGTACCAGATTTCCCAATATGAGGAGCCGATTTGTGAGGGGGGGCGACTCGACGTCGCCGGAAAAGTTGTGCGGCTTCGTCGCATCCACATGGAGGAGGACGCGGGGAAGTGCGTTCACGACGCGGCCGGAAGCTCCGTCGACCTTAATCGCGCCGGCGTGCCGCTTCTCGAGATTGTGAGTGAGCCAGACCTTTCAACGCCCGAAGAAGCGGGCGTTTACCTTCGCGCGCTTCGCGACATCGTCGTTTACCTCGGCGTTTGCGACGGCAACATGGAGGAGGGGTCGTTTCGATGCGACGCCAACGTTTCGGTTCGGCGCGCGGGCGCGCGGGAGCTTGGGACGCGCGCGGAGATCAAGAACGTTAACTCGTTTCGTTTCGTTGAGAAGGCGATCGCTTACGAGATCGCGCGGCAAGTCGATGTCGTTCTGTCCGGCGGTTCCGTTGTCCAAGAGACGCGTCTCTTTGACAGCGATCGCGGCATCACGCAGTCGATGCGCGGAAAAGAAGAAGCGCACGACTATAGATATTTTCCGGACCCCGACCTGTTGCCGCTCGACATCGCTGACGCATCGATTGACGACGTGCGCCGCACGTTGCCCGAGCTTCCAGCCGCGCGTCGCTCGCGATTCCTTGTGGAGTATGGGATTTCGGAGGCCGACGCAGTGGTTCTCACGGCCGACCGCGTTGTCGCCGAGTTTTTCGACGTCGTTATGCGCGCATACGCGGGTGACGGACGGCGGGCCGCCGGATTTTTGCGGACCGACTGGCTGCGCGTTGCGAATGATCGGGGAGCGGCGGATGTCGTCGCGCGCGTGCCGGCCGCGAAGATCGCCCAGCTTCTTCAAATGGTTGACGCTGGAACCATCTCCATTGCGGCGAGGCGCGAGGTGTTTGCTCTGCTGGTTGACGCGGGCGAAGGTGATCCCGAGGCGATCGTTCGCGAGCGCGGTCTCGCGCAAACGAGCGATGCGGGCGCGATTGAGGCGGCCGTGGACGCGGTTCTCTCCGCGAATCCGAATGAGGTCGCGGCCTATCGCGCTGGGAAAGAAAAGCTGCTGTCATTTTTCGTGGGGCAAGTGATGAAGGCGACGCGCGGCAAGGCGAATCCGGCGATCGTGAACGACCTGGTGTTGAAGCGGCTCCGCAGCTGACCCGCGGTTGCGATGCGGAATTCCACCCCTTATAATGTAAGGAATGCTCTCACCATGCTCGATCATCAATGAAGATAAGAAGTTCCGCGCTTTTTTCGCCGTCGTTTCCGTCCTTTGCGCCGTCGGATGTACCGACGCCACATCGCCCATCATCTTCGACACGACAGAGGCGAGCGAAACCGATAACCCGCTTGGCCCATACACCATCACGACATCGGTGCGTGACAACAACGCCGTAAATGGCGTCTACATGCGTTACCGCGTCGCGCTCGGCCAAGACGCGACCGTTGCGCTCGCGCCCGTTGGTAACGGCGATTATTCGACCGAAATCGGCGGGCTCCAGCGCGGCAACCGCGTCGACTACTACGTCTTCGCAAAGGACGCGGACGGCAACGAGGTTCGCCACCCGGACGGCGCGCCAACGACGCGCTTTTGTTTTGACGTCGGCACCTATCCATCGAAGCCGCGCCTCCTCGACCTTTACCCGGTGAAAGGCCCGTCGTCGGGTCGCACGAGAGTTCGCCTCGTTGGAAGCGATTTTCGCGCGGGGTCTCGGATTTATTTCGGCGCGAATGAGGCGAACGAACTCGCGATTGGCGCCGACGGCCAAATCACGGTTTACACGCCGCCCGGGACGGAAGGCGTCGTCGACGTCACGATCGTTAACCCGTCGCGCGCCGGCATGGGGAACCTCGCGTGCCCGCGCGCGAATCCCGACACACGCGAAGGGCGCCACACGCTTGTGGGTGCGTTCACCTACACGCCGGCACCTGTAATAACCGCGGTTTTGCCGGTGAGTGGCCCAACCGCCGGGGGGACGGTCATCACGGTCACTGGACGCAACTTCTATCCGGGCGCGACGCTGCAGGTTGGCGACAAGTTCGCAACCTCCGTCACCATCGCAAGTGACGGGAAAACAATTTCTGGCACGGTGCCGCCGGCGACCGCTGGGTTTGTCGACGTCTGCGTGCGAAACCTCGATTCTGGAGAGGGGTGCTCGCGCGGCGCGTACGAATACGTTCCGCCACCGGATCTCGTTTCGATCGCGCCCGATCGCGGACCAGACAGCGGCGGAACCGCTATAACGCTCACGGGGACTGGGTTTCGGCCAGGTGTGAAGGTTTACTTTGGACCACTTCTCGCGCCGACGACGGTGTGGGTGACGTCGACCCAAATCACGACGATGACGCCCGCGCACATCGAAGGGTATGAAAATGTCCGCGTTGAAAACGCCGACGGCCAGTCGGATACGCTCGTCAACGGGTTTTATTTTGTGGGGCCGCCCTCGATCACGAGTGTGACGCCGTCGCGCGGACCGACGAGTGGCGGGCAAATGGTGACGATTGTCGGAAAGAATTTTTTGGCGGGCGCGAGCGTGACGTTTGGTGGGACGCCGGCGGTTGTGATGAGCGTGAGCCCGGACTTGACGACGATCGTTGTGACGACGCCGGCTCGCGGATCGGCGGGTTTTGTGAACGTGACGGTGACGAATCCCGCGCCGGATGGGCGTTCTGGGACGAAGACAAATGCGTATGAGTATTATCTCGCGCCGGTTGTGACGACGGTGACGCCGAACAGCGGGCCGACGGCCGGTGGCACGCGCGTGACCCTTGCGGGGCAACGGTTTACCGGGGTGTCGGAAGTGCGGTTCGACGGCGTGCTTGGGACGTCGCTGGCGTTTGTGAGTGACACGCAGGTTGATGTGACGACGCCGGCGCACGTGAAGGGCGCGGTCGATGTGGCGCTCACCATCGGGACGGGCGGAACGGGAACGTGCGTTGGGTGCTTCACGTATATTCCGCCGCCGACGTTTTCGAGCATCACGCCGAACCGCGGGCCGATCGAGGGGAACTGCCTCGAGGTGACGATTACCGGTTCAGAGTTTCAAGCGGGCGCGACCGTGACGATCGGCGGCGTCGCGTGCGCGTCGGTGAACGTTGTGAATTCGACGACAATCACGTGTCGTCCGGGCGCACTCCCGGCCGGTTTGCTCGCCATTATCATCATGAACCCGGACGGACAGAGCGTGACAGCTGCGAACGCGTACACGAGCGTGCCGTTGACGTTTTCGCCACCGGGCGGGCTTTTGACGGGATACACGCGGCTCACCGTGACGGGCGAGGCGTTTGTGAGTGGGTCGACGATCAATTTTGATAGCGTGCCGCAAACAACGGTCTTCGTGAGCTCGACAACGCTTCGCATTGCCAACACGCCCGCGCACGCGGCTGGCGAAGTGACGGTGACCGTCGTCAATCCGGGATCGTGCGCAAACATGGCGGCCGCGAAGTTCAAGTACCGGCACTTCAAAGAGAAGACGACGTTTGCGAGCGGCTACACCACACAGCATGTGCGTTTTGCGGATTTAACGCGCACCGGAAAGAACGACCTGATCGCTGGGAATGGGCCGCTGAGTGGCAATGGGTCGCAGCCCGCGCAGGTGTATGCAAACGATGGGACGGGGACGTTCACGCTGCGCCAATCGCTCGACACCGGTGCGTGGTACCACGTCGATGTGGGCGATGTGGACGGGGTGAATGGTCCCGATGTGCTTTTGGGCGGTGAGCCGGGGTCGCGCCTGTGGATCAACGTCGGGAACGGAATGCTCAGCAAGAGCAGCGTCGGTTTCAACACGGTGAGCAACGGCGATTTCGATGCGCAGTTTGTCGACACGGACGGGGATGGCGACCTCGACATTGTGCTCATGCACATCACGAACACCGGCGCGCCGGCGCTTCTCGACGCGATCTATGTGAATCAGGGCGGCGGCACGTTTACGAAGGTTGATTTGCCCGCGAACGGAAACATTCACGACCACAAGATGGCGTGGGCTGATTTTCGGCGCATCGGGCGAAACGACATCGCGGGAAACGTCGACACGGTTAACTACACGCCGAAGTCGCTCAATTTCTTTTGGTTGAACAATGGCAACAACAGCTTTTCGCTCGATCGCACGAACCCCGATTTCGCGGCGATGGAGGGCGATATGTTCGGGCTTGCGGCGGCGGATTTGAATGGCGACGGGTGGCCCGACCTGCTTGTGCCGAACCTCACGTGCGGTCGAACGGCGCGCACTTATTTGCGGAACGTGCAGAACAGCACGGTCCCGAGTTTCACCGCGGTCGCGGGGGCGTTTGGCGCGAACACCGATGCGCAGGGGCGGCAAGACGCGACGACGTCGGTCGAAATCGTCGACGTCGATGGCGATGGCGATATGGACGTGCTGTGGGTTGTGATCGGTTACTGCCCGACGCAGAGCGGGTCGTGGACGTTATCGCCGCGCGCGCAGCGGCTCTTCGTGAACGACGGCACGGGGACATTCGTCGAGGCGGCGGACAGCATGCCGAAGACCGGCGGCGGCGCCGATGTCACGTTTGACGCGCTCGGGGCGGGGTTTGGCGACGTCGACGGCGATGGAAGTCCCGACATGGCAATCGGTTCGTACACGCAAGGGAACCGGCTTTACACGCAGACGACGGCGCCGTGAAAGACGCCGTGTTCGGTTACTTCTCATGAGATCCGTTGTTCTGTTGTCGGGCGGACTCGACTCGACCACGGCGGCTGCGATGGCGCGCGCTGATGGGCGCGAGATCTTTGCGCTCACGGTGTCGTATGGCCAGCGGCACGGGGGCGAAGTCGAAGCGGCGCGGCGCGTGGCGGCGTGGCTCGGCGTCGCGCGGCACGTGGAAGTTGCGACCGACTTGCGCGCGATTGGCGGTTCGGCACTCACGGCGGAGATCGCGGTGCCGAAGGGCGGCGTCGCGCCGGGAATCCCCGTCACGTATGTCCCCGCGCGCAACACGCTTTTTCTGGCGTATGCGCTCGCGCTCGCCGAAGTTTCTTGTGCGGACGAAATCGTCATTGGCGTGAACGCACTCGATTACTCGGGGTACCCCGATTGCCGCCCGGAGTTCATCGCGGCGTTTGAAGCGCTGGCGCGCGTTGCAACAAAGGCGGGCGTCGAGGGGCGCGCCGTGCGCATCCACGCGCCTCTCCTCAAGATGACGAAGGCTGAGATTATTCGCGTGGGGCTTCGGCTCGGCGTCGATTATTCGATGACGCATTCGTGTTACGACCCGGTCGTCACTGCGGATGTCGTGATGATTCCGGGAAAGGGCGGCTTGCCGGGCGCCATCAAGCAAATCGCGTGCGGGCGCTGTGATGCGTGCCGGCTACGGCGAAAAGGGTTTAATGAAGCGGGCGCGTGTGATCCCATCCATTACGCGGCCCCGTGATTCGCGCGCAACCAGGGATAGACAAGTATATCAGCTCATATTATCATGCTCACATGAGTCATAGATTGCAGGTGTTGATTCCGGAGGGGCTCGACCGGCGCGTGAGGAAGGCCGCTGAGCGTGGTCGAGTTTCCAAGGGGGAGTGGGTTCGGCGGGCGCTCGAACGTGCTCTCGCGAGCCCAACCGACCGATCCGATCCCGTCAAGGAGCTTGCGACGCTTGGCGGTCCGACGGGAGATATCGACCAGCTTCTCGCCGAGATCGAATCGGGACGCGGTTGATGGTCTACATCGACTCGAACATCCCAATGTACGTTTCCGGTCGCGAACACGCGCATCGAGAACCCTCACGGCGGTTTCTCGAACAGGTTCGCGCCGGACAGATCGACGCTTGCACCAGCACGGAAGTTCTTCAAGAGATCCTTTATCGATACCATGGTTTGCGGAGGCTTGACCTGGCGCAAAGCGTCTACGATCTCTTCGTCCAGATTTGCCCTGTCGTGTTGCCGGTTACTCTTGCGGACACCGATAGAGCGAAATCGATCTTGTGCGGGAAAACGAACCTCGGTGCGCGCGACGCGATTCACGCGGCCGTCATGTTGAACAACGATATCAAGCGGATCGCGACGTATGACGCTGGATTTGACACGGTCGTTGGGATCAAGCGCCTAGCGCTCGAATAAACGGGGTGCAGTCGTTTACGATCGCGGGCGACGCGGCAGCTTGACACGGTGGACGGCCGGCCCGTTTCGCTTCTTCCCGTTCTTTTTTGCTGCGAACGTTGGGCTGGGGTCACTCGGCGTGCCACGAAACGCAAAGAGGCTGCCAGCCTGGGTTGCAACGTAGATCATCTCGCCCGAAATCACAGGTGAAGCGACGATCGGCGAGCCGAGGGTGCGGCGCGCAAGGACGCGTCCCGTTTCGGTGTCGACCGCCGTGAGAACGCCGTCGTGACCGCCGACGAAGAGTGTGGCTCCCGACAACGCCGGTGTCGCCGTGAGGGTGCCAGAATCACGACGCAAGTAAGGCGCGATGTCGGCGATTGCTTTTCGCGCAACGCGCGTGGACCAAAGCTTGCGCCCATCTTTTGCGCGGAAAGCGGTGATGGTCCCGTGCACGTCTGGTACGAAGACGGTTTCGTCGTGGCCGACGGCGCCCGCCGAGTGGTGGCCATGCCCGAGGTGCGCGCGCCAACGTTCGCGGCCATCGAGGGTCGATAGCGCACGAACATATTTCTGGTCGATGACGACGACCAATTCGCCGACGACCAGCGGTGTTGCCATGATGCGGGCACGGGCCGTTCGCCAGAGCGTCGCGCCTGAGAGAAGGTCAAGAACATGAAGTCCGTCGGTGTAGCTTGGGACGTACAGCCGACGATCGGAGACGGCGGTGCGCGCAAAATTCGGGAGGTGGTCCGAGCCGATCGCCGTCGCGAACCAGTCGGGACGGCCATTTGCGGGCGACAAGCGAACGAGTTGTTGCGGTACGCCTGTGATGACGGCACCGGGCGCAACAATCGGCGACTGATAAACGATTCGCGAATCGTATTTTAGGCCCGCGCGCGAGGCGTGGTTCATGTCGAATTTCCACAGCGGTTTTCCGTCGGCAAGGCGCACGGCGGTCATGACGCCACGAACGCTGGTCACGTAAGCGGCCCGATCGTCGGCCGCCGGCGACGACTCGATGGATGCATCGGCGTGAAACGTCCACCGGTGCTCCCCGGTCGAGCGATCGAAAGCGAGCAGGGCGCCGCGCGACCAGTTGACGTCCTCGCGCTCGGCGCGTCCTACGAGGATGAGGTCGCCCGCAACGGTTGGCTGCGAGACACCGCCCTCGGCGCCCGTTGACGCGATCCACGCGAGTGAAATCGGCGGCGCGATGGCTTCGACCGGGCCCCGGCGAAAACGTGGCAACCAGACCGACGCAACGCGGATTTCAGACGACTCGAGAAGAACGGCGCGCCGCGCGGACCATCGGTTCCCGCGGACGTCTTCGACCGTAACGGTGAGCTCGGTCGAGAGTCGCGTCGATGGTTCGCAGTCCCACGCGCCTCGCCAAAGGGAGTTGCCGAACGGCGAAAGGTCACCGGTCGCGAGCTCGCGGTCGCCCGAGGCGATGCGGTATGAAGCGCGAGCGACGGGCGCGCGGCTGTCATAGGCGGAGACCATGATGGGGAGCACGCCGCGACGACAGCTTGCTGGGGCGCTCGGTTCGACGATTTCTGCGCGGCGTTCGATGAGACCCGTGCGGACACGCGTTGTGAGGTCGCGTGCGCCACGAACCGACACGAGTCGAAATCCCGCGGGTGTCTGGTCGAGACCACCGAAGTTGAAGGGGCCCGTGTTAATGCTGAGAACGCCGCCCGCCTCGCGCGTGATGCGCGACGTGTGCCAGTCGCCCGAAAGGACCGCCGCGACTTTGCCTCGAACGAGCTTCACGAGAGCGCGTGACGGATTGTGGTGTTGCAAGATGAAGATGTTGCGGGGCTTGGGGGCGAGCGCGAGCGCTGCCAGAAGCCAGGCGCGGCGTTCGGGCGAACCAGGAAGATCGTAGCCAACGATGAACCGATCGACGGCGCCGTCGGACCCGCGATGGAAGACGGTGTGCGTCGGGCCGACAAATTCTTCGAAGCGCGCCGCGCGATCGGGGCCGAGCGTTTCGTCGTGGTTGCCGAGCGTGGAGATGACGGCGCGATTGTCACCTGCGGGTCGTGTCGATGCGGTGATGGCCATGTAAGCTTCAAATTCGTTTCGCTTCGCGTAGGCCGTCACGTCGCCAAGCGATACGATGAATTCGGGACGCGGCGACGAGGCCCAGAGTTCGAGCAGCCGCTGGCGAAATGTATCGCCATCGCGCGTGACGTCGCGGGCGCCGAGGTGAACGTCGCTGATGACGGCGAACGTGTAGTCGGCGGCCTCGGGCGTCGACACGGGCGCGAGATCGAATGTGACGCGAATCGGATCTTTCGATGGAACAAGCGCGAGCACTCGGTGCGACGGCGACGATGAGACGCGCGTTCCGGGTGGATTCACGACGCTGAGCACCGCGCGGGAGTCGTCCGCGAACGTGAAGCGCGCGATGCCGTTCGCGTCGGTTGAAACGAATGTGACACCATCTGTAACCGCAACGCCGGGAATCGCGGCACCGGTCGCAGCGGAGCGAACATGCGCCTCGACCGCAACTTGGCCCGGTTCGACTCGCGGCTCGGGCGCGACGCGAGACGCATGGCCGTCGGCAACACGATCGGCGTACGCAACGACGTTTTGAAGCCACGACGCCGCGTCCTTGCGAAGCGGTTCTTTGGTCGAGGTGACGAGTTTGTCGGGTGCGATCGCAGCGAGAATAACGCGCCCTTTACCGACGGCGGCCTCGATGATGGCGGGGTGCCGCCCGGCTTCGTCGCGCGCCGCGAGAATGGCAAATCCATCGACCGCCTTGAAGGCGTGCGTGACGGCGCGAAGAGACGCAGGATAGTCCCACTTCGGCTCGTCTGGGACCCATTGCCGCATCGACGCGACCGAGACGCGATTGGGCGATGACCAGAGGCGATGGCGTTTGGCGGCGGACGATGGCCCCACGAAGAGTTCGTCGTAGGTCGCTTCGCCGCGGGATGCGGTCAACCCACGCGGGAGAAGCGGGGTACGAGCGTCGTCCGCGCTTGTTTGCGCAAGCACCACAACTGTTCCGCCGGTGCGCACGAACTTTTCAATCGCGCGTGCGTTCTTGGTGAGCCCGCGACGGACACCGCCCGATGTCATCGCGAAACTGCCGACGACGAGCAGCCGCGCTTTCGCGAGCGGGACGTCGCCGCGGACGACGTTGGCCGTGATGTCGATGGCCGAGTCGCGAAGTGCCGGCGTATCCGCGAATAATTTCGCGAGGCCTTCGGTGCGCGTGTACGGGTCGCGGACTTCGACGAACCGAATGGGCGCGCGTCGGATCGCCCGAGGGTTCGCGCGGCGGCTTGTCACCACGGCGCGTCCGATCGGCTTTGACGCAACCACAAAACGTGATTTGACCCCGGCGAGGCGCGACTTAGAGTTGTAGGCGCCAAGGCGGCTCTTAATCTTTGGTCGCCGGTAGCTGGAAGAATCCGCGGGCGCAGGGTCGATGGCAAAGACGCTCAAGCAAACCGCAAACAGAGTCAGGGCGCGGAGTTTAGGGTGAGGCGTCAAATCGACCAACCTGACTTATCGTACCAGAAGGCGAGGACGCGCACCAAGTTTGACGTTGCCGCCGATACCGTTCTTCTTGTGGGTCGCGTACCCGCGGTTCGGTTGCGGTTGGGGCGCGCTCTACCCGATGTCGGCTTCGATGTTGGCGCAATGTTTTACGTCAGCTCAGATGGCGGTTTAACAATCGTCTGTCTTCGAGAGGAGATGACGATGGTGCTCGATCGCGGGCTGACGCCGGCGTTCTTATTTTTCGGTTTGTAATCGCGAAAAGTCGGCGAGTCCGCGAAAGAGATCGGCGACGGAGCGCACGAGACGAAGGCGCGCATCGCGGAGCGCAGCGTCGTCGCACATGACGAGGACATCGTCGAAGAGCTTGTCGACGTGCGGTTTGAGCGCACGGACGTAACCGAACGCCTCCGCGTAGGCGTGGTTTCGCGCGGCGGTTGTCACGCTTCCGCGCACGTGCGAAAGAGCGTCGACGAGCGCGCGTTCAGCCGGTTCGGTGAGGCGCGCAAGGTCGGGCTCGCCGGCTGGTGCGTCCTTTGTGATATTCGCGACGCGTTTGAACGTGACGGCGATCGCTGCAAAGTCGCCTCCCGCGCGGAGTTCCGCGATGGCGTTGAGTCGTGCATGTGCATCGACGACGTCGTCGAACCCCGGCGCGAGAATCGCATCGACGAGGTCGGTCGGGTGTTCGTCGGCCCATTGGCTCTTGAGACGGCCGCCGAAAAAGTCGATGACAGATCGGATTGTTGCTTTGTGATCGCCGGCCGGCAGTTTTGGTCCAAGGCGTGCGAGCGCCATTTCGACGAGGCTGGAGAGTGGTGTCGTGTAGCGGCGCGCGAGGATTGTTGCGAGGATGCCGATCGCCGAGCGGCGCAAGGCGTAGGGGTCGGCGGCGCCGGTCGGGACGAGGCCAACGCCAAAGCATCCGACGAGCGTGTCGAGCTTATCGGCGATGGCGACGATCGCACCGACATCACTTTCAGCGGGCGGGTCTCCCGCGCCCTTGGGTTTGTAGTGATCCGCGATCGCTCGCGCGACAGCCGGCTCGACGCCTTGTCGAAGCGCGTATTCGCGGCCCATGACGCCTTGAAGCTCCGGGAATTCGCCAACCATTCCCGTCACGAGGTCGGCCTTCGCGAGGTGCGCCGCGCGTTTGCAGCGCGCAACCTCGGACGGGGCAACGATTTCCGCAATCAATGCGGCGAGCGATTCAACCCGCGCGACTTTTTCGAGAACGGTTCCGAGTTGCGCGAGAAATGTGATCGACCCGAGCGACGCCACGCAGTCGTCGAGCGGGCGCTTTAAGTCCGTTTGAAAAAAGAAACGCGCGTCGTTCAATCGCGCACGCAAGACGCGCTCGTTTCCGCGCCGCACAACAGCCGGATCGCGAACCTCGGTGTTTGACACATAGAGGAAGTGAGGAAGAAGCGCGCCGCCCTTCGCGTAAACCGGAAAGCAGCGCTGGTGCGCGCGCATCGACGCGACGAGCACGGCGGCCGGCACTTCGAGGAACGCAGCTTCAAACGAGCCTCGATCGGCGATGGGCCACTCGGTCAAGTCGGCGACTGTTGCGACAAGCTCGGCGTCCTCGTGGATTTCACCGCACGCCTCGGTCGCAAGCCGCGCCAAATCGACGCGAATCTTTTTCTGCCGCGCCTCGGGGTCTACGAGAACTTTCGCATCGGCGAGCGCCGCGACAACATCGCGCCCCGCGAGCCCAACCGGCCCCGGCGCGAGAAACCGGTGCCCACGCGACTCCGCGCCCGACGCGATGTCGCCGATCTTGAATGGCACAACTTCGCCACCCAAAAGCGCGACGATCCAGTGGATCGGCCGAGCAAACTTTACGTCGCCGTCGCCCCATCGCATCAGCTTTCGAAACGGCACCTCACGAACCAGCTTTGGCAACACCTCGGCGAGTATTTCCTGCGCCGCGCGCCCCTTTTCGTCCTTCTCGACCGCAATGCACTCGCCTTTCGGCGTCGCAATAATCTTAACCGCCTCGAGCGCAACGCCATGCCCCTTCGCGAAACCCATCATCGCCGGTGTTGCGCGCCCGTGGAGATCGAACGCTTTCGACACGTGAGGTCCTGTCACAGTGCGCAAACGATCCGGTTGCCGCGCCGGAATGCCGGATGCCAAGAGGAGAAGCCTCCGGGGCGTCGAAAAAATGCGGGCCGCAGCTTCGCCAAACCCGACCGCCTGCATCTCCTTCAAAAAACGCGCTCGCAAATCTTCGCGTGCACGCGGCAAAAACTCCGCGGGGATCTCCTCGACGCCGATTTCAAAAACGAGGTCCAGCGTGCTCATGCCGTCACATTCTCCTTTGCCGGCGTCGTCACCCTCGCAGCGATCGCCCGCGTTGCGTCGTCGACGGCGCGCGCAATCGCAGCCGCCGTGAGGCCCATGTGGAGGTATAGCGCGATCAGCCAATACGGAAAGCCGAGCGGCACCGCCTCCCACGGAATTCCGGCGCCGTACGCGAATCCGCCGAGCGCGATGACACCCGCCTCGACAAGCGGACCCGCAACGGCCATCGCAAGGGCTGCGGCGAGCGCGACGGGCGACGGGGCGAAGGCGAAGCGAAGCGCGAACGTACCGACGAGCAGCGCGGTCAAGAGGAGGTGCTCGCGTGGCAAGAGTCCCGTGACGCCGTATGCGGCAAACGCAAAGCCAACTTCGAGTGCAAGGCGCGCGATCGACGGACGCGCAGCGTCAACGGCGCGCAGCGCGATCGACCGGCGCAACATGAGCGCGCCCAAAACCGCGGCGACCCCCGACGACGCCATGAGCGGAAAGACCCACCACGACTGACCGAGAAAATCGGGCGATGGATACGAGAGGACGCCCATTCGCACATGGAAAAACTGGTCGCCGAGGAGCCCAAACACCCCGCTCAAAAAGAAAACGACGAGCCACGCGCGCATGGGGGTGCATCGTAACCGGATTCTTGATCGGGCGACAGTCTCAGTCGAACCGGCTCTGGCGCTCGCGCCGTGCGCGCGAATATGGTATCCGACGCGCTCACCATGGGGGGGTTCGAAATGCAAAGTCGCTTCGCAACATGCCAGCGGGTTTTGGGGCTCACGTTGGTCTTCTTCGGATTATTCGGTGGCCTTGGGGCGCGGGAAGCGCTCGCCGAAAACGAGTTCCGGTTTGCCTGGACCGTTCCATCGCGCGCGGTTGTGACCGAGACCGTTCTAAAAAAGGGAAAAACAGCCACGTTGCGGTACGAGATCAAGTTGTCCGCGCCGCCAGGTTCAACAAACCTTCACCTTCGGCTGGAGAATCTATCGTTCTTGAAAGTCGAAGGTTGGAACATGAGCGATAAGAAGGTTCAGAACGAGGTTAAGAGACTCGAAGCGCTGGCATCAGCGATTCCAACCCTGGTTGTTTCGCGAAGCGGGAAGCTGGTCGGGCTGAAGGGGCTCGACGAAATGATTGAGAAGATTCTTTCGCAATCCGGCGCCGACGAGAATAGGCGACGCGAGATTGCGAAGATGATGCGGACGCCGCAAGTGTTCCGATCGCTGGAAAAGAAGTGCGCGGAGTTCTGGACGGCGTGGGTGTCGTTGTGGGTCGGTCTCGAGGTGGCACCGGGCGAAAAGCTTCCTGTTGCCCAGGAGATTCCGCTTCCGGACGGGAACACGCTGCTCGTGCCCGGGAACGTGACGCGCCGGCAGCCTGACCCGCACGCACCGGCTGATGCGGTCCTCGAGATGGAGAGCCTCCTCGAAGGCGAAGTTGCGCGTCGTGCTTTTGGTGACGCGATCGCGCACCTGATTCCGCAGGCGTCCAGAATGGAGAGACTTAGCCGCGCGACGAAGGTGCGAGCGATAACGGACCCCCAAACGTTGCGCCCGCGGTCGGTGACGATGGAGACCGTGACAAACCTAAAGATGGAAGGCGAACTGGCGACGGAGTTGGTCGAGCGACACATTTACCATTTCGATTGGAAGTAACCGGTTCGTCATCAACGGGACGATCGTCGCGGCGCCAGTCGTGAAAGTGTTCGTGCGCTCCTGCGCAGCGCGGGTTGCGGTGCGAAGGGCGGGTGGCGTTGACACGGCGACGAGAGCCCGTATACTCACCCGCCTTTCGGGTTTTTCGAGACGACGATGGATGTGAAGAAAAAGCGGTTTGGCCGCGATAACGCCGAGAATTCACTTGTGATTCGGCTCAAAGACCTCTCGGTTAACGAAGCGGAGTATCGCGGAACTTTTCTGAACGCGTGGCTTGTGACCGAACTCGGTCAGGCGCCGGTCAAGCCAAAACCCGGCGCGGAACTTGCCGTCATCTTGCGGGCATCGAAGCAAGAAACAACAGTTTTGATCTCTGGGGAGATGACGACCGACCTCGTCGCGACGTGTTCGCGTTGCCTTTCGGACTATCCGTTCCCCGTGAAAAGCGAACTGTCGTTCGTTCTCATTCCGAAATCCGACCTGCTTCTCGCGAAGAAGAAAGTCGACGAAACAGACGGGGCTGTGGTGGAAACGGAGGCGTCGCAAGAGGACACGTATACAGGTGGTTCGATCGATCCAACGCCGCTGATTCGCGAACAACTGCTCTTGCTATTGCCGGAGTACCCAGTCTGCCGGCCCGACTGCAAGGGACTTTGCGCGGGGTGTGGTCGCGATCTCAATTCCGACGCCTGCGTGTGCGCGCCGAAGAACTTCGATTCGCCGTTTGCGGCGCTCAAGAAACTGAAACTGAATTAAGAGGAAACGGAAAAAAAGGAGAGTGTTGTCATGCCAGTTCCCAAGAAACGCCAGTCCCGCATGCGACGCGATTCGCGGCGGGCAAATCACGACAAGGTCAAGCACATTCCGAACTACGTCCCGTGTTCGAATCCGGCGTGCCGCGAGCCGTCGATTTCGCACCGGGTTTGCCCGCACTGCGGGTGGTACAAGGGGAGACTCGTCGTGGCGGTGAAGTCGAAGGCGACCGCCGAAGCGGCACCCGCCGAAGAGAAGAAGTAGTTTCTGGCGAGACATTGATGTCCGTGTCGCTTCCAATCGCGGTTGATGCGATGGGGGGGGATTTTGCCCCGGAGCCTGAGGTTTTTGGAGCCATTGAGGCTGTCGACGCGGGGATCGGGCCGGTTGTGCTGTTTGGCGCGGAGGCGCGCGTTGAAAGCGTTCTGGGGGCGCGCGGGATTTCGCGGAGCGCGCCGGGGCTAGAAGTCGTCAACGCGGATTCGGTCGTGACGATGGACGACCACCCGGCCGAGGTGCTTCGCAATAAGCGCGACTCGTCACTCGCGTTGGCGTTTGATAGTGCGCGGGCGGGGCGATCGGGCGGAGTCGTATCCGCGGGGAATTCGGGCGCGATGATGGCGTTTGCGGTGCGGACGCTCGGTCGATTGCCGGGGGTCGACCGGCCGGCGATCGCTTGCCCTTATCCAACGAAGAAGGGCGTTGCGGTGCTTTGCGACGCGGGCGCGAACACGGAGTGCCGGCCGTTGCAACTCGCGCAGTTCGGCGTGATGGGAGCGGCTTACGCGCGACTCATTTTGGGCGCGAAACGGCCGCGGGTTGCGGTGCTGTCGAACGGGTCAGAAGGCGTGAAGGGGACGGCGCTCACGCGTGAGGCGTCGGAGATGCTGCAGGGCGCGCGGACCGACGCGTTCGATTTCGCGGGGTATGTCGAGGGGCGCGATGTGGTTGAGGGCGAAATCGACGTTGTCGTGACGGACGGATTTACGGGAAACGTGACCCTCAAGGTGATTGAGGGCGTGGGAATGGCGGTCACAGAGATATTGAAGGGCGAGGTTAAGAAGCGGACGTTCGCGAAGGCGGGTGCGCTGCTCATGAAGCCGGCGCTCTTGTCGATGAAGGCGCGGTTTGATTACGCGCAGTATGGCGGCGCGCCGCTCGTGGGTGTCGATGGGGTCGCGATCGTGTGTCACGGTGGGTCGCCGGCGCGGGCGATTCGAAACGCGATTCGGGTTGCGCGCGGGTTTGTGAATCAGAAGGTCGGGGACGAGATCGTGCGCGTGTTGCGAGAGACGGGGCTCGGGAGATGAACACGGGAGAAACCACAACCGAGAAGAATCGACCGGACTGCGCCAAGCATGTGGGGAAAGAGGACGCTCCAAGTTGGTGTCGCGGCAGCGCCGCGCAGGCACAGAGACGGCGGGATCTGAAGAGAAGAACAGGCGGTACCAGAACGAGCGGAAGCGGACGCGGGGGCGGTAGCGGGAACGGAAGCGGGGATAAATGCGGGCTAAGATCATAGGGACGGGACATTATTCGCCGGCGCGGGTCGTGACGAACGACGAGTTGTCGAAGCGCGTCGAGACGTCGGATGCGTGGATTCGCGAGCGGACGGGGATAGGCGCGCGGCGGATCGCGGCGGATGGCGAAACGACAAGCGATATGATTGTCGCAGCGGCGAAGCAGGCGCTTGAGATGGCCGGCGTGCGTGGCGAAGACCTCGACCTCATCGTCGTCGGAACGATTTCGGGCGACATGCCGATGCCGGCGACGGCGTGCTTCGTCCAGGCAAGGCTCGGGGCGAAGCGTGCGGCTGCGTGGGATCTGTCGGCCGCGTGCGCCGGTTTTTTGTTTGGGCTCGCGACCGCCGAAAAGTTCATTCGGCTCGGCGAAGCGAAATACGCACTCGTGGTAGGCGCGGAGCTTCTTTCGAGGCTCACCGATTGGACGGATCGGAACACCTGTGTGTTGTTTGGCGATGGCGCGGGGGCGGTTGTGCTTGGGCCGTCGCACGACGACACCGGCGTCCTTTCCACGCACATTCACACCGACGGTACGCTCACGGGGATTTTGACGATACCGGGCGGGGGATCGGCGGATCCCGCGTCGCACGAGATGATCGAGCGGCGCGAACAGTTCATCAAGATGAATGGACGCGAAGTCTTCAAGCACGCTGTGCGGAACATCGCGGCGTCGTGTGATGAAGCGCTCAAGGCGAACGGACTCAAGCCGGACGACATCGACTGGGTGATCGCGCACCAAGCGAATCTGCGAATCATCGAGGGTGTGTCGGAGCGCGTTGGGATTCCGCTCTCGCGGTTTTTCTTGAACATCGAGCAGTACGGCAACACGTCGTCGGCGTCGATTCCGACGGCGCTCAACGAGGCACATCGCGCGGGGCTTTTGAAGCCGGGGCAGAAGTTGCTGTTTGCGGCGCTGGGCGCGGGGCTCGCGTGGGGCAGCGCGGTGGTGCGATGGTGAGAGAATTAACAGCGTTTGTTTTTCCGGGGCAAGGGTCGCAGGCGGTTGGCATGGGGCGGGCGCTTGCGGAGGCGTACCCGGGGGCGCGGGCGGCGTTTGAGGAGGCCGACGAGGCGCTCGGGTTTAGGGTGTCGGCGTTGTGTTTTGAGGGGCCCGACGACGCGCTGAAGCTCACGAAGAACACGCAGCCCGCGATTTTGGCGACGTCGATTGCGACGATGCGGGCGCTTGCAGCGGAGTGTCCGGTGCGTCCCGCGTATGTGGCCGGGCATTCGCTCGGCGAGTATTCGGCGCTTGTTTCGGCAGGGGCGCTTTCGTTCGCGGATGCGCTTCGGGCCGTAAGGCAGCGTGGCGAATTCATGCAGGAAGCGGTTCCAGCGGGTCGTGGGGCGATGGCGGCGATTCTCGGGCTTTCGGGCGAGCAGGTTGCGGCGCTTTGTATTGAAGGGGCGAACGGGCTTGTCGTTGAAGCCGCGAACTTCAATGCGCCGGATCAAACGGTTATTTCGGGCGACGCGGCGGCCGTCGAGCGTGTCATGGGACTCGCGAAGGCAGCGGGGGCGAAGCGAGCGATTGCGTTGCCCGTCAGCGCGCCGTTTCACTGTGCCCTTATGCGCCCCGCGCAAGAGAAGATGACGATGGTCTTGGCGGCGCTGTCGATGAAGAAGGCGTCGCCCGCGGTTGTGACGAACGTCGGTGCCGACGCCGTGTGGGAAACGGAGCGGCTTCGCGAGGCGCTCGTTGCGCAGGTGGTGGCGCCGGTGCGCTGGGTTGATTCGATGCAGAAGATGGTTGAGCTCGGCGTGACGACGTTCGTCGAGGTGGGACCGGGCAACGTGCTTCAAGGGCTCGCGCGACGCATTGCGTCAGGCGTACGCGTTTTTGGGACAGCCGACCGAGATGCGCTCTTGAAAACGGCGCGGGAACTCGTGTAGAGAGGAAAGTTCGATGGCGGAACGATTCAAAGATCGCGTGGCGCTCGTGACGGGGGCGTCGCGGGGAATTGGGCGAGCGGTTGCGGTTGCGTTCGCGCGCGAGGGGGCGAGTGTTGCGCTGTGTTACACGTCAAACGATGGGGCGGCTGAGGCGGCGCTCGGCGACGTGCGTGCTGCGGGCGGAAATGGCGAGCTTTTGAAGTTCGACGTTGCCGATTCGGCAGCGGTCGCGGCGGCTGTCGCTGGATTCGTGAAGGCGCGCGGTCGGCTCGATGTTGTTGTAAACAGCGCGGGGATTGCGCTCGACGGGCTTTTGCTTCGGCAGTCGGATGACGATTGGGCGAGGCAGCTTGCGGTCAATTTGACGGGTGTCATGGCCGTTTCGCGGGAGGCGGCGAAAGCGATGCTGCGCGCGCGGTACGGTCGCATCGTGAATTTGACGAGCGTTGTCGGCGAGGCGGGGAGCGCGGGGCAGGGCGCTTACGCGGCGACGAAAGCGGGGATTGTTGGGTTTACGAAGTCGCTCGCGCGCGAGGTTGCGTCGCGGAACATTTCGGTTAATGCCGTATCGCCGGGGTTTATCGACACCGACATGACGGCGCGGCTCAGCGCTGAGCAGAAGGACGCGATTTTGAAGTCGGTTCCGATTTCGCGGATGGGGACGGTCGCAGATGTTGTGCCGGCCGTGCTCTACCTGGCGTCGGATGAGGCATCGTATGTGACGGGGCAAGTCATTCGTGTGAATGGCGGGCTATATATGTAGGGGGAGCTAACAGCGGATAGCTGACAGCTAAGAGTTAAGAGGAAGAACGGTAAGAAAGAAAGGACGGAGGAGAGAAATGGCAGAGAACATTGAAGACAAAGTGCGCGCGATTGTGGCCGAGCGACTGAGCAAGGATGTCGCGGAGATCACGCTTGATAAGTCGTTTACGAAGGATCTCGGCGCCGATTCGCTCGACATCGTTGAGCTCGTGATGGCGATGGAAGAGACGTTCGAAATCCAGATTCCCGAAGAGGAAGCCGAGAAGATTAAGACGGTCGGTGACGCGTGCGCGTTCATTAAGAATTTTCGGCCGGCGAAGACGGCAGCGCAGTGAGCGGGGAGGTTAACAGCTGACAGTTTGCAGTCGACAGTAAGATAAACAGTTCTCAGAACTGTGGACTGTTGGCTGTCAACTCACAACTGGAGGAATCCGTGAGACGCGTAGTTGTAACAGGCGTGGGGCTTGTCACGCCGCTCGGGGTCGGCAATGAGGCGACGTGGCGGGCGCTCGTGTCGGGGAAGAGTGGGATCGGACCGATCACGCGGTTCGATGCGAGCGCCCACGCGACGCGGTTTGCCGGCGAAGTGAAGGGGTTTCGGGCTGAGGAGTATGTGAGCGACCCGAAAGAAATAAAGAAGATGGATGCCTTCACGCACTACGCGCTTGCGGCGACGAGATTTGCGTTCGAGGAGTCGGGGTTCACCGTGACGGCGGAAAACGCGGAGCGCGTTGCGGTGTATGTGGGTGTTGGGCTTGGTGGGCTTGCAACGCTTGAAGCGCAGGTCGATGTGCTGCGGACGAAAGGGCCGAGTCGCGTGTCGCCGTTTTTTATTCCGACGATGATCGCCAATATGGCGGCCGGGCGGATTTCGATGGCGTTCGGAGCGAAGGGGTCAAACCTGTGCCAAGTGTCGGCGTGCTCATCGGGGGCGCACGCGGTGGGCGATGCGTCTCGCGCGGTCGCGTGGGGGCACGCCGATGCGGCGATTTGCGGAGGAGCCGAGGCGACAATCACGCCGCTTGGGGTCGCGGGGTTTAACTCGATGAAGGCGCTTTCGACGCGGAACGACGCGCCGGAGCGGGCGAGTCGACCGTTTGATCGCGACCGAGATGGGTTCGTGATGGCGGAAGGTTCGGGGATCTTGCTGCTCGAGGAGCTTGAATCGGCGAAGCGGCGGGGTGCGCGTATTCTCGCGGAGGTCGCGGGGTACGGCGCGACGGCCGACGCGCATCACATCACAGCGCCGGCTCCCGAGGGCGAGGGTGCGGCACGTGCGATGAAACTCGCGCTTCGCGACGCGAAGATGAACGCCGACGACGTCGACTACATCAATGCGCACGGGACGAGCACGCCGTACAACGACAAATTCGAGACGATGGCCGTCAAGAGCGCCTTTGGCCCGCACGCACGAAAGCTGGCGATGAGTTCGACGAAGTCGATGACGGGGCACCTCCTCGGCGCGGCGGGTGGCGTTGAGGCGGCGTTTAGCGCACTTGCGATTGCGCGGCGCGTTCTGCCACCGACCATCAACTACGAGAACGCAGACCCGGAGTGCGATCTCGACTACGTGCCGAACGTGGCGCGCGAGCACCGTGTGCGCGCGGCGATGTCGAATTCGCTCGGTTTTGGCGGAACGAATGTTTCGCTTCTGTTTAGGGAGTTTGTGGGCTGACGATGGCCGCCGATGTGACTCGATTGAGGGTTGTCGTCGCGAGTGACCACGCGGGATTCGCGTTGAAGGCGGCGATTGTTGCCGCGCTTCAGGCGAAGGGCGAGGCGGTCGAGGATCTCGGCTGCGACTCGGAGGCGTCGGTTGATTACCCGGTCTTTGCGGCGCGTGTCGCTGAACGCGTTGCGCGGGGCGAAGCGGAGCGGGGCGTCTTGGTTTGTGGCTCGGGAATCGGGATGAGCATCGCCGCGAATCGATTTCGCGGGGTGCGCGCGGCGCTTTGCGGAGACGGGAAGGCGGCCGAATTGTCGCGGCGTCACAACGATGCGAATGTCTTGTGCCTCGGAGGCCGGGTGACGGCGCCTGCTGTCGCAGAATCAATTGTCGGTGTCTTTCTCGCAACGCCGTTCGAAGGCGGCCGACACGAGCGGCGCCTGAAACTCATCGACGACATCGAATAGGGCGCTGCAAACAAACTCGGACGACATCTGCGTACGGTGTGCGATAGCTTGCCCCATTGTCCTGTCAATTGTGGAATCGATGCGCGGCGTAGTGCATAGTTACGGTATACGTTGCCTGGCATTCTGAGAGGGGGAATTGATGGCTCCCGACCTACGATGGCACTTCGTGATTGCGTCGTTCGCTCTGTTTGGGAGTGCGTGCGGAAAGAAAACGACACCAAGCGATGTCGTGGGTCAGGGGACCGTGACGCCCGAAGATGGTGGAACTGTCGCCACGAGCGACGGGACGCTCACGCTGTCCTTCCCGCCGGGAGCGGTCGACGCGGCGGTCGAGATCACGGTGCGCGCTGTTGCGGCGCCGGCCGTTTTTGTCGGGTCGGTTGTCTATCGGCTCGAACCGAGCGGGATTACGTTCGCGACGCCGATTCAGTTGACGCGCACGGTGCCGCTTTCGGGCTTCAACACCGCGGGGTGGCAGCCCCTCCGCGACGACGCGGGCCAAGTCCTGTTCGACGGCGGACTCCCCGACGGGGTCGCGTTTCCAGACTCAGGCGTGCCGATTCTCCTCCCATTTATCACGAGCGATGGATCGGTTGAGCCGCTTATCGATGCGTCTGTGAGCGTCGATGTCGACGCGGGGATCGCGACGATAACGGGAGGCGTAAGCCATTTCAGCGAAAACTACGTAACACTCGGGCCGTTCAAAGTTTGGGTGGTGCCATCCCACGCGTCGATGAACGTGGGAGACACGCAAGTGTTTCATCAAACCATTCAGAACGCGGGGAGCTATAAATCGTTAGAGGTAGCGCTCAAAGGAAGCACTTGGGATGCCTTTTTCAGCGGAGTAGAGCCCGTTGACGTCGCGTCTCCGCCAACCTTCTATGTAAACCAAATCAGGGGTTACTCGCGCGATGGGCGCGTTTCGGTTTCACGGGTTTACTCGTCACTTTCGCTCGACGATATGGGGAGTATGCCACCCAACAGCTCGGCGTATCTTCGATGGAACGGAACCTGTCTGAGCGCAGGTCCAGACGAGCTGTCGTTTTACGTGAGAGGAGTCTGGCTTCCGCGCCCGGAAGAAACTGCGCCCTATTACGGGTCTGTGGTCGTTGTGGTAAAGGCGACGGTTATTTGCAACGCATCGTTGCCGGCTGATGGTGGCGGGCAGACGATTGGCGACGGCGACGCGGGGGCCGATGCTGGCGCGGATGCGGGTGTGGATGCCGGAGCCGACGCGGGCGATCCGACCTTCTGCACGTGGTTTCCGCCGGTCACTATCCCCACCTTCGGCGGCTCGTGGTGCGATACGCCGACTATCTTTTCGGCGCCGGGCGGACTGACGATTGCGATTTGGCGCGAAGAGGTGGGCGGCTCAGGCGCCGCGCGGATGGCCGTTCGCACCGACGGCGGCGCGTGGCCGGACGCCGGGACGGTTTCAAGCGACACGGGCGCAGTGTCGGACTGCACCGGTGCGGCGCTCCCGGACGGGCGGGTTCTCATTGTGTGGGTGCAGCGCGTCGGGATGAACGACCAGATCTTCGCGCGATTCCGGCTCGCTGACGGGACGATGACAACGCCGGTGGTGATTTCGACTCAAAACACGGCGCCCCTGAACCCCTCGGTTGTTGTAACCGCGGGCAAAGTCCTTGTGCAGACGGTGAATCTCAACAGCCCCAACGCCGTCTGGTCCTGCACCTACGACACCGACGCCGGGACCTGGTCGGATGCGGGCGTCGTCGGTGGCGGCGCGTCGCCGCGGGCCGCCGCGAGCTCAACGGGTGAGGTTGGACTTCTCTTCGGCTTCTATGAAGCGCCGAACATGGGGACTCGCTCCGCGTTTTTCGGGGGCGCGGGCGTGGGTGGTTGGCAGGCCGCGGACACGCTGACGACGTCGACGACTTCCGGTGGCTACGCGGGCGGAATCGCGTGGAATGAAGCCGCGGGGCAGTTCGTCGGCATCACGGGGATCGATCTCGCGTTATCGATTCGAACGAGGAACGCTGGTGCAGGAAGCTGGTCGTCGTCGTCGGGCTTCTGGACCCCAACGGGTGGTGGCGCTACGGACGAGATCGCGGTTGACTACGACACCGCGGGAAATGGCGCCGCGCTATGGGGTTGGTGCCCAGCTTATAAATCGTGTGACGTCTATGGGAATACTTTTTCTGCAGGGAGCGGCTGGAAGACACCGCGGCTCCTCGATCACAGCGAACACCAGTCGACGGTTCTACCGATCGTAAAGTCTGCGCCGCATTGGCAGCAGGGGAAATTCGCTGGCGTGTGGCGGCGAGGGACGAGCGGGACAACCGCGGACATTCGCGCGTCGCAGATCGGCGCGGCCGGAACGTTCAGCACACCGGAGACGCTGGGCGCGAATCAGATCGTTGCGGCGCTCGCGTGCGACAGCATGAGCTGCACGGTTTTTTCGACGGCGTCGACGGGGTGCGCGTTGCCGACTTGGGTGTGCAAGTAGCTTCACGCGTTCTGTGTCGGGTCTGTGCTAGGCTCGGCGCGCGATGCGATGCCCGTACTGCGCAAAAACCGCTGACCGCGTGATCGATTCGCGCGAGACGAAAGACGGCGCGACGGTGCGGCGACGGCGGGAGTGCGAGGAGTGCAAGCGGCGGTTTACGACGTACGAGCGTGTCGAAGATTCGTTGCCGCTCGTGGTCAAGAAGGACGGTCGGCGCGAGCCGTTTGATCGCGCGAAGATCATCGCGGGGCTGCGGCGCGCATGCGAGAAGCGGCCCGTACCGGCGTCGACGATCGACCGCGTCGCCGACAACATCGAGCGCAAAGTGATCGACATCGGGGAGAAAGAAGTCGAGTCGGCGGTCATCGGTGAGGAAGTGATGGTGGCGCTGCAAAAGCTCGACGAAGTGGCCTACGTGCGGTTTGCGAGCGTGTATCGATCGTTTCGAAGCGTGAACGATTTCATGAAGGAGCTCCAGGACCTACTCGCAGACAAGGAGAAGCGGTGAGGGTCGCGGTTGTCGGCGCGGGCTATATGGGGAGCGCGATCTCAGTTGTGGCGCGGGATCGCGGGCACGACGTTGCGCTCGTCGGGACGTGGCTTGACGACGAGTTCGTTCGCGCGGCGGCGGCGGGCGAGGCACATCCGCGGCTAAAGCTCGCGATCCCGGGCGTTCGACATCTGATATTCGACGAGCGGACCGCAGCCCTCGAGAGCGCCGATGTCGTGGTCATCGCATCGACGTCGGATGGCGTGCTGCCTGTGCTTGGACGCGTGGGGCATGGGATCGCGAGAGCAGGTGTGATCGGCTGCGTGTCGAAGGGGTTCGTCGAAGACAGCGCGCACTGGATGACGCGCATTTCGGAGGTTCTCCGCGAGCGTTTCCCCACGCTCAGCGATCGCTGGGTTGCGATGGGCGGACCCGCGAAGGCGATGGAAGTTGCGCGCGGCGTTCCGACGGCTTTTGTGTTTGGCGCGGCGAAGCGGGACGTCGCGGACAGACTCGCGGTCGCGCTGCAAGGCGGTCATGTGCACATCGAAACGACAAACGACCTCGCGGGCGTCGAGGCTTCGATGGCGCTCAAGAACGCGTACGCAACGGCGGGTGGGCTTTGGGATGGCCTTGCTGCGACCGGGCGCGTCGAGGGCGGCGCGGCGCACAACGCGAAGGCGTGGATGTTTGCGCAGGCGATTCGAGAAATCGCGTCGGTTGTCGTGGCGCTCGGTGGGCGCGCCGAGACGGTATATGGGTTTGCGGGCGTCGGCGATCTGCATGTGACGGCCGCGGCTGGTCGCAATCGCGCGTATGGCGATGCCGTCGGGCGTGGAGGTGACCCTGCGACGGTTGGGGTCGAGATGAGCGCGCGCGGTGAGTTGACCGAAGGCTACCCGGCGATCCGCACGGCCTGGCGTCTCGTGAACGAGCGCGGACTTGCCGCGTCGACGCCGCTCCTTGTGGCGCTTCACGCGATAATCTACGAACGTGCGCCTGTCGAAGCGACGTTGCGGAATCTGGCAAACCGCTTGGCTTCGATCTGACGTTGTTTGACGTACGCTGGCGGAACCTCAGAACACCAGCCGATGCCGCCAGAGAAACTTCCGCAAATCCTATGCATCGAAACAGCCGAACGTGAGGTTCTCGCGAATCCGTCGCTGGCATTCGGATTGCTGGCCCTTTGCGGGGGGAGGCTACGCATGTCCAATCGATTTCGAATTTCGCTGTTGATATCAGTTCTTGGCGGCGTCGCGTGCGGCTCGACACCGTATGACGGGTGGCCAAATAGCGGACCGCGTTCGCCGGGAAGCGGAGGAACCGACTCGTTCACGGGAACACCAGCGCCGGCGCCAGAGCAGCCAGCGAGCGATATGACGTCTTGTTCTTCGCCCCTTCGGACCGATTACGAATACGAATGGTCGGGCGGCATGCGGCAGTATTACGACAGCGTTAATCTCATCGCTCCCAATCGTATTCGCGTGACGCGCAGCGGCTATCAAGGCCACCCGCGTAGCACGTGCGAAACAACGATCAGATGCGCGAACGCCCCCGGGGAGATCGCGTCCTACCAAGTTTATGATGTTCTTTCGAATCCCGACGTACAAGCCGCGTTCAATTCGGGAGGCGCCCTTTACGGCGTCGACTCGCGCCCGTGGGACGGCGTCGTTTTCGTGATCCGGCGGGGCGCCAGCGAAATCACCGTCGGCGGAGAGTGCGGAAGCTGGTCGACCGGTTGCACGCCTGTTCCTGCGGGCCTACGCAACATGGTTACCGTGCTCGACCAACTTTATCTGGAGACGTTAGGTCGCGACCCTTGCTTGTCGGCGCTACCGTAAGGCTTTTGCGTGCGGGGTTATGGCGCCGCGGGCGCGGGCGCGGTGATTGTCGCGTTGCCGGGGACGAGCGAGTAGTGGCCGGAGATGGTGCGGTTCGCGCGCGCGGTGCCGAGGAGCGAGCTGCGCGACGCGTGCATGTTGATGACGTGCTGGAACGGCACGCGGGTTCGTCGCGACGCGTCGGGGTCGTTCGACGGCGAGAGGCGGACGGTCGCGCCGTTCATCGTGATGGTGCGGATGGCGTCGTTCACGAGTTCCGCGCGGCCGCGTCGCTGCTTCGCGTCGGCCATGACTTCAAAGAGGTCCTGCCATGATCCTTTCCAACCGGAGCCCTTCGGATAGACGTCTTCGACGGCTTCGTTGAACTTCGTCGTGATGTTCCCTTCGAGCGACTTCATATGCACGATGAGCGTCTCGTCCATCTCGGCCCGCACGGATGTCGCAGAGTAAAGCCCTTCGATCGCGTCGCGAAGGAGCGCCTCTTTAACGACGTTCGCGGCGGCGCCGCAAATCGACTTGCCGAGCGCGCGCGCGGATTTGAGCTGCTTCGAGATGGTTCCATTTCGCACCGTCTGCAACTTCGCGACGGCCTCCGCGGGGAGTTCGCCGGTGCGAATGGCGGCGGATATCGCCTGAAAGCGCGCCTGCGCGCCATAAAAATCGCGCGTCGCTTGAAGCACCTTGTTGCTGTCGCGAGCCGCGCGGAGCCAATGACGCTCGGTGCCAACGACTTCGGCGGCGTCTGCGATGATTTCGCCGATGACGTAATCCCCGACGCCCGCCGCGATGTTCGCGACCGTATCGGTGCCGCCCGTGAGCGCAGCGCACGCGATCCGCGTTGCGAGGTCGTAGCCTTTGTCGGCCAAGAACGAGAGAACGAATCCCTTTGAATCAAAGCGCGCCGTTGTTTCGAGGTGCGTTTGGTCGACGTACATCGGGTGCACGAGGAACGTGAACGTGCCTTTGATGTCGCCCGTGAGGAGCGGCTCGCCTTGGCCGTTGTCGGGGATCGTGATGAGGCGAAGGTACGCGTTACTTCCCGCGACGATGAGGCCGGCGGCGAGCGGTGCTGGCCAGCCTTGGTCGACGCGGCTTTGGCCCGCATGCGTTTGCTGGCGGTATCGGCTGTCGAGGTCCCACGCGTTTCGATCGGGCGTGTTGAAGCCGGGTGTTTGCGCGGTCACCGTGGCACCGAGGAAAGGCGACGTCGCGTCGTCGGCTCCATAGACCGCCCCACCGCTGGTCGCGCCCGCCGCCGAAACAACTTCCAACGAACCGAGCCCGTTCGGGGTGATGATCTGCCCGGTCAGGTCATACGGCGCTGCCGACATGAGACCGGTGCCCTCATCGTCGTCGCTCACGATGGCTGCGGACTGAAACCCGAAGCGATGCCCCGGTCCGCTCACGGAGCCGCGTCCGACGCGCGGTTCCGCCTTGACCCAGTTCACGGGGTTTCGGCCAGCGCTGTAGTTCGTTTCGTTCCAGTAGAGGAACGGGTAATCACGCTCGGGGGCAAACGGCGTCCCAAAGAAATTCCCCCACGCGAGAAGAGGGTCGACGACGTAGCCGATGTCGGTCCCCGCTTGAACGCTCCCGACGATTTTGGCGTCGGACGTAACGACTTGAATGCCGCGCGCGGCGCCACCCGTTGCCGGATCGACTTCGCTTCGACGAAGCGCGCCGGGTGCGCCGACGACCGCGACCGCCGTGAACGGCTGGATGTCGATGAGGCGATTGCCTTGCCAGAGCAAAAGATACTCCGCGTCTTTACTGGTCGAGAAAAGATCGGGAACAAAGTCGGGCTGCAAGTCAGAAAGGTCCGACACGACGACCTCCTCGACGCCGTCCGCCGCGGGTGTGCGAGCCACGTAGCCACGCGCTGCGGCGCGAATGGGTGGCGATCCACTTGCCGCATAAAGCGGCCCGCGCCCTGCGCGAAAAACGTAGCCCGGCTCGGCGGCGAATTTCTTTTGCCCGAGATCGAAGGCGAGGAGATCGGTCGGGTTCGCGAAAAGGATTCGCGGTGGGGCCCCGACGGGCACGACGGTGCGCAGCGATTGCACGTCCCACACGGGAAGCGTGCGCACATCGGGAGACGCGGCCTCGGTGAGTTTCGATTCGAGCGCGACGATCGGGCCAAACCCAAACATCTCGAGCCGCGTTGAAATGCGTGGCGCGTTCGCATCGCCCGGGTCGGCGGCATTAATATGGAGGCGACGTGAGGCGATGGCTTCCATCTCGACGGACGCCAGCATCGCGGGACCGAGCGCCTGAACGTATTTGCCGTTCGCGCGGAGCGATGTACCAGGGACAATCGGACGCTTCGACGACGCGGAACCGCCCTCCTGCCAGATATTTGTTCCGAGCGCGGAGATCGGCATGCGCGTTTTGTATTCATAGGGGACGCCGCTTTGCGGGTCGGTCGAAACTTCGCGGCGCCGCTCCGCGATCCCGGATGGGAAAAGGCGGAGCTCGATATCGGTCAACCCGTTGTCGAGTTTCACGTTGCAGGTGAGCGTGTCGTCGAACGTCGTCGCGCCCGCGTCGGCTTCGCGCGCGGGAAGGTTCGTAAGATGCACGCGCGAACGCTCGGTTGTGGTTGCGGGGATGAATGTCGCCGCGAGTCCGGGCGGCGTGCCGCCATCGGCGCATGTGACTTTCGCTACGGGGTTCACCGCGCCGGGCTTTGTCGTGAGCGAGTCGTCGAAAACGAGATCGATGTCGGCGACATTCGCGGCGGGCTTCCCGGCGAGCTTTGCAGCAACGCGCGGATCGGCGGGCGGCGCGAGCGCGCGCGGCGTTGGCAGCGCAACGGCGTTTGGCATCGGGAAGACGGCGTCCGACGGCGTTTCGAAGATGACAGGGTTGTCCCACCACGTCGTGAAATTGTCGCGAACGCCGGGCGTTATCATCACGTATTCGTACGTCACTTTGTTGGTGCCGACCTTCGGCATGAAGCCATAACCGGGCGTGAGCGGCGCGAGGCCGCACCCGTCGACTTGACTCTGCGTCTCAGAAACGACGCGAACGTAACCGCCCGACGGCGCGCCGGCGTCGGTCATGCCGAACGGGTCGCCCCACGTTGCGACAACGGGTTTTTGTGCGTCGTCGAACCGCAAGAAACTCATTGTTCGCCCCGTGTAGTATCCGCAAAACGACGGGCACGAATCGCAGCACGCGGGGCGCGGCTCGACATCGCACGAGAACGCGTTGTAGGTCGTCGTATCGTTTTCACATTGGCTCGTTTCAAAATTCACGCGACGCGCGAGAAACGAAAACAGCTTCTCGGACGTGAGCTCGGGACGCACGACGCCGCTCGCCGGTTCACTTGGCGCATGGCAGCCGTTGTTCGGCGTGTCGCTCGGGATTTCGACGCTGTCGCTCTCCGCGCCCCACGCGCCCTTCCACGTCACACGCGTGAGCTCCGACTTGGCAACCCAACGCGCGCGCGCCGTAAACGGTCCAGCCCAGTTTGCCGTGAAGTAGGTGCGACTCGCGGGCGCAATGAGAAACGGCGCCCGCGACTGACCGCCCTTCGTGATTTCGACCTCCAGGCTGTATCCGCTCTTCGTCATGTCGGGCGGCATCGTCGTGGTCGCCATGACGAGCGACGGGTGCATCGGGATCGGTCGCGTGAGCATCATCTCGGGGCCATCCGGAATTCGCGGCGTGAGCGTCGCGGCGAACGCGGTTTTCAAGAGGGGCGTATCGCCAATCACCGCGAGGCGGCGCGAGGGCCGTATCGACAGCTCGACCGGGCCCGAGTTGTCGAGGAGCGCGATCGCGAGGCTGCCTTTCATCGCGCACGCGAATCCATGAAGCTCTGCGTCGCGCACCAGCGTGGTCGCGCGGTCCCAGCCGAGGTTTGTGTCGATAACCGCGAAGTCGCCGAAGAGAACGGGGCTCTTGCCCGCTGGGTTCGCCATCGGCGTTTTAACGGTCACCGTGAACAGCTCGCCGTCGAACATCGAAAGGTCGACGAGCCCGGCCTGACAAACGTCGTCGGGCAAGCCAACGTAAGCGTCAACCGAAGTCGACGGGAAGAGGCCCTCCTCCATATTGAAGGCCGTCGCGACGATCGCTTCGCTCACAGAGGGAAGCATCTTTTGCGCGAGGAAAGACGCGGGAATGGTGGGGTTGGCCCAAGGCGGCATCATGCGGTTCACCGACGCCGACGCGAAGAGTTCGACCGCGCGCATCTTGAACGTCGTCTCGCGGTTGTCTTCGTCGTTCTTGACGGTGGCCGCGACGGTCTTCGCCTCGTAACCAAAAACTGCCGTGAGCCGACGCGCGATCGGGCGCCCGCGGTCATCGAGTGCGCCGAGCGGATAATGCTCGACGACGGCCGCTGTGGGCGGAGGTGCGGCGACGACGCCGTTCACGACAGCGCCCGAAAACGTGAGGCCGTCGCGCGAAGCTTCGCGCAACTTCCCGGCCGCGGCGCCTTCGGTGTCGACCGCGTAGACGGTGAGTGGGACGCGCTCGCCGCGCACGACCGAAATGAGCGGCGCGGTGTCGGTCACGCGAACCTCGTCGCCACCGCGGCGCGCATAAACGTGAAGTTCATACGCGGCGCGGCTTTCAACAGCCACGAGGTCCGTGGGCGCTGGGTCAAAGCGCGTATCGGTCACGCGGACCGTCGCACGACCCGGTTCGGCGCCGAGCGTGATGCGCCCCGGCGCGGCGTTCGCGACCGCAGGCTTGTCAGGCGTCCAGGTTGTCGTCGCAAGCGACGTCACGTTTTCGGAGAGCGCGAGTCCCGCGGCGGTTGCAACGGGGCTCGTGTAGATCGCGCGCGCTTCGATGTCGAACGCTTTGCCGGCGACGCGCATCGCCGAGATTTCACCGGGTGTTGCGATGACGTCGACGAGAACGATGTCGATGGTCGCGAAGACATCGGCGCAGGCCGGCATCGCGACGCGTGCGGTGATTGCGAGCGGAAGGCGCACGCCCGTTGGGAAGCTCTGTGGTGCGCGGTAGAGGCCTGCCGCGGACACGAACCCGATGTCGCCGTTTCCAGCGGCGAGCCCATTGATCGAAAAGCGAAACGCTGCGGGGTCGAAGCCAGCAGGGAGGAGCGCGCGGCGTCCGCGGACAGAGACAATCTGTGGGCTCGCGATGACGGGAAGCGGCGCGAAGCAAACCTGCTTTTCGAGCGTTGTCCCCGATGCGAGGTGTGCCCGAAGCAGCGCGCAGCCGACGATGCCCGGCGGTGGCGCGAAATACGGTCGCCCAAGCTGCGTCGTGACGGTGCCGATGTTTGGCGTCGACCCCGGTCCAGGTGCGCCGGCGACTTCCCATGTTGCGCCCGACTCAAGCGCGATGGGGTTTAGGTGGAGTGGCACGGGGCAGCCCGCGACAAGACGTTCGGCGACGTTGATTTCGCCCTGCGCGGTCCCGCCTCCACCGCCACCTGCGCCCGCATCGTTTCCGCCTCCGCCGTTCGCGGGATCCTCGCCAGCCGGCGCCGTTGGGCGCACGCAACCGACGAAACACCCGATCATGAGCAATAAAGTCGACTTTTTCATCCCAAACCCCTCGTCCCGTTTCGGCGCAAAGCCGCACAGCTTACCGCGCCGCGCGGTCAATTTGCAACCGCCAGGCCATGGCGAGCGTCCGCGGAACCCTCGGTTTATGGAAAGGGGGTTTGATCCCCTGATGAAACTTGGATCAGATGATCGACCTGTTCAAAGCAGGAAGTTTTCGATGATGATGACGAGGAGTCCCATGAGCGCGCCGCCCGCGATGACACCCGCGGCGATCGGCTCTTCGTTTTCGACGATGACTTTGTTCCCCCACGCGTCGGGCTTCTTCGCCCACTTTTTCTTGGCGAGCCAGAAGAGGAACGCGCCGAAAAACATCGCGAAGCAGGTGTTAAACGAAATCACGAACGCGAGCCCGATGCCGACGCCCGACAACCAGAATCTCCCCTTCGTCGCGATCTTGACGGCTTCGAGGATGATGCCGATGAGAGCGCCCGCGAGCGCCGCCCAGCGCGCCGAGACCTCGAGGTTCGAGAGGCCCTTCGTGAGAACTTCGGACACGCTCTTCCAGATAACGACGCCGGGCATCGGGTACTGCTCGGTCGCGAGGCCGGAGGGCCCGTTCTTCAAGAAGACGAGATAGAAGATCGGCACCGCGGCGAACGCGCCCGCGACGATTCCAAGAAAGTGCCCAATCGCTTGTTGGCGCGGCTTTCCGCCGAGCATGTAGCCGGGCTTGATGTCCATGAGGAGATTCGATGCGTTCCCTGCGACTTCGCCGGTGATGCTCGCCGTCATGAGGTTCGTCGTGACGTTGCCGGGCGCGAGGACGCCATACGTGAGTTGCGTGAGTTTGCCGAGCGCGCCGGTCGGCGTAATCGACGTGAGAGCGGTCGAGTTCACGGCGATGAGCGTGAAGACGAAGATGAGTGGGATCGCAATGATACCGAGCCAGATCGCGACGTCGAAAAAGATGTGTCCGAGAAAGACGACGATGCCGCCGACGAGCGGAATACCGATGACGAAGACTTTCATGGGAAGCTCGATATTGGCGAGAATGTCCGACGATTTGCTCGGGTCTTTTTTGCCGAAGAGCCCCGAGAAGGCGCTCACGAGAATCGCCGGCTTCGAGAAGAACGCGAAGAGCGACGACGTTGTCATCATCGCGACGCCGCACCAGAGCGCCCACATCGTGATCGGCTTGAACCCATAGTGCGTGACGCCCTCGACAACCTTGCCGTGAATGTCGCCGCTCGCGATCATCATCGGCGCGAGAACGAGGTAGTTGACGACGGCGCCGACCATCATCGATATCCCCGTGCGAATCCCGGTGAGCACTCCCGCCGCCATCATCACAAAGTCGGTGTCGACGCGCACCGTGAGCTCGCGAAGTTCGACGCCACCAAACCACTTGACCGACGTGATTTTGTAAATCCATTCGTCGAGAAACTCGGGGATGTGGACGAAAAAGCCCTTGGCGTCGGCCTTCATTCCGTGGAGGGCCTTCATGAGCGGCTCGCTTTGGAGCACCTTGATGAGCGCCGATCCCGCGGCCGTAATCATCAGCAGCTTCGCCTTAAGCATTCCCGACTTCGCGTCGCCGGTGTGGAGCGCGTCCATGACGACGCCGGCTGCGCGCCCCTCAGGGAAGGGCTGCTGCTCGTCGTTGATGAAGCGGCGCTTGAGCGGAAACGCGAAGAGGATGCCGAGCGTCGAGATGGCGATCATCCAGGTGAGCGACGTCATCATCGGAATGGTCGCGCTCGTGACGATCATGTAGGCGCCGAGGCTCGTGATGAGGGGCGACGTCATGTAGCCGGCCGACGTCGCGATCGATTGCATGCAGTTGTTTTCGAGAATGGAGAACTCTTTCGCGAGACCCATCTTTGAGAGCACGCGGAAAAACGCGAAGGCCAAAATTACCGACGTGATGCCGACGCCAAGCGTCCAGCCGGTTTTCGCGCCGACGTAAAGATTGGTGAGCGACAAAACGCCGCCAAGCATCATCCCGGTGATGGCGGAGCGGAGCGTGAGCTGGGGCATGTCTCCCTTGTAAACATTGTCGAGCCACCACTTGTCTTTTTGCTCAAGCGTCCAGGTGCGAATTTGTTCGTCGGTGAGATGTTGCATCGCCATCAGCGCACGTCCTTGTTAAAAGCGAATTGCGCGTTTTTCGCAGATTGCTCGACGGGAAGCAATCAGTTTGTTTGGGATGTCATATGGAGTACGGCAGGCTTTGTCTTGACGCGAAACGGAGCCTCGGTTATTTCTGCCGCTCCCTTTTCGCGAGGATGGCGGAATTGGTAGACGCGCCAGTTTGAGGGGCTGGTGGGCTCAACACTCGTGGGGGTTCAAATCCCCCTCCTCGCAGTTTTCGCCGCCTTTTGAGCGCAAGCCAGTGGCTTGCGCGTGCGGCGGAAATGGGTGAGCGCCCCTTTAGGGAGCGCGAACCCCAGTGACGTGAACCACAAGAGCGGTATTTGAGCCAACCAAGTCGGAGGGAGACGAGATGAACCGCAACGTTTGGATCTCCAGGTTGAAACGGGAAGTCTTTCTGACGTTTGTGCCGATGCTTGCCTGCGCACCCGGTCTGCCCGGCTCCGTCAATCGCCCGTGGGCGACGGTGTCGTTCGTCGAGAAGACGCCGCTCCCGGCTGGGCTCGCCGTCGAAAAGTATCGCCTGTCGAACGGGCTTGGCGTCCTTCTCATTAAGGACGCGTCGGCGCCGGTCATCGCGTTCCAGCAGTGGTTTCGCGTGGGGTCGCGCGACGAGCGCGAGGGGCGCACCGGCATCGCGCATCTATTCGAGCACCTCATGTTTAAAGAGACGAAAAATATGAAGGACGGCGAATTCGACAAAACACTCGAAGGGCTCGGCGGCAACATCAACGCGTCGACCTGGCTCGATTGGACGTTTTATCGATCGAATTTGCACCGCGACAAGCTCGAGCTCCTGACGCGCATGGAGGCCGACCGCGCGGAGAACCTTATCCTGAATCAAAAGCAGCTCGACACCGAGCGGCAAGTCGTCATGAACGAACGGCGCTACCGCGTCGACAACTCGGTGCCGGGCGCGATGTACGAGGAGCTTTATAGGCGCGCGTTTACGAAGCACCCGTACCGATGGCCGACGGTTGGGTGGATGAACGACCTGAAGCAGATCTCGGTGAAGGATTGCCCCGATTTTTATCGGCAGTACTACGCTCCGAATAACAACACGGTTGTCGTGGTCGGCGATTTTCAGACCGACGAAATGCTGTGGCTCATTCGAAAATATTTTGGGCACCAGCAGCCGTCGAAAATCGCTCGAACGGACCAGCCCGACGAGCCGGCACAAACCGAGGAGCGCCGCGTGGTCGTGAAGAAGCCAATCACCGCGGAGAAGTGGCTCGCGGGGTTTCGGATGCCAGCGCCGAGCGACGCCGATTACTGGGCGTTGCAAGTCGCGAATCTCGTGCTCTTCGGCGGGCCGTCGAGTCGCCTCTATCGCAAGCTGATTACCGAGCTCGAGATGGCCGCCGAGATCGAAGGGTGGCCGTCGCCGTTTCGCGATGCGTCGCTTTTTGAGCTGATGGTGTCGATGAAGGCGGGGAAACCGGCGGCGACGGCGGAGCCGATTGTCGAGGCGGAGATTGCGAAGGTTGCCGAGGGCGGCATCACGGCCGGCGAGCTTTCGCGCGCGAAGAATCGCGTCGAGCTCGCGTCGGTGACGGCGCTCTCAACGATGTCGGGAAAGGCGTATCTCATTGGCGATGCGGAGACGACGCACGGCGATTACAAGAAGGGGCTCACGGTGCTCGATAAGATCCGCGCGGTGACTGGAGATGATGTGAAGCGAGCTGTTGCGCGCGTGTTTAGAAAGGCGAATCGGACGGTCGTGCTCGCGGTTCCGCTTGCGGCAATGGGAGGTGCGAAATGAGGGCGATGGGTGTGTTCGTTGCCGCGCTTGCGTTCGTGCCGTCTTTGCGTCCAACGGTCGCATGGGGAAAAGAGGAAACTGAAAACACGAAGCGGTTCACGCTCGCGAACGGCATGACGGTGCTCCTTGAGGAGCGTCACGATCTGCCGCTCGTTTACGCGGGCGTTGTGATGAAGGGCGGTATTGCGCGCGAGCCGCAAGGGAAAGAGGGGCTTGCGAGTTTTACGGCGCGGCTCATGGCGCGAGGAACAAAAGCGCTTTCGCGGAATCAAATCGAGGAGAAGTTTGAGGAGATCGGGTCGAGCTTTGCGGCGCAGGCGACGATGGAGGCGCTCTGGTTGGGCGGAAGCGTGATTGCGCGAAACGTCGACGCGTTTCTCGGGCTCGTTGCATCGCTTGTTACGACCCCGACGTTTCCTGCGGCCGAGCTTGAGAAATTGCGTCGCGAGGTGCTTTCGGAGATCGATTTGCGACGCGAGGACGATCAGTCGTCGGCGCGGCTGTTTTTTAAGCGGTTCTTGTATGGCAAGCACCGGCTTGGCCGAGACGACGCGGGGACGCGCGCTGCGGTGAAGTCGTTCTCGCGAGACGATGTGGCCGGTTTTTACTCGTCATCCATTTCGGCGGGAAACATGATCATCGCGATTGCGGGCGATGTGACACGGGCGGACATCGAGAAGAAATTGAGCTCGGCGTTCGGTTCGCTTGTGGGGGAGGCGGCGACGACGTCCGGTGATGCTGTGGCGCCGCAGGAGGTCGAGGGGCGACGCGTACTGCTCGTTGACCGGCCGGGGCGAACGCAAACGCAGATGATGGTCGGCCAGATCGCGGTGCCGGTCACGCACCCCGACTACGTACCGCTCACGGTTGCGAACGCGGCGTTTGGGAGCGGATTCACGTCGCGCCTTATGCGCGAAGTGCGCGTGAAGCGCGGGTGGGCTTATGGCGCGCGGAGCATGCTCGTTGAGTCGCGGGAGCGTGGGCCGTTTGGGATTTGGACGTTCCCGAAGAACAGCGACGCTATGCCGACGCTCGACCTCGTTCTGAAGATGTACGACGAGTTTTCGAAGAACGGAATTACGGACGAAGAGCTCGAGTTCGCGAAGGGGCGCCTCGTCGGGGCTCATCCGTTCACGATGGAGACCGCGCAAAAGCGCGTGGAACTCGTGGTGCGCGCCGAGTTGCTCGGGCTGCCGGCCGATTTTTTCCTCGCGTACCCGCAAAAAGTGAAGGCCGTAACGGCGAAGCAGGTTCGTGACGCTGTCACGCGCAATCTCCAGGCGAAAAACATCGCGATCGTGATCGTTTGCACGGCGAGTCACTTCAAGGACAAGGTCGCGGCCGTCGCCGGCGCCAAGGACGTCCAAATAATCAACTACACCGACGATCTCGCCCCCTGATCCCGAGATAAGGGCCAGGTATCTTTCAATCGCCGGAACTATTTGGGCAGCGCTCGCATGGCGGCCAGCGCTTCGCCGTGCGACGGGTTGATAAAGATCGCCTTGGCGTAAAGTTGTTTCGCCTGATCGGCTTTCCCTTTTTCGTGATAGATGCGCCCGAGCAAATAGTAGCCTTGGTCGAGGTTCGGATTCATGACGAGCGCGCGCCGCACGAAATTCACCGCGCGCGTTTCCATGTCGGCGCGCCCCGAGCCACGATAGTTTTGGTACATCGCCCAACCAAGGTAGAGGTAGTGGTCGGGTTCTTTGGGGTTTGCTTTGAGGGCGTTTGTGAAGGCGACAAGCGCTGTGGCGAAAGCCCCTTCCTTGAGGAGTTTTTCGCCACGACGGAAGTACGCTTCTGCCGATTCAGGCGACGGCGCCGTTGGCGTCTCCGATGGGGCAGCCGATTGCGGTGGAGCGGGCGGGGGCGAAGTCGGCACGGACGTGTCACTTTCGCGAAGCCGCTTCGCGAGGTACTCTGCTCGATGCGTCGGATCGGACAAGGTCCCGAATGCGACCGACAGCTTCGTGGCGAATTCGCGCACGCGCCGCTGAACATCTGCCGGGTACTTAGCGATTTGGTCGGGCGCCAGCCCGCGTGCGAGTGACCAGTAGGCGGTCTCAATCTCCTCGGCACTCGCGTTTTGCGAAACCCCAAGGAGCGAAAAATAATCGATTTGCCCCAATCGCGGATGAACGGCGGTGATGCGCGCGATGAGATCCGGCGAATCGGCCGCCGAAGAAATCCCGGGCGACGGTGTGCTCGGTTTGGATGCGGGCTCTGACGCCGGACCCGATTCGGGCGCCACGAAACCAAGCTCAATCATTGCACGCAAACAGCGTAACGATGCCGCCGATTGCGTTGGGTTGACGCCAACCATCTCTGCAACGGTCAGCTTGCCAAGGCCTTCGAGAAGTGCGCCGGGGATTTGGAGGTCGGTGAGCCTGCCCGCGACGCGCTTGAACGCGTCTGTCACGGTAAGCCGCTGGGCGCGAAGGGACGCCATTTTTGACGCGACCCAATCGTCCGGTAAGCGCCGACTGAGCGCGTGGAAAGCGACGACGACCGGATCGCTGTTTGTACTTTTTGTTCCAGTGGTCAATGGAGCGCCCGGAGTCGTTTGATACGTCGATTCGCCCCACTCGAAGAGCGATGCGGCGCGGTCGCTTACGACGTCGTCAACGATCTTCGGGAGATCGCCGGCCGCCACCGCCCCCGATTCAACGAGAGCGTCTTCGATCGAACCGCCCGATTCCATCATGACTTCGAGTGCCTTCGAATACGCCGCGTCCCCGAGCCGTCCCGCCTTGACCAAAAATCGACCGACGTTCTCGCTGCGTGAGAGCGGCTCCACGAACGCGACGCGGCCTTGTTGCCAAAGAACTCGGCGCGTTGTCCCTTCATGCGTGACGTCGAGCGCGCCACTAAAGCTCTCTGCGCCAAGCGCTTGGAACAACGCTCCGAGCGGCAGCGCACCGAGCGGTTCGGTTGGGCGTTGTGGCGTCGACAGGCCATACCCCACGTCGCCGGTTAACGTTGGTGCGGGCGGGGTCGGGAATGGCGCGGGGCTGGGGCGCGGCGTGAACTCAATCTCGACTTCAGGTCCGCCACGCGACGGGGCCAAAGAGCGTCCCGCCGATGTTGTCTCCTCGGCGTCGTCCGTTTCAAACTCCACGATCATCGCTTCGGATGACGCTCCGTCGGCGGCGTCCGCCTCGATTTGACCGCCGCGACCACGATTCGTCTCGAGCTCAGGGATCTCAAAGTCCTCCAACCCCTCGAACAACCGTTCCTGACCGGCGGCCGCGTTTTTTGGCGCGGCGGTCGCGGGGCGAGGCGCCGGCGTGCGCTCCGGCTCATACTCAACGCGGGGCGCGGCGGACGCGGAGCGCGTGGACGCCGGTCTTGAGTAAGTGATCGCTTTCTCTGGGGCAGGCGGTGGCGCGACGGGCAGACTTGTGGCGATCGGTGTGAGCTCGGATTCGTCGAGCTCAATCGGCTCTTCCGGTGGGGCGCCGTCGACAATGTCGAGAACATCGGAGGCGGCCGGAACAACGGGTGGCGCACCCCATGGAGGACGTGCCGATCCCGTCTGCCGCGGCGAAGGCACCGGCGCGCTCGGCATTGGCGGTGGAGACGCCACAAACGTGCTGCTCGGCCCCGCGACGATCGTTTGTTCCCCAACCGCTCGCGCCCTTTGAGCCACGCCGATCGCTGTGGACTTAGCGCCGGACGGCTTTGCCGCTGACATCGTCGCCGTTTCTTTGGATTGCCCGAGCAGTCCCTCGATCACTTGAATCATCTCCGTGAATTGGAACGGCTTTACCAAGAAATGATCCGCACGGTGTTTGCTCTTTGCTTCAGTCTGAAACTTCTCGGCGCGACAAACGGCACTCATCATCACGACGGGCGTCGATTTCCCCTCGGGAGTACCCTTGATCATGTCGCAGACATCAAACCCCATGAGCTTGGGCAAAAGCGTATCGAGCAACACGAGGTGAGGATGTTCCTCATTGAAGCACTTGACCCCCTTGAGGCCATCGTCGGCCACGACGATTTGGTACCCATGCTTCGACAGGAATTTTTGTAACATCATCCGAATCTGCGGATCGTCCTCGACGATGAGGATCTTCGTGTCCGCGGCGTCCATCCGTCAGATCGCCCCGTCAGCCCCTGGCAGCGCCCCCCCTTGAGCCGTTTCCGTGGTTGACGCTTGGAGCGCAGTGGCCTCCGCCGCCGCGTCGGCGTTATCCGGGTTGAAGACAAGCGCCCGCTCAAACATCTCGCGCGCTTCATTGATCTTCGACTCCGCTTTCAGGACGCGTCCCAGGAAAACGTACCCAACGTCGATGATTGGATTCATCGCGATACCACGGTTCAAATAGGTTTTCGCTTGCTCTCGGCGCGCGGCGTCGTCCGCGGATAAATTCCACTGCGTCCACCCGAGGTAGAGGTGATAAACCGGTTCCTTCTCGTTCTGCGCGACGGCGCGTTCGAACGCCGCCTCGGCCGCGGAAAAATCACCGGCGTCGAGGGCGCGTTCGCCCGCCTGAAACTCGAGCTGCGCGCCAATCGTTTTGTCCTTCGTCGCCACATCCCCCGCGCGTGCCGTGAGGCTCTGGTCGTACGAACGCCGCGCGTTAACATCAGACAAAATTCCGTACGCGGTCGACACGCGCAAGAAGATCTCCTTCGCCTTCGACCGGATCCCGAGGATTTCGATGTCGCGGTATTTGTCGGGGTGATACGTCTCGGCGAGCGCGAGGTACGCCTCCTCAACGGCGCGGACCGACGCGTCGTGCGAGACGCCCAAAACCTTGTAGTAGTCGTTTGTTTTTGTGCGGAGGTAATCGCGTGTGACGCGGTCAATCAGGGCACTCGCGGCCGTCGGCGATTCGACGCCACCTTTTCCGGGCGCGTCGGGTGGTGCTTTAACCGACTGGGTGTCAACGATTTGATCCTCGCCGACTTCGATCGATTCACCGATCACCGAGTGTTCGTCACGCGTCCCTTCGACGATTTGCGCTTGTGACGCAGTTTCGACGAGCTCGATGGCGCCGACGACAAGCAACGTTCGAAGCAGTTGCCCCAGCGCTGCGTCGGAGAGGCCGGTCAGTGCGCGCAATTCCTCGACCTGACGCTCCCCCGAAAAGCAGGCATCGACATCGATGCTGGGCATGAGCGCGATGATCGGTGACAAAATGCGCTGAAGCTGCTCAGTGCGGCGCACGAACGCGCGCGACGCGACGTTGCCCTCGAACTCCGCGGCGAGCGCTTCTTGCGTCAGAAAGCGGCCAATCCCTTCGTGAATGAGCTCGACCGGGTGCATTTCAAAGATGAGCTTTGAGCCGACGAAACGCGCGTCGTCGAAGAGTCGATACGCTGCGGCCGGCCAAGCAAACGTCACCAGGATCTTTTCGCGAATCTGGCGGTGAAGGTGCTGGAGAAGCTCGGCGTACGAGAAAAGCCCAAGGCGGACGAACGCTTCACCTTGTTGGAGCGGCTCGCGCTGCATCGATTCGAGGGCGCGCTTGTAGTCGGGCTCTTTGATGACACCAGCGGTAAGGAGAAACTGTCCCAAGTTCTCGGACAGGATTGTCGATTCGGCGTAAACGGGGATTCCGTTGACGAAATAGATTCGTTTCTCGGCCGATTCAACTGAGAGCACGAGGACGCCGGTTGTGCTGCGCTGAAAAATGTCGAGCAGCAGCTGCGCGAAGGGGAACTCGGCAAGGTCGCCAGCGAGGATGGGCGCGGCGTCCGTGGGAAGCGGGGCGAGTCGTCCGACGACGTCGGGCGCGGCGATTTCACGTTCGGGGGCGGCCGGGGGTTTAGGCGAATCGAAAGCGGGGCTTAGTTCGAAAGCGAGATCGTCGGGCGCGGCGAGCGGCGTTTCGGCGACCGCCAAAGGGGGGCCAGCGTCAATTTCAAATTCAACGGGCTGGTCAGACGCTAAGGGCTCTAGGTCGACGGGGGCGCCGAGCTCAATCTCGGCTTCAAGTTCAACGGGGCGCGATGTCTCGATGGGGGATTCGAGATCAAGGGGCGCTTCGAGGGGGAACGGTTCGTCGAGCGGCGCGTCGAGTTCAATGGGCGCGTCGAGTTCAATGGGCGCGTCGAGCGAGACATCGATGGCCCCTTCCGGTTCAAGCGCGAGCGGGTCGACGGCTGTGTTGGCCGATCCACTTTCCACGACGGCATCGGGTTCCAGCTCGATTTCGAGCGCACCGCCGAACGCGTCACTCGCGCCGAACTCGCGGGATGAGCGATCGGCGCCGACGGCGAGCGGGATCGGCTCGACATCGAGGCTCGGCTCCTCGGAGGCCGGTGTCTCACTTTGCGGCAAAAGTGATTCCGCGTGAAATGGCGCACGTGCGCTCGAAGACGGCCGTGCGAGTTCGTGTGAGCCCATCGGTTCGAGCGAAAACTCACTGGCGGGACCATCCGACGGCGACTCGATTTCAACCGCGAACGGCGCGCCCTCGGCCGACGTGGCCGATATCTGAGTGCTCACGAGGTCGTCGACGGTCTTAAAAAGCTCGAGCGCCTTGAACGGCTTCAACAATACGGCGTCAAACAAGCGGCGCGCATCCTCGACCGAATCGAGCGACTGCTTCGACGAGGCCAACACAACGAGCGCGGTGCGTCCCTTGACCCCTTTGTTGCGAAGCTGTTTTGCGAGTGCCTCGCAAGTGCCCCCTGGCAACAGAAACTCTGTCACGACCGCGTCGTACGTGGCGATTCCAAGGTAGCCGAGCGCCGATGCTAAATCGGACGCCGTCTGCACCAAAAACCCCTTGCCTGAGAAAAATGTATCGAGCTTCCCGCGGATCAGCTCATTGTCCTCAACCACGAGGAGCCGTCGTTCGGTCATGTCAGCACTCCGATTGCCGTCCCACGCGGAACGCGCAAATCAGCTAAAAAGATAACACGGACCTTGACTGTCCGCCATGCACCGACGGACACTCGCGGGTCAGCCGATGACGGCCGGCAAGGACCGAAGGGAGGTGCGCGCGGATGGGACTCTTGAGCGGGAAGGTGGCTGTTGTAACGGGCGCGGGGCGAGGGATCGGGCGCGCGATTGCGTGTCTCTTCGCGGAGGAGGGGGCGAATGTTGTCGTGAACGACCTCGACATCGAACCGGCTGACAGCGCCGCCCAAGCGTGCGCGGCGATTCGGGCGGGCAGCGCGCGTGCGTCGGTTGGGAGCGTCGCCGATTCGCGTTACACGGACCACCTTATGGAATCCGCGGTCGAGGCGTTTGGGAAGATCGACATTCTCGTTAACAACGCGGGGATTACGCGCGACCGCGTGATTCACAAGATGACCGACGAGGATTGGGAGTTTGTGTTGAGCGTCAATTTGACGGGGACCTTCAACTGCATCCGGTCGACGGTGCCGTATATGCGCGATGTGGCGAAAGCGGAGATCGAGGCGAACGGGCGTGTGCGCGGGCACCGAAAGATCGTCAACTTTTACTCGACTGCGGCGATTCGTGGAAACCCGGGGCAAGCCAATTACACGGCGGCGAAGATGGGGAACGTGGGGCTCACGCGAACCGTCGCGCAAGAGTGGGGGCGGTTTTGCATCAACGTGAATGCGGTCGCGCCGGGGTTGACGGAGACGCGGCTCTCGCATGCGAAGGCGCGTGGTGATGCGGGGCCGTTCGGGATACCCGAGGACCAGCGCGCGGCGATGATTCAGCGAATTCCGTTTGGGCGAATCGCGGAGCCGCTCGACATCGCGCGCGTTGTTTTGTTTTTTGCGTCGCCGCTGTCGGACTTCGTGACCGGGCAGTGCGTTAACGTGAGCGGGGGAATGCAGATCCCGTGACAAAGGTGAGCGAAACCGCGTCCAACGTTGTTCGGCTGTCGCCGTTTCGGGCTGCGCTCGAACGGGCGCGGCGCTTCGGCAAGGTTGACGCACTTCTCGCGGCGCCGGATGCGAGGCGCGAGATTCGGCGTGTTCCGGCAGAAGAGGTTTACTGGGTCGTTCGCGAGGCGGGGATTGCGGATGCGCGCGGGCTGATTGCGCTTTGCACGCCGGATCAGATTCAGCGGTTCTTGGATCTGGATGTGTGGCGTGGCGACTCCGTCGAGCCGGCGCGATTTTGGCCGTGGGTGGATGCGATCCTCGCGGGCGGCTGGGAGCGCGCGGCGCGAATCGCCTGGGGAATCGATGCGGAGACGCTGGGGCTCCTCATGTTGTCGGCGTTTGAGGTGGTCGAGGCGTACGACCTTGCGGAGCCGCCACGGGATGCGCGCGCGACGGCCGATGGCTGGTTTTACTTGCTTTACAAGGGTCCGCCTGAAGACGAGGCGAATGCGTTTAAGCTTGTGGAGGCACTGTATGCCGACGATCACGAGCGGGCGCGGCGCTTCCTCACGCAAGTGCGAAGTGAGATTCCGTCGGAGCTTGAGGAGACGGCGCGGCGGTTTCAGTCGGCGCGTCGGGAGGAGATGGGTTTTGTTTCGTTTGACGAGGCAGTTGGCGTTTATCGCAAGTTGCGACCCGATGAAGCGAAGAAAGTAGAAGAGAAACCACGGAACCACGGAGTCACTGAGATCGGAGGAGAAGGAAAAGGGGGTAATAAAGAGGAAGATGGGGCGAAATCAAGATCGGGTGCTGCGGCGGGAGCGGAGGCCAGACGTGCACTTCCCGTTGTGCTCGTCGCGCCGCTTTCGGGCGAGTCGCTTTTGGGGCAGGCGCTCGACGCGGTCGAGGATCGTGAGGAGATGGAGCGCCTCGTTGCGGAGCTCGCGTTTTTGGCGAACGCGGTGGTCTCAGCCGATCGCGTTGACCCGGATGACAAGGTGCGGACGGCGGCGAGCTTTGAGCGGGTTCGCGATTGGGTGTCGATTGGCCTCGAGGTGTTGGCGGCCGCGCACGGGCAATCGGCGACGGAGATTGTTCGGACGCGCATGTTGCGTGACCTGTTTGCTGTTGGCCACGCCGAAGTCGCAAAGCGGGCGGCGCGCGCGCGGATGCTGCGGGGACGGGGGCCATGGCGCCTCGGGGACGATGAGCCGTTTTCGCTGCTTGTGCCACCGTGGAGCGACACGATGTCCCAGCTTGCCTCTGTGCGTCCGGATGGCGTTCGAGCGGTGGCCGACGCCGAGCGACTCGATCACCTGCTGGATGAAATCGGCGCGATGGCGCGGATCCGGGACAGGCTTGGGATTTCGTGTGAGGCCATCTTGTCGATCGATTTGGGTCACGCGGCGCCATCCGATCGCGCGGCACTCACGATTCCTATGTTGATCGCGACGGCCGTTGCCCATCGCGCGACCAGCGGTGCGCCGGCGCTTGGCCCGCTGCCGCTCACGCGCCTTGAGACGCTCCGAAAATCGGATCACCTTTGGATGGAATCGGCGCGCGCGCTCCTCGGTCCCGACGCTGAGTTCGCCGTGTCGTTGTTCGGTGGCCTTCGTGACCATTTGGCTACGCTGCGCGCCAACGACGCGATCGACCCGCGCGTCGCGTCGACCTGGATCCTGCTACGGGTCTAACCGATTAGCGGTGCGAATCGTGTCCGCGGCGCACTTCTGTTATCTCGCGCGCGGCAAGACGACTTCGCAAACCGGCGCCGCCCGGAACTCCCGGTTTGTGATGGCGCCCCGCTTGTTCGCGGCCTCAGCGATGAGCTTCTTCACGCGGTCGTCGTCGAGCAGCTTCGACATCGCCGGATCTTCGCGCACCCCCGCGACGTCCTCGATTCCACGCGAAAACGCAAGGCGCAACTTGTCGATCGCTTCGTCAACTTTTCCCGACGCGAGCGCAACCTTCGCGAGCCCATACGGACCAAAGAACCGACCCGGTTCGAGCTCATTTAACCGCTCGAATTCGCGGGCCGCCGCGGCCGTGTCCCCTTTTTTGAGCGCGATCTCACCGAGGAAAAAGCGCGCCGTGCGGTCGTCCTTCTTGGCCGCGAGCACTTTGTTGAACGTTGTCTCCGCGGCGCCGTAATCCCCCTTGAAATAGACGGCCTTCCCGAGGTTGTTTGCGTAGTTCAGATTTTCTTTGTCGAGGACGAGCAGCCGCCGATAGGTCGTCGCCGCGTCGTCCCATCGCTTCAAGAACATGAGCGCCGCGCCGCGCCCCACAAGCGCCGGCGGCGATTCGGCTTGTGCCGCGAGCGCCGCGTCGAAGCGCAAAAGCGCGTGGTCGTAACAGCCGAGGTCGAAAAGAACCTGCCCAAATGCAAGCTGCGCCTCAATCGAGCCCGGATTTTTTTCCGTGATCCGTCGATAGAGCCGGAGCGACTCCTCGAGCTTCGCCGGGTCTTTCGCGCCCTGGTTGTAAAGAACGTTTGCACGCGCAATCTCTTTGCGCTCTTCGCTGACGCACCCCGCAAAAAAAAACGAGCCGCTCGTCGCAAACGCGACCGCGGCCGCGAACCGGCGATAAACAAAACGACGCTTCACTTCTTGGGTGCCATCGGTTTCAGGCCCACATTCAAATCGGCCCTGAGTCCAGGTGCTTCTGTCGTGACGTCAAGGTGGATTCCGTTGAAAACATCGAGCGCCTTTACAATGACCGGCATGTCAGCGCCTTTCGTTCCATCGACGATCCCTTCTTGTGCGAGGAGCTTGGGAATCAGCTTCGACAAATGTGCCGGGCTCAAGTAGCCGGTGAGCAGCGAATCACGGCCGAGGCGCCGTCGCCCTTCGTTGGTCACCACGGAATCGGCGAGCGATTTCGTCCGGCCCTTCGCGACACCAATGACGCGGTCGATGCGCCCCTTCCCCGATGCCAGAACAAACTGGTCGCCCACGAGCGCAATCGAAAACGCTTCGTCTTTTCCTTTACCGAGCGAATAAACCGTCACGCCGTCGACGTTTCGGCGCCGCGTCACGACTTTCGGCGTGTCTTTGGCGCCGGCGACTTTGGCCAGTTGCTCGACGGTCCGTTCAATCTCGTGCACCAACGTCTTGAACACGTCCGGCTTTTCGAGGCCCACATGCGCGACAATCGCGAACTGCGCGAGCGGCCCGAGAAGCGACGCCGAGATCCCGGCCTTGGGCGGCACGATGTCGACAATCGAAACACCCATCTGTCCGTTGAGGTTTGCGATGAGCTCGTCGAGGTCGATGCGCGCCCGCTCTTTGAGTGTGCGCGTCAGGTTCCCCCATTCCACTTTCACGGACGGGCGCCACGCGAAGAGCCGCTGCAGGAAATTCGCGACGTTCACCGACACGGCGCCAAATGCCGCGGAGTCCGGGTCAACGCGCTTCGCCAACGCGGGCAGCGGTTTCGTCCGATTGAGCGTTGCGTTGATGCGCTGCCGCTCCGCTTCGGGGACAGCTGCCACAAGCTCAACGCGCACGCGTTCACGCGACATCGACATGGCGAACGCCGCCCCTTGAATCGACCGCACAAACGTGTTGAGCGGGTCGCTCTCGCCGCCGCCGACCTCGCGCTGGAATCGCTGCGCCCACTGCGAGATAAACGGCGGTCCCAAAAACAATAACCCGTCGATCTCTTTCGAAAACGTCGAACGAATTTTGTCGAGGTCGGGCGACGCGGCGTATGTCTTTTCGGTCGCGAGCCCGAGCATTTTGCGAATCGTCTCGGCCACGGGCGCCGACATTTCGGGAACAACGAGAAGATGCGAGCCGACGACCACCCATCCGAGCTTGCCGGGGACGCTGGTCACGTCGAAGCCGCGCTCCTTTGTTGTGGAGAATCCGACGCGCGGCACCGTCGGGTTTTTTTGCGCCTCCTCGTCGAGCAGCTTCCGCAGTGAGTCGTGCAAGAAACGGTGAACCGCCTCGCCACTTGATATTGGCACGACGAACGCAAACCCCTGGCCGCGCTCGTTCATCGGCACCACGATTTCGCGCGACGTGTCGATTCCGATGCGCGCCAAATCCTTGATGTCAAAGGGGTTGATGCCGACCTTCGTGCGCACCTCGCTCACAATGGCATCGAGCGGGTTGTCGAGGCCAACGAACGACACAATGGGCGCCAAAATCTCAGCGGCGAGCTTCATCGAATGAAAGACATTGCGAAGGACCAGCACGGCGTGAACATCCTTCGAGATGAAGCCCATGGCCGTTGTCGGGACTGTGACGGCGCCGGTGCCGTCGGTCGTCCGACGCGGCGGCTCGTCGGTTCCGGTGCGCGCGTCGGCCGCAGTTGCGCCGCCTCGTGCCGGGCCTTGCGGCGCCTGCTTCTTACACGCGAATCCGCCAATGCCCAGATTCGCGACGACCGTGCCGATCAAAAAAACGTTTTTCATTCAACCTTTTACGGTACGCGGCACCACAGCTCGTGTAAAGGCCGCCAGAACTTCATCCCTTGAGTGCTTCAGCGCCACCGATGATTTCCATGAGTTCCTTGGTGATGGCCGCCTGGCGTGCGCGGTTAAACTGAAGCGTGAGCGACCCGATCATCTCACTCGCGTTTTTCGTCGCGCTGTCCATGGCCGTCATGCGCGCGCCATGCTCCGACGCGACGCTTTCGAGAAGCGCCCGCATGATCTCGATTTCAACGTAGCGCGGCAGCAGCAAGTCGAGGAGCTCGCGCTTGCCCGGCTCATAAAGGTATTCGACGCCGCCGTCACCCACGACCGCCGGCGACACGGGAAGGAGCGGCTCCACAACGACCTTCTGCGACACCGCGTTTTTGAATTCGTTGTAAACCATATACACGGCGTCAAGGTCGCTCGCCGTATACCCCGCGATCACTTGGTCCGCGATCTCGCGAACGCGCCCGATCGACAGGTCCGCGAAGACGCCGCGGAACTCATGCTTAATGTCGTACCGGCGCCGCCGGAAATACTCGACCGCTTTTCGACCAACGACGGCGAGTGAAATCTCTTCGTATTTCGCGCGGTTTTCGACGATGAAGCGCTCAGCCGCGCGATTTACGTTTGAATTGAAGCCGCCGCAAAGCCCGCGATCGCTCGTCAGCACGAAAAGCTGCACCTTGCGAAGCGGTTCGCGTCGCGCCAAGAGCGGGTGGTCTTCGACGGGCACCCGCGCCGCGATGTCGCCAATCCCCTCCGCGAGTTTCTTCGCGTAGGGGCGCGCCTGCTCAATCGCCGTCTGCGCGCGACGAAGTTTCGCCGCGGCGACCATCTTCATCGCCTTCGTGATTTGACGTGTCGAGCGGACGCTCGTGATCCTCTTTCGTATGGCTTTCAGCGACGGCATCGGCTCAGCTCGCGGCGCCGAAAAGTTTCCCGAAGTCGGCAAGCGCCGATTTCAGCGCCGGCCGAACGTCAAACACCATCTGCTTTGATTTGCCATCCTCTTTGAAGAGGCTTTTGCGCTCGCGAATCTCTTGCAACAGCTCGGGGTGCTTATTCTCCATATAGATGAACAGCTCTTTTTCGTATCGGCCGAGCCGCGCGACGTTCAACTCGTCGACGAAGCCGTTGGTCGCGGCAAAAATAAGAACGACCTGCTTCTCGACGGACAGCGGCGAGTACTGCCCTTGCTTCAGGAGCTCGACGAGCCGGCTTCCGCGCGCGAGTTGCGCTTGCGTCGCCTTGTCCAGGTCCGACCCGAACTGCGCGAACGCCGCCATCTCGCGGTACTGCGCGAGCTCGAGACGCAGCTTGCCCGCGACCTGTTTCATCGCCGGGATCTGCGCGCTGCCGCCGACACGCGACACGGAAAGGCCGACGTTAACCGCCGGGCGCACACCCGAATAAAAAAGGTCGGTCTCCAGGAAGATCTGTCCATCGGTGATCGAAATGACGTTCGTCGGAATGTAAGCCGAAACGTCGCCCGCTTGCGTCTCGATGACGGGAAGCGCTGTGAGAGAGCCGCCGCCCAAGTCGTCGCGCAACTTCGCCGCGCGCTCGAGGAGGCGCGAGTGCAGATAAAACACGTCGCCCGGATACGCCTCGCGTCCCGGCGGCCGTCGCAAAAGGAGCGAGAGCTGACGATACGCCACCGCGTGCTTCGACAAGTCGTCGTAAATGCAAAGCGCGTGTTGGCCGCTGTCGCGAAAAAACTCGCCCATCGTGCATCCCGCGTACGGCGCCAGAAACTGCAGCGGTGCCGAAACGTTCGCCGACGCCGAGACAACGGTCGTGTACTCCATCGCCCCAGCCTCGGTCAGTCGATCGACGACCTGCGCGACGGTCGATTGCTTTTGTCCGATGGCGACGTAAACGCAAAAAACGTTCTGCCCTTTTTGATTGATGATCGTGTCGACCGCGAGCGCTGTCTTCCCCGTCTGCCGATCGCCGATGATGAGCTCGCGCTGCCCGCGCCCAATCGGAATCATCGAGTCGATCGCCTTGATGCCCGTCTGCAGCGGCTCCTTCACCGACTGGCGACGCACAATCCCTGGCGCCTTGATCTCCATGTTGCGAAGCTCGGTGCCGGCGATGGGTCCCTTTCCGTCGATCGGTTCGCCGAGCGGGTTCACGACGCGTCCCGCAACCCCCGTGCCGACGGGCACCGAAACCAGCTTGCCGGTGCGCTTCGCGATGTCACCTTCCTTGATGACGTGGCTCTCGCCGAAGAGCGCGACGCCGACGTTGTCTTCTTCGAGGTTCAAGACCATTCCTTTGACGCCGTGCGGAAAATCGAGGAGCTCGCCCGCCATCGCGCTTTCAAGCCCATAGAGCCGCGCAATCCCGTCGCCGACCGCGAGCACCGTTCCTGTTTCGAGAACCGCGACCCGCTGGTCGTATTCCTCGATCTGCTTTCGAATGATCTGGCTGATTTCTTCGGCTCTGATTTCCATTCTCGCTCCTCGCTACTCCGCCAACATCCGCTCACGCATCGCCGCAAGCTGCATCCGTAAACTTCCGTCGTACACAACGCTTCCAACGCGCGTTACCAGCCCCGCAATCAAAGTTGCATCGACCGATTCCTCCAGCACGACGGTTTTTCCTGTCGCCGCCGCGATGGCGCTCGTGATCGCCGCGCGGTCTGTGTCCGTGAGACGTGTCGCACTCGCCACCGACGCGCGCACGCGTCCCGCAACTTCGTCCGCAAGCCCTTGGTACGCGCGCCCGACGGCGCCCAAATGGCCGATGCGATCGCGGTCGACAAGCAACCGAACGAACTTCTTCACGGTTTCCGTTGCGCCAAGCCGCTCGGCGAGCGCATCGAGCACCTTTCGTCGTTGCGACTTTGCGAAGGCTGGGTTTTCGCACAAGCTCTTGAGCTCACCGCTCGTCGCGATGGCGTCGAGCAGCGCCCCGACGTCCACTCCCACGCGGTCGACCTCGCCTTTGCCCTTCGCAATTTCAAGGAGCGCCTTCGCGTAGCGGCGCCCCAAGCTGCCGCCCGTCACTTCGCGCCTCCCACTTGCGCCCTAAACTTTTCAACGTAACTCCGCGCAAACTTAACCTGGTCGTCACCGGTCGCGCTTTGCCGAAGCATCTCTTCCGCGACCGCAACTGCACGGCGCACAAGCTCCTCGCGAAGCGCACGCTTTTCGCGTTCAAGGTCGAGCGCGATGGCCGACTCCGCTTCCACGGCGAGTCGCTCGCCAAGCCGCTTGGCTTCGGCGATCATCTTCTCTTTCGCCCGCTCGCCCTCCGCGCGAAACTCCGCGATCATCTTCGAAATTTCACCGTCGAGCGCCGCGAGCTTTTGCTCGATGTCCGCAGCCTTTTGCGCCGCCTCCTCGCGAAGCCGCGCCGCTTCTCCAAGCTCTGACGCAATCGCATCGCGTCGATCCGCAAGCGCTTTCTGGACGCGCTTTCGAAGCACGACAACCAGCACCGCCCCGAGGATCACGAAGTTCGCCGCCGACCACGCGACGCCCTTCCAAAACCCACCTTCCGCCGCAAACGCCATCGACGGCCAGGTCACGAACAGCGCCGCCGCCAACAAACTCCACAAGCGCATCAGCCCACCCGCCCTTCGTCGATGCGGCGCCCGAGAAGCCGCTCCGCAACTTCGCGCGCCAGCACGCGCTCATCCCGCGAAAGCGCCTCGCGCGCCGATTTCACCTGGCCCACGATGGTTCTTTTCATCGCCTCAACGCGCGTTTGCGCATCGGCCCGCGCCGCGCCCACAATCTCGCGCTCACGCGCCGCCCCGTCCGCCCGCATCGCGTCGCGCTCTTTCAGCGCCCGCGCCCGCGCGTCCTTAAGTCGCACCTCATAAACGCCCGCTTGCGTCGCCGCCCGGTTCTCAAACTCTTCGGCGTCACGCTTTGCCCGCACAACGCGTTCCTCGCGTTCGGTTAGAATCCGCAGAACCGGCCCAAACAACGTGAGCCGCAGCACGAAATAAAACAAAAGAAAAACCACCATTTGCATGGGGAGCGTGAGGTCGACATCGACCAGACCGGCCCGCAGAATCTCCGTCGTCATGAAACGCGCTTCTTATGAATGGGCCAGGCCGCCCAAATCGGGGAATGCGGGCGGTGGCGGTGTCGTCGCTCCCGCGCGCGCGCGCTCGCCGATGTTTTCCATTTGGCAATTGCCTTCGAAGATGGCGCCACGCTCAATCACGACCGCGGGACTGACGATGTTCCCCTTGAGGCAGCCCTTTGCGTGAATCTCGACGCCGACTTTCGCGCGGATGTTGCCGGTCACCTGGCCGTGAATCACGGCGGTCCCGACTTCGATTTCCGCGCTCACCGCCGCGCCCTCGCCGACCACGAGCTCATCCTGCGAAAAGATTTCGCCCGAGAATTTCCCGTCGATGTGGACGCTTCCTTCAAACGTGAGCTTCCCTTGAAATTCGCTGCCCTTACCCAAAAACGCGTTCGTTCCAGTGTTTGCCACAGGTTTCCTCGCTTCTTCGTCTTTTCGCCCAAACGCCATACAGCCTCCGAGTCGGGCTGTGGATACCGCTTTCCGCGGCCGCTTGTCAACGAGTTCGCGATGCGCGACAAATAAAAGAAACCTTGCCACTTCAGCGCGACAGCCTCGTTTTAATCGGCGCCCTCATGGCGCTTTGTTTTTCAGTCGCCTCGTGCCCGTCAGCGGGTTTGCGCGTCCCCATCGATTGCCCCGCGCGCGACGTCGACGTCGACGTGGCCGCGTGCCAGGCGCGACTCGGGCCGACGTACGGGCGCGTCGCGTCGAAACCGCTTCGGTGGGGGCGAATTGGCGAGAAGCGTCCGTTTCCGGGGCGGCTCGTCTGCCCGAACGGAAGCGAGCCACTTTTCGAGGCGTACGCGGGTGAAACCGACGCCGCGAAAATCGCTGGGGTTCGGGCGTGGATTGCCCATTGCCGCGTCAAGCCGTTCCTCGTTTTTGTCGATGAGACGCGGTGTGGCGATCTTTGTCCGCCGCCACCGCTCGGACTTCTCTCGGTCGCGGCCGCGCGCGCGTTCGCGGAAGCGAAGAAACTCGCAGCCGAGAGCGCGTGGGACAAGGTCGCGGAGCGGTGTCGCGAAGCGGTCAAGCGCGGAGCAGAGAGCGAAGTCATCCAGATGAACTGCGGCGCCTTTTTCTACAACGCGAAGCGGTACGCGGAGGCGCGGGTGGCGCTTGATGCGGCGCTTCGAATGACGCCAGGCGACCCGGTTACGCGCCTTCACCGTGGAATGGTTGACTTGAAAGAGGGGCGGCCCCACGCGTACGAAGCCGTCCTTCGGGAGCTTCATGCGACGCTCCCCGAAAACCACCACCTGGCGTCCGAAGTGAAGTGCAAGCTGGCTGTTGTGCTCCGGCGCGACGGGGATCGTGCGGAAGGCGAGCGCCTTGCGGCCGAGGCGTGCCAGGCGGGGCGAACAAGTTGCTGCCATCGTCCCTCGATGCCTTGAGCTAAAACTGGTGAGCGCTGGTCGATGACGCGCAGACACCAGGCTTAGAGTCCCCACAACGTCCAAAAACGCACCGTGTGATCTTTTGAGATGGCCGATAAATCCACGATTTAGCGCGATTCGCGTGGCACACCGCGTGCTTTAAGCGCGCTGGTTGACGGGCTTGTGGTGGGGCCGAGTCGATGGCAGGAGGTTGTAGTAGATGGAATTGCGTAAGAGAGGTTGGAGTCAATGGGTGGTTATGGGCTTAGCGGCGTCGGCACTTAGCGTCGTCGCTTGCGGGGCGACGGGTGAGTCGGATGACGATGTCATCGACTCGCTTGACCCGAACACGGAGAAGGACGACGGCATCGCGCGCCCGGTTGGAACGTTTAACGCGGAGCTGGCCTTTGCGAGGCTTGGGTTTGAGAAAGTCGCCTTAATGACCGACAAGAGTTTTCATCGGGAGCATCGCGTGATGTGCGATCGCCCTCCGTGTCCGCCGTTCGCGACGAACGGAAAATACAAATTCACGAAGAGTCGAGGAACGAACTACATTCGGTTCAATGATGCGTCGGGCGCGCCGCTCGACCGGTTCGCCTATCGGATGTCGGGGCGCGACGCGCTCGAGCTGCGTGCGGTCGGGTCTCGGTCGTGGCACAAGTTCAAGAAGGCCGACGTTGCGTGGTGCGATGAGGCGCGCGATTGCAAGCTGCAGAAGCTCGTGAGCTTGCTGACGTGCGTGGGAGATTGGGCCTGCAACAGCAACGCGTGTTCGTTCGACTGCGGCACAACACCGGCGCCGGGTCCCGTGTGCTCAGACGTATCCGGTCCATGCTTGATGAATGCGCTCGCGTGCCGAAACGGCTACAAGGTGGTTGACGGCGATGTGACGTGCGATTGCTGCGACGACGCGCCGCCCGACCCAAACCCTTGCGTTAAGACGGGCTGTTCGGGGCAGATTTGCGCTGACCAGCCGATGTTTTCGACGTGCGAGTGGCGCCCCGAGTACGCGTGCTACCGCAACGCGACGTGCGAGCGCCAAACCGATGGGACGTGCGGATGGACCAACACGCCCGGCCTTCGAAGCTGCCTCGGGTCGAACTGAGAATCTCACGTCAGAAGGCGATTCGGCATCGTGCCGTCGTTTTAAGTCTTTCGTCCTGACCCCCACTCTCTATCGGTTGAGCGTCGGCGTCTTGTCCATGAAACTCTTAATCTCGTCGAGCATCGGCTTCCACGTGTTGTACCAGAGGATGATGATGGGGATGAGCCCCATCGATTTCGCCGCGTCCAAAAACCGCCACTCTCATCCGCCATAAATCCCTCCTTTGCAGTCAGTCAGAAGACCGTTCACGGTGTCTACATGAATTCGTCTCGGCTTTCCATTCGATGGCGACCGCGCGATCTTTGGTCGCTTCCTGCTTTTTCGGGAACGTCGCGGGCCGAGATGATGAACGGCGGACGGGGCGGCGTGGTTTTGTTTATGGCGCGGCACTATAGTTCGCAGCCGCGGGTTTGGGGTAGAGGAGGTGGTTGAGTGATTGGAGCGCTGCTGATGGTTTTCTGGGGCGAGATTCCTCCACACGTTGAGTGGACGGCGCCGAAAATGAACGAGGGTGGCGTGCCGACGAATGTGCGCGTGTGGATCGTGGGGCAAACGCTTTACGCGGGCGATCTGAAGGCGTCGATCGAAGTCGAGAAGGGCGGCACGAAAGTCGATGCGCGGCTCGAGCGGTTTCCAGTCGAGGATATTTCGTCGGTGAGCCGAACGCCGCGAAAGCCAGGCTGGACGGGGGCGTCGCGCGTTCGGTATCTGTTTGAGTTGGTGCCAGAAAAGCCGCTTAAGACGCGGACTTGGTACAAAGTGACGTACTCAATTTGGGACAGGCCGGAGACGTTTCGATTTGAGACGGGCGGCGGGCCGGATGAAACGGCGCCGACGGTTGCGGCGCCAACGGATCTGCGGCGCGCGACGGAAGGGCTTTCGTTTACTCTCTTTGGTGTTGGGGCCGCGAAGGACGATCACCTGTTTCCAGTTCGGCTCGACTATTACGTGGGGGACGACGAGAAATCGGCGACGCGCCTCGGGTATTCGTTTCGGAAGGCCGGCGGCACGGGCGTTCTGCGCGGCGATGTGGCGTCGTGTGTTTTCGTGCGGGCGGTCGACCTCGCGGGGAATGCGTCGGCGATGACGCCGTGCGTGAAGATGGGTGCTGGCGCGGGCGCGGTTGCGGGTACGGATGCGGGTGCGGATGCGGGCGCGCGGACGGCGAAGAAGGGAACTTCGTGTGCGTGTGTCGTTTCTGACGGCGTCGGGTCGGCTGGACTCTTGCTGGTATTAGCCGGTGGGATTTTCGCGGTGCGATTCGGCAAGCGAACGCGGAAGGCTCAATAGTCGTACAGCTTAAGCGAAACGCTGAAAAAGTCGATTTTTCAGCAACCTGTTAGCCGAGGCGAAGGCTCGCGAGAAGGCGCGGGAATTCGCGGCGCAGGTCGAACGTCGCTTGCGCGGCCCCAATGGGGCGGTACTCCTTATAGAGAGTGCCAGCGAGCATGGTCATGGAGCGAATCGGGCGAAACGCGGAGAGGTTTTTCGTTCCCTCGAAGCGGACTTTTTCGCCGTCGTTCGCGGTGAATTCAAAGTTGTAAATGAGCGCGCGGCGGGTGAGCGGCGCGAGTTGCAGCGTGCCCTTGAGCGGTTTGCGATCGGCGAAACCCTCGAGCGTCACGGTCCCTTCGATGGGGCCGGTTTGCTCAATGCGGCCAGGCTCTTGGACGACGCGGATCGAGAATTCAAACCGTCGGTCGCTCGCGGCGTCGTCGTGAAGTTTGTAGGTCCCAGTCATTGTCTCGGAGAATTCGAGTTTCATCGTGCCCTCCCTGAAAACGTTGACTTCCGGCAGCGATCGTTAGCGGACGCCGTGCGATATGTCCATACGCGAGAAGAATGGCGCGAGCCGTTTGTGGTGCGCGTCGCCAATTTCCGCCTTGACGGCGCGATCGACCGAGAGTTTTGGGTCGTCGCGGAGCCGCTTCGCAACTACGAACGCGCGTGCGGGGTTCACAACGCCGCCCGACCGAACAGCGAGGAGTGATTTTGGGCAGATGTCCGACGTTTGGATGAGAAGCGACTTTCGTTCGGCGGCCGAAAGGCGCGGGGCGATGAGGCGAATCTTTGCTGCGACGTTGGCGGCTTCGGGCGATGCGAGCGATGTGCCGTTTCCGATTTTGAACCACGGCGAGGGGCGCAGTTTGTCGCGGCCGTCCCACCACGTGTATCGCTCAATCGTGGTCATGATGTCGGTCGCGTTGGTCGCAAGCGTGACCGAACGGCGCCCCCACGCGCTTCGGCGCTTCGTCGGCCAAATTGCGATGCGCCAGCGAACGGCGCCACGCTCGGTTGTGCACGTTGCAACGGTGCCGCCGCGCGGGCGCCCGCGTCCGACGGGGTCTTCGGCGGCGGCGACCACGACGACATTAGAGAGGGGGAAATGCGACGGATAAACCGGGCCAGTTTTGTCGTTGTCGAAGCCGGCGTTTCCAGACGACACGAACAGAAGAATCTCGGGGTGCTTCTCGAGCGCTTTTCCGAGCCAAAAGAGGACGCAGCCGGCGCGCTTAATCTTTGCGTTGAACGCGCGAAGCGCCTCGTCCCAGCTCGGTTTGCCGCGGTGGGCGAGCACGGCGTCGGCTTCGCGCGCGAGGGCCGAGTAACGTTTTGGCGTGCAGCCGCGGGCGAACTTGATGTCGCTCATGTTGATGTCGAGCGCGCCGTGTTTCGCCGCGTGCTCAATTGACTCAAAAAGACCAAACGAAAAAAGATCGCGGCGCGGCACTTCGAATCCCCAGTTGTTGATGAAGGTGCGAATGCGGCGTCGGCCGTTGCTGTCGGGCGCGTCGAGCGCGGGCGGGCATTCGAGCGAGAGGAGTTTTACGAAGCGCGAGCCTTTCGCGATGACGCCCGCGGTTGCGATGACATGGTAGTTCCAACCGCTTTTCGCGTGCGGAACGCCCGTGGCCATTCGCCACGCGAGCGCCGGGTGATCGTCGGGCGGCAGGTCGTTGTACGGGAGGCAATCGAGCGTGCCGACGAGCGCGGGCGCGGCGAATGGGCCGAACGACGTGTCGAACTTGAAGTCCTCGCCCGGAATGAGAACTTCCTGATGTGACTTCGCAGGAAGCGGCGCATACCCAGCCTCCCGAATCTGCGCGGGGATCTTTATTTTTGCGGCGCCCGCTGACCATGGCACGAACAACGAAAGAGCGGCGCTCACCCCCAACCAACTTCGCACGCGCAGAGCTTATACGGTTGACCCCCAATTGTCTCGAATCTTAGACTCCGCGCGTGTTCGCGTCCCTCAAGAACCGGATCTTCGTGCGTTCGTCGCTCGGCGTCCTCGTCGCGTCGCTTGGGATTGGAGCGGCTTGGGCGGTCGGCGACGGGTCGCGCCTTTATGGTGGTGCGCCGGGCGTAACGAGTGGCGAGTTTCCCGGGTTTTTGGCGTCAACTCTGCGCGAGAAGTTCGAACTTACGCTGGCCGAGCCGGACGGCGCGGCGTTTATCCCGGGCTCCGGGTTCGAAACTTCGCTGGTTTTCGCGGCACGACAGGGCGATGGCGCGCCCGACATTTATCGCGCGGCAATGCGGCTTGATGGCGACGGGCGACCCTATCGACTTGCGACGCCGCGCAACTTGACGAAGACACCGGATGCCGTCGAGGAGTCGCTCGTGGGCCGTTCCGACCGTTTTGCGTTTCTCAACCGCGTCGATGGCCGCGTGACAGCTGTTGGTTTGCTCGACTTTCGCGCGGGCGAAGACGAGCGCGTGCGGGTTCAGATGTCGCGCTTTGGGCGCGTTTTGAACGCGTTCACGAACATCCAACATCATGGCGCCGCGCGCGGCGTTGGTGAGACGCGGCTCGTGTTCGCGAAGCCCGTTGAGCGCGCATCGCTTCGCGACGATTCGTCGGGTGCGCTGACGGTTGAGTTCACGTCCGCGAGCGCCCGCGGTTCCGTTCGCGCGACGTTCGTGTGGGAGACTGGCGAGCTTTCGGGCGGCGGCGCCGAGCTTTCGGTTCAGCGCGCAGAGCCCAAGGCCGAACCGATGATCGCCGATTGGGTGGTGAATCGGATTCGCGATTGGTCGTTTGTGGGCGAGAAGGGGGTCGAGTGGCTCGAGGCGGCGGTCCTTTCCGTGGCGGACGATTTGACGCGTTGGTTTGGAGGCGGAACGTCGAAGAGCGACAAGGCGATCCTTGAAGGCGAGAGAGTCGTCGAGTCGGCGCCGGCGGCCATGAAGGTTCGCGGACGATGGACGCTCACCGGCGAGTCGTCGTGGCCACCGCCTCCCATCAAACCGATTCTCGCGACGCCGCTTGCGGGTGAAGGGCAGTGGGTCGACCCGTATCCGTACAACAACCGCAACCCGGGTGCGCCGCCTGCAGTGCTTCGGTCGGTTATTCGCGTCGATCCGAAGCGCGAGAAGTCGAAGGTGCGGCTGATTGTCGCGGATGCGCGTCAGGTCGACCTTGGCATTGTCGCGGGGACGAAGTTTCCCGAGACGACGACGGGGCACACGGGCGACGGCCTGATCCCGCGAGACCCGGCGGTTTTGACGCGGGTCCTCGCAGCGTTCAACGGCGGCTTCAAGACGATGCACGGTGCGTTCGGGATGATGGTGCGTGGGCGCGAGATTGTGCGGCCGAAGCCGTCGTTTGCGACGGTCGGGCGGTTCAAGGATGGGCGGCTTGGGTTTGGCACGTGGAAGAAGGAGACGAAGGGCGACGCGTTCGAATCGTACCGGCAAAATCTCGTCCCGCTGATCGAAAACGGCGTCATCAATCCAACGGGCGAGCAGAAGTGGGGAATTACGCCGCTTGGCGACGACCCAGTTTACACGTACCGCGCGGCGGTGGGTGTGACCGCGGCTGGGCACATCATGTATGCGTGGGGGAACGCGACGAGCGCGCCGCTTCTCGCCAAGGCGATGACGCTTGCGGGGTGTGTTTTTGCGATTCACCTCGACATGAATTGGGGGCATACGCGGTTCGAGTGGTACCGCGTTTACGATGAGGCGAGTCTTGCCGGGAAGCTGAAGGAGAAAATGTATGAGCATGCGGGTGTGAAGTTTCAGGCGCGGCGCATGGACCCTGAAATGATCGCGTGGCTTTTTCCGAGGTACATCAAACAGGACGAGCGCGATTTTTTTTACCTCGCGCTGCGAAACGATTTCCCGACGTATGGGAAGCGCACTCTTGCGTGGTCGCTTCGCGAGTGGCCCGAGCCGTGGCGCGCGTTTCCAACGGCGATCGCCGAAGCGCAAGACGGCGAAGCGCGCATTTACAAAGCGCGGGGAAGCGCGTTTGTGGGAGCGGCGCCGGGCGCGCCATTCAACCTGATGGTGTCCCTCGGGCCCGCGGCGAAGCGGCGCGAAGAGCCGCGCGAGGGCGATCGGGTTGTGGCGGTGCGAGCGGACGGTGCGGTTGAGGCGGGGGTTTGGGGAGTGGAGGTCCCGGTGTCACCGCGGCCAGCAGAAGTTTTCGTGGGGCAGCGTGGCGTGGAGGGTTCGCGATGCGTTGGGGTTGGCCGGGATCGCGCATCGGACATCGTGCTTGTCGTGGGGGCGTGCGGCGCCGCGGTCGAGCAGCTGCTCAAGCGCGCTGAGGCTCGTCGATGGGCGGTGTTTGCGACGACCGCCGATCGTCCTATCCTGACGTATGCACAAGGTGACACGCCCGATGTTGCCGTCGAGTTCGATCCCTTGACGCGCACGTCGACCGTGCGGAGCGAGGTCGAGGTGCCGCTGGGCGAGCAAACGCTACGGCTCACGCGGCGCGTGGATCCACCGCGGGTTGTGCGCCTGGAGGGATCGCCGCTTGGGACGGCCGATAAGAAAAATGAGGCCGCTAGACCTTGACCCAGATCGCGTCGCCGTCAATTTTCGTTTCAAAGCACGCGAGTTTTTTTGAGCGATTCATCGTGCACTCGCCGTTCGTCACGTCATACTCCCATCCGTGCCAGCCGCACACGACAAGCTTTCCGTCGAGCGAGCCCTCGTCGCCGAGCGACGCGCCGCGATGAAGGCAGGTGTCCGCGGTCGCGTGGATTTGCCCGCCAACATTATAGAGCGCGATTTTCGCGGCACCGATTTCGACGGTCTTCGCGGACCCCGGGGGCAATTCCGTTAGTTTCAACGCATGAACAAACTCGGCCATATCTGAGCCTCCCAGATAAGAGAACGATATGGACAAAGTAACTCCACGAATCGCGCGCGTCAACGTGGTCGCGGGATTCGCACGTCGTGCGTCAGTCCCCGCGTGCGTGAAGAGTTCGCCGAAGCTGCGACTTTTGTGAGGGTGAAATTTTGGCGAGGTCGACGATGACTTCGCCGAGCGCGGCGTAGAGGCGGCGATGGGATTCGTGCGGGAGTGCGGCGAGATGCGCGCGTAGGGTGGTGACATCGCCGCGTGAGATGGGGCCGGACAACGCGCGGGCGGCGCCGTGGGTGACGATGTTTTCGAGGACGCCGCGGGCAAGTGGCGCAAAGAGACGGCGCGCGGTGTGATCGTCGATTCCGATGCGAGCCAAAAGATCGCAGGCAACGGAAAAATTCGCGACGAGATAATTCGCCGCGAAGACGGCGGCGGCGTGGTAGAGCGGCTTGTCGCGGTCGCGAATCGTCACGACGTGGGCGCCGAGTCGGCGTATGAGTTTTCGCGCGGCGGCAATTGCGCATTGGTCGCCCGAAAGTGCGAAGGTCGCCTCGGAGACTTGGGCGGCCGCGCGGCGCGGGTTCGCGAACGAGAGAAGTGGGTGCATCGACCCAAGCGCAAATCCACGCCCAGAGAGGGATTCGAGCGCGTCGCATGGGGCGATTCCCGATGTGTGAAGGACACACGTGCGTGGCGCGAGGCGCGGTGCGATTTCGCGTGCGGTCCGTGTGATCTGATTGTCGCGGACCGCCAAGAGCACGATGTCAGCGCGCCCGACTGGGACCCGCCGTATTCCCGCGACGCGAAAAGCGAGCGCGAGGCCCCGACCGACGTGGCCCATTCCGACGATGGCAACCTGTGAATTCGACTTTTTCCGCACGCTGTTGGTCACGACGCGCTCGGGGCGGCGCAAAAATCTAGGACGTCGCCCTCGCGACCAACATGGACACGGCTCCCCGGGTGAAATTCGCCGGCGAAAATGCGGCGCGCAATTTCGGCTTCGATGAGTCTTTGGCACGCCGCGCGGATCGGGTGAGCGCCGAGCGCCGGATCGACGGACGCCGCCTGCGTGACGAAATCGATGGCCGCTGGCGAAAGTGCAAAGTCGATTCCGCGATCGGTACGAAGCTGGGCACTCGAGCGCGCGATTTCGATTTCGACGATGCGTCGAATCTCGTCTCGTGTCAGCGCCCGAAAGACGAGCTTGGCATCGAGACGCGCCCAGAGGGCCGGACTGAGCGACTTGGCGGCCGACTCGAGAAGCGTGGCGTCTTCGGCAGAGCCGCCGTGCGCGGGCGCGGCGCCGCGTTCAGCCTTCTTTGTGCCGAAGCCGATTCCGCCCGTGCGCCTTCCCGCTTCACGAAACTCGGTCGTCATCGTCGCGATCACAATGGTGTTTCGCGCATCGACCGAGCGTCCGCGGCTGTCGGTCAAGCGCCCAGAATCCAAGAGCTGCGCGACGATCGCGTGGACATCTGCATGCGCGCGATCGATCGATTCGAGGAGGACGATTTGGTGTGGACGTCGCCTGAGAGACTCGGTGAGCTCGCCACCACGGTCGTGCCCAACGTAGCCGGGGGCGGCACCCGTGAGGCGCGACGCGGTAAGCGGCTCGCCGAAATCGGACATGTCGAAGCTGGTGAGCGCTTTCGGGGTGTCGAAAAGCGACTCGGCCAAGCACGCCGCAATGCGCGACTTCCCGACGCCCGGCGGTCCGACGAAAAGAAACGATGCGGCCGGGTGGTCGCCGTGAAAGCCCGCGAGATTTCGGCGCAGCGTTTCGGCAATCGCATCGCGCGCAGCGATCTGCCCAACAATGTCGCGCGAAAGATTTCGCGTGAGCACGGCCAATCCGTCGTCACCAGAACCGACCACCTTATCGACGGGAACTTTGGCCGCCGCTGCGACCGCGCGCGCAACATCTTCCCACGTGACACGCCCGCGTCCCTCGCGGCGCGTGCGAGCGCCCGCCTGGTCCAGCACGGCGATCGCTTTGTCGGGCAGGTGGCGATCGGTGATGAAGCGGATCGAAAGGCGAACCGCTGCCAAGCGCGCGGCGTCGTCGTAAGCGACGCGGTGGTGCGCTTCGTAGCTCGGCGCGACTCCGCGCAAGATGGCGACCGCTTCGTCTGATGTTGGCTCGCGGATTTCGATCGCCTGGAATCGGCGCGCCAACGCGGAATCGCGTGCGATGTGCGCTTGGTACTCATCTTCCGTGGTCGCGCCAATGCACGGAAACTCGCCACGCGCGAGCGCTGCCTTGAGTTCGTTAGCCGCATCGAGCGACGAATCGCCGGTTGCTCCTGCACCGATGAGGTTGTGGATTTCATCGATGAATACGATGACGCGCCCCTGGCCGCGACGAACCTCGGCTTGAATCCCCGCGAGTCGCTCGCTAAACGAACCGCGGAGCTGAGTGCCCGCGATGAGGGTCCCCATGTTGAGTTCGACGATGATGTGCGCGCCGAGTGAGCCCGTGCGTCGGTCCTCTTCGAGGAGGCGCGCGGCGAGCCCTTCGACGAGCGCGGTTTTGCCGACGCCGGGATCGCCCACGAGGCACGGGTTGTTCGCGCGTCGCTTGTGGAGGATGTCGAGCGCTGCTTCGATCTCATCTTCGCGGCCGATGAGCGGGTCGAGGCGACCATCCCACGCGAGTTGCGATAAATTCCGACCAAGCGATGTAAGCCACGGGTAATCGTCTGGACTCAGTGTAACGGGCGAACGCGCGCGATCGGTGTGCGCGGGTGTTGCCGGGGCCGTCACGACCTGAACTTCCGCCCGAACATCGCGCGAGGGGGCGTCGAGCGGCGGCGCGCTTGGTGCGGGCCTTGGTGGCAGTCGAACGACGCTCGCCGTCGACGGAGCGGGCGGTGACGTTGGCGGTGCGGCCGGGCGTGGCGAAAGCAGGCTCTGGGACGGTGGCTCACCGACATGTTGGTCGGCGCTTTTTTGCGATTGGGGTTCGTGGGGCGACGCGATGTCGTCGTCGAGGAACGAGCCCGACGGCGGCCGTGGCCCAGGGGACTCGCGCGATATCGTCGTGGTGGTGGTGCTCCGCGCACCGCCAAGCCGTCGCGGGATATTACCCGAGGTGAAATACGAAACAATTTGGGTCCGCAGCTGAATGAGATCAATGCCACAACGCTCCAGGAGTTCGTACGCACGTGACTCGCGTGTGCGTGCGACGGCGGTCAAGAGGTGGAGGCAGTCAACTTCCGGCCAAAGTTGGCTTTCAGCGATTTGACGTGCGCGCTCGCGAATCGCCGGGACGACATCCGCTGATTCAGTGCGCGTTTTATCGACGAGATCGATGAGGCGATCGTCATCGACGCCGCGCTCGCGCAGCGTCACTTGCGCGCGATTTGGGATGGTGAAAAGCGCGAGCAAAAGGTGCGTTGAGTCAAACGGCTTTCGCGCGCCGCGGGCGATCTCCTCGGCGTCGGCAAGCACCTGTGTTAGTTCGCGCGACCACGGAAGGCGCATGCCGCAATATTAGGCATCTTGCCCATCGACCTCAACCGATTCCTTCTGCGGATCGGCGGAGCCGACGGGTCGAAGCGGCGCGAGGCGATCGCGCTCTGTCGGCGCGAGGTCTGGAAGGCGTGCGACTTGCGAAGCGAAACGATCGCGGTCATCGGATGCACGGGAACCCGCGCCAAAGAAGAGCGCGTCGAAAGAACTCGCAAACTCTACGACCGGCGAGGCGGTCGGCGTCTCCACCGTGGCAACAATCTCGCGCGGCGAAACTCGGCGTGCGCGCGCAAGTGAGACCCCGAGGCGCTCAGAGCCGTGCGCGTAAAGGTCGCGAATGGCTTCGCGCACCGAGAGCAGCGAGACGATCATGGCCGAATATTCGCCGCGATGGGGCAATCGAACATCGATCGTTGAGGGGAGGTAGTTCGGGGCTTCGATCGAAACGCGGAGATGCGTGGCGCCCAAGCCATCATGATGAAAGCGGCCGCGCTCATCGACGTGGATAAGATTCGACGCGCCCGCGTGTTGTTGTTGCTCGCGCGCGGACGGTGTTGCCGCGACGATCACTTGAGCCGTGGCAACCGGCTCACCCGTCACGGCGTCAACCACCACACCTGCGACAACGGTTGTTCGAGCCGCGAGGATGGATCGCGCGGGCGAAAAGGTAACGCCAACCACGGGTGGTTCCCGCACGTCAGAGGCGGCGTCGACTTTTGGCGCGGAGGCACTTGGGAGACGGCGAATCGACGCGCGCAGCCGCCCGATTCCTGCGATCGCCGCGAACAACAGGATCGCCGCGCCGAGACTAATGGCCAATACGTTGCCGGGACTCGGTGCGGCGGGGGTCGCCGTGATTTGCGACCGCGCACTCAAAAGTCCCTCGCGATCGGGTTGATAGCGAAGATCGATGACGAGGGGAGAGTCGGTGCGTGGACGCGGGCAATCAAACGACGTGTCGAAGCGGCCGCGTGCGTCACTCGCGAAGGCATGGCGCGGCTCATCGTCGATGAAGGCTGTGAGCGCCGCGTTCGCGACGACGCCATGCGATGCGCGCACCGCGCCGCGAATTGCGCACGTTGAAGCGCGCTGCTCTGCCGTTGCGAGAAGTTGGACTCGGCTCGTTACCGAAACGACGCGCGACGTGACCGCCGATGCGGCCCCGTCCCGTTCGATGCGCCGTGCTTCGACTCGGTATCTCCCGGGCGCCGTTCGCCAGAGCTCAATCGGTAGCTCGGCCTCTCCCGCGCGATTTGAAACGACGGTTATCGGTTCAAGCGTCCCAGCGGCCGCCGTTGCACCGGTCACGCGAAAGGCCACCGACAGTCCTGCGCTTATTTTGGCACGAAGCGCTCGGGCGTCGCTCCACGGCGCGTGACGTGGAACCGCGTCGAGCGAAACGGAGCCACCGGCCTGTCTCGGGTCAACCATCACTTCGGCGACGACGCCGCGCGTTCGCGCGTCACCGTGAAATGCAACTTGCACGCGTTGTCGTGCCGACCCTTGAACGCACATCGCGTCCCATTCGCCGTGTGCATTCGTGCTCTGTCGCCCGTCGCCGGTCGGCTCGAATGCGTCGACGTCAACCACGCGAACCGCAAGGCGCGCGCCGGCGATGGGAAAGCCGCGAGCGTCCGTGAGGCGAACGTGGCATCGCGCACCGCCTGGGACCGGCGCGGAGGCGAGCGTCATCTCAGATTCGAGTTGAAGGCGAACGGTTTGTGCGAAGCCAAGGAGAAGGACGGCGACGACGGCGTTCACGTCACGGTTGCAAAAACTGCATGCCGAGCTGCATCGCAAAAGGAACGTCGCCCGAAATCTGAATCTTTCCCTGCATAAACGCCTGCTGCGGGGGCAGCGTCCCGGCTGACATTGCGCGGTAATCTTCGGCCTTGATCGTGACGGCGAAACTTGGCTTTTCGGTTTCATTGAAAACGACGGAAAGCCGAATCGTTCGTCCACCTTCGGCGCCGGTGATGTCAAAATGAAAAGAACCCTTCGTTGTCGAGAGTCGTTTCAGCTTCTCGGGGCCAAACGTGATGCTCGGCATCTTGAAGCCGCTCGCCGCTTGCGACAACGCTGCCGCCGCATCGGTGTTCGACGAAATATCTCCCAAGCGGGCCAGCAATTTGCCAACGCCCTTCGTGATCGTGACTTGCCAGTCTTCGCGCGTTTGGTGGAGCGTTACGAAAGGATTCGCTTCGGGACCCCGCGCCACGCTGAAGGCACCGTCGCGCAGCCGAATCGTCCACGTTCCGCCACCATCTCCCGAGACGACCGCGCGAACCGACGTATCGAAACCCTTGAGCGTCGCGTTCGGGCCGCGCGCCGAAAAAAGATTCGCAAGCAGCGATTGGTAAAAGTCGCGTGGGGTGATGTCTTCGGGGATTGTGAGCTCTGTTGCCATGTCGCGGATTTATCACACGTCGATCGCAGCGTCGAACGGCGAAGCGGCCAAATTGAGATGCGACGAAAACAGAGTCGGGTTAAGCTTGTTACCGATGCGTGCGTTCATCGGCCTCGGGGGCAATCTGGGCGATCGTGCGCTTTCGCTTATGCGAGCGCGTCGCCTGGTGACGCTCGCAAGCACCGATGCCGCGCACGCGCGCGCTTCATCGATTTTCGAGAGCGAGCCGATCGGGGAGTTGTCGCAGCCCCCTTTCTTGAATGCTGTTCTGTCGATCGAGACGACGCTCGCGCCGATCGCGATTCTCGACTGGTTGCTTCGTGTCGAGCAAACGCTCGGTCGGGTGCGCGATGGTGTGCGCGGGCCTCGTGTCATCGACCTTGACCTGCTTGCGGTCGACGGCACGGTTTTGAACTCGGCGCGGCTTAGACTTCCGCACCCGGAGATTTCGAATCGTCGATTTGTGCTCGAGCCGTTTTGCGAAGTGGCGCCCGATTGGATTCACCCGGTGCTCGGGAAACCGGTCGTGGAGTTGCTCGACGCGTTGCCCGCTGCGCCGTGGGTTCGTCGGCTTGGCGACATTTGGTGGGAGTGTTAGCGGCCGTGGTTGTTCGAGACGATCGTGACGTCGATCTCGATGATGACGATGATGAACCAGGGGCTGGGAGCGATCGGCCCAAAAAGATCGTTTATTCGGAGTTTGATTGCCCGGCTTGCGACGCGAACAATCCGTACGACGATGGGTTTTCCGCCGGCGCCATTGTTCGCTGTATGACGTGCGGAACCGATTTTGACGTCTTTGAAGCGACCGAGCGGAAACCGCGGCTGAGGGAAAAGTAGACGTTCTTCTTAATTCGCCGCGCAGTTGGTGTATTGAGTTGGGCACTCTGTTTGAATGCAGTTGAACCAATCGCTTCCGTCGCAATTGGAACTGTTTGCGCACGTCATCAGCGGCGACAGATACGTCCAACCGGCGGGTGATGCCGAGAGGACGCAATCCCAAACGCATTGGCCGTCCAAGCAGCCAGACCAGCACTGCAGAACATTGTTGCAAGACAGCGAGAGCGAGCCCGCATCGGGGGCGACAATGCCGCCATCGACGGTCTGTACGTTGAAGCAACGCACGTACGAGCTTTGGCAATATTGGCGCAGGCACGCCGAGTCGTCGCACTGGTTTTCCATGTAGCATTTGTAAAGTTCCGCGTAATCGGCTTGCGCCTGTGCCGTGCCCTTGAAGTAACACCCGACGCGGCACGACGGGTTGTTGCGGCACTGCATGTCGCAGTCGACGACCTCCTGACACGATTCTGTTCCCGTACGCGGGTTAACGTCGTAACACGCGACGACAGCGTCGGGGCACGTCGCGGTGCGACACATCAGGTCCTCGCAGTTGGGCGGAAGCGCGCACGCCCAAAGGGTTTGGAATTCAGCCTGCGCCTCGGCGGATCCATTCGCGACGCAGCGCTGACGGCAGGCGTCGTTTCGGCAGCCGCGCACGCACGAGTAAACGTTTTGGCACGAGTTTGTTCCAACGGCGCCACCCGCGTCGATGGGGGGCGGTGCAATTCCAGCGTCGACTGACACGACGGGAGGAACGCTCCCACCACCGCCACCTCCGCTACCACCACCACCACCGCCGCCGCCACCACCACTGCCACCTGCATCGAGCGACGACCCTGGAGGCGGCATACCACCGCCGCCACCGCCTCCCGTTCCGCCTGCGTCGTCGAGCGTTGAGCCCGGAGGCGTCGTCCCGCCCGTCGTACAAAACGGATCAACACCCGGCCGGCACGTTTGCTCGCCCGCAAGTGGCGTCGACCCTCCGCACCCGGTGAACGCGAACAACATCCCCAGACCACCGATGCCAGCGAGCTTTCTCATGAAAGACCTCCGTCCAACCCCGAAGCCCAGTCGCACAAACCGTGCCGTTGCCTCACCAACCAAACCTCTAAGCGTCCGATCGACGAATCCCACGCGTCATCCCCGAGCGGTGTGCTCCGCAACAGCACCCGTCAAATCGCTGACGCGGCGAGCTGGTTTCAGTTCGCTTTGCAGCTCGCGTACTGCGTCGAGCAGTTTGTTCGCGTGCAATCCATCCAATCGTCTTCGTCGTCGCACCCTTGCTGATTGGCGCACGCGACGAGCGGGCCCATGTACTGCCACCCGGCCGGCGACGTCGAGAAGAAGCAGTCTTGCGCACAGCGATCGGTCGTGCAGTTGCTGAAGCAGTCGAGAACCTGGCTGCACGACAACGTGAGCAGCCCCGCGTCGGGAGTCGGCATGGGTGGCAGCCCCGCGTCGACAATCGGTGTTGGGGGCAACCCAGCGTCCAGCGTCGGCATCGGCGGCATTCCGCCGTCCATCGGCATCGGGGTCGTGGCGATGCACGCGTTTTGTTCGGTCGCGCAGTTCTGGCGCACGCACCAGTCGTTTCGGCAGTTGAATCGGCGCGCGCACGAATAAACGGCGGCATACCGCGCCTGCGCGACGGCGGTTCCCTTGAAGTAGCAGTCGACGCGGCACTCGGGGTCGTCGCCGCAGTTTCGCTCGCACCACGTGATTTGCACGCACGTCGAAGATCCCGTTGCTTGGTTTAGGTCGTAGCACGCGCGCACGGCGTCGCCGCATGTGGTTGCGCGGCACATCGCGTCTTGGCAATACGACTGAACCGGGCAAGACGCGACGGGCGGAAATTCGGTCTGCGCTTCGGCCGTTCCGTTCGCGAAACAATCCTGGCGGCAGCGCTCATCGCGGCAGTTTCGCCAGCAGACGTAAACGTCGCCGCACGATTTGTTGCCGACGTGTCCGCCCGCATCGAAAGGAGGCGGAGGCGGTGGGGGTTGTGGTCCGCCGTCGCTCGGTGGGGGCGGTGGAGGTGGTGGTGGTGGTGGATCGCCCGCGTCGACGTCGGGAGGCGGTGGCGGCGCACCCGCATCTGCCGACGACGGCGGAGATGGAGGTGTCGGTGGCGGCCCAGGTGGATTCGGTGGCGGCGTGCAGTCGCCGTTCACGCCGCTGCAAGGTCCGCCCCCCGAGCCCGCGTCGAAACCCGGCGAACCGGGCGGTGCGCAAAACGGGTCAATGCCTGGTCGGCACGCGACGTCTGACGGAAGCGGCGTCGCCCCGCACCCGAGCGCGAAGATCCCGGCGATGAATACTGATGACAATCCAAGTTGAAACGTCTTTACCATCGTGCCCTCCGAGGAGACGCGGTCGTAAAAGCGTACAATGTAGCATATTTGCGCACCTGCGTGCAATCCCCAATCCCCAGTCCCCGGGTAAGCGGCGAATTCACTGCAGCGTGTCGGGTTGGGTGGGGCTGCGGGCTGCGCGGCACTGCCGCGACACCAAGTTCGGTCGAGCACAACCGGCATTTGCAACTCCGAGCACACAAAGATCTCGGGTGTTCCGTCGCCCTCGCCATTCTGCTCGCACAGGCCCGGTGTAGACTTCGGGCTCCCATTCGGTCGCCCTTGCCATTTCCGCTGCGCGGACGTTCCACTGGAGCATCCGCAGAAGGCAGCGGAAATAGCCACCGGCTTGCCCGCAGACCGCTCGCAGAATAGGCGCGCCGTTGCGGCACCCCTACCAACCCGACGCAACTCCGGACGAACCGCTCACCGGGTACGCATTCCACGCCCTTGAGGGTGGTACGAAGAGTTCACCCGCCGCGCGTCGACCTACGATCGATCAACCCCCCAAGCCTTCTGAGGGGCATACCCGGAAAACGGCGGACTTCTGATCCGCGGGCGGGGTCTGGGCAAGCGAAGGCTCGCGTCCGCAGGGGATGAGGTGCCGATGGGGCGTGGAATTGC
>JACPTQ010000052.1 GCA_016192705.1 Deltaproteobacteria bacterium | reverse complement strand
CCGGCAGGATTTGCGTAGGGTCGGCAGGGGCGCCGCGCAGGCGCGCATCCGCAGGGTCTGCAGCGCGATATCGGATGCGAATCTCCGAGATTTCGCACGCCAGAAAACAGTGGCTCGAGCGCTCGTTCGCGTTCAGACCCGAGGACGTCGGCGCGCCGAAGCGGGCTCCTGTCGACCCTCACGCTGACGAGCGAACGAACCGCTTAACCGGGGATTGGGGTGCGTTGCAACGAGCGTTCGCCGCGCGAAAAAACCTGTATGCTCTCGCGCATGGACCGCGCGACCCCGGTCGTCACGAGAATCGCCGGTGCACTCACCATCGCCACGGCGGCGTTTCTTGGCTGGGCGGCGATCGCCATCGACCTCGATTATTACGACACGTACGACCTCATCGTTTCGAGCTGGCACCTTTGGGGCGAACCCAACACGATTTCGTACCCAAAGAACTTTTTCGCCGTCGCGTTCTTCGCACTCCTCTTCGCACCGTTTCGCTTTGCGGGGGCCTACCCCGACCTCATCGTTTACCACGGCGCGACGTTCCTCTTGCACCTGGCGCTCCTTGTCGTCACCGCGCTGTGGATTCGGCGCCGCCTTCCGACGCTGCCGCTCACCATCCTCATCGGTGTCATCGCGTGGAATCGGCTCTTCATCCACTTCGCGCCGTTCGCAATGCCGGACCTCGCCTCCGCCCTCGCGGTCGCATTATGGTTCTGGGACACCGAGCGAGAGAAGGAAATCCGTTGGCGGCAACTCATACTCCGCGCGCTTATCCTCGCGTTTTGCGCCCTCGGCCGCCCACAAGTCGCGCTCATCCCCATTGTCAGCCTCATTGTTGGCGTCGTGCGACCGCCCCAGGGAACTCGCCTTCGCGCCGCGCGGAACGCCGCGGCCGCAAGCTTCGGCGGACTCGCCCTTTACGCATTGGCCACGGGGACTCTTCTCGCGCTGGAAAAGGGCGTCGACTTTTTTTCCGGTCTCGTCGAAGTCGTGCGGATTCTCATCGGATACTGGGACGCCGTCCACGCCTCTTCGCAACCGCCGCTCATCGTTTTTTCGTTCATCTGGGAATCGCTAACTCCTGCGGGGGTCGTCCTCATTGCGATCGGCGCCGTGGAGTTCTTGCGACGCCGCCCCACGCTCCCGGTCGCAGGCCCATTCGTCGGCGGTCTCGTTTTCCTCGGCTTCCTCTTCGTCCCTGGGTACGTCGAAGCCCGCTATCTCATTCCGCTCCTGCCGATTTTCGCCCTCGCGCAAGGCTTTGGTCTCGCCTCGCTCCACCGTGTTCGCCCTGTAGCAGCCGTGCTCGCTGCGTTGGTTCTCTTCGCGGGCGTCGTCCCAGAGATGGCGCGCCTCACCGACCCCTTTTACCGAAGCGACCACCACGGAAAAACCGCTCGCGCGATCGCGACGAAAAACCCGGCGGCGCCCGTCACATTGCTCGGCACCATGCACGCGTTTTATCCGCGCGAGCGAAATTTCCATGAACAAGACACAACGTTTTACATCTACGACTTTGGCGCGCCCGCACAGATTTTTTACACACGACAGAAAATTTCCATCCATTGGGGGCGCATGACCTTCCGACGGTACGGCCTTCCGATTCCAGACGACGTCGAATCGATCGCGGCGCCTGGCGTCACAATGGTGCTCGTGAAGACGTGGCTGTACCCCGGGAAAGAGGCGCCCAACGAGATTCTCCCGATCTACGCTCTCAGGTGGTTTCCGCGTGACCCGGCAACGAACGGAACGTGCGATCCGCGCGCAACGCACATCTGTGTCGAAACTTGGATACCGTTCCAAGGTACGCTTCCACCATGAAGGCGCGCCCACTACCACTCGTTCTTTTCGCCCTCGCCGCCGCGCTCTTCGCGCACACCGTCGGCTTTGACTTTGTCAACTGGGACGACTTCGACCACCTCTGGCGAAACCCCAACATCGCCGCCCCCGACCCTTCCGCCTCGTCGTTTTGGAACTCCCTCGGCTACACCACAATCGTCACGAACCTCACTTACTCGCTCAACCACGCGCTCCACGGCTTCACCCCGGCTGGGTATCATGCCGTCAACGTCTTCCTGCACGCACTGAACGTCGTCCTCGTCTTCATGCTGCTTCCGCGCTTGGGCATCGCGCGCCTCTTCGCTGTTGTGGGCGCACTCATTTTCGCGACGCATCCGCTTGTCGCGGAGCCTGTGAGCTGGATTGTCGGTCGCAAAGACCTCCTCGCAACGACATTCGCACTTGGCGCGCTTTATCATTGGCTCGCCCGCGGCCCGACCCTGCGCACCGATGTGCTTGCGAACATGCTCTTTGTTTGCGCGGCGTTTTCTAAGGCGAGCGTCTTCGCGATTCCCGTGGCCGTCGTCTTGATTCGCGGATTCTCGCGGCGGTCGATTCTTGCCATCCTCCCGTCGCTCATGATCGTCGTCGGACTGTCTGTTTTCATGGCCGCATCGCCTGCGGCTCATCTCGCCATCGCTAAAGATGCCGTCGCCCCCTTTCCCTTACGCGTCTTTCTGACGCTGGGCCTCAAGTTTACGCTCTTCTTCCCACCGTTTGACCTGCGCCCCGTCTACATCCACGACACGCCCTCCTGGACAGACGCGACCGCGATCATCGGTATCGCCGGCGTCGTTGCGCTCGTCGCGTTTGTCCTTCTTCGCCGCAGTCGTGCATCGCGTGCCTGGCCACTGCTGCTCCTTTTCGGCGCCGCCCTCGCGCCTGGGGCCAACATCATCCCGATGACGCACGACGTCGGCGACGCACACCTCTATCTCCCGCTCGTCTTCGTCGCTGCGCTGATCGCGCTTGCGCTTGCGCGCGCAACCACAAGCCTCGCGCGATCCGTCCGTTTCATCGCCGCTGCGGTCCTTCCGCTCACCTTCGCACCGTTTTGCCTCACGCAAACCGAGATTTGGCGAAACGGCGTCGCGCTTTGGCAGCACACCGCGCGCGCTTACCCCCTTTCACCCGAAATCTGTCGACTCCACGCGGGCGCGTATGCGCTGGCCGACCGGCCCGCCCTGGCCCTCACGCATCTCGAAGGCTGCGCCGCACGCCTTGGCAACAGGCGAGCGTTTTTGAAGGCGATGCGACTCGCCGCCGAACGCGCCGGCGAAACTGAGAAGGCGCGCGCGCTGAAGGCGGAGATCGCACAATGAACCACGTCACCACCGCGCCGTGACACGTTGCGCGAAACCGTCGCCAACGCAACAAGCGATCACAGTTCACTCCGCTCTTTTTCAATATCGGTTGCGCACATCCAATGGATCGGTCAAATTGGGTGACGGAGCCGATGTCACTTACGTCAAGAATGCATGAGATCGCGCCGCAGCCCTTCGGCAAGTACACGCTCGTTCGTCGACTTGCGGTTGGCGGCATGGCCGAGGTTTTTCTCGCGAAGTCGTTTGGTGCCGCGGGTTTCGAGAAAGAGGTCGTCATCAAGCGCATCCTGCCGCAGTTTGGCGAGGACGATGAATTTGTGCGGATGTTCCAAGACGAAGCGAAGCTTGTCGCCCGGCTGCAACACGCGAACATCGTTCAGGTTCACGAGTTTGACCAGGTCGACGGTGTTTTTTATCTCGCGATGGAGTTTGTTGACGGTCACGATTTGCGGCGCATCCTTGAGAAGGCGCGGCGTGTCGGAAAACGCTTGGCGCCTGCGCTCGCACTTCACATTGCACGCGAAGTGGCGCGGGGCCTCGCTTACGCGCACGGACGACGCGTCGATGGCGTGCCCCTCGGGATCGTCCACCGCGACATATCGCCCCACAACATCCTCGTGTCGTACTCGGGCGAGGTGAAGATTTCCGACTTTGGCATCGCAAAAGCCACGTCCCGCGCGGGAATGACGCGCACCGGCGTGCTCAAAGGGAAGATCACCTACATGTCGCCTGAGCAGGCGGCCGGTGAGTCGATCGACGCGCGGAGCGATCTTTTCGCGCTTGGGATCGTGCTCTTTGAAATGCTGTACGGCGAAAAGCCGTTTCAAGGCGATTCGGACAGCGAAGTCCTCGCGCGGATACTCATGGGGACACCGAAAGTCCCGGATGGATTGCAGTCGAGCAGCGAAAGCGATGGGACGTGGGAAATCGTGTCGAAGCTGCTGGCGCGAAAAAAGGACGACCGGTTTCAGGGGGCTGACGAAGTGGTGCGCGAAGTGGGGCGGGCGATCGCGACGCTTGGCGGCGCCGACGAGTCGACGCTCGGCGAGTGGATGAGTTTTTTGTTTGGCGGCGAGGCCGACGAAAATCGGACGCGCGAGCCAACGCAGGTGCTGACGGCAACCGAGGCGAAATCGCTTCCAGATCCGACGGTCGTGCCAGGCACGTGGCAAGCCGACACGCGCACCGCCACGCCAGAACCTGGGAAGGCGTTGAAGCAAAAGGGAATCGGAGAAGCGAGCCGCGCGCGCGCGACGGCCGACCGCATTGCCCACACCGCGACAAACACCGTCTCGGGTGAGGCGCTGCCCGCCCAGCCACGAAGTCGAAAGACGCGTGCTTGGGTGGGCGCTGCAGCAACGACGGCCACTGCGGTCGTGGCGCTCGTGTTTGCGTTGTCCGATCGAACAACCGCACCCGCTCCCGCACCCGCTCCCGCACCCGCGCCCGCAGGGGATTTCAACGCAGAGGCGCAAAGCCGCAAAGACGCTAAAACAGCTCCTTCTCTTCTTGGCGTCCCGGCGCCTTTGCGTCAAATCCCCGCAACCGCTCCCGCTCCCGCTCCCGCACCCGCACCCGCCGCCGCTCCCGCACCCGCTCCCGCTCCCGCACCCGCCGCCGCTCCCGCTCCCGCACCCGCTCCCGCACCCGCTCCCGCATCCCGCATGGACGCCCGGCGCACCCGCGACGATTTGCCGCGCCGCGCTCCGAAGCAACGCGCACGACCATCTGCGCCCAGTGCCGCCGCCGCGCGTCTCGACCTGCCATCCGCCCCCGCGCCCGCTCCTCGCCCCGCGCCAGAGCCACCGCGCACCGGGACGCTCGTCGTCCGAGCACCCGACGGCGTGACGGTCCTCCTTGACGGAAAAGCGCTCGACCTGCCGCTCCCCGTCACAAAAATTCACGGCGTTCGTTCCGGGAAACGAATCGTTACGATTCGCCACGCAGCCGGCACGCCCGTCGAGACGCGCGAAATCACTGTCCTCCCGGACAGCGACAACAAGCTCATCATCAAGCCCCGCGAACGCTGACGCCCCTATTGGGAGAGCAGCGTGCCATCAACTTGCACGCTCACATCGCCGTTCACACTCGCATCGACCGTCGTCGATTTGAGAAACGACGTTTCGCCGGACACAACACCCACGCCCGCATGACCCTCAGCGTAACGTTGGCGGCGCCATTTCGCGAGGTGCGCGTCGCCCCCACAACGTGACTTCGTTCTTGTCGTGAAAAAGATGCTTCGCGCGGACGACAAATCCGCTATCTCTCGCGGATTTCACAGCGCCTTCCGCAAGTCGATAATCGCCGCGCCCCTTGAACTTCAAATGAAAAGCGAAATGGCGACACCAGTCTTTGGACAGCCATCGATCAAGGAGCCCCCTGCTTTTTTCTGGCGCCGCAATAACATCGCACAGCAGCCAATCAACGGGTGGGTCGTCCGGCTCAAACGAAAAAGCGGTGCGGCGCACGTGGGTAAGACGCGGGTGAGTCCCAACGCGGGGATCGAGGTCGGCGCGATCGACCGCAACGACGCTCGCACCGCGCTTCAACGCCACATGCGACCAACCCCCGGGTGCGGCACCAAGGTCAACGACGCGCGCGCCCAAAGCGATGTCTGTTCCCATCCACCGAAGCGCTTCTTCGAGTTTACGAAATGCACTCGACGGAGCGTCCCAGTCGTCGCCGATCGCGGGGCGACCCCCAACGAAGGGTGACGGCCAAAGCGCTCCACATGCGAGAGCGACGGGCGTCGCCAAACTGACGATCAGCCGATCGCGATCCATGAGAAGGAGTTGAACGCGCATTGCCCCCGCGTCCTCCGTACGCCGGCGACCAACAGCGCGACGCCGGGCCTTCAACTCGACGACGAACCGATCGCGAACTAGCGACGCGCGACGATCGGTCTCTCCGTGGAGATTCGCATCGACGGGCGAATCGGGCGCAAACACGTCGAGACGCCACGGACCAGGACATTGTTCGAGCCGCGACAAAACAATCTCAAGCGCCCGCTCCGCGAGCTCGCGAATCGACGCTCCAAAAACCGCCGTCGCGTCGGGCAAGATCTGGCGCGCAAACATGGGGTCGGTCGCCGCCACAACATGCGCATCGCCAACCGCGACAACGCCCGGTCCCCAGGCTTTACCGCCGCCCAGCAGAGCGACAAGCGCCGGCTCAAACCCTGCAGAACAGATGAAAACGTGCACCCGCTCGATCTAACCCAGCGCGATCGAACGCGCTACTCGCGCATCTTCTTGACGATGTCGCTCTCACGCCCCTCGTCGATGAGCTTGTCGTTCGTCCACGCCTGCTGAAGCGCCCATCCCGTGTAAAAAAGAATGAGGATGACCATGAACACGATCGGGATGTTGTCGGCCTTCGTAAGGATTTCGAGAAAATACTCCATGTGTCGTCTCCGCTCCGCGCTCTTGACGTCCGACTATACGCGCCGCGGTTGACGGGTCAAGGCTGAAACCTATAACCCGCGCCGCGCACCGCGATGAAGTGTACCGGCCGGTCGGCGTCGGACTCGAAGTGCTTGCGCAAACGCCCAATAAAATTGTCGACCGAGCGCGTATTCGGCGCGTTTCGAAGCTTCCACACCTTTTCGAGCAGCTCAGCCCGTGACACGACGCGTCCCGCATTGTCGGCGAAAAAACGAAGCAAGTCGATCTCGAGCTGCGTCAACGCAATCGCGCGACCATCGACCGTCACGGCGTGTGAATCGAAGTTGACGCGAGCGCGACCAAACGAAAGCTCACGGGCCGGTGCCGCCGCGCCATCACGATCCCACCCGCGGCGCCGAAGCACGGATCGAACCCGCGCGAGCAGCTCTTTGAGATCGAACGGCTTTGCCACGTAGTCGTCCGCACCGACTTCGAGACCTCGCACGCGATCGATCGCCGACCCGCGTGCCGTGAGCATGATGACCGGCGTGAAATTCCCCGCGGCGCGCAGCTTTTCGCAGAGCGCGAAACCGTCGAGGTCGGGCAGCATAATATCGAGAAGGATTGCGTCGTACCGGCCCGATCGCACGAGCAGGTTTCCCGCCTCGCGCGCGGTCTCGGCAACGTCGACCGCATACCCTTCAAGCTCGAAGTTGAGCTTCAGCCCACTCGACAAATGCCGTTCATCCTCGACAACCAAAATTCGCGGCTCGGCTTCGGTCATCGCGTTTCACTCCTCGGCAACGTCACGCGCATCATCGTCCCGAAACCTTCGCCGTCTGACTGCGCGACAATCTTCCCACCCAAGTGCTCGACGAGCGAAGCGACAACAAAGAGCCCGAGCCCCGACCCATGCCGCGCCCGCACCGGCTCGTTTTGCACCCGATAAAACCGCTCAAACACGCGCCGTAAGTGTCGCCGCGCGATTCCAATCCCTTCGTCGCGCACGGTCACGATTCCGCGCCCATCCGTATCGCGATCGACTTTCGCGACGACCCGCACCACGTCACCAGAGTATTTCACCGCGTTGTCGAGAAGGTTTTTAAAAACGATTTCGAGCGAGAGGACATCCGTCACAAGGCGCACCGGCGCGGCGACATCAACCACGACCGACGCGGGATCGACGTTGTGTCGCTTTGCAACGCTCGCAGCACACCGCGACACCAATTCGCCCACGTCGACCTCGTCCGCCGTTTGTCCAGCCCCCGCAAGACCATGCGCGATTCGACTTGCTTCAAGCACATCGTCAATGAAAACCGACAACCGCTCAACATCGCCCAGCATCATCTGTCGCAGCTCCTCGCGTTGCGCGATCGACAGCTCATCCCGGGCGAGCGTTTCGGCGCACAGCTTGAGCGACGCGAGCGGGCTTTTGAGTTCGTGCGTGACCGAGTCGATGAAACTGTTTTGCCGGCGCACCTCCATGATTTCGCGCACCAGGAACACGCTGAAGAGCACAAGCACCACCATGATGAAAACAAGCGAAACGACCCCCGTGACGAGAAGCCACGTGCGCCCCGCGACGTGCTGAGAGAGTTCGATGTTGAGCGCGATGAGCAGAATCCAGCCGACGAGAATTGCGATGGCGAGCGGCACGGCGACGCTGGCGAGGATGATGGGGGTCGAGGTTGAGCGCGGCGGGCGAGCCATGGCAGCCTGACGATACTACGCCCATCCCCGCAAAACGACTGTGGATCCAACAATTTGGCGCCGTGACAGAGATGTTACGCGTCGTGACCAAACTGTGACAATCGCCCGTCTCGCGCGCGCGTATCCTTTTCGTATGAAAACCCTTCTTGTTTATCCGATCTTCCCGAAAACATACTGGGGAATGGAGTACTCGAACCGCTTGACGGGCAAGCGCGCGCTGCTGCCGCCTCTTGGCCTTCTCACCGTCGCGGCGCTCCTCCCGAAGGACTGGTCGGTGCGACTCGTCGACATGAACATCGCGCCGCTTGACGACGACGCCCTTGCTTGGGCCGACGTTGTATTCGTGAGTGCGATGCAAGTTCAAGGCGCGTCGTATCACGCCGTCATCGCGCGCGCACACGCGGCCGGGAAGCGCGTTGTCGTTGGTGGTCCGTACCCAACAACGGACCCCGAGCGAAGCGCCGACGCCGACGCAATCGTTATTGGTGAGTCCGAAGATCTCGTCACGCAACTTGCGAACGACCTTGAGGCGGGAACGCTGGCGCCTCGCTACGAAGCACCCGAACGACCCGATGTCGCGCGCTCGCCAATCCCGCGCTACGACCTGCTCGACGTCGACGCCTACATTTCCATTGGCCTTCAGTGGAGCCGCGGCTGTCCGTTCAACTGCGAGTTCTGCGACATCATCGAAGTCTTTGGGCGTGTGCCGCGCACGAAATCACCGGAGCGTCTCAACGCCGAGCTCGACGCGATTTACGCGACCGGTTTTCGCGGCGCCGTCTTCATCGTTGACGACAACTTCATCGGCAACAAAAACGCCGTCAAAAAGATGCTCCCACACATCGAGAGCTGGATGATCGCGCACAAGCGGCCGTTCGATCTTTACACCGAGGCGTCGCTCGACCTCGCGTCACACGACGATATCCTTGCGCCGATGGCCGCGTGCGGTTTCAGCGCGGTCTTTATCGGCATCGAAACGCCGTCGCGCGAATCGCTCATTGAGACGCAGAAACGGCAAAATCTTCATCTCGACCCGCGTGCCGCCGTCGAGAAGATCACACGCGCCGGGCTCGAAGTGATGGCGGGATTTATCGTCGGCTTCGACCACGACGACGAAAGCTGCTTCGAGTTGCAGCGCGAGTTTATCCAAGGCTCACCTATCGTCCTCGCGATGGTCGGGATCCTCTCGGTTCTCCCGGGAACGCAGCTCGAGCGCCGCATGACAAAAGAAGGCCGCATGCGGTCGCTTGCTACCGGAAACCAGTTTGGCCGCACCAACTTCGAGACGCGCCTCGACGAGAACGTTCTCCTCAAGGGGTACGGCGGCGTGCTCGCGCAACTTTACGAGCCAAAAAACTTCTTCGCGCGGTGCCTGCGAACGCTCAAGCTTCTCCCGAAGAATCGCCTCGCGGTGACCGGCTATCCGGTCTGGTTCGCAGCGAAAACGTTTCTTCGCGGCATCCTCTACCTCGGTATTCTCGGAAAGTTCCGCGCCGAATTCTGGAAATACATTTTCAAGATTGCGTGGCACGCCCCGCGTCTTTTCGTCCGCGGCTTCGCAATGGCGGTCACGAGCGAGCACCTCATTCGCTACACGATGGAAGACGTTCTCCCGGCGCTTCGCGCGCCCGCTGAGATTCTCGCACCCGCATCCGTTTCCGCGCCCGTACCCGCGCCCGTGTCCGCACCCGCGCCCGCCTTCGTTCGCCTCTCGACGCCACGCGAAGTCGCCGCAATCCGACCAAGCTGAACCTATCGCCGAAGCAAATCAACGACCTGCTCGACCTCAAGGACGGCGTCGTTCGCTTGGTTGCGACCCGTGAGCTTTATCTCGAGACGACCCAACTTCGGGTTGTCCGGCGACGGCGCCGCCTCAACCACTTCCGACTCCGCGTAGATCGTGTCGCCCTCAAAGCACGGCTTTAGGTGGCGCCCATTCGCAAACCCGGCTTCGCGCACCGCGAATTCTCCCAAGTCCGGGCTCGCGAGTCCGCGCACGAGCGTGAAAACATAGCCACCGTAAACGACGATGCGCCCCTGAAACGACTCCCGCACGACGGCGTCCTTCTCGCAAAAATCCTGGTTGAAGTGGAGCTGCACACCGTTCATACAAAGCGACGTAAAAAACCGATGCTCATGCCCCAGCGTTCGCCCCTGTAGATGCCGAATCCGCGTCCCCACTGGAAAATCCTCAAAAGTTTTCATTTCTCTCCTCACGCCAAATCGAGAACCCCGCGCGCGATCACGTTTTGTAAAATCTCGTGCGTCCCCTCAAAAATCTTCAAGAGCCGCGCGTCGCGCCAATACCGCTGCGCGTTGTACTCCATCGAATACCCATACGCCCCGTGGATTTGCACGTTTTCGTCCGCCACGCGAAACGCAACTTCCGACGCGTGCGACTTCGCGTGCGCCGCCTCGACATCGCATCGCCCGCCCTTGTCCATCTGTCGCGCAACCGCGTAAACAAGTTGCCGCGCCGACGCGACATCGGTCGACATGTGCGCAATCTTGTGCTGAATGACCGGAAGCGCCGAAAGCGGCTTCCCAAAACAGACGCGCTCTTTCGCATACGCGATCGCATCGTCGAGCGCCGCCTGCGCAACGCCAAGCCCACGCGCCGCCGTTTGACAACGCCCCGTCTCGAGCGCCGTCATCGTCTGCTTGAACCCGATCCCCTCTTCGCCGCCCAAAAGGTTTTCGCGCGGCACCTCGAGCCCCTCAAAAAAGTAGGTGTACGTCTTGAGCCCGTGATACCCGACGCACGGAATCGGTTTCCCGGTGAGATGCGGCGGTGCGAGATCGTTACCGGGTCGCTTCTCGACGAACAGCACTGAAAGCCCCTTGTGCCGTAAACCCGCGTCGGGACTGGTCCGCACGAGCACCATCAAAAGCGACGCGCGATTCCCGAGCGTCACCCAGCTCTTCTCGCCCGAGATGCGATACCCCGTCGCCGTCCGTTCCGCGCGGCACGTGATCCCCGCGAGATCCGATCCAAAGTTCGGCTCGGTCAAACAGATCCCAACAAGCATCTCACCCGACGCAATCGCCGGCAGCCACCGCCGCTTCTGCTCCTCGGTTCCGTATCGCAAAAGCGCCGCGCCCGCGATGTACCCGCGCGTCCCGACGCTCCCGACCGCAAACCACCCGCGCGCAAGCTCCTCGGTCAGCAAACACATCGACGTGTAGTCGAGCCCAAGCCCGCCGTACGTGTCCGGGATCGTCGCGCCAAAATACCCAAGCTCGGCCATCCCCTTCAGCACCGACTCGGGGATTTCTTTGTAATCGGCGTCGAGTTCGTTCGCGATCGGATCGACCGCGCGCACCACAAAATCGCGCACCGACTTTTGAATTTCGCGCTGCTCGTCCGTTAACTCAAGCAAAATGTCCATCACGCGCCCCGCTTCTTCACGAGAATTTTTCGCTCATACCGCAGCACGACATCGCCGCCCGGCCGCGTCCCGATCGTGCGCACATGCACGACGCCGCAATCGTCGCGCTTTTTCCACGGCGTGACGTCGAGCACTTCGCTCTCCGCGTAAAGCGTGTCGCCCGGGTAAACCGCTTTCACGAATTCGATCGTCGGATAACCCAAATTCCCCGCGCCAAACACGTTGAACGACAGATCCTCGACCGTCATCCCAAACACGATGTTCCACACATAAAGCGGGTCAATTACCATCGCCGGGTGCCCCGCCTCGCGCGCCCGATGCGCGTTGAAATAAAGCGGGTTCGTGTTCATCATCGACGTCGTAAAAAGAATCGCGTCGCCCGCCTCCACCGTTCGCCCGCGAGGATGCGCGATTATTTGCCCGACCGCAAAATCCTCATAAAACCGCCCGCGCGGCGCCGCTGCACGCGTATCTGGTGTTTCCGTCATGTGGTCCTCCTGCCGGCGTCGAGCCGTACCATGTGGCCGTCCCATTCGGCAACCCGATCAATCCCCTCGAAGCGACATCCGAACGGGCCGAGCCGAACGACGGCAAGCCCGACGTCCGTGTCAGGTACGGGTCGTGGCTCACCACGATGAACGGCGCTCCGCGTTTGGTACAATGCGCCACCATGAAGGTTCGACGGACGCGATGAGGCGCCGATTGCGCAAACCCACAACGCGGCCGAAGTCGCTGCGCTTCGTTCTGCCGAATCCAAACGCTTACTTTGTCGGGCGCGACAAGGAAGCAGTCGACCTTCGCGCGGCGATCGAACGTTCGTCGCTCTCGGTTGTTTGGGCGTACGGTGGTTTCGGGAAGACGTCGCTCGTGCTGCAGACCGTTCACCGGTTTTTCAAGACGCACGCGCGGCGAACCGCGGTCGTGTCGCTTAGGGCGAGCGAATCCCCCATGCAGGCGCTCGCGGACATCGTGCGCGGGGCGTGTCAGGTTGCTGGAATCGACTCGAATCCGTGGAGCGCGGTGCGCGGCGACTGGGAGTCGGCCCTGGCGATGACGATCGAGATTGTCGACGAGACCGGCGCGTGGATTTTTCTCGACAATCTTCACGCGATGCCGCTTCGCGAGCGTGACGATTTGCTCCATGCGGTCGCGAAGTATGCACGAAAGAAGAGCAAATGGATCGCCACCACGCGTGAACGACCGCTTCACACCGATCTTGACGCACATCTGTTTTGCCTTCCGGCCATGTCGGACGACGACCTGTCGCGACTTGTGCGTGCGCGGCTTCCGTCGGCTTCCGAGCGCGCGGTCGCGCATTCCGTCAAGGCCGCATCGGGTTCGCCGTGGCGCCTCATCCAGATTATCGCCGCCAAGAGGGCTGCGGCGACGGGTGCTGATGGAATTCTCGCAGGACTTTCAGAGGCGTCGTGCGCGTTTGTCAAAACGTTGGCCGTACTTGATGGGGCGTTGTCTCCGCAGTTCGTTTCGGGGCTAGGACCTGCTCCATCTGATGGCGAGATGGAACGCCTGGAGCGACTGGGTCTCATCGAAGAAACGCCCGCTGGGTATCGCCTTCACGATGTTGCGCGGCCGCTCGTTGAAGCGGAGATTGGGCAGCCCGTCATCGACGCGCATGCGCCCGACGTTGCGCGCGCGCTCGCCCAAGTCGATGAAAGCGCCGTCGCAATGGAGGCGATTCGCATTTTTCTCGCGCACCGGGAGCGTGACGCAGCCTTGACGCTCCTTCGAACCCGAGATGAACGACTCATCACCGAAGGGTACGGGACGCAGCTTTGGCACCTGCTCCAATCGGTCCGCGACGAACGGTTTTCTCGCACTCAACTTCGTGCGGCGGTTGCCGCGGCCGACCCTCTGGTGCTGGATATCGTCCGAGAGCCCGACGCATCGGAATTCGATGCACGTCTCGCCTGGGTGCGGGCCGTATCTCTCAGGCAGCGTGGAGCGAGCCTTGGTTCGGTTGCACGGTGTCTCGCCGATGATGCGGTGAAGGCGAAAAAAACAGACATCGCGTTCGAGGCGGGAATGATCGCAGGCCTCGCCCTCCGCCTTTCCGCCAATGCTAAAGCCGAGCGCATCGTTCGCCGTGTGCCATCCGGAACTGCGGCGCAGGCGGCCCGCCAAATGGCTCTGCTTGCGGCCATCGTTGGGATGCGGGGGGATCGTCAGCAGGGGGACTTGCTCGTGGCTAAAGTAATGCCCCTCTTGGCAAAGCTCGACGCCGAATCCCTCATCGAAGTCGCAAACAGGATTTGTAGCCATTATCTCTATTTCGGCCTGATCCGCCGCGCTCGCGAGTTTTTCGATCGGTGGCTTCCCGATATTGAACGACGTCCCGTGTTAACCGTCGGGGACCGCTTCTCCCTCGTTACTTTTTACTGTGTCAATGTATTTGGGGGAGATTTTCGCCGCGCCGCCGCGCTACGCGACGAGACTAAGGTGCTCATGGCGTTGTCGGACATCCTCAGACTCGCGCAAGCGACGTTAGATATTCCGCTCGATCTCGCCGTTGGGAATTTCGCGAACTTCCATGAGAGGATTACGCGCAATATTGAGCTGTGCGATGGGACCCCGGGATCGAATCACAATCGAAAATGGTTTCTCGCGTGTCGCGTGCAAATGGCGATCTTATACGCCGAACCGTATTCGGTGAGTGAGCCGGGTGTCGAATCGAATGAGTATATGGGCAGTGGCGCGCTTCACTTAAAGGCGACGTTGCTGCTCCAGGCGATGCACCAGTTCGACGATGTGCCGACCGAAATTCCGAGCGATCCCGAGTTTGATGGGATTGAGGACGAACAGTGCTGGCTCTTGATCGCGAGGTCCGTCCACGTGCTGCGCATGAACCGCATGGGCCTCGCAGGGCGATTTGCCCACACAGCGGTTCGAAACGCCGAGGTCAACGGGATCGGAATCGTTGAGCTCGAGGCGCGGGCCGCGTTGTGCGACGTGCTGTGTGCATCGGGTGCGTTTCGGGAGTTGCGAGCCGAGGCGGGGGCTCTCGCAAAACGCGCGCGCGAGGCCGGATCACCGCGATTCGAACACGAGGCGGAATTCTTCGTTTTCGCGGCGTCGAAGGATTCCGCGAAACTTGCGACGCTCATGATGCTCGCACGGCTTGAAGACGTGGCGCCAGTCGCCATGCGGCGAGCGCGCTGTCTTCTCGGTGCGGCGGCGAATCGAGATCGCGTTGACAACCTCGTGCTTGCGGCGATTGCGCGGCGTGCGCAAGCGTTTCGAATCGAAACGACGCGTGGACCGGTCGCTGGCGAATGGGACCCCGAGAGTTGGGGGATCGACGATGTCGAGCGGTGCGTCGTGTTGCCGGGCAATCGCGTTGTCGATCTTGGGACGCGAGAGACACTGTGGAAGGTTCTCGCCGCGCTCGCCGGAAACGGCGGCATGATGGAAACAGCGGCGCTTTTTTCGTCGACTTGGAACATCGGGGATTTTCATCCGATTCGTCACGGGAAACGGCTTCACAAGGTCATTCACGATCTGAGGCTCCTTATCGAAGACGACCCAGCGCGACCAAAGCGACTCATCACAACTGAAACAGGGTACGCGTTCGGCCAAGAGGCAGCCGTCTTTCGGCGCGTTCTGCGCGATCGCAATCGCTAAACGGCCAGTTTTTTCGAGCGATTCACTGTGTAACCGAATGTATCCCGATGTAGGTCGGCGCTTTTTCGTAGGGACGTTAGTCTCGCTTCGGACTGAATAGGGTCGTCGCTCGGTAAAGCGACGGGAAAAGAAAATAGAAAGGAATGAGGAGAAAAGAATGAAGGCGAAGTCACAAGGAAACAGGTGCAACGAAAAACTGGCGGTGCTTGCTGTCGTGGGGCTGGCTATCGGCTGTGGGTCCGAAATCGATTTGGGCGACGAGAGCCCGGACATCGACGACAGTACTCTCGCCGATGACAAGGCGGACCAGAGCGATCCGCGATTTGGGACATTCATTCGCGCGGGCGCAACTCCGGGTGAACTTGCGTCGCTCACCCTCCGCGCTGATAAAACCTTCGCGCGAGAGATCGCGCTCGCGTGCACAACCGCGCCATGCGCGCCCGTCCAAGACAGTGGTCGCTATCGTTTCACGAAAAGCAGAACGATTAAATATATCCAGTTTCGCGACGGTCAGAATCGAGCAATCGGCAATTACGCTTACCGGTTGACGGGCGACACGCTTTCGATTCGGAAAGTCAACACGACGCGCTGGTACGATCTCGTGCGACTGACGAGCACGGGAGTCGATGCAGGCGCGGAAGTCGCCGCGGGCGCGCCCTTTAATCAAACAATGACACTCACCGGCGGTTGTACGACCAGAGTTGAACGCCGGCCGCTGATAAAGTCGGGCTGGGGCGATTGGGCGACTTACTCATGTCCAACGGTGACAGCAACTTCGACGAGTTCGTCCACGTTTGTTGCAACGGTGAAGATTAACCAGAACGCGCTGGATAATGGGCCACGGTGCAACGGACCGTGGGCATGCAGCGTCGACCTTCACATTGCTGCCGGTCCTCCAGTGCCTCGTGCCCCTGGCATATGTGACGGTCCTTGGGGGTGCTGTGACGGGCCTTGGACCTGTAGCGACGGCTCTTATCGTGAGATCACCGCTAGAGACGGGCTGGCACCAGCCAGCGGCGATGTCACCAAGAGTTGGTTCTTTGACGCTGCTGGATTCGGGACGCATGACTTTATTTCCGTTGAGGCGAGATTTGGGGACCACGGGTTTCTCAAGATCGAGCGCCACATTTCACCCACACAGGTTGAGTGCGACTACAGCTTCAAGACCGATTGCGCCGCCGAGTATCGCTGGTGATGCGAGAAAAACCGTGATTCGAGCCGCTGTTACCGTAGGTGGCCTCGTGATGTTCGCCTGCTCATCGACCCCGCTCCCCGCCGAAACTCCTTTCGGTCGGCCGACGCCCGCGGATCGGCGCACGATGACGCTCGTTTCGGGTACCGGCGGCATCGTCGTTTCCGATCCGGCAGGCATATACTGCGGCGCGCAGTGCGTTCACGAATTCGATGACGGCGCCGAGGTCACTTTGATCCCAACGCCGCTTGAGGGCTTGGCATTCACCGGTTGGTCGGGAGCCTGCACCGGGACGGGGCCGTGCACGCTTCGGATGACCGAGCCGAGATTCGTCCAGGCGTCGTTCGGGATCGCGCTCACCGTGACTCTCAAGAAGGCGGGCCGTTATGCGGGCGATATCGTCGGGAGCGGCCGCGTCGTTTCCGAGAAGATCGATTGCGGCCTAACGTGCGTTGCAGCGTACGACCTCGACGATCGCGTCACGCTTCGCGCCGAAGCCGCGGCCGGCTCAGTCTTCGACGAGTGGCTTGGTGCCTGTTCGGGTCGCGTTTCGACGTGTCAAGTCACGATGGATCGAGGGAAACGCGCGACAGCGGTCTTTCGTCGCACCGGCGTCGTGTGGGAGGTAAGCAGCGCGGTCACAAGGCGCAGCAGCGGCGCGAGCGTCTCGATCGACCCTCAGCAAAACGCTGTGGTCACCGGGAGCTTTTGGGGTAGGGCCAATTTCGGCGTAGGGGAGGTCGCTTCGGCCGGCTTCGAAGATATCTTCATCGCAAAATACGCGTCTAACGGCTCGTACGTTTGGGCGAAAACACTCGGAAGCCCGGACGGCATTTCGAGTCCATACTGCGATTATTTTTCTTACTACAATCATTTCTATAATTACTCGCGATATCGCGAGTGCGAAACGGGATGGTCGGTTGCCACCGACCCGCGGAATGGCGACGTCGTCGTGGCGACATCGTTCTTCGGTACCGTCAATCCAGTCGGCGTTCCTGGTGGCACGGTCACATCGCTGGGGCTAACCGATGGCTTGATCATCAAGTACTCCGCGGCGGGCGTTTATCTTTGGAGCAAGCGCGTTGGAAGCGCTTACGCAGACAATGCCCATTCCGTCGCGATCGACCCATTGGGAAACGTTGTTGTTGCAGGCGACATCACGGGTCCGTTCGATTTTGGCGGGGGTGCTGTCGGGGCGAGCTTAGCGCGGCTTACGTATCTTGTCCGTTACGACGCCGCGGGCGCGCATGTTTGGTCCAAGACGCTTCCCACGAGCACCAGTTGGACGAGCGACATCAGGATCGACCCGTCGGCGAACATTATCGTTGCGGGGACTTTCAGGGGTTCGCTCGATCTCGGTGGCGGCGCGCTTAATGCGTTTCCGTCCGAGTACAACGGCTTCGTCGTAAAGTACAACGCGCAAGGCGCGCACGTTTGGTCAAAAGCGATCGCGGGCCGCGGAGCCGAGGGGCCGAGAGCCATCGCCGTTGGGCCATTGGGTGAAATCGCCGTAACGGGGCGATTTTATCAATGGGTGGATTTCGGCGGAGCATCGTTGGGAGCGTCCTATTCCGCGGGGTTTATCACAAAGTACGACGCGGACAGCGGTGTGGCTTGGGCAAGAGCACTTGGCTCACCTGTCGCCACAGAGGCCGACTTGATCCGGCCGCTGGCTGTGACGATTGATTCGACGGGTGCCGTCGTCGCTTCTGGAACATTCACCGGCGCAATGGATTTTGGCGGAGGCGTTTTGACGAGCGCCTCTTCGGCAAACGAACATGACATCTTCTTGGTCAAACTTGGGAATGCCGGCACGCACATATGGTCGCAACAGTTTGGACCCGTAAGGTCGGGGGACCTCCACGGCCCAATCGCGCTTTCCACCGATGGCTGGCAGAACATTTTTTTGCTTGGCGTTTACGCCTTTCCGACCGATTTGGGCGCGGGGAGCCTCAGCCAGGGCGCGCCATACAAGCTTTCCCTCGCTAAATTTCAACCGTAAGGAGTGGCGATGTCCGTCCGGGGATTTGGGGCAATGGGTCATGAGGAAAATGGAGATAAGAAAATGATGACAATGTGTGCAATGGGAAGACTCGGTTTACTTGGGGTCATCGCTTCCGCATGTGGCGGCGCGGCAGAGTCGCCGGATGGTGGAGGCGCTCGCGCGGGCGGAGGTGGCATGTCGGGACCCGAGGCGTGTCGCGCGTACTTTGATGCGCTCGCGGCGAAAGGGGTCGAGTGCGCCGCGAGCCTTGGCGCTCCAGCGCCGAGCCGGGACGCGCTGCGGGCGCAGATGGAGCGATCGATCCCGGGCGGGTGTGCCGCCGTGACCGGGCTCCGCGATCCGAACGCCTTCCAATCGACCTGCCTCCCCGCCTTTCGCAACATTGACTGCTCGCGCGCGACAACCGGCGGATTAAACCCAGCCGCACTTCCGACCGCGTGCGCGAACCCGTTTGTCTACGGTTCTGAAGCTCCGCCGCCCGACGCCGGTCGGTCACCGGGATGCGTCGCGGAGTCGGATCCCGATCTCTGCTCCTCGAGCGGGAAGAACTGCGGTCTCTTCGCCACGCGAGATCTCTGTGGCGCGGAGCGGATGGCGATCTGCGGCTCCTGCTCGTCGCCCGCGACCTGCGGCGGCGGTGGAACCGCAAACGTCTGCGGCGCCGGGACATGCGTCCCAGAAACCGACGCGCGTCTTTGCGCACGCATGGGGAAAAACTGCGGCCTCTTCTCGTCGACCGACAACTGTGGTCGTGCGCGCACCGTCGCCTCGTGCGGGTCGTGCCGAGCGCCTGATGGTTGCGGCGGTGCGGGCACGCGAAACGTTTGCGGTTCAACCATGGGCGCCGGCCCTTCGAACTTCACCGGCATTGGATCATCCTTCGTTGAGTGCAACGGTCGCGGACGTGTGGAGCACTATGGTCCAACAATTGCGACGCAGATCATCGACGTCACCACGGCGTGGATATTCGGGACCGATTCCGTCTCTGGCCGCGGAAACAAGGTATTCGGCTACACCAGGCCGCAGATTCAGAACAGAACATTTCCGCTCGTGGGAACGGTGGGCGAGTACCAATTGAAACTGGCGATCGATGCGCCACAGCCAGCGCTCGTCGTTGGCCAGCAGTATGCCGGTATGATCGCGCTTTCCCAATGGGACCCTACCAACAATCGCTGGTCGGGGAGCGTTGGCTCGCAGACGGCGGTCGTTATCCAAATCCTGGATTTCACGGCAAACGCAACGGCATGGTCCGACGGCCACTGGTGCGCGGGGCGGCTCGTCGGCCGCGTCGAGAGCATCGTTGACGGCACCGGCGTCGAACGGCTCGATTTCGATTTTTATGCGCCACTGCTCACGCCGAGCTTTCCTAGTGGAACGCTCGTGTGCCAATCCGAGACCGACAATGCATTTTGTAGCCGCCTCGGAAAGACTTGCGGTAGTTTCACCGCAACGGACAACTGCGGCTCGAGTCGGACTGTCAGTTGCGGCAGTTGCTCATCGCCTCAAACGTGCAGCTCCGGCGTCTGCGTGACGCCACCAACCTGCAAGGCTAACGGTTTGTCATGCGCCGGGTCGTCGGAGTGCTGCTCCTCGATCTGCGTCAGCGGCGTCTGTGAAAGCTCGACGAGCTGCGATCCTGTCGCCAACACCGGCTGTTCGTCGCCGAATGAGTGCGTTGTTTTGTCGAGCGAAGCGACGACTTGCGCGTTGACCGGCTCAGGAATCGCTGGAAGCAGTTGCTCGGCATCGTCACCGTGCGCGGGTGGCCACGGCTGCTTTGCGAACCGGTGTCGGAAGATCTGTGAGAAGGCAACCGGTCAAGGCTGCCCATCGGGGTCGGTCTGTAACGGCGTCGCAAGCTGGACCGTTTACGGAGCTTGCAACTAGGGCGCGTCGTTGCGAGTTTTTAGCTTGAACCGCAAATAAAGAGCCGCGACCTCGCAAGCTCCCGCAACAGCTGCATCAGCGCGCCGCACGACTGCAACACGTTGCACCTTCGATCGCGACGCGGTGCTCCTCATCATTCCATCTGATTTTGCTCACTTGCCTTGGAACGCTCGTTGCGCTGCATTCAAAACGCGGGTGTACACCGACTGACGGCGCGCGAGATGTGCGTTCTGGGAGGTGTCGGGGGGACCCGCATTTTCAGACCGATTCAGCAGGGCGGCGACAACGAAAAGTAGATCGTCGCCCCCGTTCCGACCGCCCCCTCCGCCCAAACGCCCCCGCCGTGCCGCGACACGATGCGCTCGACGATGGCGAGCCCGATGCCCGTCCCCGCGAACTCTGTCTCCGTGTGCAGCCGCTGAAACTCCTTGAACATCCGATGCGCCTGCGCACCATCGAATCCCGCTCCGTTGTCCCGCACGAAGAAAAACATGCGTCCGTCGCGCAACGTTTCGCCGACCTCGATGCGCGGTTCCGCGGTTTTCTCTGTAAATTTCCACGCGTTTCCGATCACGTTTTCAAGCAGAATCGCGAGCAGCCGCCCATCTGCGTCGGCCGCGAGCCCATCGGCCACGTGGACTTCAGCGACGCGATTGCGCCCCGCCGCGCGAAGCCCCTTCACGACCTCTCGGGCGAGCTTCGTCACATCGACCCGCGCGCGTTGAAACTGGGCACGCTCAACGCGCGACAACTTGAGAAGGTCATCGATGATCGCAGCCATTCGCTCCGCGCGCGCCCGCAAACGCTCAACATAACCACGCCCCTCGTCGCCCAGCCTGTCGGCACACCGCTCGACCAGCAGCCGACTGAATCCGTCGATGTGGCGAAGCGGCGCGCGCAGGTCGTGCGACACCATCCTGCTAAACGCATCAAGCTCCCGGTTCGCGGCTTCGAGCTCGACCGTCCGTTCGCGAACTCGCCGCTCGAGATCACCGTACAGGCGCGCGTTCTCGATCGCCAATCCCGCGCGATCGGCGATGTCCTCGAGCAACGTGAGATCGTTGGACGCGTAGCCGCAGCCTGGTCTCGTCCGGATCATCGACATGGCACCGATCACGGCGCCGCGCGCGCGGATGGGCACGATCGCGGCGCTGTAGATTCGAACCCGCGCCAAGAGCGGCATAACTGCGGCATCGGTCTCGGCAACCGCAGCGTCGGGTTCAATCTCGGGGATAAGCTTCGGCTCGCCGCTGCGGACCACACCGGCGCTGACCATCTGACTCGTCGCGAGCGACTGGGGCGCGAGCGCAAGGAAGTTCCGGATGTCGGACTCGATGGCGGCGTCGCGATGCGCATTCCCCGCGTTGATGAGGGAAAGGCCATCGTCGCTCACGAGGAAGATCTGGCATCCGTCTCCCACGAGATCAGCCGCCGCCCGGACGATCGTCTCGACGAGCCGCTCGTGGTTGCTGACATCCGTCGCAAACGCGCGTGAAACCTCTGCAAGAACTCGAAGGCGGGCGCTGCTACCGACCGGTTCTCCGTTCGGTGACTCTCCCGGTGTCGTAGGTCGCGTCATCGTTGCCACTGCGCGCGACCCGCCTGCCGCTTCCGCAGATACATCTCCTCGTCGGCGTGTGTAATCAGCTCGGCGAGAGTGAGCGGGTGCTCGGGGTCAAATACGGCCAATCCGACGCTGACCGACAGGCGATAGGACGACTCGCTTGGTTCACGACTCTTTACGAGGTTCGCGAAAAGTCGCTCCGGCAAAACCGCGCCATCGCCACCACCAACAATCGCAACAAACTCGTCGCCGCCCAACCGCCCAAGTACATCGGAGTCTCGAAACGTCGCGCGCAAAATCCCCGCAAAATCGACGAGCGCGCGATCTCCCTCGGCATGGCCAGCGCGATCGTTAATCTCTTTGAGACCGTCAACGTCGGCGAAAACGACAGCGGCGGCCGAGCGATTTCGCGCGGCGAGTTTCAGCGTTTGCTCGCCGAGCAGAAACAGACCGCGCCGATTATTGAGGCCGGTCAGTTCATCGATGAGCGCCAAAGACGCGAGGTCCGTTTCCGTGCGTCGAAGCATCGCCTGCGCCCGCTTGCGCTCGATGGCGTAAAGAATCGCGCGCTCCATCGCTCGCCCATCTGTTATCGACTTGACGAGATAATCCTGGGCACCGCGATTGAGCGCCGCTAGACCAAGCGCCTGGTCGTCGCTTCCGGTGTGAATCACGATCGCCGCGTCTTTTGCCGCCGGAAGCACGGCGTCGAGAATCTCAAGCCCGACGCCATCCGGCAATGAAAAGTCGAGCAAAACGACATCGAAGGCGCGGTCGGTTAGTCGGCGCAGGGCGTCCTCCAACCGATCGACGTGCTCGAAATCAAATCGCGCATGCTGCGCGTGGCGAAGGAGTGCCTGTACGAGGTCGTGTTGAAGGGCGTCGTCCTCAACTTGTAAGACACGAATCGTGGCGCGGTTATCCCCCATCACAAACACCCTGGCCAGTATATCAGATGCGCGCGGTCCAGATTCAGCGGCGCCGCAGACGATCTTGGAGCCCAATCCCCGGTTAAGCGGTTTGTTCGCTCGTGAGCGTGAGGGTCGACAGGAGCCCGCTTCGGCGCGCCGACGTCCTCGGGTCTGGCCCTCAATCCGTTCGCAAGTCGCTCAAATGAAAACATGGGAATGAATGGAAATCCGTGCATACATGACACCTCAGACCCTGCGCAAAGGTGGGGCTGCGGGCTCCGTTCCGTCGCCCTCGCCATTCTGCTCGCACAGGCAAGCCACCGGCTTGCCCGCAGACCGCTCGCAGAATAGGCGCGCCTACGCGGCGCCCCTGCCGACCCTACGCAAATCCGGGCGGACCGTTTTTCGGAGACGTGTTTTCTGGGCTTGAGGGCGGTTAGAAGAGTTCACCTGGGGCGTGGAATTGCCGTTCTCATGATGTTTGATTCATTTCGTGCAGACTCACATTTTCTGTCAGACCCGAGGACTTTCGCGAGCCGGAGCGAGCACAGCCCCCGCCCGCCCCACGCGAACGTCGCCCGTTATCCGGGAATCAGGGGATACTGGTGCCAACCGGTCGACAAGCGTAAACTGGTGAAAGGTGCGGCGAATGATCCGCCGCCCCGAAAAGGAAAAGGTTCGTAATGCTTCTCGCCATTTTAGTCGCTTGCCTAACCGGCTGGCTCTCGATTCTCTGCCTCAGCCTCTACGCGCACCGCGCCATGGCGCATCGGTCGGTCGCGTTTCACCCGGCCGTGACGCACGCGATGCGGTTTTGTCTTTGGCTCACAACCGGCGTCAACATTCGCGAATGGGTTGCCGTGCACCGCAAGCACCACGCAACGGTCGACACGCCCGAAGACCCGCATTCGCCCGTCGTGCATGGCCTCGCGCGCATCTTCTTCTTCGGACTTTGGTATTACCGGCGCGCCGCGCGTGACCCCGAAACGCTCGAAAAGTACGGCAAGGGGTGCCCCGATGATTGGATCGAGCGCCACGTCTACGCGCGATTTCCAAACCTCTGCCTGGTTCTCCTCGGCGCGATCGATCTCGCGCTGTTCGACATCGGGCCCGGCCTCGTCGCCTTCGCGATCCAGCTCGTCTGGACGCCGATCGTCGCGGCCGGCATCATCAACGGTTTTGGCCACGCCATCGGCTACCGCGATTTCGACACAAACGACGGCAGCACCAACATCATCCCGTTCGGCCTCGTCGTGTCGGGCGAAGAGCTTCACAACAACCACCATCGCTACCCGCGCTCCGCGAAGTTCTCCACGCGCGCCTTCGAATTCGATTTGGGGTGGTGGGTTGTGCGCGCGTTCGCCGCGTTCCGACTCGCCTCGGACCTCTACATCTACGATCGCAAGCTTGCACACCATAAAGTCGAACGCGCCACCGAAAAACTTGAGACGCTGTTCGCGAAATGGCGCGACGCCGCCGAGCAGCTTCGCGTCACATCCGCGCGCTCACTCGCCGAAAAACGTGCGCGTTTCGATCTCCTTTGCGCGGAATTCAAGTGCAAGGCCGAGAAGGTCATCGCGCGTTTTGACGCGGAAGCCCGTGCGCGCCTTCTCGCCATCCGAGAGGCTTTCGAAAAGCAAATGGAAACACTTCTCGCAAACGCCTTCGCGGTTCCTGAAACTGCAGCGTAACGGTTCCCCCTTTTTAACCGGGGTCGTTTGTCCCGAGTTGTCATAGAACCACACCCGTGAAAAAAGCGCTGGACTGGGTGGTTAGTCCCCACCCGAGAACCCCTCAAATCCACGTAAATCTGATCTGAGACCGGCGACCGCACATCCAATCGCAAGCCAACTCTTTGGCGCTTGAGTTGCAACGACCGAATCCGAGAATAGGCATCATGAACAAGATTCGTCGTCTTTTCACAATCATCGGTCTTGGCGCACTCACCGCCGTAGCCCTGAACCTCAACGAGGTGCGCGCCTCGACGCCGCCAACATTTGACAGCCTCGGTGAAAAAATGGGTGACGCGCTCATCATTATGGGCGTTGGGGTCGGGCTTGGCTTGTCCACTGTGCCAGTCATCATGAACGCGTTTTCGATCGAAAAGGGGCGGCGAGGACCTGCGGGGACCATCGGCTTCGGACTCATAATCGCCTCTCTCGACGTCGCATTGGCGGCGCCACTCCTTACATGGGAAGGCGATCGCGGCGCCAAGTTTCGCACGCTCGGTTTCATCAGCATCGGCCTTTCAGCCCTGAACTTCGGCCTCTCCGTCTGGAGCGCCGTCCTTCCGAAAAAACCGATCGATTCGCCGATCATCCCGACCGTCATCGCAGACTCTCGCGGTAAGCTCGTGCCCGCGCTCACGACCAAACTCTTCACGTTTTGATCGTCCCCCCAGTCGCCGTGTTACGATTCCGCCGAGTTGGCTGGAGGATGTCGTATGCCCTCACTCACCGTTCGTCTCCGCGACCGCCAAGTCGCGCACGCACAAATCGTAAAAGCCGAGACCCGCATCGGTCGCGATCCGCTGTGCGATGTGGCGATCGACAACGCCGCGGTGTCGCGCGTCCACGCGGCGCTGCGCATCGAGGGGAACGACGCGGTGATCGTCGACTGTGACAGCGCGAATGGGATTCTCGTCAACGGTGTCGCGACGAAGTGGCAAGTCTTAAAGGACGGCGACGTTATTCAGATCGCAAAGTTTCACATCACTTACGCGGCAAGTGGCGCGCCGAGCATCGCCGAGCTTGCGCGCATGAAGCCCGCGGAACCGGCCGCCAGCCCGGACACGATTAACCCCGACGGCACCGTCCACATGTCGTCCGGTGAAATCCAGAAGCTCATGCGCTCGTACGACCCCGAAATCGGCGGAATCGCCGCGCCCCTTAAGCGTCCAGCATCGACGGCCGCTCGCGCCCCCGCGTCCCAAACCGCCATCATGCAAACGCCCGTCTCGAAGGAGCGCCGCCTCATCATCGCCATGAGCATCGCCATCCTCGTTCTTATCGTGATCGTCGTCGCACTCGCCCTCAAGAAACCTTAGCCTCCTTGACCCCAGTCGGCGCGCGGACTAGAGACGCTCCCACCATGAAACTTCTCGTGACCGGCGGCGCCGGTTTTATCGGTTCTCATTTCGTGCGCACCGCGTTGCGCGAGCGCGATTGGTCGATCCGAAACTTTGATGCGCTGACCTACGCCGGCAACCTAGAGAATTTGCGCGACATCGAAAACAACCCGCGCTACGAATTTGTTCGGGGCGACATCTGCGATGCGCGCGCCGTCGCGGCAGCGCTCGAGGGCGTCGATGCCATCGCGCATTTTGCCGCCGAAACGCACGTCGACCGATCGATTCTCGGCGCCCGCGATTTCATCACGACGAACGTCCAGGGCACGTACGAAATCCTCGAAGCCGCCAAGGCGCGAAACCTCCGCGTCCTTCATATGTCGACCGACGAAGTTTATGGGTCAGTTCCGGCACCGCGCTTCACGTCCGAATCGGATCCCTTCGAGCCATCAAGCCCCTACAGCGCGTCGAAGGCGGCCGGTGATCACCTCGCGCTCGCCTTTTTCCGCACGCACAAATTGCCGGTCGTCGTCGCACGTCCGGCGAACAACTACGGTCCGTTTCAATTTCCCGAGAAACTTCTGCCGCTCTCCATCACGCGCGTTTTCGGCGGCAAGAAGATCCCCGTTTACGGCGATGGGAAGCAGGTTCGCGACTGGCTCCACGTCGAGGACTGCTGCCGCGCACTCGTCGCGATTCTCGAGCGCGGACGCGACGGCGAGGCGTACAACATTCCCGGCGGCAACATGCGCACGAACGTCGAGGTGCTGTCGGCGGTTCTCAAAGCGACGGGCGGCGATGCGGCGCTGCTCGAGCACGTGAGCGACCGGCCAGGACACGACCGCCGCTACGCACTAGACGGCGCGAAGATCGCGCGCGATCTCAACTGGCGTCCAGCGCGCACGGTCGAGACGGAGATGCCGATCGTCGTCGCGTGGTACCGCGAAAATGAAGCGTGGTGGAAGCGTGTGATGTCGGGCGAATACCGCGCGTACCACGAGCAGAATTACGGTTGGCGCAAGAAGGCGTGACCTGAAAACGGTTCACGGCAACACGCAGGGACTTAAGGCGAGCGAAACGCGGGCGCTGTCGTATCTCTATCGGCGTCGCGTCGATCCGATGGTCGTCGTTTCGGCGGACCTCGCGCGCGAGATGCTCGACCTCGCGACCGAAATTGCGCGGCAGGTCGGCGTCATCATCGACCGACAGGGGCGCATCGAAGCGGTCGCGGTTGGCAACGCGCACAAGATTCACGTGCCGGACGTCGGTCGCGAGCGGGCGAGCCGCGGTCGGCTGCGCGGCGTGCGCTGGGTCCACACGCACCTGCGGGGCGAGCCGCTGACCGGCGACGACCTCCACGACCTCGCGGCGCTGCGACTCGATCTTGTCGCGGCGGTTCACCGCGGCACAAGCGGGCTCCCCGAGTCGATCGACATCGCACACCTCGTCCCCGAAAACACCGAGCAGACGCTCTGGCGACGGTTGCCGCGAACGCCGTTTCGCCGACTCGACGTCGATCCCACGTCGCTCGTTCTTGCACTCGAGGCCGAAGCGCAACGCCTCTCGGGCGCACGCGCGACGCTCGATCGCCGCGATCGCGCCGTGCTCATCCACGCGTCATCGAAATCGTTCGACGACATCGAGGCCGAAATGGCGGAGCTCGCCGAACTCGCGCGGTCAGCGGGTGTCGCGGTGCTTGACCGCGTCGTCCAGCGGCGACGCGACATCGACACGAAGTACGTGATCGGGCGCGGCAAGCTCGAAGAGATCAGTTTGCGCGCAGAACAGCTCGGCGCCGATCTGCTGATCTTTGGGCGCGACCTGTCGCCGAGCCAAGTCCGCTCCATCGCAGGGGCGCTCGAAATCCGCGTCGTCGACCGCACGCAGCTCATCCTCGACATCTTCGCGCAGCGGGCGCACTCGCGCGACGGCAAAGTTCAGGTCGAGCTCGCGCAGCTCAAGTACGCGCTGCCACGCCTCGCCGAAAAACACACTGGCCTCTCGCGACTTACGGGCGGCATTGGCGGCCGCGGACCCGGCGAGACAAAGCTCGAAATCGAGCGTCGCCGCGCGCGCGACCGAATCGCCCGCCTCGAGCGCGAAATCGACCACCTCGCGAAGCAGCGCGCCGTGCGCCGCGCCGAACGCGCGAAAAACAAAGTCCCCGTGTTGTCGATCGTCGGCTACACAAACGCCGGCAAATCGACGCTCCTTAACACGCTCACGCGCGCGAACGTCGTCGCCGAGGACAAGCTCTTCGCGACGCTCGACCCCACGAGTCGTCGCCTCCGTTTCCCCCGTGAACGCGAAGTCGTCTTGACCGACACCGTCGGCTTCATTCGCGACTTACCCAAGGATCTCGTCAACGCCTTTCGCGCGACCCTCGAAGAGCTCGAACACGCCGACATTCTCATCCACGTCGCCGACGCCTCGTCGCCGCAAGTCGTTGCGCAAATCGCCGCTGTCGACGCCATCCTCGCGTCGCTCGACCTCACCGCGACACCGACCGCGCGCGTTCTCAACAAGGCCGACCGCGCCGACTCCGAAACCCTCGCGCGCCTTGCCGCCGAGCTCGACGCAATCCCACTCTCCGCCATCGACGCCGCGACCACGCTCCCACTCCTCACTGAGCTCGAACGACGCCTCTGGGGCCAGTACGACACCACGCACACCGAACTCCTCGCGCGCGGGTAATCCCCGTCGTGTGAACGTGACACGCCTTGCGATGAACCTGGCTTTTCAGTATGAAAGCGCTGATCTTCACACCCTGGGGACTGCAAAGTGGACATCCGACGAAGCCTCTTGAACCGAGAGCCACACCGTGCGGCGCGATGGTTTCTCGTCCTCGCCGTCCCTCTTTCGTGCTCGAGTAACCAACCACCCCGCGTTCAAGATCGCCCAGGAATCACACTGAATCTCACGGGCTCGCTGTCAGATTCGCTACCGGCGCTCGCAAAGGCGCTTAACGAGACGATTTCGATGGGCGACAGCGCGTACGTCCTTGCGCAAAAATTCCGGATTTCCGTCGACACGCCGCGCCCCGTCTCACGAGAAACCGCGATTCGCCTGGTCGAGCGCGCGATCGCGGGGTCCGGCGTCCGACTTGTGGAGACACATAACGGCTGGCTCCTCGAGGCCGAGACCGCAGAGCAGGCCGGTGGCAGTCCCTCCGATTCGGTTCAACCGCCGCATCCATCGAAATCCGCAACCTCTGTCGTCAGCGTCAAAGTGCTCAATGGAATTCGCGCCAGCATCCGCCGGATTGGGACCCACGAATTCGAGATCTCATCGCCAGGTTGGGATCATCTTCGCAACTCGCTGCTGAAATTGTTTACGACGGAAGCGCGCATGGTTCCGGCCGCCAACAATTCGGGAATAAAACTCTTTGCGATTCGGCCCGGCACCGCGCTCTCAGCACTGGGCCTTCAAAACGGCGACACCGTGCGCTCTATCAACGGCGCCGCGCTCGACACAATTCAGAAAGTTTTCGACATGAGTGCAGGCCTACAGGGCGCACGTGAGATAAGGCTCGAGATTGATCGTCTGGGCCGTGTCCCGGTCGAACTCCGATGGAAGCGCGCGTCGTCCCGGTAGAACCGACGATGTCTCCGGAACATCCATTGTCTTAACACGCGTTTCGGCTCAGAATCGCTCACCGCAAAGGCTGGGAGGTTTCCCATGTTGAAGAAGACGTCGACGGACCTGGCTCGATCAACGACGACATCACCGCGCGGCACCGCGCTTCTCCACGATCCGCTCCGCAACAAAGGCACCGCGTTCACGCTCGCTGAGCGCGCCGCCCTCGGCCTCGAAGGGCTCCTTCCATCACACGTTCAAACGATGGCCGAGCAGACGGCGCGTGTGCTCGAAAACTACCGGCACGAACAGACCGACATTGAAAAGTACATCGCGCTCGTGAGCCTCCAAGATCGCAACGAAACGCTTTTCTATCGTGTCCTCCTCGACAACCTCGAGGAGATGATGCCGATCATTTACACGCCGACCGTCGGCCTCGCGTGTCAGCGCTTCGGCCACCTCTTCCGAAAGCCGCGCGGCCTCCACATCTCGTACGAACATCGCGGCCGAATCGCCGACGTCCTTCGCAACTGGCCCGAACCCAACGTGCGCGTCATCGTTGTGACCGACGGCGAGCGAATCCTCGGCCTCGGCGATCAAGGCGAGGGCGGCATGGGAATTCCCATCGGCAAGCTGTCGCTCTACACGGCGTGCGCCGGCATTCACCCCGCCCAAACGCTGCCCGTGATGCTTGACGTCGGCACCGAGAACGAAGAGTACCTCCAAGACCCGCTCTACCTCGGGCTTCGGCAACATCGCGTGCGTGGGCCAGCGTATGACGATTTCGTCGCGGAGTTCATGAACGCCGTCGCCGAGGTGATGCCACGCGCGCTCGTTCAATTCGAAGACTTCGCGAACATCAACGCGTTTCGTTTGCTCGAAACGTGGCGCGAGCGCGCTTGCACGTTCAACGACGACATTCAGGGAACAGCCGCCGTGACGCTCGCGGGTTTGCTCTCCGCGCTCCGCATCACGAAGCGCGCGCTTCTCGACCAGCGCATCCTCTTTCTCGGCGCCGGTGAGGCGGGCATCGGCATCGGCGAGCTCATCGTTGCTGCGATGGTCGACGCGGGCGCAACCGACGCCGAGGCGCGCCAGAAGTGCTGGTTCGTCGACACGAAGGGGCTCGTCGTCAAGCGCCGCACCGACCTCGCGCACCACAAGCTTCGCTTCGCGCACGAACATGCGGGGGCGCCGAGCTTCCTCGCGGCCGTCAAGGCGCTTCGACCAACGGCGATCATCGGCGTCTCGACCGTCGCCGGGTCGTTCGATCGCGACACGATCGAAACGATGGCCGAGTTCAACGAGCGTCCGATCGTCATGGCGCTCTCAAATCCGACGTCAAAGGCCGAATGCACGGCCGAGCAGGCGTACACCTGGTCGAAGGGGCGCGCCATCTACGCGAGCGGGAGTCCGTTTCCGCCGTTCACGTACCATGGGAAACCGCTCGTCCCTGGCCAAGGGAATAACGCCTACATCTTTCCGGGCGTGGGTCTCGGCGTGATCGCGTGCGAGGCGCGGCGCGTGACGAGCCGCATGTTCGCGGCGGCGGCGCGTGCGCTTGCGGGGCAAGTTCAGGAGAGCGACCTCGCCATCGGCCGCATCTACCCGTCGCTCAAGCGCATCCGCGAGATCTCGGCGCAAATCGGCGCGGCGGTTGCGGGCGTTGCATTTGCCGATGGACTCGCGGGCGTCGGCAAGCCAGACGACCTGCTCGCGTTCGTAAAGTCACAGATGTGGGAGCCGATCTACGAGGTCCATGCACGTTAGGAGCCGCACGGCCCTTAGGGTTCGCACGCCAAGCCTGAAAAGAAAATGTCCTCGCGCTGCACACCGGTTGTCCGGTTATCGGACCAAACCACGCCAAACCGCGATTGCGCGGGCGAAAACACGATCGATGGATTCTTAAGGGCATAACCATTAACCAACGAAACGACCGTCACATTTGAATGATACTCGCTCATTTCCCGCCGGATGAACCGGAGCGACAGGGATTGTTCCATCGCCCACTGCACGATGCTTGCGATGACAACGCTTCCAATTCCCGCGTCGGCATCGACAACCGCGAGTGTCGCATCCATAACTGGTGCGCCCGTTACGATAGAGGTGACACCGCCATCCGAGTCCGCAAAGACAAGCGACCCAACTGTCGTAAACAGCATCTGCCATAATCCGACCGCCGGGTTCCACACGACGCCGCGCGGCTCCGAATTCGCGTAGACCGTCACTGGCCCTGCGTCCAGCACCGATTGTGGAGGAGCGCCAAATGGGTCGACCAGATTGAAGATTGCCGCTCCCGCGTCGTTACGGTTGAAAAGCCCGACCATGCTGCCGTTCCATGCAGCGAACGACCGCACCTCGGTCGCCGTGTCAAAAGGCGGCAAAGGCCCGGAACCGCCGTACCCTTTGACCGAAACCGCCGCCTCTGGCGCCGGAAAGCCAACCGCTGGCCAAGTTGATAGGCACAGCGTGTTCGAAAGGCACGGACCCGACGTTGAAGTGTCGAACGACAGGAAACTCAAAAACACGTCGGCCGAGCGAGCGTAAAAAAGCGACGTTGGGCGAACAGTCGCACCAGCATCATCGGCTCGCGCTGCGCTCTGGACGACAGTCCGGCCTACCCCACTGCCAATGCACTGCGACCCGGAACCCGAGGTGCGGTCTGTCCTTGCGTAAATGTACTCCGCCAACGCGGCTCCGTGTTTGCCATACCATCGGATTACGCCTCACCCACGCGACGACGTCGTGCGTTGCGTCGGCGATGATCGCCGGGTGAAAGAAGTGGTGGCCAGCGTCGGCTGAATTAGTCAGGTTGAGACCGCCGTCGTTTTGAATTCGCACCGCCGTTCGACAAACCCCGGCGTCACCGACAGAGCCGATACAGCGCTCACACCACGCGTTGCAGGCTTGATTGCAACAAACACCCGATGCGCAAAAGCCGCTCAGGCATTGGGCTCCCGTGTCGCACGGCGTCGCAATCGGCCAAAGCTCACCCGCGTCGATGCCGCCGTCGGCGCCCGCATCCGCACCCGCGTCCGCTCCCGCTCCAGCATCCGCGCCCGCATCCGCACCCGTGTCCGCTCCCGCATCCGCATCCGCATCCGCACCCGCGTCCGCTCCCGCATCCGCACCCGCGTCCGCACCCGCGTCCGCTCCCGCATCCGCACCCGCGTCCGCTCCCGGACCCGTTGGCGCTCCCGAACCCGCTTCCGTCCCCGCTCCCGCGTCCGCGACAACGTAAACGATCTCCTTAAAGGGATTCGTTCGCGCGCATGCCACCAACCCCACAACGGCCACGCCCAAAAGAACTGTCCCTTTCGTCACGCTCGAACATGGCGCGCGAGTCGCTCCCACGTTAAAGATTGTAGCAGCCGCCGATCGGGCTATCGACTTGATTTGGCGGCCCCCTTATAGTGCCCGCCATGAAAAGATCCCAATTGCTCGTCCCAACCCTCAAAGAGGCGCCCGCCGAAGCGCAGGTCGTGAGTCACATTCTGCTTTTGCGCGCGGGCATGATTCGAAAAGTCGCCGCGGGGATTTACAACTTTTTGCCGCTTGGGTGGCGCGCGGTGCGAAAGGTCGAGCAGATCATTCGCGAGGAGATGAATCGCGCGGGGGCGCAAGAAGTTCATATGCCGGTCGTTTGCCCGGCCGAGCTCTGGCAAGAGTCGGGGCGGTGGACGAAATACGGGCCTGAGCTGTTGCGACTTAAAGATCGGAAGGACACCGACTTTTGCCTTGGACCGACGCACGAGGAAGTCGTCGTTGCCATGGTGCGCGCGGATGTGCGGTCGTACCGCGAGCTGCCGCTCAATCTGTACCAAATCCAGACGAAGTTTCGCGACGAGATTCGGCCGCGGTTTGGCCTTATGCGCGGGCGCGAATTCATCATGAAGGATGCGTACAGCTTCGATGTCGACCAGGCGGCGGCAATGGTCGCGTATCAAAAAATGTTCGACGCGTATGGCGCAATCTTTCGGCGGTGCGGGCTTGAGTTTCGCGCGGTCGAGGCCGACACGGGGAACATCGGCGGATCGTCGTCGCATGAATTTCAGGTGCTCGCGGAGAGTGGCGAGGATTTGATCTTCGCGTGCGATGCGTGCACCTACGCGGCGAATGCGGAGAAAGCAGCGGTGGGGAAGAGGGGAGAAACCACAGAGTCACAGAGTTTTGGAGACCAGAGGAGAAAGGAAAAAGAAGTTGTTGCGACGCCGGGAAAGGGGAAGGTGGAGGAGGTGGCGGCGTTCATGGGGGCGAGCGCGCGCGAGTTTGTGAAGACGCTGATTGTGCGGGTGGACGAATTTCGCGAGCGGTCTGCGGGCAAGCCGGTGGCTGGCCCGCGCGAGCGAAATGGTGAGCCCGACGGAACGGAGGGCGCAACCCACACGATGTTGGCGGCGCTGTGCGTGCGTGGCGACCACGAAGCAAACCCGGTGAAGCTGAAGCTCTTACTGGGCGCGGGAACGGTCGAGCTCGCAAGCGACGAGGAGGTCACGCGCGCAACCCACGCGGCGGTTGGATTTGCGGGGCCGGTCGGGCTCGATCTGCCGGTCTACGTCGACCACGACGCGGCCGCACTCGAGACGTTTATCTCGGGCGCGAATCAAACCGATGCGCACGTGAAGAACTGCGTTTGGGGACGCGACGCAAAACCGACGCAGGTCGCGGATTTGCGCGTTGCCGCGGTCGGCGATCCGTGCCCGCGGTGCGCCGACGGGCATTTGAAAACACATCGCGGGATCGAAGTCGGACATGTTTTTTATCTCGGCGACAAGTACTCGCGCGCGATGAACGCGGTGTATCAGGACGCGGGCGGAAACGACGCGCCGTTTGTGATGGGGTGTTACGGCATCGGCGTCACACGGACGATGGCGTCGGCGATCGAGCAGTCGCACGACAAAGACGGAATCGTGTGGCCGATGTCGATTGCGCCGTTTCATGTCGCGATTTTGCCGCTCCTTTCGCCAACCGGAGACGGCGCGAAAACAGCCGCGATCGCGGACGAGATGGAGCGAGCGCTCGAGGCGCGCGGAGTCGAAGTGCTTGTTGACGATCGTGATGAGCGCCCCGGCGTCAAGTTCAAGGACGCGGACCTCATCGGATTGCCGCTGCGCGTGTCGATTGGGAAAAAGACGCTCGAAACCGGCAAAGTTGAAGTGAAATGGCGCTCGCAAAAGGAGGCCGTGCTGATGGCCCCCGAGGAGGCGGTCGCGTGGATCGCGGCCGAGGTTGCGAAGGCGGTCGAAATATGAACACGATGACGACACTCATGAACCCTGAATCCGCCCCACGCCCTCAAGACCGAATCATCCTCGCGCTCGATGTCGACACGCTCAACTCCGCGCTCGAGTGGGTCGAGCGGACACGCGGGCTTGTGGGCGCATACAAGGTCGGGCTTCAGCTCTTTTCGCGCGTCGGGCCCCGCGCCGTGGCCGAAATTCGGATGAAGGGCGTCGAGGTGATGCTCGACCTCAAGCTCCACGACATTCCGAACACGGTCGCTCAAGCCGTGCGTGCCGTGTCGGTCCTGGGTCCAAAGTTCTTGACGGTGCACGCCGCGGGCGGCGGCGAAATGATTCGCGCAGCGCTTCGCGAGGCGGGCGAAATGCGCGTCGTGGCGGTGACCGTGCTCACGAGCTTGAACGCGACCGAGGCGGACGTCCTCGTTTTTGCGCGCGTCGCGTACGAGTCGGGCGTGCGCGCATTCGTCGCGTCAGCGTGGGAGGCGGGCCCTTTGCGGCGCACTTTCCCGGGGTCGATCATTATTACACCGGGCGTACGCCCAGCCGGAGCGCTCGCGCACGACCAAGCGCGCGTCGCGTCGCCGCGAGACGCCATCGCAGCGGGCGCCGACTACGTCGTCGTTGGGCGACCGGTCATCGAATCGGAGAACCCGGTTGAGACGCTTCAAACGATCGCGACCCAAATCGCCGCCCCCAACTGACGCAGGAGCCGGCTGGACGTATGGCGTTCGCGCCGTCACCGAGCTCATCGACGCGGCGCCCGACGCCATTCAGAAACTTCTCGTAACCGCCGAAGTCGCTCGTCGCGTCGACTTGAAGGGACGAACGCCCGCAATCGTCGATCGCGATGAATTGACGCGCTTGCTCCAAACCGATTCGCACCAAGGGATCGCCGCGCGGGTGCGGCCATTCAAATTCGCCGCGGCTTCGCTCCTCGACGAAATCGCCGATGGCGTCGTCGTGGTGCTCGACCACGTCGAAGACCCCCAAAACGTTGGAGCCATTGCGCGCAGCTCCGTCGTGTTCGGCGCGCGAGCGCTCGTCATCGCGAAAGACCGCGCGGCTGGCGTCACCGCGGGCACCATCAAGGCGTCGGCCGGTGCCGTGTTCCGATTGCCGGTTGTCGAAGTCACGAACATCGCCGATACGGCGCGCGCCCTCGCCACACGTGGATTCGCCGTTATAGGCGCCGACGCGAACGGTGGCGTTTCGTCCCGCGATATCGCCTGGGGCACAAAAACCGCGCTTATTCTCGGTGCCGAACGCCGCGGCCTTCGCGCCATCGTGCGCGACGCATGCACCGCCATCGTCCGCATCCCGCAAGCGACCGACCGCATCCCGCTCAACGTTTCAAACGCCGCCGCCGTCCTCCTTTACGAAGCCGCCGCGCACCGCTGAACCAACACAAAGGTCAGTTACAAACCTTGACCTTACGCGTCGTCCACTGCTTGCATTTGCTTTCGACACACGTCCGATACTTGCTCTCGTTCAGGCGCGGTGTTCCCGGTAGATCCACACAGCTCTCGCACGTCTTCCAAACCTCTGGAACGCACGGGTGTTTTGTGCATTTCCTGTTCATCGGAATTTCCGTCGACGACGCCTTGCAGTACAAATCGGCGCACGCTTTCCCAACCGGCGTCCCGATCAGCGCGTTGTAAGCCATCTGGACCTTCTCATCGACCCACTTGCAGACTTTCTGCTTCAACGCCGTAAACGCCGCGTTGAGCGTGCCCGACAGGAACTGCCCGATGCTGTTGAACGCGTTCGAGACGTAATACTGAATCGAGTAAGGCTGCTTCTTGTTCAGCGCGCTATGGTCGGCAATCGGTTTGAGCGTGGCAAAGTCTGGGGCGATTGTGCGCCCATCGTACCCCAAAGCCTGGTAACAATACGGCGCCTTATTGCCCGCTCGCGGCAACGGAAGAGGAACAATCATCGCCGTACTGAGCACCATCGGCTGGAGCCGCACGATATTCATAGTCGTCGGCACAAGACGGCGAAACGACGTATCCTCTCGCAGCGCGGCGCACGACAACGCTAGTGTTTTCCGATACCCGGCCTCGGCCGGAATCAAAACCGACTTAACGTCACCGTATGACGCACACCGATATTTCGCGAGGTAATCCTTCGCGCAACCCACACTCGGGTCGCCAATTCGCGCAATATCCACAACATAGGCGCACGACGTTTTGCCGTTACATTCGGCCGCGAGGTTTCTCGTTTGATTTCCCTGTGGCACCATCGTTCGTCGCCCCGACGCCGACCGGCTCCCCCGCGCGGGGCAATTTGCTCCGTATGACGCCGTAAGGACCTCGATCTTATACGTCTGCTCGACCCGCGGAGGCCGCGTCTCCTCGGCCGGAAGAGGCTGTTTCTCCTTCCCCGGCGTGTACCAAGTGAACTCCTCTTTCATGTTCGCACCGTCGGGTGGAATGACGAAGCGCCCGGCCGTGCTCGGGATGTCGTGAACGTGGTAGTCCCAACGCCCACCAATCCTCGCAAAAAAGTCGCCCATAAACTTCACGAACGGCTCCATCCACTTCGGGCCCCCCGTTATCCCGGCGACGAGCCCCTGTGCCGCTTCATCGTACGCATCGGCGGGGCACGTTGACGGCATCTTCCCCGTTCCCGTCGCGAAGCACGTAAACCCAGGCGCCTGATCTTTCCCAGGACTCGGCTTCGTATCGAGAATATTTGCCTGATGGTTCGTCTTCCCCGCAAACCCCTCGTTTATCGATCCACTTCGCCGCTTATCCTTCCCCGCAACGCAGTAATCGGGCAACGACGCCTTAATGTTCGCGTCATCGTAATACTTCCCCGCAACCGGCATGAACAGGCTTGCGTACTCCTTGTAAGCTCCCGTGCACTCAAGCGTGCAGCCAAAGTCGCCGCTTGGGAGGCCGAACATCGGGCTCATCGTCTCGTCGCCGTTGCTCTTGGGCAGCGTCTTCATCTTTTCGAGCATGAGTCCGCCCGCTGTGATCGTGTTCCGATAGATCGGCCAGTTGAGATACGTCTCGATATTCCCGGGCGACACCTTAAACGCGGCGCGCTGCGCCTTAATCGTGTCGCACATCGGCTTCATCCCGATCGGCGACTTCGGGTTACAGTATGCCGTTTCCTCAAGCTACTCTTTGAAATCGTCGATCATCGGTTGAAGCGCCGCCATGATCGCTTCTTTGATCAGCTTGAGCGGAAGCGTAAGCACTTCGATGAACGCCTTAAAAGCCTGCATCAAGGCATCGGCAATGAAGGCGAGGACGTTCCCGATCTTTTTGATGGTCTCGATGGCGGAGTATAGAACCGGAAAGTTCTCCTTCGTAATCGTGATGAGATCGGGGTTGATGAGCGGCCAGATCCCCTCCGTCGACCAGTATTTGTACGAGTCAACAACACCGCCAATGCCGCCCGACTTATAAACCCCGCGCTTGGGAGGTTTTCCGGGGCGCGGCTGGTCGTACTTTTTGTCGCCCTTGAAGATTCCGTCCTTGTCGGCGACGATCGCCTGCTGCGCCCGGTGCGTCGCCTCGTACCACACGTCGATCGCCGTACGCGCCTGCCCTTCCTTCTTCTTGTGAAAATTCCACGCTTGGTCGGCAAAGAGCCAGTGGAACCAATCGTTAACCGATTTGTTTTTTATCGGCTTGAAGTACTCCTTGCGCCCCTCCCATCGGTTCGTCTCGCGCGCGTGCATGTCCCAGAGAAGAAAGTGAGCACGGAGAACGCCACCGAAAACTTTCGAGACGACACCAATATCTTCTTGCCGAATGTAACGATTCCAGTTGTAGTCCCAGTGCTTGTAAAGCGGGCTCAAGGGGCTGAAGAACATCCTTTTCACATAGTCCTTGGGCCAAACGAGCCTGTTGTCGAACCCCTTCGGGTACGGGAGAAGATTCGACGCGTAGTACGTCTCAGAAACGATGTGCTTCCACACGGTTCCAACGTCGCCGCCCGCCATCCAGACTCCGTTCGCGTGAAGGTTTGCGAGGCCGTGCGCGTTGAGATCGCCGGCGAAGTGGACGACCCAGCCGAGAACGAACGCCTTCTCTTCGTCTGTTCGCGCGTTCTGCCAAAGGACTGGGATCTGCCACGCCGTGTTCCAGAGGAGCGCGTGGGTTGGGTCGGTGTTCCCGAACATCCCCGGAAACGTGTCGGGACCGGTCGTTGCGGACGCGAAGTAGGGGTACGTCTTCGGGTTGGTGATGAGCCGACAAACCTCACCGCTCAAGTCGATGGTGTGGGTCTCTTTGCCGACGTCCCTGTTGCCGTTCATGTCGACGGCAAGATTGAGCGAACCGCCCGCCTTGTTCCAGCCGCCGAGCGTGAGCTTGCAACCGTTCTTTTTCAGCATCTCGGAGATGTGAAACCCGGTAATCATGTGGAGTTTCGTTGAGTATCCCTGCGCCATCGCTGGTGCGAGGACCACAACCGCCAAGAGAAGGCTTTTTCGTTGACTTATCATGTCCAATCCTCCGTGCAGTTATTAGACGTAGGATGAGGGGATTTATTCACTGCCGACTCGCCCTTCATCCCCGGTTAAGCGGTTGGTTCGCTCTCGAGCGTGAGGGTCGACAGGAGCCCGCTTCGGCGCGCCGACGTCCTCGGGTCTGATTTAAGACGTGCGATCAATTCCAAGGTTCAGAGGCACGCGAAAGCTCGAAGGTCCCAGCCGATATCGCGCTGCAGACCCTGCGGATGCGCGCCTGCGCGGCGCCCCTGCCGACCCTACGCAAATGCGGGCGGACCGCTTTCCGGGGACGTGTTCTCTGTGCTTGAGGGCGGCACGAAGGATTCACCTTTTGGGTGTCGGCCACCGTTCGATCGACCCCCAAGTCTCTCACGCGCCGTTCCAGGGAAACGGCCGAGATCTGAATGGGCGGACGGTGATTGGGCAAGCGAAGGCTCGCATATTCTGTGAGCAATCGTTGGCAAGCCTGTGGCTTGCCGGCGCGAACAGAATCGCGAGGGCGACGGAACGGAGCCCGCAGCGCACCTTTGCGCAGGGGATGAGGTGCCGATGGGGCGTG
>JACPTQ010000041.1 GCA_016192705.1 Deltaproteobacteria bacterium | reverse complement strand
GCCGCAAAGGCGCGCCTATTCTGCGAGCGGTCTGCAGGCAAGCCGGTGGCTTGCCTGTGCGAGCAGAATGGCGAGGGCGACGGAACGGAGCCCGCAGCCCCACCTTTGCGCAGGGTCTGTAGCGCAATATCGCTTGGAATCTCCGAGTTTTCGCACGCCATAAAACAGTGCCTTGACCGCTCGTTCGCATTCAGACCCGAGGACGTCGGCGCGCCGACGCGGCCCTCTGCCAACCCGACGCCCTCGAGTGAAATCACCGCTTAACCGGGGATCGGGGTCAAGTACGCTTCTGAGAATCGCTCACGGGGAAGTGAGGATCCACTCGCTACGCCCCGCGAGCACCCACCTCCCATTGCGGTACGCTATCCCATACAGTCCGCGGTCGGCCTTATTGAACGCGCGGCTCGACCAAGTGACCCCGTCGGTGGATGTCAGGATGTCATTAAACTCCCCGTCAACGATGACCCAGTTGAGCCCTCCATGCGTCAGCCGGTAAAGGCCAATGGCGCCACCCGCATCGCGCGGCGTCCAATTGCGACCATCCGGCGACGTCAGGATCGTACCGCGCGTTATATTCGTGTCGTCATAGCCGACCGCGACGAACAGCTTTCCGTTCCAGTCGACATCGAACAACGAGATGCCCGAAAGCGAAGTTTCGATCGCGCTCGAAAGAACGACATCCCAGCCGCCGGCGTCTGGGTATCGTAGTACGAGGCCATTCTCGCCGACGGCGACAATGATCGTCCCGCCATCGATGACCCCCGAGGTGATCCCGTAGAGCTGCGATGTCAAACCGAGGTCGCGGATCGTCCAGTCCTCACCCGTCGGCGAACTTGCGATCCGGCCGTATGAGACAGCGTAAATCGTCCGGTCGATGATCGCCGCTCCACTGTAGCCATACCCTCCGCTCCCAGCATCGCGCTGTGTCCAATTGAGTCCATCGGGCGACGTGAGAGCGATATCCGTGGAGTAGCCGACCGCGACAAACAGATCGATCCCAGCGTCGGTCGTCCCGTAGACAAGGTCGGAAGGCAAGAAGGTCGAATACGGGATGGTCTGAGTCGACCAGGCGATGCCGTCGGCCGATTTGGCGAAGACTCCGTATAGCCCTGTGACGACGGCCTGGACAGCCCCCGTCGTTGGCCCAAAAGCGACTCCGCCGAAATTATTGTACGTCGTTGCACCTGAAACCATGGGTCCCCAGCCGGCGTCGATGTCGTTCGTCCCGACGACAACCCCCAGGTCTCCGACGGCCGCAAACCGATACGATCCGTACGCGACCTGATAGAGGGTTTTCGTGGTGCCCGTCGAGCGCAACGACCAATTGAGCGCGTCCCATGAGATGAAGAGCGCGCCGCCCGTCCCAACAACGATATAGCCCGCTGTTTGCCCTGGGTAACCGCCGCCGCCATAACCCGATCCCCATAGGCCTGCATCGGGCGAAAGGATCTGCGTCGTCCAAGCGATCCCGTCAGGCGAGGTGCTGACCGTCCCCGCGTTCCCCGCTGCGATGAAGTAGGAGTTGTTGTGCCAACCGACATCGTTGAATTCCGACGTGGTGCCGGAGTCGATCTGGGTCCAGGCGTTGGTGTCGGTCGACGTGAGGATCGTCCCCGAGGCTCCGACGAGTACATAGCGTCCGTTCCCATACGCCGCCGCCTTGAACCAGATCGACGATCCGGCGTCGCGGCTCGTCCAGGTCTCTCCGCCGTCCGAAACCAGGATGGTTCCATATCGACCCGCAACGACCACGGTAGATCCGTTGACGGTGACGGCATTAAGGTCGTTCACGCCAGCATCCCGAATGGTCCAATCAACCCCATTCGATGAGGTCATGAAGATCCCGCGATCGCCGACCGCATAGTAGGTTCCGTTTACAAATCGAACGTTCTCGAGGTCATCATCCCGTCCTTTGGGCAATCGATTTGTAAAGATGACACCGTCTCCTGACGTCGAAATGCGCCCATAGCGCCCAACCGCGACGAAACCTCCAGACGACCCATAGGTGATCGATTCGAGAGATGCCGAATCGTATCGAATCGTCCAAGACGCGAGATCAAACGTCGTGGCGATTGCTTCGCCCGAAGACGCGCTCTCACCACCCGCGTTCGCCGCCGTCACCTCGTAGTAGTACGTGAGTCCTGGGAAGATCCCGCTGTCGGGGCCATCCCGGTAAGTCGTCGCGGTGGTCTGTCCGACGACGACGCGTGACGTCGAGAAGGTCCGGCGGTAGACATTGTAGATCGACGCGTCGGCCGAGCCCGTCCAGCTGAGCTCAACCTCTCTCTCGCCTTGGGTGAGCGACGGAACACCCGGTGCCGGCGGAGGCGGCCCCGCGTCTGTGGCCGCACCCGCGTCCGCTACCGCTCCCGCATCCGACCCCGCGCCCGCATCCGCTACCGCTCCCGCATCGACGCTCCCAGCGTCCAGAGCGCCGCCGTCAAGAATTCCCGCGTCCGCCATTCCACCGTCCGATGACCCCGACCGACATTGAACACCGCTCGAACAATCGTACGTGATCGTCACGCGCTTCAGGCCGTCCCCAAAGTAAATCCCGCCGCCGTCATACGTGCTGACCGCCCCCTCGGCAATAACCTCCATCCCAATCGACGTCGTTCGGTATACCCGCCCGCGCAGCCCAAAGTTCCCAATCTCGCGACTCCCCGAAATGGCGAACACCCACGACAAGTCGCCGCGAATCGGATTCGCATTGAACTCAAATTTTTCCTCGTATTTACCGTCAAAGTCGACGTCATCGATGACGCCGGTGTACGCGAAGTTGTCGACCGTTGTCCCGGACCACGCCGCCCGTTTCCCCGAAAAAAGCGACGCGCCTCCGTCGATCTCGTCGACCACCATCTCAAGCCGCGCGATGCTGCCGTAGAGGGTAAAGTCGATCGGAAGTTGATGCGTAACCTCGATCGTATAATCGGTGTTCTCAACGGCCGCCGTGCAGGCGCCGGCGACGAGCGCTGACGAAATTCCGAGCCACCCGTTGCCGAAATGCCGTTTCCCCATTGCCACTCCCGTCGCCGCGTGGGCGAATGACGCCTGTGCTCATTGTCAACGTCGATATGACGATTCGCAAGCGCATCGCGCTTTCATTGGCTTACATGAGATTTAGGGGGTCGTTGCCCTTACCGAAGCCGCATGATCGACCGACCTCGTCCCAAACCCATCGCACGTCGTATGCGCTCTTGCACGAACGTCAACGCCTCATCGACGGCGCCTTCCATGTCACGCCCGAGCGCGAGGTTCGCCGCAATCGCACTTGCGACCGCGCATCCCGTTCCATGCGGCGTCTCGCCCTCGCGCTCCCAACGCCACGTCCGCTCGCCGTCTCGCGTGTACAGCCGATCGACCGGCGCACCCTCTGCGTGTCCGCCCTTGATCAGCACCGCGCTCGCTCCCGCATCGAGAAGCGCGCGCGCAGCATCGCCACACCCGGCCGCCGTCCCCACATCGACTCCCGTCAACAGAGCCGCTTCATTCAAGTTCGGCGTCACGATCGTCGCCTGCGCCACGAGCCGCGCGAGAACCCCGCGCTCATATCCAGCGAGAAGCGACCGCCCATCAGACGCCAGAACCACCGGGTCCAAAACAAGCGCCGCCGTTTCACGCGCCCGACTCGCCCGCCATTCATCGATCCACGCGGCCACCTCGCGCGCCACCTCGATCGACGCGAGCATTCCAATCTTGGCCGCAGCGATATCGAAGTCGCGCGCAATGCGGTCGAGCACGCGCCGAACAAACCCTGCGTCCGCCGCAACCATCGCGGCAACCCCCGCTGAATCCTGCTCCGTGAGCCCCGTCACGACCGTCAACGGGTGAACGCCGAGTGCCGCCATCACCGCCGCATCGGCGACAACGCCCGCGCCACTCGTCGGATCGTGCCCCCCGATCGCAATCGCAACCGGCGAATCCGCGCGCGATATATCGCTATCCCTTCGGTGCAACCGGCGCCGGCGCCTCTTTCGGCCGCTCCCACATATCGGGCTTCCCGTCACCGTCGACGTCGCGCTCCGTGCGTTCGAGCTTGCCGTTGTCGTAAAACTCCCACACGTCGACCTTGCCGTTGTTCTTCGACGACTTCTCTTTCCGAATCAACTTTCCGTTCTTAAAAAACATCCAGACATTCACGACGCCACCAAAACCGAGATCGCCTTCTTTCTTCACGATCTTCCCGCCCTCGTAATGCGTGATCCAGTCGACCTTGCAATCGAAGTCGAGGTCAAACTCCTCCTTCGTGATGTCGCCCGCCTCGTTGTAAACCCGCCAAACGTCGACTCTCCCGTCAAAATTCAGGTCGAGCTCCTTGCGCGCAAGAAACTCCTTTTCCTTACCGCTTCCCTTATCCATCGCGGTTTTAAAGTACTTCCACACATCCGGCCGACCATCGCCATTGACGTCGAACCGCACAACGCGCAGCCCCTCGTCGTTCGCCTCTTTACCGCACCGCCGTGCGAGCGTCGGCATTTCCTTCTGCCGCAGTGTGTCCTCCGTCTTCGACTCCGACTTTTTTTCGGCGGAGCTGCAAGCAACCGCCGCCAGCGCCAGCGCCAGCGCCAAACCACCGCCAAAATATTGATGAACCGTACTCATGGGACGAAGTCTAACAGACACCGCTTAGGGATTCACGCCAATCCCCGGATAAGCGGTTCGTTCGCGCGTGAGCGTGATGGTCGGCAGGTGCCGCTTCGGCGCGCCGACGTCCTCGGGTCTGATTTGAGACGATCGAGCCGCAAGTCTCTTTACCGAAGTTCCAGGAAAACGGCCGGCTTCTGATTGGGCGAGCGGGGATTGGGCAAGCGAAGGCTCGCGTATTCTGTGAGCGATGGTTGGCAAGCCTGTGGCTTGCCAACGCGAACAGAATCGCGAGGGCGACGGAACGGAGACCGCAGCGCACCTTTGCGCAGGGGACGAGGTGCCGATGGGGCGTGGGACTGCCGTTCTCATGATGTTTGATTGATATCGTTCCGACTCACATTTCATGTCAGACCCGAGGACTTTTGCGAGCCGAAGCGAGCCCAACCCCGAGCGCCCCACGCTGGTCTTGGCCGTTAACCGGGAATCAGGCTATGGATTCACGCGCCAGATCGCCATGTCGTAATCGTTAAACCCACCCGCCCAGCTCTTACCGACGACGACAATGCGCCCAACCGAATCGAGCGCGAGCCCCCAACCCTCGTCAACGGCGCCGCCGCCCGCGGCCGAGTTGTGGAATAGGACGCCGCCACTTCCAAACGTTGGGTCGAATCCGCCGTCCGGCAAGTAGCGCACAACCGCCATGTCGCGCGTTGTGCCGTTCTGTCCGTAACCCGAAACGACGTATCGACCCGACGAATCGATGCGAAGTTTAAAGAAGTCGGCATTCCCACTCCCGACCCCCGTCCACGCAGCGAATCCAGCGTCGTTAAACGTCGTGTCGAGCACGCCGCCCGCCGTGACGCGCCAAACCATTGCCACCTGTGGGCTTGGCGAGACCTGGCTGAAGCCAGACATGACGATTCGCCCCATCCCGTCGATCGCGAGCCCCCGCGGGATCGTAAACGCGCTGGCGGCTAATCCAGGGTGTTTGAAAACGCCGGCGCTCCCGAACGTCGAGTCGAGTCCGCCGTCAGGTAAGACCTTCCAAAGCGTCGCATCAGATCTCCCTGCGCTGGGCTGCGAGTACCCGACGACGATCATTTCGCCACCTGAAGTGAATTCGAGGTCCAACATCTGATCCCAAGAGTCTCCAGCGCCCTTGTAGAACGCCGCGCCGCCCGTGCCGAACGTCGGGTCAAGAACGCCACCGTCGGTCAGGCGCAAGATCACGCCGTCAAACGACGCCGCCGCACCGCCGTAGCTTCGACCAACGACAACGATGCGTCCCGCCGGGTCGATGGCGGGGATGTATGCGTAGTCGTGCGACGCCGCGCCCGCGAGGCCGCTGTTGTAAATGAACGTGCCAGCCGACCCAAACGTGTTATCGAGCGTGCCGTTCGCGTCGTAACGCCAGATGACAATGTCGTAGTTGTTCGAGGTGTTGTAGCTCGCGCCGACCACAACGATTCGCCCAGTCGAGTCGACAGTCAGCCCATACGCGATGTCCGTTCCGTTCGCACCCGCAGCACTTCGCGAGGAGACGAAACCCGCGCCACCGCCAAAGCTCGGGTCCAATCCACCGTCCGGCAAGAACGCCCAAACGATTGCGTCGAGATTCCCCAACACACCCTGGGCTTCACCTGCCGCGTAGATTCGCCCCGCGTCCGAAATTGCGACCCCCCACGCTTTTTCGGCGGTTCCAGCGCCACCCGCGTCGTGATGCGTCGCGAAACCCACGCCGTTAAAGGTCGTGTCGAGCGTGCCGGGTGCACCGGGCGCGGTGGGTGTCGCGGTCACTTCGAACGACTCGGCCGATTCACCCGCGTCGTTCACCGCGGTCACGACGAAGAAGTAAGGCGTGCCGCTCGAAAGCCCGGTGTTTGTGAACGTCGTCGATGTCGTCGACCCCGCGTCGGCGCCCGCAAAGCGCGTGACGCCCGTCGCCGTGCCTCGATAGACGTTGTAGCTCCCGGCGCCGCCCGGAGGCGCGGACCACGCGAGCGCGACCTGGTTCGTT
>JACPTQ010000021.1 GCA_016192705.1 Deltaproteobacteria bacterium | reverse complement strand
CTGTCGGCAAGCCAGCGGCTTGCCGGCGCGAGCGGAATGGCGAGGGCGACGGAACGGAGCCCGCAGCCTTCCTTCGCGCAGGGTCTGCAGCGCGATATCGGATGGGAATCTCCGAGATTTCGCACACCACAAAACAGTGGCTCGAGCGCTCGTTCGCGTTCAGACCCGAGGACGTCGGCGCGCCGAAGCGGGCTCCTGTCGACCCTCACGCTCACGAGCGAACGAACCGCTTAACCGGGGATTGGGGTTTTGATTTCACCCGGCGCGTGTGTTACTAAATCGCCGTCCCGTGCTCGCTCTCAAGGGAATGCGGTTCGTTGCCAAGCGAATGCGGTGAGTTGATTGATGCGATGATCCAGAGGGTTCGAAGCGAATGATCCGACTCAAGTTGACCGGGATTACCGTGGTGTCGATTGTCGGTGTGGCAGCCACACTGCTCGTCGTCCTCAACAAAGAGGTCGGTTCAAAACTCAAAGGCCGCCAAGAGCAAGCGGTACGTCTCAAGAAAGATACGTTCGTCAACAGCATGGTCCTCCTCACGGAGCAGTACGAGAAGCTCGCACAACAGGCCGCGCGCACAGCCGATCTCGTGAGTCTCATGCGCGACGAGATCAATTTGAAAGCGCGGCAGCAAAAGCTGCTCGACACCATTATCCCAGCGATTCGCGAAGACTTGCGAAAGCGTTTTGCGGGCAAGGTAGACCCGTACGCGATTTGGGTGGTTGATGGGACGGGCCGCGTTGCCGCACTCGACAAGGACCGCGAAGAGTACGAACGCGTTCTCAAGTATCCGCTCGTCAAGACAGCGCTGAGCGGCATTTCGGGACGCGACGTTTGGCTCGAGAAGATTCAAAACTTGCTCCTCTTGAGAACCGTCGCAGCGCCCATCTTGACCGAAAAAGGTACGGTCGGCGCGCTCATCTTCGGCTTCGCGCTTGGGAATGAGGCTGCGCAGCAAGATGAGAAGATGATCGGCGCCGAAGTCGCGTTTTTTGGAAACAAGTTCGTTCGCGGGTCGTCGCTCTCGCAGTCCGACGCGACGGAGATCGAGAGCTTCATGAACGCGCGATTCGAGCGCCTCAATATTCCGAATGCGTCGGTTGAGCCGGAGATGGCGGTCATCGGCGGGCGCCGCTACCTCACAACATCGGCGCTTTTCCCGAACGTCGTCGCGCCGTCAAACAATCCGCCCGCAACGCAGCTCGGTTACATCCTTTTGTCATCGGTCGACGAAGAGGTCGAAGGCCCGCTCGCAAGCTTCCGAACGCGCGCCATGATTGCGACGCTGGGGTTCCTCGTTATCGCCGTCGTTCTGATGCTCATGGCGATTCGGTCATTCATCCGGCCGATCGAGCGGATTGAGCAGGGCGTGCTCGAAATCATCGGCGGCAATCGTGACGTGAAGTTTAATCCTGATGGGATGGGCGAATGCGCGACGCTCGCCTATCAAATGAATCAGCTCGTCGCGACGCTCACGGGACGCCCGGCCGAAGACAGCGACTCCGAGGTGTCGTGGACAGACCCGCTGTTCATTGAGGACTTGGCGCCCGATGAACAAGATGCGCTGATCGGAAGTGGCGAGCTCGGACAGCAGTTCGCGCAGTCCAGTGAGGCGAAGCTGACCGATGACTATTATCGCCAAGTCTTTAACGATTACTGTTCGGCTCGAAAATCAACGGGCGAGAAGCTCGACGGTGTCACGTTCGAGCGGTTCCGCGCGAAGCTCCAGAAGAACGAAGAGAGCCTTCGCAAGAAGTACAAGTGCCAAGCGGTCAAGTTTCAGGTTCAGGTCAAAGAGGGCAAAGCGACGCTCAAGCCCGTTCCAATTCGGTAGCCGTCTCGCAAAGAACATCTGCGGCGCGGCGCACATCGTCTTCAGTTACGTCGAGATGAGTGACGGCGCGAATGGTTCGCGATCCGAGCGCATAGAGAAGGACTCCCTTCTCCGCGGCGCGCGCGACGATGGCTGCAGCATCGGCCGTCGACTCGACCACAACGATGTTCGTCTCGGGAGCCGACAGAACACGAAAGTCGTGTGACACCCGGTCGGCAAACAGCTTTGCGTTCGCGTGATCGATCGCAAGACGGTCGATGTTGTGTGCGAGCGCGTAGACGCCAGCCGCCGCGAGGAGCCCCGCTTGCCGCATCGCGCCCCCGAGCATTCGGCGATAACGGCGCGCGCGCGCGATGAACGCCGCGTCACCAACAAGCACCGAACCAACCGGCGCACCGAGCCCCTTTGAAAGGCAAAACGAGAGGGAGTCGAACGCGGCACCGAATGAGCGCGTGGCAATCCCGCTCGCAACGCAGGCGTTAAAGATCCGCGCCCCGTCGAGATGAAACCCAATTCCGCGTTCGCGCGTCAACGCGCGGAGTCGTTCAATTCCGTCGAACGGAAAAACGCGACCCCCGGACCGATTGTGTGTGTTCTCGACCCACACGACACCGAGGCGCGGCGTGCTGTCGGATGGTGGACGGACGTACGCGTCAACATCACGCGCCGTAAAGAGCCCGCCGTCGCCGAGCGGCGTCATGAGCGCACCGGCAATCGCAGCGCCCGCGCCGCCTTCGTACCAGAGGATGTGCGAGCCGGCCGCGCACAAAACCTCGTCGCCCGGCTCGACGTAACATTTAAGCGCGATCTGGTTCGCCATTGTCCCCGAGGGCACGAAGAGAGCCGCCGCGCGTCCAAAGAGGTCGGCTGAACGGGCTTCAAGCGCCGCGACCGTTGGGTCGTCGCGCAAAACGTCGTCGCCCACAGCGGCGCGCGCAATCGCGTCGCGCATCGCATTTGAAGGTCGCGTTACGGTGTCGCTGCGAAGATCGATGATTCGATGGGTCATCGGCGAAATATACGGGAACCCGCGTGCCGTCTCAATCGTATAAGGTGTCAATTGAGCAACATGTGACCCCAGAGTGGGGATTTTGACACCACTAAGTGCGACGTTTTTCGGTCTTCATGCTTAGATTCCTGAGGTTTTTTCGAGGCGCCGTTCGGCCCGCGGATTGCTCTAGATTAGGCTCAGGAAACAACGATGGTGTCGCTCAACAACAGAATTTGGAACGCCTACCGCGAGTCGGTCGAGGCTGTCAGTCGCGAAGCGCTTGCGAAGGTCAACCTTGTGGCGGCCGTGTTTGACCGGCGCCTTGACCGCCCCGACGTCGTTCCGTCACCGCGACGCCGCGCTGCCCGAAGCCGGCAGACCGCTTCTCGCCAAGCCACGCGCTAACACCGCGCACCTAAGCCCAACCACAAGTTGAGATTGGCCACCAGAACCGCTCCTGGTATTGTTCGCGCGCTTGAATCTCAACGCAATCGCCGAACGCAGCCTCGTCACCTCCGCGCTCGTCGTCGGCGCATGGGCGTGGATCGCCGCAAGCGGCAGCCGCAGAGGACCCGACGTTTCAACGTGGAGCCAAGCGCACGCGAAAATCGCCGCGGAGTTTCGCGACGGCGATCGCATCGTCGTTCGCCCCGCGTATCACTCAGAGGCGGTCACGGCGTTTCGCCCGCACCCAACCGACATCTACGGACCGGTTGACGGGGACTTTCTCGCACACAGCGGACGAGTTTTCGCCGTGACGACCGACGTGTCGACGCTCCCGCCGGCGCTTGCCGGTCGACGCCTCGAATCTGAGGAGCAACTTGGCGCACTTCTCCTTCGTCGTTACGCGGCGACGTCTCCGCGCGTCGTCTATGCGTTTCGAGAGCGGCTTGATGCGGCGCGCGTCGCCTTGTGGCCCGAGGCGGGCGAAAACCGCGCGGCGCGGCCGTGCAGCGTCTTCGCGTTCGAGACGTGGTGGTGCACGGAACGCCCCAACCTCGACGATTGGCGTGCGGTCGGTCGGCGTGCGGTTGTTGTGGGCGGCGCGCAGCGGCCGTGGATTTGGGCGCACCCTCACAAGGACAATGTCCTCCAAATCGTCTTCGCGCAGGCGACGCTCGGCACGAAGCTTCGCGTCACGGGGGGACTCGCCGACGGTGCCGTTCAAGCGGGCGGCGCTTCGGTTGAGGTGACGATTCGCGTGGGCGACGGCGAGACGGCGCCGTCCGAAAAGGTCGTCTTCGAAAATCGGCTCGGCCCGAAGCAACACGAAGTCCAGACGCCGCGCGGACAAACGCGCGTGACGTTCGAAATCCGCGCCGCATCGGTCGATCGCCGCCACTTTGTTTTTGACGCCATCGCATTGGACGACGCCACGCCATGAAGATTGTCGCCGCCCTCAAAAGCGATCGGGCACCCTTTCGCGCGCTGCTCGCGCTCGCCGCGGTCATCGCCCTTGGCGCGTTCGCCGCCATTCTCAGCGTGCGCCCCATCGTCGTCGCCGCAGGGTACGCCGGGGCGCTTGTCCTCACCGCGCTCGTCGCGATCGCACTCATGCGCCTCCCGCGCGTTTGGCGCTCTAACAAGGGGCGCATCGGATTCGCGCTCGCCGTTTTCACCCTCGGCCTTCACGCGCTCGCCGCACGTGACACCGGCTTCACCGACGACGACGACTTTTACATTCGCGCTGGAAGGCTCTACGCCGACTGGTTTCTCGGCAAAGGCGCCTTCGCCGGCGGCTCAAAGCTCGATCGCGCCAACCTCGACCGCGCCTGGAATTGCCGTTACCCGTGCAACCCCGAACACCCGCCCGTCGCGAAAGCCGCCATCGGCGCCGCCCGCTGGCTCTTCGCCGACGCCACGCGCCTCACCTCCGAGCTCATCGCCGCGCGCCTCGGCATCGCACTCCTCGCAACGCTCCTTATCTTGCTCGTCTTCGCCATCACCTGGGACGAAGTCTCGCCTCGCGCAGGCGTCGCCGCCGCCACGTTGCTCCTCACGATGCCGCGCTTCTTTTTTGACTCGCACGTCCCAACCCTCGACGTCGCAACCGCCGCGACGTACTTCCTCACAGCATTCGCGTTTTGGTACGGGCTCCGCTCGCACACGTGGGGTCTCGCCGCCGGCTTCGCCTTTGGCCTCGCGCTCCTCACAAAGCTGAACGCACCGTTCGCGCTCGTTCCGCTTGGCCTCTACTTCATCTACCACGCGCAGGGCGCCATCCGGCGCGACGGCGGTCTTTTGCGCCTCGGGCCACTCCCCTTGAACCTCCCCGCTATGCTCGTTCTCGGCCCACTCCTCTTCTTCGCGCTCTGGCCGCGCCTCTGGACAAACACGTTCGAACACCTCAAGTGGTGGTTTGAGTTTCATTCGAAACACTACGGCATCCTCTTTTTTTATCGCGGCACCGTTTTCCACCAAGACCCATTCGCACCGTGGCACGCCCCGATCGTCATGACGGCGATCACAACCCCCGTCGTGACTTACGCCCTTTCGCTCCTCGGACTCGCCGAAGCTCTGTGGGTGAATGCCCGCGCGGCACTGGCACGTCTCGCGAAACCCGCTCAAGCAGGGGATTTCAACGCAAAGGCGCTAAGCCGCAAGGGCGCAAAGACAGAAGCTCCTTCCCTTGGCGTCTCCGCGTCTTTGCGTTTAACGTCCTCTCCTCCCGCCGACTTTCTCCTCTTCATCACCCTCAACGCCGCCGTGACGATCGGAATTCTCATCGTTCCCAACATCCCTTCCTACGGAGGCGTTAAACTCTTCGCGCCCTTCTTCCCGTTTCTCGCAATCCTTGCCGGCGTCGGATTTGATCGCGTGCTCTGCGCCGCATCGCGCCTCGCGACCGACATCGCCACGGCGCGCCCACGCTTCGCCTTCATCACGAAACGCCCGCGGCTCCGCGACGCCGCAGTTTGTGTCTTCCTCCTCGCGCCCGCAGCTCTCGAACTTGCTTACATCCACCCCTACGAACTTTCGTACTACAGCCCGCTCATTGGTGGCACGCGCGGCGCCGTTCACCACGGCTTTGAGCGCCAGTACTACGACGTCTTTTACAAGGACCTCGTCGTCTGGCTGAACGCCCAATCCCAAACGCGAGACATCCGCGTCACGTTTCTCCCGAACAACGGCGAATACCAGCGCAGCGCCCCGTGGCTTCACGACAACAACGAACTCTCGCGGCGCGTCCAAATCGTCGGCCTTTGGGACGCCGATGTCCTCATCCTCACGCACGAGCGCCGCTGGCCGCACTACCCCGACCTGTTCCGCGCCCTCTCAAAACTCACGCCCGCCATGGACTTGCGCGTCGAAGGGGTCTCGCTCGCGACCGCCTACGTCTGGAGCCGCGGTGCTGCGTTCCAGAGCGTTGTGACGAATCCGTAACGTGGTTTTGCTGAGCGAGAGTCGCACAATTCCTTGACCCGCAACGAATCCCCGTTTAAGGTCAAGAAAAACGGAGGGGCTCTTTTATGCAAACGAAGATTCGACTGGCCTTTTTGCTCGGCGTCGCGCTCACATCCAACACAGCGCTCGCCGATTTTCATAGTGCGCGCATCGCGGAAATTTACTGGGGAACGCCGGCCAACGACGGTTCGCAGCTGTTCGTTCGCCTCGTCAATAACAGTGGGAGCGAGCCGTTTCACAACACCGCCGTTTTGACGATGTACGACGCGGACGGCGGAATGGTGTTCAACACCGTCAACGGCGCAACTTTGTGGGGCCCGTACAACAACGGAACTTGGAGTCCTGGCGGATCGTTTCTCCTCAGCGCGCAAAACTGGCAAGGGATGCAAGATGCGGGAACGGCGTGCGCAGACTCAACGATCAATATTTTTAGCACCGACCCGACGGGTGGACGACTCGAGCTCACTTACAGCGGCTTCACGCCGCAGCTTCATTGCGTGTCGTGGGGGTCCGGGCCGGGCACAGGTTGCGGAACCTTTTCGAACATTTCGACGGGGCCATCGGGCGCCGACGCAGGCGTCAGTATGCTCGTGAGCGGCGCCTCGTGGGTACCCGGCGATCCGACGCCGGCATCGCGAACCACACAGCAGAATCCGAGCGCCCTATCGCCGTATTGCGATGGCGGCGCGCCGCCTGACGCCGGTGATGACGCGGGTGGCGACGTTGACGCGGGCGATACCGATGCGGGAATCGTCGAACCAGATTCTGGCGTCATCTCAACGAATGACGCCGGGGGCACGCCCGTCACTGATGCGGGCACCGGAACACCGGTCGACGCCGGACCAACAACCACAATAACTGGCGGTGCGACGGTTTGCTCTGGCATCTGCTGCACGCTCAGCCCGACCGACGTATCGCTCATCCTTCCGTTCGCGCTCGCCCTTGTTGGCGGGACCATCGTCGTTCATCGCCGCAAGCGTCGGCGCTAACCGACCGCACGCACCCGCTCCCGTGATTTGACACGTCCGACGACGCTCTGGGATAGTCGATGCACCATGATAAAAACCGACAAGCTCGAGAAATGGTACGGCGAAACAAAAGTGCGCGTGCACGCCCTTCGCGGCGTTTCGCTGTCAATCGTTAAGGCGGAGTTCATCGCGGTGATGGGGCCGTCGGGCTCCGGCAAGAGCACCTTGCTCCACATGGTCGGCGCGCTCGACCGGTCGTCCGCGGGCGAAGTTTGGATCGGCGGCCGCGCACTCTCGGGACTCTCCGACAACGAGCTGACGCTCCTTCGTCGTTCGCAGATCGGATTCGTTTTTCAGTTTTTCAACCTTCTGCCGACGCTCACCGCCCGCGAAAACGTGTTACTCCCCGCGCTGCTCGACGGCGTCGCGACTAAGGAAGCCGAACGCCGCGCCGATGCACTCCTCGATCGCGTGGGGCTCTCAGGACGCGGACGTCACCGGCCCGACGAGCTTTCGGGCGGCGAGATGCAACGCGTCGCGATCGCGCGCGCGCTCGTGAAGGAAGCGCCACTCCTCCTCGCGGACGAGCCGACCGGCAACCTCGACACAACGACGGGGCGCGGCATCTTCGACCTCCTTCGCGAGCTAAAAGCCTCGGCCGGCCTCACGATCGTCATGGTCACGCACGACCCGAACGCCGCGCATCACGCCGATCGCGTCATTCACCTCCGCGACGGCCTCGTCGAAAACGATGTTCGCAACCACAAATCCGCCGGGACCGACGCCGCAGCGACTGGATCGCCCGTGGCGGCTGGGTAGCAGGGTCGACGCATGAGAACGCTGCTTCGACTCGTCAGCTTGAATTACTTTCTCCGCAAAGGGAAACTCAAAACGTTTCTCACGACCGCGGGCGTCGCGCTCGGCGTGTCGTCGGTCATCTCGATCGAAATCGTCACGCGCTCGACGCTTGTCGCCATCGAGTCGATGCTCGAAGAGACGGCGGGCCGCGGCGAGCTCGTCGTCGCGGGAGATTCCTCGGGCATCGACGAAGAGTGGCTCGAAAAGGTGCGCAAGGTCGAAGGTGTCGATCACGCCGTGCCCGTCATTCGCGCGTCGGTGCCGCTCACCGCCGTTAACGGCAAACGCCTCGTCGGCCCCGACGGCAAAGCGCGGCCGCGCCTTTTCCATGTGTTCGGTGTCGACGCGGTCGATGACAAATCGGTGCCCGACAAGGACTTCAAAGACGAAGACCTTGTGATGGAAGAAGAGGACAAGCTCGACTTCGCCATCAAGGGGAATTCGATCGTCCTCACGCAAAAATTCGCCGACGAGATGGGGATCGGCGATGCGGTCGGCAAAGCGAAGGTCACACTCGTCACGTCGCGCGGCGAAAAAGAGTACGTGATGCGCGGCACGCTGAAGTCGTTTGGCCCCGTGAAAGTTTTCGGGGGCCACTTCGCGCTCATCTCGTCGGACTTCGCGCAAAAGGATTTTGGCAAAGTGGGCCGCTTCGACGAAATCAACGTCCTTTTGCCAAAGAAGACGATCAAGAAGGTTGAAAAGGGCGCGGACGGCAAAGAAAAGATCGTCGAGGAGAAAATTCCCGCGTCGCAGGCCGAACTCGTGAAGGTGCGCGATGCAATCCAGGCCGTCGTCGGGACCGTCGCGCGCGTTGAGCGTCCGCGCGACCGCGGCAAAAACTCAGAGACGCTGCTCCAAACAATGCAGGCCGGGTTGAAGCTCGTGTCGCTCGTCTCGCTTTTTGTGGGGATGTTCCTCATTTACAACACGGTGTCGGTCACAGTGGTCCAGCGGCGCCGCGAAATCGGCGTCTTGCGGGCGCTCGGCGTCACGCGCGCGCAGAGCGTCGCGATGTTTGCGATCGAGGCACTCATCATGGGGCTGGTCGGTTCGGCGCTGGGCATCCTATCGGGGATGTTGCTCGCAAAGTTTCTGCTCAAGATTGCTGCTACGAACGTCACCACGCTTATCCTTGCCGCGGACATCAGCAAGATCCACGTCGAAACGGCAGCCGTCGTTGGAAGCCTCCTCCTTGGCGCTGGCGCGGCGGTGCTTTCGGCGATTCTGCCGGCACTCGGCGCGGCACGCGTCTCGCCGGTTGAAGCGACGCGACCCACAACCCTTGCGGTCGCGCTTCAAAAACGCTCCGGCGTTTACACGATTCTCGGACTCATCTCGTTTGCCGTCGCGGGCGGAATCCTCGCGATACCGGCGTGCCGCCAAATCGAAATACTCGTTTACGGCTCGACGATGCTCATCATCCTCGGAACGGTTGCGCTCACGCCCGCGCTCACCGTGGTCATCGTCAATGCGATTCGGCCCATCGTCACGCGACTCGGCGGCGTCATGGGACGCCTCTCCGCGGACAACTTGCTTCGCTCGCCGATGCGAACGAGCGTCACCGTTGGCGCGATGCTCACGGGGCTCGCGCTCACCGTTTCAAGTTCGACCTACGTCGAAAGTTTTCGCGTGTCGATCGATCGCTGGCTCGAAGTCACTGTGCCAGCCGACATGACGATCACGTCGTCGCACGAAATGATTTCGCCGGTCTCGCTGCCTATGATCCCCGAGGTCGCCGACGAGATCATGCGGCGCGTTCCGGCGGTCAAAGAGATTCAAAAGCTCCGCATGATCGGGATCGAAATCGAGGGTCGCCGCGCCGACATCATCGCGTTTCCGTCGCAGCGCTGGGCCGCGCGCGGACGACTCTTGATGGTCGAGGGGGACGAAAAAAAGGCCGCGGGCGCGCTCGCCGAGGGGAATCACGTCGTGGTGTCGAAGAACCTCGCGACGAAATGGAACCTGCACGCGGGCGACACGATCAAAGTGCCGACGCCGCTCGCCGGTATTCAGCCGTTCAAAGTCGTGGGCGTCTACCACGACTACACGTCGGTCTTTGGGCTCATCTCAATGGACGAAAAAGTGTTTTGGAAATACTGGGGCGACAAGCGCGTCGACTCGTTCAACATTTACTTACACGCGGGGATTGCGCACGAGAAAGCACAGGACGATATTCGCGCGGTCGTGCAAGAACGCTACGCCGCGTTCGTCCTCACGAATCAAGAACTAAAACAGAAAGTGCGCGATTTCGTCGGGCAAGCGTTTTCAATCGCGAGCTACATCGAGATCATGGCGATGCTTATCGCGCTTCTCGGACTTTTGAACACGCTCATCGTCGCGGTGATCGAGCGAACGCGCGAGATCGCCGTCATTCGCACAATCGGCGCGCTCGCGCGGCAGGTCGCGAAGGCGATCATGTTTGAGGGTGTGCTGATGGGTTTTGTCGGCGCTGTGCTCGGCGTCGCCGCGGGCAGCGTGCTCTCGGCGATCAACGTGCACGTCATCCCGGGAATCCAGGCCGGCTTTCAGATCGATTACTACTTCGCCACCGAGGCGGTGATCAAAATATCGATCGTTTCGCTCATTGTGGCGCTCATTGCCGCGTTCCTACCGGCCTACCGCGCCGCCCGCACAAACCTCCTCGAAGCACTCGAGTACGAATGAGAAGAGAACCGCCAAGAAAAAGAGCCTATTTCTTATTTTCCCTTCTCGCCGCGGCCAGATTCGCACGCACGACATCGAGCGTCGGATCGATCGCCAACGCTTCTTCGGATGCTCGAGCCGACTGTGCGAATCGCCCGAGCCTGAGAAGCGCATAACCGAGGTTCGCCCAATGTGGCGCGAAATCGGGGTCGTGTTTCGTCGCCTCTGTGAAACTCTCCGCGGCGCGCTCGAAGTCACCGCGATCAATTTGAATCTGACCGAGCCCGCCATGCGCATCAGCGTCGCGCGAGTCCTTCATTAAGATTCCCTCGAAGAGTGACACCGCCTCGTCCTTGGCCGCCTGGTTGAGACCGCGAAGCGAGTGCGCAAGTGCGAGCGTCAGTGCGCGATGTCCGTCGTGGTGTGAGAGCGCCGTCCGCCAAACTTGCTGCGCCGCCAAAGCGGCCTTTGGGTTGCGCGCGAGCACAGCTCGGCCCTTCAACAGCGACGCAGTCGCATGATTTGGCCGCGCACGCAAACCCGCCGCGATGGCGCCGTCCGCCTCATCAAGTCGCCCCAAGGCCATCAAATGTCGCGCTCTCTGGCACAGCACCGCCGCATCCATCGGACGCAGCCGCACCGCCACTTCGATTTCTGCAAGCGCGCGCACTGGGTTCCTTTCACCAAGCGCCTCCGCGCGATTCAATCGTTCCGCCACATGCAGTTCCACGCGGTTGTCGAGCGGATTCAGGATCAACACCCCGCTCGCAACGACTCCAACGCAGAAAAGCCGAAACCGTCGCTCCGCCACAAGACGCGCGATTCCCAGCGCCGCCCAAATCGCGACGACGGGCACGAGCGGCAAGCGGTAGCGCGAGGCAACATAAACCGCGAGCATCGTACCGACCACTGAAATCGCGAGAATCACAAGGGCGGCGCCGGCCATCCGTGCGCGAAGCGCAAACCAGAGCCCGAGCGCCCCGAACACCGCAAGCAAGCTGAACGGCACCGGAAACGCCCAGAGCGCGGGCACTTCCGCGCGTTCCTCATGAAAGTCGTAATTGAGGCGCGGCTCGAACGCCATAAAGATCCGAATCACCTTGAGGCCGAAAACACGAACCGCGTGAAGCGGGTTTTCGAGCAGCGTGTCGATCGTTCGCCGAAGAAAGTAGCTCGACACCTCGCGCACACTCAACAAACGCCCCTCAGCTTCCTCAGCCATTCGCCGCTCATCCGCGCGCATACGCTGCACACCGGCGGCAATTCCCTTCGGTGGACTGAAGTCGCCGCGCGCGTCGAGGTGGTTCCCGTGATACAGCGTCGCGCCAAACTGCGTCGAAAGCGGGCTCCAACCAGCGCCCGCGACGCCATTCCGAATCGCAAAAGGCACGAGCGGCGCCACAAACGCTGCGGTGAGAAGTGCCGCGCGCGCAAACCGTCTCTTCACGATATGAACCGCGGCCAGAATCGGTGCGAACGGGACAAGTTGCGGCGTGAGGAGTGTCGCGATCGCCGCAAACAACCCGGTTCCGATCTCACCCCGCGCGCGCGACGTCGCCGCACCAACAGAAAACCAAAGTGCCCCGACGATAAAAAAAAGCGCGAGCGACGCGGAAAGCGCCTTCGTCTCAAAAAAAACAGCCGGCCCGTAAAACGCGTAAAGTACGGCCGCAAGCAGGGGGGCACGCGGTTCACCGAAGAGGTGCCGCGCGATGCGATGAACCCAAACGATGACGACGAGCCCCAACGCGAGTTGCAGCGCGTAAAGCCCGACGAACCCTATCCCCGCTGCCTTCACCGCGATGAGCACGAACGGCGCAAGCGGCGACATCGTTGCGTAATCCTCGTGTACCCAGTGGCCTCGCAGCATCCGGTCCGCGAAAAGATCGAAAACCTTGGCGTCGGAAATCGGCGACTCAGCGTACGGCAACGCGCTTACGTACTCCGCGAGGACGGCGAGCTTGAGAAGAGCAACGACGGCAACGAGCAGCGCAATGGGGTGCGCCCGCGCCCACGCGACGAGTGGCGACGAGACCCATCGACGCTCAGCCGAATCCACCGCCCCACATTTTTACCAGGCCGCTACGGCGAAATCGAATAAACGGTTGGGTCGCCCTTCACCACTTCGCCTCCCACACGTTCGACTTGCCATGGTCTCGGAGTGGGGCGTCCCGAACTCCCCCGAACACCACAACGGTTCGCTCGCCACCGGTCGGCACCTCGATTTCAAGCCGCTCCGCGCGCGAAAGAGCCGCCTTGCCGAGAAACCCACTGGAGCGGAGCTTCACCGTCACCGTTTGCCCCGACGCGATTCTGACGTCCTCAAGCTTCTCAGTAAAACGCTGCCCGCCAACCTGCCACGACGCCGCGCGAAACGGATGTCGCTCCCCGTCGACGATCACGACCGCGCTCGCCGGTACCACGATGATCGGGAGTCGTCGATTGTTGGTGAGCGTCAGCGCCACGACGAGGTCAAGACGTTGCGTCGCGAAACACCCCTGGTTGTTGACGTTCTCGCCGAAGAAAGCCGCCGGAGGCCTAGTCACGACAACTCCGTTGGGAAGCTCCACTGCACTCCCCCGAAGTTCCTTCCAAGAAAGCGGACGCGAGGTCCCCAGAAACGAAAGAGCGACGGCGACAAACAGAGATTGTCGAACGAGCAACTTCCCGCGACCGCCGAGCGACGAATGGAAAAATCGTTCCGCGCATCTCATCTCCGGCGAGCATAGTTGGCTAAAGGGAGGGCATGCAACGGATCGGGTATTCGGATCGGCCACACAGCCCTTCGGCCTCGGGACAAATCGGTACGCCGCCGCGAGACAGACTAACCGCGCGGCCGATCGTTGGGCGTTTCGATCTTCCGGTTGGCGTTGTGGGTGTCTGGCCCTTTGAGCAGCCCGCGACGCCAAACGCGCCAGAGGTGGCCCCAGCCGAAGATGAGCGGGAAGCGGCGCTGAAGCGGCGTAAGTGGCAAGACGATCCCCTTCGTTCGTTCGAGCTTCGCGAGCGCAACCTCCAGCCAGTTCCGCACGGTCAGAATCATTTTCGGCCACCGATAAAACATGCGCCGCCGACTCCGCGCGAGAAACCTGCGCGTCCAGAAACGGCGCCAACGCGACACCGCCTGTCGATACGGCGCCGTGCCGGTGCGCTCCTCGAGAAGCCGCCGGTAAACCACTTCATAGAAGGGTCGTTCCGCCTCCAGAAGGCGCGCGACCTTATCGGGCGATTCCGCGCGCACTTCGCCTCGGTACGAAATCGTAAGAACTTCGAGCAGAAACTCCTCGAACGTGAACGTCTCGCCCAGAAGGTCGAGCGTGCGCCCCACCAAGGCGCGCATCCCGGCAAGCCACGTTGCGAGAAGGACCTCCTCGGCCGCCCCGTCTCGCGCATACACGAGCGCAACGCGCTTTCCAAATCGCCCCTGATGATAAATGTCCCGCGCCGCGGGCGACATCTCGCGTCGAAAACGCGCAAGCGAAACCGTCGACACCTTGGTCGCGCATCCGTCGAAAAGCTCGGTGTAAACGTTTGGCGCCAAAACGCAGTTCAAGAGGCGCTGTCCGACCCTCTCATGAAACCGCGCGTCGTCATAAACAATAAAAAAATCGCAAAGGCTCCCCTTCGCGCGTTCTCCTTCCGCAAGGCGCGACCCGTAAAAAAAAATCCCTGCAATCGTGTCGCTGTGTTTCGCCCGAAAATGCGCGACGTACGGCGCCATCCTGTCGCGGTCGAAGGCGCGCGCACGCTCCCGCAACTGCTCAATAAGCGTCGCGTTCGCGAGTTCGCTGCTATGGCCTGGCCGCTCCAAGGCGACGAAGTCTATGATCGCGGACGCCACGATTGCAAAGCGTCGCCTCAAAACGTATGCTACCGCCCGGTCTAAGGGGGCCGCTGAATAAATGGCTGACGACAAGAAAGATAAAACCGTCGTTCACAATCTGGAGCAGGTTCGCCAACAGCTGAGCCCAGACGCGCGAAAAGACAGCGCCTATTTCATTGTCATTCAAGGGTCAAACGTTGGCCGAATGTATAAGCTGACGGAGGGCGATTTCGTGATCGGCCGCGGCCTGTCGGCCCACATCCGCATCGACGACGATGGCGTCTCGCGTATCCACTCGCAGATTATCCGGCGCGGCGACGGTGCCGTGGTTCTCGAAGACGCGGGAAGCACCAACGGAACGTTCCTGAACGGCGAGAAAATTTCGTCGCAAGTGCTCGCCGATGGCGACAAAGTTCAGATCGGGCGAACAACAATTCTCAAGTTCAGCTACCAGGACAACATTGAAGAAGCCTACACGCGCCAAATGTACGATTCGGCGACGAAAGATGGCCTCACGGGGATTCTCAACAAGCGATCGTTTGTGGATCGCGCGACGGGCGAATTCACGTTTGCCGTGCGCCACGACGAGCCGCTGACGCTCGTCTTTTTCGACATCGACCACTTCAAAAAGATAAACGACACGCATGGCCATCCGGCCGGCGATTCGGTGTTGCGTGGGCTCGCTGTGGCCATTCAAAAATCGCTCCGCGCGGAGGATGTGTTCGCGCGTTATGGCGGCGAAGAGTTCGTTGTGCTGGCACGCGGCATCGACCACGAGGGCGCGTTTGTTTTGGCCGAGCGGATGCGACGACTCATCGAGGCAACGGTGTTTGAGTACGATGGGGTCACGATTCCCGTCACGGTTTCCGTCGGAGCCGCGACGCTGGTTCGGGGGAGTTTCCCGTCGATCGACAACATGATCCGGGCGGCCGACGAGTTTCTTTACCGTGCAAAATCGAAGGGGCGCAACCGTGTTGAGTGCAGCCTCGTGCAGGAGTGAGAGAAGAGACGAGAAAAAGAAAATGCAACCACAGCTGTTCCCTTTGATTGTTTTGAGTTCCCTCATCGTTTCAGCGAACGCATCTGCGGCGGGTCCGTCGGGGCCGGGTGCGCTGGACGGCAGCTATACGAGCAGTGGAAAAAGCGCCGAAGGGAAAAAGTTCTCGGGGCGCGTCACGCTGAAGCGCGTTGAAAACTCGTACACGGTTACCTGGCACGCGTCGGGCGAAAAGGGGATTGGCGTGCTGCACGACGAGCACCTCGTCGTCGCATACCAGGGGAAAAGTTGGTTTGGCATTATCATCTATACGATCCAGCGAAACCGCCGCCTCGTCGGCCGGTTCATTCCTTACGGTGGCAAAGGGAAATTTGGGACCGAGACGCTTGAACCCGAAGATCCGTAGGTGTTTCAGTCTTGTGGTCGTCGCGGCGATTTCGGCTGGTGCCGCGCCAGCCGGTTGTTCAAAACGAAAGACGACGGGGCCCGCAGTCGGAGCTGGCGAACGGGGTGTCGCGTCAATTCACGTTGTGGACGGGGGTGGCAGCGGTGCGCCGATCCAACTCGTTTTTCAGTACACGCTGAACGAATCGCGCGCTTACCGCGTTAAAGCGCGCCAAACGATCGACCTTCCCGCGGTGTACGATGCCGGCGTCGACCGCTCCGTTATCGACCAAACCTCGCGCCTCATTGAACGCGTGGTTGCGACGGGCGACGCGGGCGCCGACGTTGAGACGACGTTCGCCGATGTGAAACTCACGATCGCCGGTCCGCTCAGTGCGCTCGCCGCGGAGCTCGAACGCGCGACGGCCGCCTACCGCGTCGAAACCCGCGTCGGACCGGACGGCGTCGTTCGCGGCATCAAGGCGGACCCGAGCGCCGCCCCGCTCCTAAAAACGTGGCTCAGTGCCACGTCACGCCAACTCGCGTCGGGACCGGCTGTGTTTCCGAGCGAACCGGTTGCCGTTGGCGGCGTTTGGCGCCGGGTCGAGCCGGTCGCGGAAGGCGCCCCCGGAACGAACGAACCGTCGTGGAGCGGTGACCTCACGACGGAATACCTCCTCGTGGGCGTCGAAGCCGGCGCGGCGACGATCCGCGTTGCGACAAAGCTCGCACTACGCGGCACCGTTCCCAAGCACGGAACGCGCCTTGCCGTTGAAACGACCGGGTCGGCAAAAGGCCAGATGACGTTTGACATCCCAAAGGGGATCGTGGTTCGTTCGCGCCTCGACTTCGTGACGGAAACGCGGACGACGGGTCGCGAGATCCCGGCCGTCGCGCCGACGAAGATCGAAGGTTGGACCGAAACGGAGTTGGAGAAAACGTGAATCGAACCGCACCCTTCCGCGCCCTCTGTCTTATCACCCTCGTTTCGCTGATCGCGCCGTTTGCCGCATGCGGGTCCAAGCGCACCATCGACGCCGACGACGCGCGAAAAGACAGCGCGCTTCTCGCGTACCGCTTCACGCCCGGCCGCTCGCTCTCGTACCGCATGCTCGTGTCGCAGACCTACGAAGTGCGAAACGTTGAAGGCGGCCCGACACGACTCGAGTCGCGCGTCGACATGGATCTCACGTCCGTTCAGCAGGTCCTCGGCGCCACAGCCGAAGGGGCCCAGCTGCGCGTCTCGTTTCCAAAAGTTTCTGTGTCGATGCGCGGCCCACGCGCCGATTCAGCCGGCCACCTCGAAAACGTCGTGCGACAAACCGAGTTCGTCGCGCAGGTCGACAGCCGCGGAAAAGTTATCCAGGCGGCCCCGACGGACGCCGCCCCAGCCAACGTCAAGACGCTCTATCCCGCGCTCGGACAAGCGATTGCGGGGCTCGGCGCCGTTTTTCCGGGCGAACCGAAAGCGCCCGGCGCGCGCTGGCAGGACACGCAACCCCTCAACTTACAAATGCCGGGGGGCGACATCATGAAGGGCTCGCTCATTTCGAACTACGGCTTTAACCGCTGGGTGCGCGTGAACGGCCGCCCAGCCGCGGAGATCGGCGTTCAGCTCACGCTGTCGATGGTGCCGGGAACGATGCGCGTCCCGATGGAGGGCAAAGGCTCGGGCGCCGGCTACCTCTATCTGTCGACCGAAGAGGGGATTTTGATCGCGAGCGACGTCACGTTTGTGTCGAAGGGCGTCTACAACCTGGGCGGCGGACAGTACAACTTTGCCGGCGGCGCCGTGCTCGAACAAACGGTCGAGCATCGCGTGACGACGGACCTGGCTCCGTGACGTTTCGTCTCGCATCTCGTGTCCTCATCGCTGGATTCGCGGCGTTTGGGTCGACTCCCGCAGTCGCCGCGATTGTCCTCAAGTACCAGTTTCGCCCGGGTGCCGAGTCGCGGTACGCGCTCTCGGTCGAAAACCGAACGGAAATTCGAAACCCCGTCGCCTCCCCTCAGCCAATTGTGACGGTCATGACAACGGCGGCCGAGATGGTCCAGCGCGTGAAGGCGGTCGCGGGCGGCGTCGCGACGCTTGAGACGCGCCTCGATCGCCCAACCGTCACGCTCCTGGGGACACAGTCGGCGCTCAAACATGAGTTCGCGAAACTGCTCGCGCGCACGCGGTTTAATGTTCGCGTGAACGAGCGCGGGAAGATTCACGGCATCGATGAGGCGCGCGGCGTTCCCGCTGAAGTGAAGCGGTTTGTCGCGTCGCTTGGGCAGGCGCTCGCTCAGTTTCAGCCGGTTTTTCCTGAGACGGGCGTTGAGATCGGCGCGACATGGACCAACACCGTTCTGGCGCCGCACGCGCTCGCGACCGGCGACATCGTGACGACGAAAATCGTCGCGACGTTTGGTTACGTTGGGCCAAAGGAGACGAGTGGGCGCCGCGGCGAATCAGTGTCCGTGAAGATGGAGATTACGATGGGGGGTAACGTGAAACAGGCGGGCCGCGTTTTTTCTGTTGATGTCAAGGGGACTGGCAACGGCGAAATCCTTTGGGACAACGACACCGGTTCCGTTGTCACGAGCGACATCTCGGTCAACCTAAACGGTGCATGGAAGAGCGCCGCGATGACGGTCGAGCAAATGTCGAAAGTGACAACGAAGTTGGTGCGACAATGACGGCACCGGGCGAGCCCGCGCGCGCGAAACGGGCGCGACCCATCGTCGCGATCGATGGACCGGCTGGGGCCGGAAAAACGACGGTGTCGAAAATGCTCGCGGAGCGGCTTGGATTCACGCGCGTCGACACAGGGGCCATTTATCGAACCGTTGCGCTTGCCGCGATGCGGCGCGGGATTGCGCTCGATGACGACGTGCAACTCGGCGCGTTGGTTGGTGAAATTGGTGTCGCGTTCGAATACCGAAACGGCGCAACCCGCGTCATCCTCACAAATCCCGATGGCTCAAAGGACGACGTATCGGAGGAGATTCGCACGGCCGACATGAGCCTCGCGGCAAGCCGAGTTTCGGCGCGACAACCGGTGCGCGCCGGGCTCTTGGGGCTTCAGCGACGCCTCGCGGGAAATGGCGGTGCGGTGCTCGATGGGCGCGACATTGGCACGGTCGTCTTCCCGGACGCGGAGGTGAAGATTTTTTTGACGGCGTCGCTCGACACGCGGGCGCGGCGCCGACGACTCTTCGCGAGCCCTCGCGCCGCTCAAACAGGCCGCGGACGCGGTGGTCGTCGACACGTCCGAGATGACGCCAAGCCAGGTGGTCGACCGCATGGCGGCGGTCGTTTCCGAAAAATGGAAATCGTCGTAGCTCAGTCGGCTGGTTTCTGCTGGGGCGTTTTTCGCGCCTTCGACGTTGTTGACGCGGCCGTTCGGTACGCGGCCGGGCGTAAAGTCGTGACGCTCGGGCCCATCATCCATAACCCTGGCGTCATCGCCTCCCTCGAAGCGCGCGGTGTTTCGTGCGTCGATCCCGAAATCGTTCCAAACGACCAAACCGTTGTGGTCATTCGAGCGCACGGGTTGCCCCAGGTAAAACGCGAATCCCTCGCGACGCTCGGCGACAATCTCGTTGACGCGACGTGCCCGTTCGTCGCCCGGGTTGAGCGCGCAGTTGCCGATGCGGGCGCCGCTGGACGACTGGCGCTTCTCGTGGGCGACGAAAATCATGCGGAGTTTCGCGCGGCTCGAACGTACACGAAGGGTGACGTCGCGATCGTTGCCGCGGCCCGCGATGTCGCCACGCTTCCCAAGACCGAGCGCGCCATCACCGTCATCGCGCAAACGACGCTCGATCGCCCGACATTTGATGAGGTGGTCGAGGCGGTGCGCGCGAGATTCACGGATGTTGTCGTCGAAAATACGCGGTGCGACGACACGCGGGACCGGCAGGCCGAAGCCGAAAGGATGGCACACGCGGCGGACGTGGTCCTTGTCGTGGGGGGCAAAAACAGCGCAAACACAGCCCGTCTCGCCAGCATCGCCGAGGGCGCGGGTGCCAAAACCTATCTCATCGAAACCACCGCGGAAATCGATCGTGCCTGGTTCAAGGCAACGTCACGCGTCGTTATTCTCGGAGGGGCGTCAACACCGCGCACCGACATTGACGCTGTCGCCGCGGCGCTGGAAACGATGGAAATCAACGGCTGACCCTCGATCCCCGGATAAGCGGCCAGGTGTTTCCGTACGTAGGGTCGGCAGGTGCCGCTTCGGCGCGCCGACGTCCTCGGGTCTGAACTCGCTCGCGCGACAGAGCCGCTGTTCAAAGGCAAGCGAAATCTTGGCGATCCCAGCCGATATGGCGCTGCAGACCCTGCGGAGGCGCGCCTATGCGAGCCCCTGCCAACCCTACGCGAATCCTGGCGGACCGCTTTCCGGTGACGATTTTTATGGGCTTGAGGGCGGTTTGAAGAGTTCACCCGCTGGGTGTCGGCTAACGATCGATCGACCCCCAAGTCTCTTAACCGCCGTTCCAGGAAAACGGCCGGGTTCTGATTGGGCGGGCGGGGATTGGGCAAGCGGAGGCTCGCGTCCGCAGGGGATGAGGTGCCGATGCGGCGTGGAATTGCCGTTCTCATGATGCTTGATTTATTTCGTACAGCCTCACATTTAATGTCAGACCCGAGGACTTCCGCGAGCCGGAGCGAGCCCAACCCCGACCGCCCAAATGAAGTCTTCGCCGTTATCTGGGGATCAGGGACCGGCGAACAGTCGACGCTTTACAACCATAAATCGATAAGGTAGGGTTTTCGCCCTTCCCCAAGGCGGGTGCGCTTGACGTCTGCCAAAAACGGGGAACCGGAAGGAGAACCAAGGCGAATGGAGAATCAGGTCGAAAAGGGGACACACAAACGGGCGGAGGCTGGCGTCGGAAAGGTCGGCGCAAGCGGGTCCCCGGGCGCCGCGAACAGCGAAACCGGAAACGAAGTCGATGAAGACTTCCAGTCGCTGTTTGAAGCCTCGATGGGCGCCAAAGAGCTGAAGGAAGGCGAGGTCGTCAAGGGGACGGTCGTCGCCGTCACCAAGGACGTGGTCGTTATCGACGTCGGATACAAGTCGGAGGGCCAAGTTCCCATCGCCGAATTCCTCGATCAAGAAGGGAAGTGCACGGCGAAAGTGGGCGAAAAAGTCGACGTTTTGCTGGAAAGCCGCGAAAACGACAACGGCCTCATCGTGCTGTCAAAGGAAAAAGCCGACAAGCTCCAGGTTTGGGAGGAGATCGGCGAGGTGTGCGAGCGCGACGAAACCGTCGTTGGGACCGTACTTGCGCGCGTGAAGGGTGGGCTCGCGGTCGACATCGGCGTCAAGGCGTTCTTGCCGGGGTCGCAGGTCGATTTGCGCCCGAGCCGAAATCTCGACCAGTACATCGGGCAAAAGTTTCAGTTCAAAGTGATCAAATTCAACAAGAAGCGCGGCAACATCGTCTTGTCACGGCGCGTGCTGCTTGAGCGTGATCGCGCGCAGCGAAAGACGGAAACGCTTCGGAGCTTGCGCGAAGGGATGCTTGTTCAGGGCACCGTCAAGAACATCACGGAATACGGCGCGTTTGTCGATTTGGGTGGAATTGACGGCCTTTTGCACATCACGGACATTTCGTGGGGCCACATCAATCATCCGAGCGAGGCGTTTAACGTTGGCGACGAGATCACCGTGAAGGTTCTCAAATTCAACGCCGAAACGGAGCGCGTGTCGCTCGGCTTGAAGCAGGTGCAGGGCGATCCGTGGGAGAACGTGTCGCAGCGGTTCCCCGTCGGGACGAGGATGCAGGGGAAAGTCGTGCGCGTGCAGGATTTTGGCGCGTTTGTCGAGCTCGAGCCGGGAATCGAGGGGCTCGTGCGCACAAGCGAAATGTCGTGGACGAAGCACGTGCGGCACCCGAGCAAGGTCGTTAACGTGGGCGACATGATCGAAGTGGTTGTTCTTGATGTTGACGCCGAGGCGAAAAAGATTGCGCTCGGCATGAAGCAGATCGAGCCGAACCCGTGGTATCAGCTCGTCGACCGGTACCCCATCGGAACGCGCGTGACGGGCGCCGTGCGGAACATCACCGACTTTGGCGTTTTCATTGGAATTGAGGACGGGATCGACGGGCTCATCCATAAGTCGGATATCTCGTGGCTTGCCAAGGTCAATCACCCGAGCGAAATCTATAAGAAGGGCGACAACGTTGAAGCGGTGGTGCTGCACATCGACCCGGAAAACGAGCGGTTCTCGCTCGGTGTGAAGCAGCTCAGCGAAGACCCGTGGGATCGAATCCCGCGTGAGTATCCGGCCGGCAAGGTCATCCAGGCGAAGGTTACCAAGGTCACCGATTTTGGGTGTTTCGTGGAGCTCGAACCGGGCGTCGAAGGGCTGATTCACGTGTCGGAAATGGCGGACCATCGGGTCGAAAAGCCGTCGAAGCTGGTGCGTGAGGGCGAGATGGTGTCGGCCGAAATTATCGCGATCGATGGTGCGGAGCGGCGGATTGCGCTTTCGATGAAGGGCGCGCGGCACGCAGCCGAACGCGGCGATGTCGCGGAGTACCTGTCGAAGGATACGCGAAAGTCGACGACGCAATTGGGCGAGCTGTTTGCGGAAAAGCTCGGCGGGTCGTTTGGTGGCGGGACGCCGACCGCGCCTGAAGCCGAAGCCGCGCCGGTAAAGCCTAAGCGACCGCGAAAGAAGAAGACCGAGGCGGCGGCAACGCCTGAAGCCGAGCCCGCGGCCACGGACGACGCGGCAACCACAAAGTCCGAGGACCAGCCCTCGTCGTAGACAGTTCTTCGTGCACGCGTTTTACGCCGTTACTCTCGCTCTTCAGATCTCGTTCGGCCACGGCGACCACAGTGGTGGCCCGGAGCCAACGATTCCTCCACCGCTTCCGGCCGACGAGGCTGAGCGCGGGCGCTTCCTGCTCGAACGGGGAGCCGTCTCGCAGGCGATCGCGTTGTCGGCCGCGCCAAAAGATCCGCACGCGATGCTGGTGCGTGGGATGGCGCGCGCACGAAAACAAAAGTTCGTCGAAGCCGAGGCCGATTTTGCAGCCGCCATCGCCGCCATCGCAGCGCGTGATCGGACCGGGTGCGCGGTTGATGCGCGTGTGTTTGGTTGTGGCGGCGCCGAAAATGGGGGCGCCACGCGCGGGCGGTCGAGCGAGTGCCGGTGCGACGCAGGATTTTGGGAGAGCCTCGCGGCCGAAGCGGCGTACGAACGGGCCTATGCGGAGTTCGATGCCGGCGACCTCAAGAAGGCCGAGGCGTCACTGCGCGCGCTCACGGAAAAACGGCCTCGCCACGCGGACGCCCACGCGCTCGCTGCGGAAATCGCCGTGAAGAGGGGGGATTTTGATTTCGCGCTCGCGTCAGCGCGAAATGCCGTCGGCGCAAAAGGCGACCACAAATGGGCGACGCACCTTGTCGGCCAAATCCTGTTTAAGCAAAAGAAGTTCGTGGAGGCCGCGGCCGCTTACCAGCGTCACATCGAGATTGACCCCGAGTGTCACGAGGGGCGCATTGAACTCGCGCGTTCGCTACGCGAAACGGGGCGCCTGAAAGACGCTGAGCGAGAGTACGCCTCGTCGCTTTGCTATCACCTCGACGATGCCGACGCTCACTTTGGCGCCGGCGAAAGCGCGCTCGCAGAAGGCCGCCTCGTCCCAGCGATCTATCATCTCAAGCGGGCTGCCGAGATTCGGCCCAATCTCAAACCCGCCGTGGATCTCCTCGCGCGAGCTGAGGCGGCCGTCGGCGATCGGTACGCGTTCGTTTGGAAGTATTTCGTCTCTTGGATTCCTGCGGCAGTCATTGCGCTCGCGTCGGCGATCGTTCTCATTCGCCTGCGGCGCCGAATTGCCAATCGCCCTTGATCAGTTCGTAACGATACTCGTCGCTCGGTCCGCCCTTGAACCAATCGGCATCCCGCTTCATTCCGACCCGACGAAAACCGAGCGACTCGACAAGAGCAATCGACGCGACGTTTCGCGTATCGATGTCGGCCACGACGCGCCCGACCGCGCACTCCACAAACAACCACGTGATCACACGGGCGCATCCTTCGTGCGCAAACCCCTGTCGCCAAAAACGTGGAAACACCTGGTACGCGAGCAGCGCGTCACCGTCGCGGCGAATCGTCGCCTGGATCGTGCCAACGTATGCCTCCGAATCGCGCGGCCGCATGACCCAGTTAAGCCACGCCTCGCGACCATCCGGCGACGTCCGCGCCTCCCATCGCGTGAATCGCGCTTCAAGCACGGCTTCCGATTCAGGCGGTTCGCCCGGAATGAACCCATAAAGCTCTGGATGCTGAAGATCGGCGAACAACTGGCGAGCGTGCGTGGCGACAAGCGGCTCGATGACGAGGCGTGCCGTTTGAAGCGCTGAAACAGTTCCGTCGACCGCTAAACCCGATCGAGGAGCGCCGCCGCACCCATTCCACCGCCGATGCACATCGTCGCGACTCCCCGCGTCGCCCCGCGCCGCGCAAGTTCATTGAGAAGCGCGATCACAAGCCGCGCCCCACTCGCGCCGAGCGGATGCCCAATCGCAATCGCCCCGCCGTTGACGTTCAACCGCGCCTTATCGATCCCGAGCTCGCGTGCGCAATAAACCGACTGCGCCGCGAACGCCTCGTTCATCTCGACGAGGTCGATTTTGTCGAGCGTTAAGTTCGTCCTCTGCAACAACTTCCGAACCGCAGGAACGGGTCCAATGCCCATAATGTCCGGCGCCACACCCACGACGGCGTAACCTCGAACCGCGCCCAGTGGCTTGAGTCCACGCTTCTCAGCCATTTCGCACGACATCAACACCACGACCGCCGCGCCATCGGTGATGGGCGAACTGTTTCCAGCCGTCACCGTTCCGGTTGGATCGAACGCCGGTTTCAGCGCCGCGAGCTTCTCGAGCGACGTGTCTTCCCGCGGGCACTCGTCGTCCGCAACCGCCGGAACTCCCTTAAACTCGACCCGGACAATCTCATCGCGAAACCGCCCCGCCTTACGCGCCGCAATCGTCTTCGCGTGGCTTTCCGCCGCAAACTCGTCCTGCGCCCCGCGCGAAACATCAAACCGCCGCGCGATGTTCTCGGCGGTCAGCCCCATCGGCGCGTAAATCTCTGGGAACGACTCCGCAAGCTCTGGGTGCAGCGAAACCTTGTTGCCGCCCATCGGCACCGCCGACATCGACTCGACGCCGCCCGCAATCGCGCAATCGATCTGCCCCACCGCGATCCGATTTGCCACATCCGCAATCGTCTGCAACCCCGACGAACAGAAACGATTGAGTGTCATCGCGGGCACTTCAACCGGCAACCCCGCGAGCACCGCGACTTGCCGCGCGACGTTCAGCCCCTGCTCCGCCTCGGGCATCGCGCACCCAAGCACCACGTCGTCAACATCCGCGGCCTTCAGCGTCGGCACCTTGGCAAGCGCACCCTTAACCGCCGCTGCACCGAGCGACTCCGGCCGCACATCCTTGAAAACGCCCTTCACGCCGCGCCCAAACGGCGTCCGCGCCCCAGCCACAATCACCACATCACGCATGACGACCTCCTTCGACCCAGCGCGGGAGTCTAGATCGCCCCTCGCGCCCTGTGAAGATCACGCCGCGCGACGTCGAATGTGCTCCATCTTTTGCCGCTGGCCCATCCGATAAAACCGACGCAACTCCGGCAACAGCGACGTCACATTCCCCGCCCGCGCGCGTTCCCCCTCGAGCGCTCTGCAAAACCGCGCCGCTTCTCGATTCGCGACCTCATACCGCTCACGCTCTTGTGTTCCCGGCGCGTCTCGAAACGTCGCCCGCTCAAAAAGCCCCTCAAGCGACCAAGGCGCCCGCACGACTTCCTCGGCGCACGCGAGGTACTTGTCGACCTCCGCTTGAAGCTCAAGCTCAAGCTGCGTCATCGCGACGCCGCGCGCTCCCCGAAACGTCACGTAAACAAAATGACTCACGCCCTCAACCGCATGCGCAAATACGCCCAAGTCGCGCTCGTCGCCGTCGAGCACCCAGTCATCAAGAAACAGCGCCACATCAATTGCGCCGCCGCCATCCGCAACAAGAAGCGCCTCTCCGCGCGCCGCCACTCCAACCGACAACGCAGCCGCAACACGACGCGACACGATGAACTCCGCCACGGGCGGGCCCGCATCGAGGTCATACAACCGCTCGATCCAGCGCTGAATCAGCGCCACGCGGTCGCGAATCATTCGCGCACAGGACCGTCAACGAGAAGTGGCGCGGCGTCTTCGTTCAAGAGTCGCTCGATGTAATGTCGACTCCGCGTCCTTTGCCAACGCTCGTAAAGGCGAATCAGCGACACGGGGCTCGCCGCAAACGTTCGATCGCTGACTTCATTCAGCACGCCAACAAATCGCCCAAATTTTTCCGCCAACTCCTCGAACAGGTGACTCACCGACGCCTCGTGTTCCGTCGCGCCCCGAAGAATCCCCGACAGCGCGCCGTACGCGCCTTCGCCCATCGAAATGTAGTAACCGATCCCAACCGCGGTGCGATCAACGCGATCCGCAAAATAACCCGACAGAAAAAGTGCCTGATCTCCCATTTGTCGCAGCACGTGAATTCTCTCAGCCGGCGCCGCACCCAGAGCTCGATTCAGCATTAGCGCGAGCGGTTCGTCAGCCTCGGGGCCCGCCTTGAGAAGCCCCTCGACGCGCACATACTCAATCAGGAGGTCGACCAAATACCCTTGCGCGGCCTCGATGGTGCGAAGCTGCTGGTTTCGAATGGCGGTTGCAACCGACTCCGCGAAAAAACTCTTCAGCGCCGACATGAATTCACCGTCCTCCTCAACCTCTTCTCCCCCTATTCATATTGTAGCGATCCCCACGTCGGGGCTCAAATTTATCGACGACCTCATCACAAAACCCGCGTCCCGACTCGTCGCGCGACGCCGCAAACTCATGATCGCGACGAAAAACCTACGCATTGCGGTTTTGCCTGGCACTCGTCGCGCCCGTCTGCTACTTCCTCGAACCCCCGTGAGCCGGTTTGTTTGACTTGCGAAGGGGCGAACGGATACAAATTTCGCGAGTGGATTTTACGGTCATCGTCATCGACGCGAAGGGTGGAGGCGAGTCGCGGTTCTCGTTCTCGAAGGACGAGGTCACGATCGGGCGCGTTCAAGGAAACGACATCATTCTCGCGCGCGGCAACGTCTCGAAGCGCCATTCGCGCATCATCTCCGAAGCCGCGCAGTTCCTCGTCGTCGACTTAAAGAGTACGAATGGGACGTTCGTGAACGGACGTCGCATCTCAGCGCCGCAAACGTTACAGCCGGGCGACAAGATCTACGTCGGCGATTTCGTCCTCGGAATCGAGCTCGGCGACCAACCCAGTCAGGGAGCGCAGTCGTCGTCACCACCGCCGCCACCGCCACCACCCGGCTTATCCGCGGGCGCCGTGTCGCCCAGCCGAGGCGCGACCACCGGGAGCGCAATCGCCATCGACGACCGCGACGTTGTTTCAAGCGACGACCTTGCGGACTTGGTGCCCGAGGGCCCTCCGTCGCGTCGCAGGCGACAACGCGACGACAGTGCGGTCGAAGTGATTGAAGCGATTTCTGAGAAATCGGTTCAACTTTCTGCGCGCGAGGCCGCGAGCGTTCGCCAACCCGCAGGCCCCCCTGTGCCCCCGGGCGCGCCGTCGCCAGGCGACACCGGGATGTCGATGCAAAACGATCTCTTCGCCTCGGCTGATGCAGCAGAGCGGCCCGTTGCGCCTCCGCTTCCCGGATTCGACGGCCGGCCAGGCGCGCGGCCCGCGTCCGAAGAGTCATCGCCCGAGGCGGGCGGGCCCGACCTTCGTGCCCACATCAATCTCCTCGAGCTCGTCTTCGGGCGTTTGGCATCTGAATTCGATATGACGAGCGACGCGTTCGTCGACGCCGAGGATTCAGAAATGCGCGCGAACGTCGAGAAGTCGATCCGAAATATCGTATCGCAGCTCATCGACGCGGGTGCGTTTTCTGAGTCGATCGATCCCGAAGCCGTCGTGCGTGACGCTCTCGAACAGGCGATTGGGCTTGGCCCCCTCAGCAACGTACTTCACGATCCCGACGTCGATCAGATTTGGCTTTCACCAAGTGGAAGCGTGATGGTCGCGCGCGGCGGAAGACGCGTGGTACTCCCCGAGCGCTACACGACCACCGCGACGGCCGACCTCGCCGTTCGCCGACTGCAACGATCGGGCGCTCCCGCGGCGCCGCCGACCGTCGGCGAAGATTCTGGGTTTTCGATTCGCCTTTCGAACGGCGCGCGCGCCATCGGCACCCTCGCGCACGACCTCGGTGGTCCCTTTGTGCGGGTCTGGTCGCCCCACCGTGAAAAGCGTGACCTCGGGCAGCTTACGAAGCGCGGCGTGCTCTCGACGACCGCCGCCGACCTCCTCAAGTTTGCGGTCGCCAACCAAAAATCCGTACTCGTCGTCGGCGGGCCATCCTCCGCGAAGGAGAGCGTTGGTCAAGCGCTTTCGCAAACGTTCCCCGGGAGCGCGTGGACGCTTTCGGTTGGCGTCAACGTCCCGGTCGACCCGGAGCTCAACGCCATCGCCCTCGACCTCGGCTCTGTTCCACCCGGAGCCCGCGAGCGCGTGCTCACCCGATGGCACACGGCGATGCGATCACGTCCCGAGCGTCTTTATGTCGACGAGCTCGGCGATGAGTGGGCGCCGGTTCTCGCGTCGTCGCTCGCCGAGGCGTTACAAGCGGGACGGGGCGGCTCCGTTGTTCTATGGGATGGATTGTCCTTGGAGGACGGCATCGTCCGATGGACAGGACTGTGCGAACGCAGCCTCGCACCCCTCGCGGCGCGGGCGCTCGTCGCATCCGCCGTTCAAGTAGCGGTGTTGGTTGGGCCAGCCTCACCGGGCGCACGCAGCGGTAGCGTCGTTTCGCGCGTCGCGGGAGTGTTTGTCGGTGACGCGGGCGAAATTGAACTCGTCGATCTCGTCACGCCGCGAACGGCACCAAGTGGAGCCGGCGAATTGACGTCGCATGGAAAGCAGTTCTTGGCCGCGGCAACCAGGGGCGCCTGACGCGCGCGCCTTTACGACGGCGGTAACGTGTAATAAGGGTGCGTCCGTGGCGACGGCGCCCAACAAAACTCTCCCGTTCACGTTTCGACCGATGCACGTCGAAGATCTTCCGTCTGTCCTTGACATCGAGCGACGGTCGTTTCGCGCCCCATGGTCCGCGGGGACCTTTCTTGCCGAGATGAAAAACGAGTGGGCGCGCCTTCGCGTCGCCGTCGATACCCGGCGTTTCATCGTCGGCTACATCAATTACTGGCTTGTCGCGGATGAAGTTCACTTGCTCAACATCGCGACTCACCCCGACTCGCGGCAACAGGGAATCGCGCGCCACCTCATCGAGCAAATGTTTGACGAGGGCCGCTCCCACGGTTGTCGCCTCGTGACGCTCGAAGTTCGCGTCAGCAACCACGCGGCGATCGCGCTGTACAACAGTTTTGGGTTCGAGACGGTCGCCGTTCGCGTCAAATACTACGTCGAAGACAACGAGGATGCTCTCGTTATGGTGGCGCCGATCGATGGACCGGGCCCGCAAATATGACCCCAGCCGCGCGAAGATCGACCGTGGTTGCAAACGAGTCGTATGGCCACAACCATTTCAAATTGCGATTTGAGTGGTCGGGCGGTTTCGCGGCGGGCCAGTTCTTCATGCTCGGCGAGCTCGCCAAAGATTCGTTCATCTTGCCCCGCGCGTTCAGCGCCTTTCGCGGAGATCACAACTCGGTCGAGGTGGTTTACAAAGTTGTCGGCCGCGGCACGCACCACCTCGCCGAAATGCGCGCGGGCGACGACCTTCTCGCGTGGGGGCCGCTCGGGAACGGCTTTCGCGAATCGACGGGTCCGGAACTGTTGGTCGCGGGGGGGATTGGGATCGCCGGTCTCTTTGCGCGCGCCGAAGCGCTTGCCCGAAGCGGTCACCGCGCGGCGCTCGTCTTCGGCGGGCGTACGGAGTCCGACCTCGTGGGGCGCCGCGACCTCGATCCGATCGTTTCGTCGGCGACGTACTTCACGGAGGATGGGTCGTTCGGCGAAAAGGGCCGCGTCACGAACGGCCTCGCGGAAACACTGAAGCGCGGTGGCTTTCGCTCGCTCGCCGCGTGCGGTCCCGCGCCAATGCTCGACGCCGTCGCGTTGATCGCACGCGATGCGGGGGTTCGCGCGCAGCTTTCGGTTGAAGCGCCGATGGCCTGCGGGATGGGGGTGTGCCTTGGATGCAGCGTGGCGGTCGATGGTCGTTACGCACGCGCATGCACCGAAGGCCCGGTCTTCGACGCGGCCTATTTTGGCGTGGGACCACGATGACGACAGCGCTTGACCTCAGCGTTCGTGTCGGCGGCGTCGACTTCGCAAATCCGCTCCTCGCCGCATCGGGCTGTTTCGGATGGGGCGTCGAGTATTCATCGATCTTTCCAGTTCGCGCCCTTGGCGGTTTCGTCACGAAGGGGCTCTCACAGAAGCCGCGCCCGGGAAACGCGCCGCCTCGAATCGCGGAGACGGCGAGCGGAATGCTCAACTCAATCGGAATCGAAAGCGTCGGTGTCGATGCGTTTCTCGCCGAAAAGCTGCCGCCCCTTATCGGCTGTGGCACACGGGTCATCGTCAATCTGTTCGGCGAAACCGAAGACGAATACGTCGAAATCGCTCATCGCTTGCGCGGCGCAACGGGCATTCACGCGCTCGAACTCAACGCATCGTGCCCCAACACCGCAAAAGGTGGACTAGAATTTGGCATCGTCCCCGACGTGCTCCGCTCGTTAACGCGCCGAGTCCGCGACGCGAATCCGCTGCCGCTCTACGTCAAGCTCACGCCCAACGTCACCGACATCACCGCATCAGCCCGCGCTGCGCTCGAAGCCGGTGCCGACGCCGTGACCGCCATCAACACGCTCCGCGGGATCGTCCTCTCTGCGGAGTCTCGCCGCGCGGTCCTCTCGACGCGGTTCGGCGGCCTTTCCGGCCCCGCGATCAAGCCGATTGCGCTCGCGATGGTCCACCAAATTCGCCGCGCCCTCCCCATCCCCATTATCGGATGCGGTGGAATCACGTCGGCGCGCGACGTCGTGGAGTTCATCCTCGCGGGCGCATCGGCCGTCCAAATCGGCACGGCGCTCTTCGCAAATCCACTCGCGGCGCAAGAAATCCTCGTGGAGCTTCCGGTTCTTTGCGCGCGACTTGGAATCACTCGCCTCGCCGATCAGATCGGTGCGGCCGCGCTGTAGCCGCCTATTCGACGTCAACGCGCCGCACAAACCTCTGGGTACGCCCAGCCGGATCGATCGCGACATAGACGACCCAATTCTCGCCACGTGACAGTGTGAGCGCCTTTGACCACCGCCCCGATTCATCCACGTCGACTGCGACCCCATTGATCTTGAGCTTCGACTTTGGAATGGCGACGCCCGACGTTGTGAACGCCCTTCCGCGAATCTTCGTGTTGCTCTTCGGCGTCTGAATCTGGAGCGACGGAGAGCTCGACTTGAAACGAAGCGTCAACGCAAATGGGCCGCGCGTATCATCCACGCTGCCGCCCCCCGCAACCACCCGCCAATAATACCTCGTGTTCTCCTTGAAGCGGCTCGACGGCACCGTGATGATTGGCGTCACAACCTCCTCGTCTAACACGCGTTTCTTAAACTTCGCATCGGTCGCAAGCGAGAAGTAGTACTTCTTCGCCCCAGGAATTGGTTCCCACGTGAACCGCAAATTCGGAAGCAACGTATCGTATCCGACCTCCGCTTCCCGCACGATTCCCTTCACGGGCATCGTCTTGGTCGTTGGCTCAATCTTCTCCCAAGGGTCTCGGCGCACGGTCACGGACTCCTCGAAAACCGTTTCCCCGCTTTGGGTTTTGACCTTCAAAACGTACTTCCCGTACCCATGGGTATCGTACGCATATCTCGTCTTCCGCGCTGGGACCTGCAACACGGTCTTCCCATCGTGATCGACGGAAAAAACCGTCCGCTGATTCGTCTCTTTCCACTCCGCTCGCAGCGTAACGCGCGCGGTCGACGCCAAATAGTCAGATTGGCCCGCGCGGGGAACAACGCCCGCCTCGCGATACGGGCGCATGAGCCTCGCAGCGAACCCCGGCAACGCCTGGTACGCCTCGCCCGCGCGCATCTCCTTCGGCCCACTTCCCATGTCAACCGAAGCGCGCCCCGAAACAACTTCGACATAAACAAACTTTCCGGGAATCGCGCTCGTGACGGCCAACGAATTGGGGCGCAGCTTCATTTTCAGCGGGCCTGTCACCTGAACCGGGTGCTCGCGCGAACGAATTTCAGCCTGACCTTTGTTCAAACTCAAATTCAACGTGTTTTCACCCGTCTTTTCGATACGCATACGCCCGCCCGCCACGAGCCGCACATCGCCAACACCGGGAACAGTGATATCAGCCTGGCCCGACGCCACTGTGACCTCGTCCCCTGCCAAAGCGCATCCCCCTCGACGCGGTGCGCCACTCTTCTTCGTAATGCTGCCGCCGCCCTTGACCCGCGCGCACGTCGGCTCGTCCGGTGCAACCGGCGGCGGGCTAACTCGACCCTTCGCAACGCCCGCGTCCAGCACATTCGCCACACCCGCGTCCACACCCGGAACCGCACCCGCATCCAGCCGCGGCGCCCCGCCCGCATCCGCTACTTTCACCACGTCTGGTCTCACGACCGGCGTACCGGGCGAAACCGGTTTGGGCTCTGCCGGAACGTCGACGACTCTCGTCATGGACGGGGCACTCTCAACTTGCTGGCGCCCTACCGCGACAACGCGAACGTACCAGCGCCCCGGCTCAGAAATCGGGATCCGAAGATCCGACAGCGGAATGACTCGCCGCCCTTCCTTAAAACTCGGATCACGCGCAATCTCTCCCCTAAGCTTTACGCCAACCTCCACGCCCTTCAGGCGTATCACGATTGCGCGCGAGCTCCCTTCGCCAACAACTTCAATTTTGCTGATCTCCGCCCGCTGCGGCAACGCGAGTTCTTCTTTCGCGCCATCTTGCTTAACAGCAACAGCCTCTCGCTGCTTCAACTCAAATCCACCCGTACCAATCGGAGGCGCTCTTTCTCCACGCGGCCCGGTCGCTCCGGATTTCCCAGTTTCCATCGGGGCCTCATCAACTCGTACGTCGACAGGGAAGTCGGCTGCTTGAACGACTACCGGCTTATTGGGCGCCACCACAATCTTCCCAAGCACGCCCCCAGCGGAAGCATTCTTCGCCGTCATCGTAAAGACTCGGCCATCCGGAACCGCCACGCGCGCGGAGTTCGAGCCCGCGCCATTTCCAGATGAAGCCGTGACTTCCGGCCGCACAACGCCCACCGCAAGTTCAATCTCGGGGCCATCTCCCCGCAGCTCGAGCAATGTCACGGTCGTTCCCTCGTCCATTTTCCATTTGCGACCGCTCGCGAAGACGATGTGCGCCCCTGATAGCACCGCCGTTCGCACGGTGTGTCGATGAAAAAGCGGCATCCCGTTGGCCGCGCCGCCCCATCGAAGAGTCTCGGGCCGACGCGCTTCAACTGTGTTCACGATCTGCTCAAGGTGGGCAATGATGCGCCCGATGTTGTCGCCACCTCGCTTCGAAAACGCGACGTACGCCGCCGCGGCCCCGCCCGCTACGACAAAAACGACAGCCGCGACGACCCAAATGTCGCGCTGTTTATTCGGCGCCTGTGTGCCCACTTAACTTGGATTGTCCACCCAAGAAAGCAAACCCGCAAGTCTCTCGAGCCAAAAAGGGAAGAACGTAAAACCGACGTTCCTTACCGCGAGATTGGCCCAGACGGGCGAACCACACCCAGTTCAAGCGAAATCGCAGGGCTATCCTCACGCACCTCCCTCAGCAGCGTCACCGTCGTCTCTTCGGCGATTGTCCATACGCTCCCACTCGCGAAAGAAATCCGCGCCGTCGATCCTGGCGCCGTTCGAACAGACTGCCCGTCAACAAGCGCCATCCCGGTTGTCGCCGGCTCCCACCGATGTGATCCGGGAAGGCGCGTCTCAACGCCTTTATCACTCGACTCTAAGTAAGCGACGATGCGTCCGCTCTCGTCGCCGCCAAAATCCGAAATACAAGAGCAAACGGCGACGGCTCCCACACGAAGAGCGCCCAAAAACCAACTTCTTCGCTGCTTCATCGACTTTTGCCCCCCATACGGCTCGCATTATGCTCACGACCCGCGTTTGACACAAGGGTCGAGCGCCGTGGACACAACCTCCGCATCGCGGTACGAAGCGTCATGCTCACGACATTAGATCGCAGCGTCATCGGTCGCCGCTCGGAGCCGATAACCTACGAAATCGACGAAAGTGAGATCCGCCGTTTTGCCGAAGCCGTCGCGGCCCGTGACGCGATCCACTTCGACCGCGACGCCGCGCGCGCGGCCGGCTTCTCGGGAGTTGTCGCACCCCCAACGTTTCCCATCGCCCTTCGACCCCGCGATGTGCGCGATGGTCTCGGGATCGACATGCGCAAATTGCTCCACGGTGAGCAAGAGTTCCGCTTCGAGCGTCCCATCGTGGCGGGCGATCGCATCTCGGTCGTTGGCGAAATCGTCGACGTTGGCGAGAAAGTCGGCAAATCGGGCGTCATGAAATCGCTCACCGTTGCGGTCCGTGGTGTCGACGCGGCGAACCGACTCGTTTTTGAATCGTGTTCCACGGTTCTCATCCGGAGTTGAAAGTGCCGCGCCTCAAATTGAACAGCGTTAACCCCGGCGACGCGATACCGACGTTCGAAGCACCCGTCATCGACCGCGTCCGGCTGTGCCGATACGCCGCGGCCTCCGGCGACTTTAACCGCATTCACATCGACGAGCCGTTTGCGCGCGACGTGGGCTTCCCGTCGGTCATCGCGCACGGCATGTTGTCGATGGGATTCGTCGCCGAGTGCCTCGAAGCCTTCGCGGGACTCACCGCCATCGTCAACCTTAAAGCGCGTTTCAAGGCGGTCACGTTCCCGGGCGACGCGATCCGCGTCACGGGGCGCATCGCGCGCGTCGAACAGCGCGACGACGGAGCCTTCGCACACTGTGAACTCGTCGCCTCGCGCGCCGACGGAACCGTCACCGTCGAAGCCACCGCCATCGTCCGGGTCGGCGTTTAGGTCACGGGCCCTTATCGCGGGCCAGGCGCCAGAACCCGCGCGAGATTGATCCCGAGCACGCGCCACGGTCGCCCCGCCTGTTTTTCCTTAACCGACTGTTTCAAATAACGCAGGTAACGCTCAAGCGGCGTGTCTTCAACGAATCTCCCGCGCCCTGAGGCGTGCCGAAACACCTTCCGGCCAGCGACTTCCATCACAAAACCGGTGTGCGACACCGTGACCGGCGTTGTCGGCAAATCCTCGCGCACGTCGGACAGAATCGTCCCGCTCGGAATCCGCGACGCGATGCGGAGCGCAACGGCGATGGGAATGTACGCGATGTCGTACGCCTTCGGCAGATTCTCGAGCCCGATGCGTCGCACCCACTTCCGATTTCGATCCGCCCACGCACGCGGCGCTACAACCTTACGCAGCACGCGCGTCGCCTCGCCCCCAACCTCGCGCGTCACGTCGCGCACGAAACCCGCGTCCGCATTGCGCCGAAGCCACCACGCCGCCATAAAATGATTTCGCGTCGAAAAATCGATCTTGCCGCCCACGTACCGAATGCGCTGAAGTTCGTCGATCGCCTCGTCGAGCTTTCCGTGCCACGCGAAGGCGATCGATTGCTCGACAAACGTCAAGCAGTCGACGCGACGCCAATTGACGATCGGCTCTCGATCGTAACGCCCCGATGGCCCTTCGCCGAGCGGATCGAACCGATACGGCGTCCCGCGAAACGCGCGCGTGACGGCGTCCAGCCGCGCATCAAAGCCCGCGTGCGCTTGGTGCCATTTTGCGAGTGCCTCCGCCATCTCGCCGCGCGATTTCTCGTGAACGGCTCCCGCGGGTGTCGCTGCGGCAACAAAGACCAGAGCCACGGACGACAAACCGGCCATCACCGCCCTCGCCCCGACGGACCCATCACGACATCGATCTCATTCCAAACCGGCCGGTTCTCCACACCATCCGGTACTGGCATGAAAACCGCCATGAAAGCACCGTCACCGGCCAGAGGGACTTCGCCCCACTCGTTCGCCCGCAACCGACCGTACGCGTCTTCAAGCGCACGCGCGTCGGAAATCCGATTGAGGTCCGCCGCGGTAAAAACTCGCCCCAAGACCGCTTCTTTCTCCGCGATCAACTTCGCGTTTTCGTCGACGAGCTTAACGACGACCGACGTGGGTTTTTTCCGAACGAATTCGATCGAGCCGCCCACGATGAGCAACCGCCGACCGAACACGTTTTCGTAAATCGTGCGATGAACCTGGCCAATCGAAACTTCCCCATCAACGGCGGCGCCTGCAAGTCGCGTCACGCTCGATCGATTAAACGCTTTCGCAATCATCGCCGGAATGTCGCCGGCGAATCGCCAGTCGTTCTTGTACAAGACAAAAACTGCGAGCGACGCGACGACGAGCATCAGAACGAAAAACCCGCGAAGGAGCACGCGAAAGACCGACGGGGACTCACCGACCTGTGGAATCTCGATGCGACGCGGCTTAGCGGCTTGAGGCGCCCCAATGAAAGGTTTCGGCGCGCCAACCGCCGGCGACTCGGGCGCGAGCTGGACTTCCGGGAAAGTCGGCGGCGGGCCTGGCCGAGGTGCCAAGGGCGCATCAAATGGCACGCCACTCTGTGGCCCGGGCGCGGGCGCGGGCGGCTCGGGGTCGTCGAAAAACGAGAGATCCGGATTGACGCCGTGCTCGGCTCCAGTCGACGTCGCGTGTTCGGTTGGTGTTGGTAAGGGCGAAGACGCCTCCGTGCCGGAATTGAATTCGAAATCGAGATCGATGCCACCGACCGTGTGCAATGACGGCTCGAGCTCTGCCGCGGCTTGGCGAACCGGTGCGGGCAGTGGAGTGGGTCCAGGCGGAGTCGGCAGCGCCGAGAACGGGCTTTCGTCGACGTCAAGATCTGGAACCGACGACATCGAAAGGTCGGACGATTGCCGACTGAGCATCGCCTGGATCGAATCGGAATCGGGATCAAAGGAATCGATCGACGGGCCACTGCCGAGCCTCGGCGTTGGCGCTGGACGCGGCGGCGCGGGTGACGCCAACGGAGGCGATACCGCGGCTTGATGACCTGCACCCGCCACCCTGGGACGCGCAACTACACGGACCGCGGGCGCGCGTGTGGGCGGCGGCCCGATGGGAACGGGCGGCGCATTCTTGGCCAGTGGCGACGGCACCATAAGAGATTTCGCGACGGGCGACGACGCGGGGCTTACGCCACGCGCGATCGCGGGTGCTGGAACGAGAGAGGGACCAGCCGCGGGCTTATCTTGGACCGACGCCTGAAAGACCGTTCCGCATCGCGAACACCGAAATCGAATCGGCTTCCCGACAGGCGCCCCAGCCGGACTTCGATACTTCGCATGGCAATTCGTGCACTCAACAAACATTAAATGGGCGACATCGCCGCCTGGTTCGATTATCCCACGTTGGTCCGCGGTTGCGAATTCTATCCGGGCCCCCTACACTCACTCGCCATGGATGCCAGAAGAATCCTCTACATCGGCCCCACGGGAGAATCGACCGACTCGCGAATCATGTCGCTCCGCGCGGCTGGGATGGAGGTCGACACGGTCACCGCGTTCGACGCCGTGCCCGCGCGCGCAACTGAGACGCAATCCCAAATCGTTGTTGTCGACTTGAGTTGCGACGCTCCACAGGCGCGCAAAGTTGCCCGCGCATTTGGGGACAGTAGAGCGACGCGCGCGCTCCCGGTGGTCCTTGTCGGCGTCAACCCGAGTGAGATGACGGTCACGCGATCGAAGGTGCCGCGGGCGAGGGCGATGTTCGTCGTTGGAGCTTCGGCGGGTGAAGTCGCCGCGGTCGTCGCGCGCGTTCCGTTGGCGGTCCCGCGAACAAAGCAAGCGCGGAAGGCAAAACGGTCCAAGGTTGCGACAAAACGCAAGGCCGCTCTGCGTCCATCGTCGCGTTCGAGAGGTTCGGCGCGGCCCACCGTTCGCGAGTGAGCCCGCCTCCGACACGGGTTTTCAGGCCGTCATTAGCGCGTCGCAAACGAATGATGGCATCGGAGCGACTCATCGACGACGCGCTCGCGGCCGTGAATCTCCCCGCCGATTTTTTTTCTGACTTCGTCATCGCCCGTTGGACCAACATCGTCGCGCCCGAGGTCTCGCGATTTGCGGTCCCCGTTTCGATTCGAGGCGGGACGTTGTGGCTCCGTCCGCAAAGTCGCGAGGCCCGCTTCGCCCTCGCGCCGCTCGCGGAAGCCATCCGTGCCGCCGTCGTGCGAGCGACCGGTTCGACGCGCATCAAAGAGGTGCGATTCTTGGAGTCGTAGCGCGTTACTCTGCGCGCGAGACAACCGCGACGCAAACGTCCGTGGCGCCCGCATTCCGCAAAACGCGCGCGCACTCGTTCGCTGTTGCTCCCGTTGTCAGCACATCATCAACCAGTAAAACGCGTGCACCCACGACCTGCTTCTCAAGCCCCGGGCGCATCCGAAAGGCTCTCGCAACGTTCACGCGGCGCTCGCGCGCCGAAAGCCCCGTTTGCGGTGGCGTATCTCGAACGCGCTCAATCAACGAAACGCCGATCTTCGCCGACTTGATTCCGAGATGACGCACCAAGAGGACGGCCTGATTGAACCCACGAGACCGCAAACGGCGGATGTGCAGTGGGACCGGCACGACGACGTCGAACGCGCCGCCATGACCACACGCCTCGAACGCCGCTCGAACGAGCCGACCAAGCGGACGCGCCAGCGACTCCTCACCACCATATTTGAACCGCGCGATCGCCGCAGCCACAGCGCCACCGTGAACACAATAGGCCGAGCCACGCGCGAAAGTCGGCGGCGACGACGAGCAGGTCCCGCACACAACCGCCGCGCCCGCGACAAACCGGCGCGCGCAAATGGAGCAACGCGACGCGCCGATCCTCTCGATCGTTTCGTCGCACGCGTCGCAAATCGGCAGCGCTCCGCCCAGAACCACTTGGCGACACCCAACACATACTGTCGGGAAAAACGCTTCGCCAAGGGCGCTCGCGCCTCGTCGCAATAAACTCCACATAGGAAGGTTATCGACCGCAACCGCTCGGCTGTTGCAGTCGTGCCGAGAGTTGAAACTTAAACGTCCGCGACGACGATGGTGACGTTATCGCGTCCACCCTTTTTGAGCGCCGCGTTGACGAGCCGTCGCGCCGTTTCAGCGGGGCCCGCGACACCCACCGTGACAACCGATTGGATCTCGTCATCATTCAATTCATGCGTGAGCCCGTCCGACGCCAAAACAAATCGGTCGCCGATTCGCGCGGCCTCGTCAGAAACCTCAACCTCAACCGTTGAATGCGTTCCAAGCGCACGAAAAAGCGTCGACCCGACAAGACTTCGCTTCGCCTCGCGGTCCGACAAAAACAGAAGTCGCGCCAGCGAATGATCCCGCGTGAGCCGCGTAAGCTTCCCGTCCGACACGCGGTAGATTCGGCTGTCGCCAACGTGCGCGCAAACCACCCGCCGCGTCACGCTGTCAACGGCAATTGCCGCTATCGTCGTTCCCATCCCGCCCAGATCGTCGTCGGCGAGCGCCATATTCCATATGATCGTGTTTGCGAATTTGACCGCCGCCAGGGCCCGCTCGCGCCCATCGCCCGCATCGCCATCTGCCGTCGCCAGAAAAAAATCGCCCATCGCGCGAACGGCCGTCCGGCTCGCCACTTCGCCCCCCGCGTGCCCGCCAAGCCCGTCGGCCACAACAAAAAGCCCGTGCTCCGGGAAAAGCCCGTACGCATCTTCGTTGCGAAGGCGAACATGCCCGGTCTCGCTTGCCGCGCCATACCGAAGCGGCCGGCCCTGTATCAGCCTGTATTCGCCGGTCCCCGGTGAATTAGAGTCGAACATGATCCCTTTCCCTCCGCACCGCGACTTGTAGAAAGCAGGTTCGATGCCATCAGAATCGCGCTTGGCGCCCGTGATTTCAGCGGGTTTCTCTGTGGCGCGAGCGAAACCGTGGGGTCGACCTACCCCACACGCTAACCAAACCGTGAAAGTCCGATGACCCCATGTGATGGATTTACAAACGCTCGGTGAATCCGTAGACTCCTCGCTTCTCTATTTGACGGAGACTGACAGTTTTGGACGCAATCCATAAGAAAACCCTCGAATAATAGGAGATTGGACTATGGCCTCGCGATTGCTCAACGAAACCTCAGTGCAGTCATGGCCATTGGCCCGCGTCATAAAGGAGCTCTCATGAAAGGTCTCGTACGCTCTGTTACCACTCTAGCGACTCTTGCTTTTCTTGCGGCTTGCCAGGGCGGAATAACGCCCCCCGGCGACAACGGCATTCCCCCGCTCGAACGACCGCCGGTTGGAACAGCCGAAGAAACTGCGACCGGCGAGAGCAGTTTTTCCACAGCGGGACAGGGCGCGGGCGAAGCGGGTGGCCGCACGTCGACCGACGCCGCGGGCACAGCGGGCGCCGCGGCTCCCACAGCCGCCGGTGCGGGTGGCGGTGCCTCGAACCCCGTGCGCGCCATCGAAGAGTCCGACATTGTGAAAGCGTTCGGGAACCACCTCTACGTTTTGAACGCCTACCGCGGGCTCCAAGTCATCGACCTCACCACGCCCGATTCACCGCGCCTCGTGTCGCGCGTTCCCTTCTATGGTCGCCCCGTCGAAATGTACGTGCGCGATGGCAACGCTTACGTCCTCGTGTCGGACTATTACCGCTGGTGGCGCCGCGCCGACGACACGCCCGGCGTTTTCCACGGTTCAACGCTCACGGTCGTGAACGTGCAAACTCCCGCGCAGCCGTTCGTCAAGAATCGTTTCGAGTTCCCGGGCGAGGTCGAAGACAGCCGCATCGTCGGTTCGGTTCTCTATGTCGTCTCGAACGAGTACAGCTGGTACTACCGCTATTGGGACAACCAGAATGGGACGCAGCCCGTCGACCGCACAACCGTGGTGTCGGTCAACATTGCCGACCCCGCAAACATTGTTAAGGTCGACGAGAAAAACTTTCCGTCGAACGGCTACCAAAGCCACATCAACGTGACGCAGGAGGGGATCTTCCTCGCGCAATCGGAGTACAACTGGCAAAATTGTTCGACCAATCGGTCGAGCTGCTATCAGGCGGCGATCACGTACCTCGACATCACCGATCCCGCGGGAACGATTCGCATGGGCGCGTCGTTCAAAACCGACGGCTGGGTCATGGACCGCTGGAGCATGGACCGCTACGGCGACACGTTCCGCCTCATCACGACCGACCAGTGGTCATCGGGCCTGCAGACGCTTCGCACGTTCAAGTTCGTAAACCGCGACACGATACAGCCGCTGGGCAAGCTCGAAATCAACACGGGCAACGAACGACTGACCGCGGCTCGGTTTGATCGCGATCGCGGCTACCTCGTGACCGCGCAGAACTACGACCCACTGTGGACGGTCGACCTCGCTGATCCCGCGCGCCCGACGCTCAAGGGGCAACTCGAAATGCCGGGCTTCCTCATGCACATCGAGCCGCGCGGCGACCGCCTCGTCGCGCTCGGGATTCACACCGAGAACAACAACGCTGGCAACGTCGCGCGCAACTTCGCCGTGTCGCTCTTCAACGTCGCCGACCTCGCGCACCCGACGCTTATCAAGCGCGAGATTTTTGGCGCCGACGGCTGGGGCTGGCTCCCCGGCGACCGCGACGACTTCCAAAAGATTTTCAAAGTGCTCGACGACATGGGGCTCATCCTCATCCCGTGGCAAGTATGGAAGCGCTCGTCGTATTCGTACGAATCGGGCGTTCAGATGATGGACTTCACCGCGGACACCCTCACAAAGCGCGGGAACATCCGCGGCGTCGGGTCGGTTCTGCGCGCCATGCCGTTCGCATCGCGCATCCTCACAATCGGCAACGAAAAATTCCAAGTCGTCGACGCGACCGACCGCGACAACCCGGTGACAAAGGCGGTCATCGATCTCGCGCGCAACGTGCACTCGTTCGATGTGCTCGACGGGACGTACGCGCTGCAGTTTGCGGGCTCATGGATTGAGGGCGACACAGAGCTCGTCGTGACGCGGGTCGACGACCCGAACGCGGCAAGCCCCGTTGCGCGAATCCACGTCGGCGCGCCAAACGCGAAGTACTTGCGAAATGGGAACTTGGCTTACGTCGCGTCGTCGGACAGCGAATCGCAGGCGACGAAAATTCAGGTCGTCGACTTCTCGACACCAACGGCGCCGCGGCTTCGCGGGTCGCTCACGCTTCCGCGCTACACGTACATTTCGCCGTACTACTGGGACTACTGGGGCTACGGAAACGAAATCGCGCTCGTGAACGGCACAACAATCGTCTTCCATCGAAACGGCGATTATCGCTACGTGTGCGACGGCGTTGGCGGCCGAAGCAACTGCCACTACGATCGAGACCCGCACGAACTGACGATCGTCGATGCGTCGGACCCGGACGCGCCGGCGCTCGCGTCGACCGTGCAGCTTCAAGCGCAGTGGGCGTGGGGGCTCAAGGCGCGCGGCACTTACGCTTATCTCACGCATTACGATTACATGCAGGGGATCGGGACGCGCTACTTTTTGAACCGCATCGACCTCTCGAATCCGCGCGTGCCGGTCGTGCGCACCGCCGTCAATATCCCCGGGCAATTCCTCGAAGCATCGGCCGACGGCCGCTACATCTATACGATGCTGTCGGAGTACTCGGGCGGGCAAAGCACGACGAAGTTCTATGCACTCGCGCTGATCGGAGACGCGGCTTACCTTCGCAGCACGACGTCGATTCCGGGGTACAACTATTGGCCGCGCTTTTCGAACGGGTTCTTTTATACCGTCAGCTACGACTACAGCCGCGCGAACAGTCGCGGGAACCCGGGGTACTATCTGCAGATTGTCGACGTGCGAAACCCGCGTGCGATCGCGGCGCGAGGAAGCGCCGTCACAACGGGTTACGGTTGGCTCGTCGGCGCCGAGAATGGCTACGCGTTCGTGTCGGATGGATACATGAACGGGTTGTCGATTTACGACGTATCGAACCCGGACCGGCCGGTCTTCGATCGCGCGTTCCGCACGCAGGGCTGGGTTGAACGCGTGACGATCGCGGGTGGCGTCGCGCACTTCGCGAGTGGTTACTACGGTGTCGAGTCGCTCGCGCTCTGGAGCTTGCCGACGCCAACCGTTATCGCGCCGTAATTTTCGCTACCGCTCCCGCATCCGCTTTCGTCCGCGCGCACCCCAGATCAAGAGCGCCATGACGGCCAAGAACAGCCCAACCGACGGCGACGGCTCGAAGGTGAGCGCGCACCCGCCCTTTCCACCGCCACCACCGCCGCCTCCTCCACTCGATGAGCCCGCATCCACGCCGGCGTCGGCACCCGCATCGGTCGGTGTCCCAGCGTCCCACGTGTACGGCGGACTCGACGCGCTTTCGGTTCTGTTGACGCACGCCGAGAGCCCCCCGAAGATATACCCGCAAAACATCGTTGACGGGCAATGGAAATCAAAGAAACAGCGGGCCGTGCAAAAACGTCGCGACTTGTCGGGAAGGTCTGCGCACATTTCGCTCATGCACTCGACGAACGACGCGCAGGTGTCGCCGAGATTCTTGGGCTCGGGGGGTATTCCAGCGTCCGCACCCGCTCCCGCATCGGCGCCCGCCCCAGCGTCGGCACCCGCGTCCGCACCCGCATCGCCGCCCATCCCCGCATCCGCGCCCGCATCCGTACCGGCTCCCGCATCCGCGCCCGCGTCGACGCCCCCACTCTGCCCAGCGTCCGGGTAGAGATAACACGCGCCCTTTATGTCGTCGTCGTCGAGCGACCGCATACCGGTCCCACCCGCGTACTCGAAGTACATCGTCGCATTGGGATTCGACGAATGCCCAAGCCCGAGCAAATGGCCAATCTCGTGCGCGGCGATACTCTCTGAATCGACGTCGTTCACCCCAACGGGATTCGTCGTCCAATTAAAGTCAACCCCGTTAAACTGGATCACGGCATCCGTAAAAGTCTGGTTGGGTGGCGACCCTGTGACATACGGCACCATGACGCCGATGACGCCCGATCCGTAACCCCACGACGATTCGTTCCAAATCACGGTTCCGTCCACGCCGGACACGTAACCGCCCAAATACGTCGACTGAAAACCGGAGCAGCTGGGCGCCGACCAACTCGCGAACGCGTTTTGAACGACTTGTATCGAGAGCGTGGCGCCGAGGTCGTTTGACGTTGTTGAGAGGTAGTACGTGACCGGCAAGGATGGCCACTTGTAGCCGAGAATTGAGAACGACCAAGCGCCGCGCGGAAAAACAAGAAGAAGTCCGAGGGCGAGGGCGGCAGCCCGCACCTGGCCGATGCGGCTACTTTGTTGCACGAGACACCTCGTCAAGAAGTGCCTTGAGCATGAACGACCCCTCGCCTTGACGCGCGACCTGTCGTGCAAGCGCCGACGACTGAGCGGCCAACGGTCCCGGCACGCGCACGAGTCCGCGCATATCGCGTACGGCGAATCTGTTCCCCGCGCGGTCCGTCTTCACGGTGAACTTCGCCTGCGAAAGCGATAACAGCGTGTGCGTCGCGCCGCGTTTCTCGAGAAAGAGGACGACCTCTTCGCCGACGCGAAAGCCCGGATCACCTTCGATAAACGATGCGACGTCTCCGACGCGCCCGCCCATTTGCCGCACAACGACGTCGCGCGGCGTGCCACTCCCTTTGAGCGCGCGCGTGACGCGAACCGTCGTGTGGGTCACGATCTGGCCGAAATCTCGAAATGAAACGCGCGCCGTCACGACGCCGAGCACGATGTCACTTGCGGCACGCGAGAGGTCAGCGACGCTTTGGTACCGGACGACCGATGCCGAAACGCCGGGAGACAGCGCCCCCAGCGCCACGATCGCGATGAGCCCTTTCGCGGACCAATTCACCGCTCGCCCTCCACTCTTGTTAACAACCTTTAATCTACACGACCGCTGACCAGATTTCTAACGCGGGAGACAAGAAATCACGGTCTCTTAATGGCCTTTGCAAGTCCGTATCGGCCTCGATCGAACAAAACTACAAGGACGGCGGGCACGAGGAATGCTGCGTCGCGCACGACGGTTCCCCAACCCACGGCGTTGCCGCTCCCCGATTGTCCGAAGCAGCCGCACTCGATGTTGAGGCCACGCAAAACGGCGGCTGTGGTCGCCGCGGTGAACGCCGCGAGAAGCACCGCGCAAACGAGCGCCGCGCCACGCGTCAAAACGCCGAGGGCGAGACAAAGCGCCGTGACAAGTTCGATCCACGGCAGCATCACGGCCGCTGGCGAAACCATCTCCTCGGGAACGAGTCGATAATTTGCGATGTCGCGCGCGAAGGCGGCTGGGTCGCCGATCTTCGGGATCGCCGCGTAGAAAAAAATTGCGGCGAGCGCAAGTCGCGCGGCGATTTGGACGATTGGACCTTCGAGGAACCGCGTGACGGCGCACGAGGAAGAGACGCCCGATGTCGCGGCAGATTCGCTCACGGCCCCGTCCCCGTTGGCAGCCCTGCGCTCGCCCACGCGGGATAGCCCCCCTTCAGCACGCGAACGCGCTCGCACCCGCTCTGCGAGAGGAGTTGCGCGAGAAGCGACGAAAGTTGGCAGTTCACGTATTCGCAATAAACGATGAGGCGATGGTCCGTTGGGACAGGAAGGCTCGCTTGCCCGGCTGCGGCCGCCGCCGCTTCGTAAGGGAGCAACACGGCGCCCTTAACGTGACCGCGCTCAAAATCGGCACGGCTTCGCGCGTCGACGAACGTGACGCCAGGCTTTCCGTAGAGCGCGCGCGCCTCATCGATTGATGCTTCGGGGACGTTTGTCGTGGGTCCTGCTGAACAAGAGCCGGCCGTACTTTTGTCGTCGCCCACCGTCGGCCGCGTGGCGCCGAGGGACAGCCCGTCCGCCCGCAGCGCGTTGACGCCGAGCCCAAGCCCCGCGCCCACCGCAACAATTCCAGCCGCCTTCCCAATCAGCGCAAAAAAACCAGACCGCATGTCTTTCTTCATAGCCTCGACGCGGCGACAAGTTCAACAGTCCCTCGATCCCCGGATAAGCGGCCAGGTGTTTTCCGTGCGTAGGGTCGGCAGGTGCCGCTTCGGCGCGCCGACGTCCTCGGGTCTGATTTGAGACGCGCGAACTCTTGTCCAAAATAGCCTTTGAGAATAGCGTTCCCAACTCTTACTCGTCCTCCTCCTCGTACTCGTTGTCGTCGTCGTGCTCGTAAAACGCGCACGAAAACGAGCACGCGCACGACGACGAGTAGGGGGACGATCACGACCCTCTTCGCCATATCGATTTCATTGCCACGACTCTCGGACAGCCGACGACCTATCAAACGAGGTGCCGATGGGGCATGTAATTGCCGTTCTCATGGTGTTTAATTCGTTTCGTGCGGACTCACGTTTCATTTCAGACCCGAGGACTTCCGCGAGCCGGAGCGAGCCCAACCCCGACCGCCCCACTGAAGTCTTCTCCGTTATCCGGGGATCAGGTTCAACAGTCGACGGTCGCGTCAGTCGTCAAACACGAACGGCAGGACGTACTCCACGATGAGCGGCATAAAGGCAACCCAGCCGGTGTAGAGAAGCGCGTAGCCAATCGCGTGGCTGAGCGCGGGACCAACGCGGCCGAAAGTCGACGCCTCCTTCGCGGCCACGACCCTGAAGAGTTTCGGCCACACCCCAAGCAAAAAAAGCGACGTGAGCCCCAGCGTCAGCGCGCCGGTCAACGCGTCGAACGCGCGCCCGTCAAGCAAAATCGGAATGGCGACCGCCGCGGGTATGAAGACGAGCCAATTCAGAAGATGCGCGCCGGCCGACGGATGTGACTCATGCAAATCGACACGGCTGTAAAGAACCATGAAAAGGAGGATGGTCACGATGCCCACCCACGCGCCGCAGGCGAGGGTGAGGCGAAGCCATGGCGCCTCGTGAAAGACAAACGACACGGCGACGGCGACGCCGAGGTACGCGAACCAGAGAAAGTAACGCAGCGAATTCGTCCAAAGCGGAAGCGGCGCCGGGACCGTCGACGCGCGTGAAGGTACGTCTGGAGTTGTTTCGATGTCCGTCATGTCGAGAAGACTATCTAATGAAGGCGCCAAAGTGAATGAAAAACCGCGTTCGCACGTCTATTCTAATATGGACTGAGGCGGGTGAGTTGAAATGCGGCGCACGCCGTGCTCCGCTCGCCCGGTATTTCAAGGGAAAGGAGAGTCGATGAAAGATCGTTTCAACGCCAAGATCGCACTCACCGCAGCCATCGGCGTCGTCTCGGCGTCGGGCGAAGCGCTCGCTTACTCAACGAAGCTCCACATGATCACCGGCCACCACCTCGCCGAAATGGCGCGCACCGGCAACTGCGTCATCACCGTCGGCGGCTGGGCGAACCGCGCTGGCATCAACCTCCGGCCCGCGGCGGGACTTCCGGCGGGACTCGGGCAGTCGACGAAACAAATCACGCTGTCACCCGAAATCTGCGGCCTCATTAAGAACCCAGCGACGCGCCAATACTTCATCTCCGGCACAACCGGCCCCGACACCTTTCCCGGCATGTTCGGCAACACCGACCCGACACACGCGCTCCTTTGGAACACCGCGTGGCAGGTCCAGGTGCTTTGGCAGAACGCCGCGACGCCCGAGGAGAAGGCGTTCGTGCTCGGCTGGGTCGTGCACTTCGCGGGCGACTTGAACGCGCACGGCCTCGCGAACCTTCACGCAGGCGGCGTTTGGCTCTCGGAATTTGACCTCAACACCGTTTGGAAGCACATCGTCACCGAAGCGTTCTACGCGAAAGCGATGCTCCCCTACCCGAACAACTTCGACAACCGCCTCGTCTGGCCGACCGCCTTCGTGAAAAAAATGTTCTTCAGCCCCGCGAGCCCGCTTTACCGCCACATGGACTACCTCTGGAACCGATACGCCAACGCCGAGAATTCTCCGATCGGAAAACTCGCGCTGTCGTTTGGCGGCGTTTACCGCGCGCTCTTCTTGCTGTGGGATTTCCACGCGCGGCAAACCGCGATTTGGGAAGGCCGCAAGGAACATTACACTCCGCGTCGCGCGAACACGTCGAGCGATTACATCCACTGGGTGTTCGCCGACCAGGCGTGGAACTGGCACAAAAAAAAGTTCGACCAGGTGAAGCTCGTTCTCGACGTTTGGTTCGACGCCACGCACCGCGCGCAGCAGGCCGTCGTCGCGGACCCAAAGGGCACATTCAAAGGCGACGTCCTTTACGACAAGATCGAGCGGCCGAGTGGACGCGTGGTTCCGCGAGCGTACAAGTCGGGCGGCATTCCGGGCGTTCTCGACGCGTACAAATACCTTGGCGACGCCTTCTCGCTCCTCATCTCGCCGCAGTTCTTCACGATCACGCAGGAGAATTTTCCGCTTCTTTTCGACCTGAAGCGGCAGTTTGAGCAGCTCGGCGCCGACGCCCGCCACATCATCAACGCCGTCAACGAAGCGATCGACTCGTTCACGAAGGTGCTGACGTACCCCTTCACGCTCTTGAAAGACGCGGTCGCTGAGTTCTTGGAGCCGGTCATCAAAGAGTTCACCGACTGGTTGCAAGACGATCTCCTCTGCAACCGCACCGGGATGCAGGAGATGTGCGGCCAAATTAACGCGCAGAAGGCGGCGTTCAAGATCGACTCGGGGAAAAATATCGAGACCTATCGAAACTGGCCGATCTACGAAAACACGATCGTCATCGGCGCGCTCGCGCTCGACAAGATGAAGACGCTCTCAACGTCGTCGGGAAACGAAACCGACAGCCCCTTCTTCGGGCTGCCGAGCGGCGATTTCGGCTGCACGCTTGGGTGCACGGCTCTTTACGGAGCCAACGCCAACTTCTTCATGCCGGTCGCGGGAAGCGATTTCAGTGACCCGGCGATTTCGAACGCCATGCCCGATTACTGTCCGCTTGGAAAGGATTTCAAAACTCGGTCGCGACTCGTCGGTGGCAAACCGGTGAATGGCGCTTTCCACGGAAAAACCACGAACCAAACGAACAACACCGACGCCAAGGCGGCGCCCGCGTTCACCTGCTTTGGTAGCGTCCCGTTCGATGCGACGCGTCCGATCGCCGCGTGCACGGGCGATGACGCGTATGCGCTTCGGGCCGATGGCTTTGTGCCCGAGGTCCATTCCGTCGCGCCGCTCGCGCAGCTTCCGCCCGTCACGGTCCCGAAGAATATTCCCTCGGTCTTCGGAATGCTGTTTCGCGTGATCGACGGCAACTGGAACACCCGGTTTCATGGCGCGCCGGTCGAGAAGACGCGCATGGTGTTGCCTTACGATGTTTTTGACAGCGGCGAAGTGAAAACTTACATCCGTAACGGCCAGGCGACGACGGAGCGCGGGAAGCTGACACCGCTTTGTTACGCGCCGCTCGCGATCGGCGAGGCCACGCGCGCGGGTGCGGTGCCAGACCCGATGCGAGCCGCCATGAACTTGAAGGTCGTCGGCCCGTACGACTTCGAGGAGCTGTTTGGGCCGGGGCTCAAAAAGATCGCGACGCTGTTGACCGGCAAGTTTGACCAACTGGCTGCGCTCGTGCGGAAGCAGGGTTGCCGGCTCGTCCCCGAGCAGGTGAAGGCGTCGTGGCAAAGCCTCGTCGGGAGTGAATCGTGCGCGCCGTTCCGATGGATTTGCGAGCTGCTCTCGGTCGAGCCACCGACGGCCGCGATCGGGTGCCTCTTTGAGTATTGCGACGCGGCGTACGTTCGGCCGAACAAAGAGGCGCTGCGAAAGTGCTACGAGGAAAAATGCCCCGCGTTTATTTCGACGGTGAAGCAGGTGTGCCGATGAAAAAGCTGAAGTCCATCGCCTTCGTCGCTGCGTTCATGTCGTTCACGAGCGTCGCCAGCGCGCAAACGGCGCCCGCCGCGGCTCAAAGCTGTCCGAAAGACTCGGGCGTCCGCCTCGCGAAGAAGCTGCTCGGCCTCTTTGACCTCAAGTTTGAGTTTCACTCGCGTTTCCCACGTAAAGAAAACCCTCGCGGTGGCGCCCTCGTCGTCGAACGAAACTCAAAGCGTTCGTACAACCCTTACACCGTCGAAGCCCCCGGGTTCCTGAGCTTTGAAGATATCCAAGGCGAAAGCTGCATCAGTTTTGACAGGACCTGGAAAAAGCTCGTCCTCGAAACGTTGCTCACGCGCGGAGGTGCGACGGGCGCTCCCGATTCGCTCAAGTGCCCCAAAGATGAAAAGGGGCGACCCGACTGCGGCCGTCTCGCCGATGGACTTTACTATTCGCCGATCCTAAACATCGACGGTCTCGTCGACCCCAGACCATTCACCGCTTACTTTCTTGGGGACAATCCCGAGGCGACGCTGAAAAAGATCACGAACTGCGTGAAGTTGGACAAGGCAAAAAACGAATGCCGAAAGACGGTCTACTTCCCGCGAGACCGCGATAAGAACCATGAGGCGCGTGAGAACTGCATCGATCGCGCGATTCGAGGGGCCGAGGCAAGACGCGAACCGTGCGAAGAGCGAGACAGTCCCGACGTCATCGCGGGCGGACTTTATAATGGTAAGGGCACTTTTTTTGGTTCGGCGTGCGCCAAAGGCGAGGGATGGGTGCAGGGCGCCAATTGGCAGTCGCAAGAGCTTGGATATGCCGACCCGATTGGGACGCCGGTCCCGCCGGTCGAGCAGCTTCGAACAACCGGCGCTGCTGTACCGGGAGGCGGCGGGAAACGCGACACGGAGCTCAAAGAGTGGCTCGTCGCAAACAAGGCTCTCATCAAGGGAGTCGAGACCACGTCGATCATTCCGAAGCTCCTCGATGGAGCAACGCTGACAAAACAGGAGTGCGGCCGATCGCATTTCAATTCGATTGAAGTCGCCGAACGCCTGTCCCGGGCGCGCGACCCGCAGCAAGGCCTTCCCGCGGGCTGCGAGCTGTGCATCGATTTTCAACGCAGCCCTCTCATTTGCAACGGCCAGCGCGACGACCGCAAGGCGGAGGAGCTTCGGAAGCGCCACTTGCAGAACCCGCTGTTCAAGGGGGGGTGGGAGCAAAAGATTCAATGCCAAAACCTCGACGCGGCGTACAACGATCAGACCATGATCGGATTGGGTCAAAACCGGTTCAAAGTTGCGGACCGGCTCAACCAGATGCGACGCGGGATGCGTGGTTTCGCGGCGAGCCACGGCTGCACTTGGGCGCCGCCCGGGGTTTACCCGTCCGAGCACCGAATCGTCTGCGGCACCCGACGCAACGAGGCGGCCGAACGAACCTACGTGAGCGGTCAACACGTATTTAGAAACACGGCGGCCGCGGCGTTAACCTTCTTGCGCGAGCGCACGAACCTCGCTCTGGCGTGCCGGTGTCCCGAATCGAAGCGGGTTAATTTTCGGCTCTGGGACAACCGTTCTGGGAAATCGGCGGTTTGTTTCCACGCAGGGATCTTGATGGCCGGATTCCGCTCGGGCAGCTTGTCGGAGCTCAACACTTATAAGGACGTCGGCCTCGCTGGCCTCGGTCTCTTGACGGGCGGCCTCGCGCTCATCCCGTGCCTCTTCTCCGACGCGTGCGACGACATCCGGCCGACGGGCGAAGTGGCGTTCGGCGTCGATGGCGCGATCGAAGTTAAGCCGGAGGTTTCGGAAGACGATCTCCGGGCCGGGAGCGCCGCCAGCCTTTACGACAGCAGCCGCGACGCGCAACCATCGGCCGACCCGTTTACGCCGGGAACTCGGCTTCACCTCGGCGACGCGTGTCTTCCGTACGCCGCGAAACCGAACCTGCCGCTTCGCCTCGTTTGCGAAGAATCGATGGCGTCTGGGTGTATCAATGTGGCGCTCGACAAATACGATCCAACCACGCTTGCCGACTCTGGCCGCGAGCAAAAGGCCGCGTGCTGTCATGCGAAGGTCGACGAGAACGGCGTCGGCGCGCTCGATGCGGCGTGCTGCATGGCCTACGTCACCGGCACGCTGAAAAAAGGCGACGTGATTCCCAAGCTCGCCAATGGGCGCCGCCAATGTGACGACGAGCTGCGCGCGCTCATGATCCTCTCGCAGGAAGTCCCGTTCGATCCCAACTCCGCGCCTGTGCCGTTTTTCAACCTCTCGATTCGCGCCGCTCGGGAATTCGGGTACGTCCCGATTCTCACCGCCTCCACGAAAGAACCGACGGATCCGCTGCGCTTCGACCTCCTCAACATTGCAAAACCGATCGCCGTCGATTTCTCGTCTGGGCACGATCGCGTGATTCGCGATCAAGTCCGTGCGGCGTGTCGGAAGCCCGTGACCGTGACAGACTACGATGCGGCGGGTGGAGACGCGGCGAAACTCAATCCGTCGGGGTACGCCCAGCTTTGCGGGCGAACGATATGGGCGGCGGTTTATCGAGGCGAGGCGCCAAGATGTGCCCTGACCACCTGTTCGCGGCGCGCCGATTTCGAATCGGCCAACTACTTTCTGCCGCCAAAACCGATCCCACGAACGATGGTCGTCCTTGAGAACATGCGGCGTCGCGGGCGATTCCTCGACGGGCGCGCGTTTCAAGTTACCCCCGCGAACGATCCGAAGTTCTTTAGTCTGAAATTGGGCGTGCGAACGGTCGGAGCGCCGTTCAAGCTCTCGCTCAACATTCGCGCAGCGGACAAGGGGCGCTTGCATAACCGCGTCGCGTGGTCACCGCCGGTTGAGGTGCAGTTCAACGCGAGCTTCGATGGTTCCGCGACCCCGTATGCGTTTTCGACAGGGTCGGATGGAAACTTCGCAACGATCGGTGGCGAGGTGGCGACCGACGCTCGAATCAAGCTGGTTGGCGGCGACGCGACGGCACGCGCGATTTGCGACGCAATCTTTAAGCACGTGAGTCTGACGACGCTACCCGGCGTCATCGTCAAGGGGCTTTTGGTTCCGGTTCGCCTCGCCTGTCCGGGTTTGCTCGCCGGTCTCGCCAACAATCCGCTCGATACGATTCTCACGCGCGTCGTTCCGCGGATCGTTCAGGGCGTGCACCGCGGCTTGATGCTCGGAGTTAACGAGCGGTCGATCGACGACCTCGCGAAGCGCGCCGTCAATCTGCTCTTCGACACCGTGCGCGAACTCAAAGGGAAAAACAACGACCTCACAAAACTCCTCGACGTGAAGGAGTGGTCGAAGTGTTGGAACGCGTTTTTGAAAAACCGTCGAACGGACTGCAAGGAGTAAACGATGAAAAAAACGATCGTCATTGCAGCCTTGTTCGCGTCAGTGGTCGCAACTAGAGCGCACGCCTTCACCGAGGCCGTCCACGCGTACCTCGGGCTCGAGGCGGCGAAACGCTTTGAACAGACGCCCACGGGCAACCGCTTCGTCATTCCCCTCGCGACGCCGCGTCCGGGGTTTGCGATCACCGACACGAACGCCCTCCTCCTGACCGACGACCTTGGTCGCTCGTCGCTCTTTGCCGTGAGCCGTGCCGAATTTCAAAGGTACTATTTAGCGGGCGCGATTGGCCCCGATGTGTTCCCCGATCTCATTGTCGGCCCCGCGATCACGCACGCCGACTGGTCCGCGAGCGCGAATCACCCGAAGGCGTGGGAGTGGGCGAGCGAAGTCGCGATGGCGCCGCAGAGCACCTACTCCGAGCGGGCCGCAGCGGCATGGGACTTAAAGCGTCCTTACTGGGGGACGACGTACCGCACGAAGGACGAGCTAAAGTTCCGCTTTGACCAAGAGTCGCGCGCGTTCGTGAGCGGCTACTTCGCGCATTTTGCGCACGACGCCGTCGCGAACGAGATGGTAAACGCGTTTAGCGGCGGCGCGTTTTCGTGGGAGAACCAGTTGCGCGGGCTTTTCACGGGCGATCGGCGAACCGAGGCGCGGCACAAGGCGATTAATCTCTATGTTGAACAAAAGCTGTCGCCCTGGATCGCGAACGACATGCGAACGCTCGTCGACTTACGCGCCCCGATTCCCGTGCTCCGCGAAATCTTGATTCGCGGCAACACGGCCGCGCGCGCGCCGATGGCGTTTCACCTCGGGCTCTTCAACAAGTTCGCCGATTTTTATCGCACGGCGTTTTCGTGCAAAGCCCCAACGTTTGACGAGAAGCAGTGCGACAACAAAAAGCCGCCCGCCGTTTACCAGTTCCTCGACTGCATCGACCGCGAAGACCGCGTGGCGTGCGTGCGCGATGTGCTCTGTTACTTCGTGAAAAACGCGTTCGGCCACCAGGAGGGGCGCCTGCGAGACGCGATGGACGCGTGGCTCCTTTTGTCGATGGCGGTCGCTTCGTACAAAATCGAGAGCGCCGCGCCGATTGGCGCAAAGCCGATCGCGATCGTCGAGAGGTTCAAGCAGAACATTTCGAGTTACGGTTTTCGCGACGCGATCTTGCGGTCGCAGCATCAGAAATTTACGGGCGACAGTTTTGCGCAGCAGCTCGCCGACGCGCTCCTCTTATTTGTCCAGCAGTTCGTCTTGCCGGCCGCCGTTCCCGCGACCGTGGCGTACGAACGAAACGGCGATTTGACACCGACGATCGATCCCGAGCTTCTCCGGCAGGTCGAGCTTTCGTGTAAGTACATGGGCTACACGAACCTCGTCGCGGTGTGCGAATTCGCGGTCGATCTCATCAAGTCGCTCGTCAGACAAATCGCTGAGCGTTTGCGCGAAGAGTTTCGCCAGTTTCTTTGGGACCTCGTGCGCAAGGCCGGCGGCACACCACCGGAATCAGCCTCGCGACCGCTGTCCAGCACGGAAAGTGGCAGCTCAAGCGGCACGGCTTCAACGGGTCCAGCCGGGGCAACGGCTCAACCGGCAACTGTCGTTTTCAAAGTGGACACGACCGTCACCCCGGACGTGATGCTCAATCGCCTCTACCCGTGCGCGACCGGCGAGCCGTGTGCGGCCGGCAGCTTTGGGTTCACGAAACACCCCGAACGCCCCATCGCGCGCGAGATCAAGCGGCGCCTCGATCGGTTCGTTGGAATCGATCGCGTCAAGGGCCTTCTCGCAACCGATTGGGCGGCGTGCCGCGGGCTGACCGATTGGGACGACGTCTACACGAAGCGTCCGTATGTGACGGGCACCGCAAGGGACAAATGTCTTGCGGCGAAAATTTCGGCCGCCATCAAGAGCAATCGCCTTAAAGCCGACGAGACGCCCGTCCTCCTGTCCCAATGGCTCAAACGCGCGCTCAACCTCTCGATCGTTTTCCCGCTCAGCCACGGCGATCGCACGCGGCTCATTCGCGCCGCCGGAACCTTCGCGACGCGCGACGCCTGCGCGGCCAAGTTCGCGCGCCAGATGCCGCTCGTGAACGGCGTCCTCGCATCGCTTCACGGCACGAACGCGCGCGGCTACAAGCTCGAAAACCGGCACTTCGACGAGCTCGCGGCGGGCAACTTCGCGCTTTACGACCCAGCCTGCAAGCCGCTCTACGACCTCATCATCCCGGAGATTCCCGACAGCGACGGCGACGGTGTCAATGACATCTACGACACATGCCCCGATAATCGCTGCGCCACGGTCTCGCCAAACCCGTGGCAAAGCCACGTCGGCGGCGGCTGCCTCGGCCCGAGCACGCCGATTCAAGATCCGAACGCACGTCGACTGTCGCCCGGTGGTGCCGCGGCTGGACTTGGGCGTGGTGGCGCCGGCCTCCGCGTCAGTTCACTTCCTGCGCGTACGAACTTGCCGCCCTGCCTCGCGCCCGGCGACTGAACACGAACGGCCGCAACGCCTGCGTTTCCTCCCTCGCGCCCCCGCTCAATCCGCCGTCGTGGTTCACAAGGGTTATCTATAGGTACCGTTCGATGCGCTTGAGCAAGTCCAGCCGGTCGACGAGGTCGGTCACGTAGTCGATCTTGTCAGTCGCAAGCGTTTCGACCGGCGATAAATCGTAGCGCGCGAACCACGCTTCGTAGAGGTGATTCAGCCGCCGCAGATAGCTCGCGGGAATCTCCTGCTCCATTGTTCGGCCACGCTTTCGAATCCGCTGCCGCAGCGTCCGCACGGGCGCCTTCACGTAAATCATCAGGTCAGGTGGCGCAATCGCAGCGCGAATCGTTTCATAGAGCTCGGTGTAGGTCGCGAAGTCGCGCTTATCGATGAAACGCTGGCGCCAGAGGTTCCGCGCGAAGATCTCGGCGTCTTCGTAAATCGTGCGGTCCTGGACGACCGTTCCGGGCTCGCGCTCGATCGCGCGGTGAATACGAAATTTATGCGTCAGGAAGTAAACCTGTGACCGAAACGCGAAGGTCTTCATGTCGCGATAAAAGTCAGCGAGATACGGGTTCGTGTCGAACGGCTCAGGGAAAGGTTCAAGGCCGAACCGCCGACATAAAAACTTCACAAGGTCGCTCTTGCCTGCGCCGATGTTGCCCGCAACGGCAATGGTTCGTTTCATTCGTTTCGCGTCCCTCGGTCACTGCTCCACGCGGTTTTCTAGCACGCGGCCACTCGCCAATCACGGCCATTCGCTTTAGTCCGCGACGCCCTTGTGGGGGCAGCCGATACGGCGATATAAATGAAATCCGGCTCTGTTTCGAAGGAGGAGGCCATGGGGATTCTAAGTCGCCTCAACGAAGTTGTGCGCGCGAATTTGAACGAGCTTCTCGACCGTGCGGAAGACCCGGTCAAGCTGCTTGAGCAGCAGCTTCTCGACATGGAGGACGCGGTGCGCGATGCGAAGCGGCAGACGATTGCCGTCGCGGGTGACGAACGCAAACTCGAGATCCAGCTTCGGAACCACGAGGTCGAAGCGGCGAAATGGGCGAAACGCGCGGAGGCCGCGATGCGACACGGTGACGAGACGCTCGCGCGTGAGGCGCTCATCGAGAAGGTCAGCGAGGAAAAAAACGTCGAACGGCTGCGCGCGCTTCTCGAAAAGCAGCGCGAGTACGGCGATTCGCTGCGGACGAGCGTGCGGGCGCTCGAGGAGAAGTTGCGCGATGCGCGGGCGAAGAAAATTGAGGTCGTGGCAAGGCATAAGGTCGGGCAAGCGGTGCGGGAGCGCGATTCGGAACGGGCGGCGGCGACTCCAGTGACAAGAGCCGACACCGGCGATCCCGCGGTCGATAAGCACCTCGGCGATTTCGCGCGGATGGAAGACAAGGTCAACACGCTCGACGCCGAATGGGAGGCGATGAACGAGCTTTCACGCGACACCGCGTCAGACAGCCGGCGCCGCGAAGTCGAGGCGAAGTTTCAACGTTACGAAGCGGAGACGGGCGTTGATGACGCACTCGCGGATTTGCGAAAGAAGCTCGACAAGTAATGTTTACTGTTTACATGGCGTTTTTGTCGTTCGGCGTGCTGCTCGCGCTCGGGTCGCTTTTGCTCGGGCAGTTGGGCGGCGATGGGAGCGATGCCGGCCACGGGGTTGACGCAGGAGCGGATACGGCTGCGGGAGTGGATGCGGGAGGGGGCGCGGAAGCGGGAGCGCACGGACACGGAGTCGACTCGCACGCGCACGCGGGAGGCCACATCAACTTCCCGTTCTTCAGCCCCGGCGTTCTCGGAAGTTTCGCCGCGGCGTTCGGCGCGGGCGGCATCATTGCGCTTGAATCGGGTGCGACGAGCCTCGTCCTCAATCTACCGGTTGCGCTCGGCTCGGGCGTCGGGCTCGCTTATGCGAAGTCATCACGGAAATCCCGGCGGGCGGCGTCGGCGAAGTGCTCGTCTCGGCGGGCGGCGCGCGCTCGAATTTCCCGGCGCGGGCCGAGGATGGCGGAACCGTCGCCAAAGGCACCATCGCGACCATTTCTCAAAAGGTCGGGGCCACGCTCTATGTCGATGTCGCACGCACGCTCGGCCCGGGCGACGAAAAACGCGAAAAGATCGAACTTTCTAAATCTATTGAGCAGGTAATAAAAACGTGATGAATCAGGCTGGTCAAAAACGTCCAGATGCAAGGCAGGCCCGGAAAGCCGCGAGCGGACGCTGTACTCAGATGTACGCGGAAGCGAGCGGCGACGCGCCAACGCCGCAGCTGGGCGTTTTTCAGCAGCCTCCCAAAAAGGAGACAGTCCATGAACGCAGCTAACATCCCGTGGGGGCTCATTGCAGGTGGAGCGGGTGCCCTTGTTTTCTTCATCTTCCTCATGATTTTCGCAAGCCGCTATCGAAAAGTCGGCCCGAACGAGGCGCTCATTGTCTCGGGCGGTTCGAAGGGATTTCGCGTCGTGCGCGGCGGCGGCACAATCGTATGGCCGGTGCTTGAGCGCGCCGATATTTTGTCGCTCGAGGTGATGACGATCGACGTCAAAACGCCGGAAGTCATGACCGCGCAAGGCGTGCCGATCATCGTCGAGGGCGTCGCGCAGATTAAGGTCGGGAACGAAGTCGAATCGATCGGAACGGCGGCTGAGCAGTTTCTGGGGCGCGGCAAGAGCGAAATCATGGACGTCGCGATGCAAACCGTTGAAGGGCACTTGCGCGCGATCATCGGAAAGTTGTCGGTTGAGGAGATTTACAAAGACCGCGAGAAGTTCACGCAGGCCGTGCAAGAGGTGAGCGAGCACGACATGGGCAAGATGGGGCTTCGCGTCGTGTCGTTCACGCTGAAAGACATTCGCGACAAGCAGGGGTATCTCGACGCGATTGGAAAGCAGCAGCTCGCGCTCGTGAAAAGGAACCAAGCAATCGCCGAGGCGGAAGCGGCGCGCGATGCGGCGATTCGAAGCGCGTCGGCGAAGCAGGCGGGCGATACGGCACGGTTTGAAGCGGAGACGAGGATCGCCGAAGCGAATCGAGACTACGAGACGAAGCGCGCGGAGGCCGCCGTCATCGTCAACCAAAAGCGCGCCGATGCGGACATCGCGTATCAAGTGAGCGAGCGCACGAAGCAGATCGACTTGCAAGAGAAGGAGATTTTGCGGCGCGAGAAAGAGCTTGAGGCGACGGTGCAAAAGCCGACGGAAGCGAAGCGGCGCGCTGTGCAAATTGAAGCGGAGGCCGAGCGGTTTAAGTTGCAGACCGAAGCGTCCGGCGCGGCGGATGCGGTGAAGGCGCGTGGGTTTGCGGAGGCCGAGGCGGCGAAGGCGCGCGGGCTCGCAGAGGCGGACGTCGTGAAGGCGCGCGGTGAAGCGGAGGCCGAGGCGATTCGTGCGCGCGGGCTCGCGGAGGCTGAGGTACGGCGGGCGGTCGGGCTCGCGGAGGCTGAGGCGATGGCACGCAAGGCGGATTCGTGGGCGCATTACAACCAGGCGGCGATTGCGCAGATGCTGATCGAGTCGCTGCCGCGACTTGCGGAAGCGGTGTCGGCGCCGCTCGCGAAGACGGAGAAGATGGTCTTTATCAACACGGGCGGAAATGGGGGCGGTGGCGCGAGCAAGCTGACGGGCGAAGTCGCGACGATCCTCGCGCAGTTGCCGCCGATCGTCGATGGGCTGACGGGCGTCGACTTGAAGAAACTGCTGCAATCGATCCCGGGACTCGCCGAGGCAACGAAGGGGACGCAGCTAACCGCCGGCGTCGGTGCGCCTTCGGCGAAGGTCGTCGAAGGCGGAATCGCTAAGTCGTAGGCGCGTATGGCATCGCGCGCGTGTAAGCTCGGCCCGTTCAACCGGTTTCCGCCGGTGCTCGGCGACACGCTGTCGCTTGGGGACGGTGGACCATCGCGCGCCGATGAGCCGATCAATTCTCGCGTGAGCGCGCCGATCGTCATTGTCGACGAGGGCGATCGACAGGCATCCGTTGTTCATTCGAATCCACTTGGCATAACGAAACGGGGGCGTACTTTTCTTTTCGAAGAATCGCACGATGACCCGGCACAAAAGCGCGTTGGGCGTGAGCAACGGCCCGCGCCCAGCCGCGATGCGGATGACACACCCGAGGATGCGGAGACGTGGGTCACGCTGACGGGTGCGCCGCCGAGCCTCTTTGGTGATGTGGTTTACGAAGCGTTGTCGTCGCCCTGGGCCGACGGCGGTACATCGAGTGGGCTGCTTCTTAAGGGTCGACTCGAAGCGACACCCGCGGGATCGGCGCTGCTGTTCGGCGAATGGACGGGTCCGGGCGCAAGCGTCGCCGCGGAGTTGTCGAAACGGGATCTTGATGCCGTGGCTGAATCCGCAACCCCAGGAGATTTCAACGCAGAGGCGCAAAGACGCAAAGACGCAAGGCCAGAAACCTCTTTCCTTGGCGTCTCCGCGCCTTTGCGTCAAGTTCCCGCACCCGCAAACGCAAACGCAAACGCATCCGAACATCGTGATCGTCGTCGTGGACGTGATCGTGGTCGATCTGCTCCCGCCCCTAAGTCCGACGACGAGATCCTCTTCTTCTCGGACGACAAATGACCCGCCGCGTCTTGTTCGTGATCGATCCCTTCGAGACCATCAAGGTGCACCACGACACGACGTACGCCATCCTTCTCGAAACCGCGCGCCGCAGCGACGCGACATTTGTCGCCGAGTGCCGCGACCTTTTCTTTCGCAACGAACTTCGCGTGAACGCCCGTCCCGTCGCGCCACGACGTGGAGCGAGCGACTCGCCGACGCCCGGACCGCCCGAAAACCGCGCCGCGGCCGACTTCAACATCATCTGGATGCGCAAAGACCCGCCCGTCGACCTCGAATACCTGTACGCGACGCAACTCCTCTCGCTCGCGCCGTCGTCGACGGTCGTTTTGAACCACCCGCGCGCCCTCCGCGACGCGAACGAGAAACTCTACGCCTTGCGTTTCCCATCGCTCATTCCAGAAACGCTCGTCACATCTTCGATCGACGAAATCGATCGGTTTCGCACGGAAGTCGGCGGCGCCATCGTCGTGAAACCACTCGACGGCATGGGCGGTCGCGGTGTTTATCTCGTGCGGGACGGAGACCCAAACCGCCGTGCGCTTCTTGAAACCGCGACAGGACGCGGCACCCAAACCGTTGTTGCGCAGCGCTACCTGCCCGCGGTCGCGAAAGGCGATAAGCGCATTCTCCTTCTCGGCGGCGAACCGATCGGCGCGCTGAATCGCATTCCGCAGGTTGGCGACTTGCGCGCGAATATGGCGGCCGGTGGAACCGTCGCCCCGACCGTTCTCGATCAATTCGACCTCGAGATCTGCGACGCGCTCCGCGACGCTCTCATCGCCGACGGGCTGCACTTCGTCGGAATCGACGTCATCGGCGGGCACCTCACCGAAGTCAACGTCACGAGCCCGACCTGCCTTCAAGAAATCAACCGCTTGAACAACGTCCAGCTCGAACGCCGCGTCGTCGACTACGCCGAGTCGCTTTCGCGCTGATGGCCGCAAAGAAACCCGCCCCATCGGCACGCATCCTCCTTCATCGCCTCGCCGGGATGTTCCCGAACGCGCACTGCGAGCTCAGATTCGAAAACCCGTTTCAACTCCTTGTCGGGACCATGCTCGCCGCGCAGTCGACCGACGCGCAGGTCAATAAGCTCACACCCCGGCTTTTCTCGCGCTTCCCCGACGCGCGCACAATGGCCGCCGGCGCCGAGGCCGAAATTCAGGCGCTCATCAAGAGCGTCGGCTTCTTTCGCGTCAAAGCGCGCCATCTCAAGGCGACATGCGAACTCCTCGTCGCGCGACACGGCGGCGATGTCCCGCGGAGCATGAACGACCTCGTGTTGCTCAAGGGCGTCGGGCGAAAAACAGCGAACGTCGTCCTCGGTTACGCTTTCGGCACGCCCGAGGGGATCGTCGTCGACACCCATATCGGGCGAATCTCTCGTCGCCTCGGCTTCACGCGCCATAACGATCCGGTCAAGGTCGAACGCGACCTCATGCGCCTTTTACCCCGCACGCAGTGGATCGCATTTGGGCTCGGCGCCTGGCGGCTCGGGCACCACATCTGCCGCGCGCGCACACCCGATTGCGCAAAGTGCCGTCTGAATCGCGTCTGCCCGTCGTCGCAGATCTGACCCGACGACCACGCGCCACTCGCGCGATATCAAAACACCAAGAGTTCGAGAGTAAACGGATACCCAAAAGCGCCCCGTGTTTTCTCATCGGCGCTCCAGAATGGGCTGTCGCACCCAAAATCGAAGAAATACTTGATACGAGACGTTGCCAAATCCCCCTCCTCGTTTCACGCCAAACCGAGCACGATTCGAAGCACGCGGTCGATTTTTGCGAGGGTGAACGCGGAAAGTCGGCCCACGGCGCCCGGCTCCAAGCGATCGAGGGAAGCACTCGACACCAGCGTGACGATCGCGATGTGCGCGCGATCCGCACCAGCCTCTGCCGCGCTGACAGGGACATCGCGCGACTGAACCCCGTAGGAGCTTCGCCCCACTTCGAGGGGAACAACAACAGTGGTTGGCAACACCGCGTTCAAACAGGCCGGTTGAACGACAACGACGCGATCCGCGCGACCTGACGCGCCGAAACCGAGCCGCCGTTTGCGGACCATGACGTCGCCGCGCTCAGCCACGATGGCGTTCACGCTCCATCGCACGCGCGATGGCGAGATCTCGTTTCCACACCGCCGGCGTCATGTTCTCCGCGACCTGCCGATAGAATTCTTCACGTTCGGCCTGGTCGATCGCACTCAAAAGCAAGACGCGCGCATACTCGCCCTCGCGTCGCTTCGCATTCTTCGCGAGACGCCGAAGGGTTTTTCGCGCTTCCGTTGGAATGTTCAAGTTAAGGCGTTCCATGATGTCCTCCCAGAGGACATACTAGAGGATGCCTGGGAGGATGTCTATGCGCACCCTAGAAAGCGCGCTCAATCCCGAGCATTTACGAGCAGCGGCGCGAGATCGGGCGCTTCGAAGGTCGAGTAAATAGAGTCGCGGAACGGCTCTTCGAAGAGCTGCGTGAGTACGGGTGTTGTTTCGGGGACGAGTTTTTTTCCACGACGGAGCGCCTTGAGCCGATGCCGCAGCTGCTCGCTGATCTTCAAATTGCGCGCACCGACCGGGTCGCCCGATACGCACCGCGCCTCCTCGACGTCGATAAGGATCGAAAGAACATTGTCGATCGTCATGCGCTTCAAGCGGTCGACCTCCGCGGGAACGAGCGGCCACGGCGAGCGGCGGCCGATGTACGCCATCATCCCGCGCCACCGTTTGAGGCGCGTGAAAAGCATCGCGCTCGCGAAAAGGCGTTTCCCGGTGCGGTACGAAAAGAGTGTCTTGCTGAGCGACGTTGCGAGGAGCGCGTCGTTTTCACTGTTGTCGTGGCGCGCGATCTCTTTTGACACGAGCCAAGTCCCGGGCTCAACGAACTGGTCGAACCGCAACTCCCAGTACGTGTGCTTCGCCGTGCGCGCGGGAAAGCTCTGCACCATTTTGAAAGGGACGAAAAAATTGTGCGCGATGACGTCGGCCGCGAGGTGCGAAAGGAAACCATAGGCGCATGCCTTTTGGCCCGGCGTCCACGCGTCTTTGAGAAGCTTGAACGCGACCTTCCAATTGTGGCAGTGCGCGTAATACGGCGCGAGGTTTTTGCCAACGATGTGATCGGCGGCGATGCATCCATAGAGGTAGTCGAGGCGGTGGTCGCGCAGGAGTTTGGCAACAAACGGCGTCAAGACGGCGAGGTGGTTGAGGATGTCGTTGCCGAAGTGGACGTGGGTGAGGGGGCCCCACGCGAGCGCGGGGGCCGGGAAAAAAACCAATAGAACGACGATGACGGCGACAAGGGTTGGAAGCCGCAGCATAAATTGAGTGTGGCGACGCACGCGGATCGCGTCAAGTCGGCCTTCGGGTCTGGGCGCGTGAGCGAATGTCGCTCAGCGCTGAGCGAATATCGCTCGGCGACTCCGTCGCGCGGCGCAGTTTCCTTGCCGAATTGGCGCGCTTTGGTCGGCACCAATGTTGCGAAGGCGTAACACCGAACCCAGGAGGAACTTCGGATGCCGAACGATTCAGAGTTTCATTTAGCGCGGTTGCTGGCGAACCGGACGTTGCCGTCACCGCGATCGCTGCGCGCGGCGAGGGCCGTCGTGAAGTCGATGGGGTCGCTGCGCGAGGTCGCGCGAGCGTCCGAAGCCGAGCTAACGCGCGCCGGGCTCTCGCCACCGGCCGCGAGTCGCGTCCATGCGGCGTTTTCGCTTGTGCGCTTTGGACTCGAGGGCCGCTTTCCGCGCGGCTCGCGTCACACCTATGCCCAGCAAACATTCGAGCGCCTTCGACATCTTGAACTCGAAAAGGGCGAGTCGTTTTACGCGGTGCCGCTCAATGTCGGATTTCAAGAACTCGCGGAGCCGATTCTCGTGTCAAAAGGGACAACCGCCGTCTGCCCGCTTCGACCGTCCGACTTCTTCTCACCCATGGTGAGACTTAACGCGACGTACGCGGTCGCTGTCCACAATCACCCAACCGGCCGATCCGATCCATCGGATGACGATATTTTCCTAACGCAGCGACTTATCTGGGCCGGTGACATCGTCGGTGTTCACCTCTTCGACCATCTCATCATTTCCGGAGGGAGCTTCACGAGTCTGCGCGAGACGGAATGGCTGTGCGAGCTTTGGGATCGCCCAATCCCAGACGAGTTCGTACGGATGTTCGTCGACGCGCCGCCGGGACCAACAGAGCGAGAGTTCGCTGACAAAACAGCTAGACTGCGGTGCACCTCTGTGAAGGCGGCTGAAGCGTAATGTCGCGGGTCCCGGTTCGAATCGGTCTTCGTGTAGGGGCCTTGGTGGCAGCTGGTGCATGGACGAACGGCTGCGGACCTCCGCTCGTCTGGAACGGAAGTGGATGGGTCGATCGGGTCGTGGGAGACGTCGTGGTCGTGATCGAGGGTCGGCGTCAGCTTGTCGTGCCCCGAAGGTGGCTCCCCGAAAATGTGGTGGAAGGAGATTACGTCAGCGACCGAACGATCATCCAATCGCGCCGCGTGTGCGCCGAACAGCGCATCCGGGACAAGTTGCGTGCTCTCACGGACTGATTGTCACGAAAAGAAGGAGGGTGCTATAGCGACGGCATGAACGTTATCAAATCGATTACCGAAGCGGCGCGTACGGTGCACAAGACAATTCTCGGCGGCAAGAAGCCGGATTTACGGTTTCCGCTCCGGGCGTTGTCCAACGTTCGGTACGATCCGAAGACCGGTTTTTTCGAATTGCGTGGAAAGCGGAAATCGCGAACGCTCACGGTGTCGACGGTTAAGACGTTCGCGCAAACGCTGAGGATGATGTCGTTGTCAAAAACGCTCGTTGAGACCGACGACATCGCGACGAAGCGAGAGGCGTACTACGTGTCAAAGAATTGGGACGACGCGCGTTTTCATGAACAGCCTGAGTCGGACGCGGTGTTGGATGACGTCGAGGCGTTTTTCACAGTGAACCGCGAGCAGCTTGGATTCGTGCCTGAAGAAAAAGGGGGCGAAATCGCCGGGAAGCTCATCGTCGTTGATAAAGACCGCGACACCGGCAAATCGCTCAGCATCGACTGCACGAAGTTTGGATCGGGCGCCTATTCGATTCCAATTTCAGTCGAGGACCTCAAGTTTGAGACGAAAGCCGATTTCATATTGGTCATTGAAACGGCCGGTATGTTTCAACGCCTCGTGAAGCACAACTACTGGAAGAAGGCGAACTGCATCTTGGTTTCGATGGGGGGCGTGCCGACGCGCGCGTGCCGGCGGTTCGTTCGGCGACTCTCCGACGAAAAAAAGATCCCTGTGTATGCGTTTACCGACTGCGACCCGTACGGAATCGGGAACATCTATCGAACGCTCAAAGTCGGCTCCGGGAACGCCGCGCACATCAACGAGTTTTTTTGCGTGCCGCGCGTTCATTACCTCGGCATCACGCCGCAAGACATCGTCGACTACGCGCTGCCAACGCATCCGCTCAAAGAAGTCGACATCAAGCGCGCAAAGGACGCGATCAAAAACGACCCCTTTATCCAGCACCACAAGCCGTGGCAAAAGGCGATCGACCAACTCCTTGCGATGGGTGTCCGTGCGGAGCAGCAAGCGCTCGCGGCACACGGTCTCAACTACGTGATTGAAAGGTACCTCCCCGAAAAGCTCGAACACCCTGAAAAGTTTTTGCCGTAGCGCCTTCCGAGCCGCGCCTAACGCCCGTCGGACCACTTACCATCCCGATGATCGACTCTCCAGTTGTGCGACGCGCGCAGCTTGGTTTATGGATCTCGAATGGATACGACACTAAGAATCGACACAGGCGACACCGCCTTCGTGCTCCTTTCCGCAGCGCTCGTCATGCTGATGACGCCCGGACTCGCCCTCTTCTATGGCGGGATGGTCCGCAAAAAAAACGTTTTGTCGACCATCATGCATTCGTTCATCCTCGCCGCCGCGATCGGAATTCAGTGGGCACTCGTCGGCTACACGCTCGCCTTCGGCCCGTCGCAAGGCGGCGTCATCGGCTCGCTCGATTGGGCGCTCCTGTCCGGAGTCGGCGGCCTCCCCAACGGTGATTACGCGAAGACGATCCCGCACGCCGCGTTCATGATTTACCAGGGCATGTTCGCCGCGATTACCCCCGCTCTCATCTCGGGCGCCTTCGCCGAGCGGATCCGCTTTGCTCCATTTCTTGTATTCTCGCTCCTCTGGGCGACTCTCGTCTACGACCCGCTTGCGCACTGGGTGTGGGGCGTGGGCGGATTCCTCCGCACCATGGGCGCGCTCGACTTTGCGGGCGGCACCGTCGTCCACATCTCGAGTGGCGCCGCAGCCGTCGCGGCCGTCATTGCGCTCGGCCCGAGGCGCGGTTTCATGCGCGAGCCTGTGCCACCACACAGTTTGCCGCTTACCATCACGGGCGCAGCCCTACTTTGGTTCGGCTGGTTTGGCTTCAACGCGGGAAGCGCGCTCGGCAGCGGCGCACTTGCAACCACCGCGTTCGTGGCGACGCACCTCGGCGCATGTGGTGCGACGATCGGATGGCTGGTCATCGAGTGGTGGCACCGCGGTAAACCGACCGTCCTCGGCGCCGCATCGGGCGCAATCGCGGGACTCGTCGCCATCACACCGGCCGCCGGCTTTGTTTCGCCAAGCGCCGCCATCGTCATCGGATTCGTGGGTGGCATCGTCTGCTACTTCGGCGTAACGCTCAAAACGCGGCTCGGCTACGACGACGCCCTCGACGCCATTGGCATTCACGGTTTTGGCGGCACGTGGGGCGCCATCGCAACTGGTCTCTTCGCCACGAAAGCCGTTAACCCAGACGGCGGCGACGGGCTTCTCGCCGGCAACGCAAGTCTGGTCGGTATCCAGCTCGCCGCGGTCGGCATCACCATCGCATTTTCATTCGTCGTCAGCTTGGCGCTTTTCACGATCATCAAAAAAGTCGTCGGCCTTCGCCCAACCCCCGAAGACGAAATCATGGGCCTCGACCTCACCGAGCACGGCGAGGCCGGCTACAATTAGAATATCGTCCCGACTGCTCCTTCCGATCATTCTTTCCGGCGCAGCCGTCGTTCGACTTGTGGGGGTCGACGCACCGCTCCTCGGGGTACACGCGTGGCGCCAAACCGATACCGCTGCCGTCGCGCGCAATTTTCACGAGGGCGGTTATCGCCTCCTGCGCCCGCAGATCGACTGGCGCGGTGACACCGACGGCGCCGTTGAGATGGAGTTTCCGCTTTACCCGTTCCTCGTTGCGCTCGCTTACGGTCTGACCGGCGCCTCCGAAAGCGTTGGGCGCCTCATCTCAATCCTCTTTTCGCTTGTTTCTCTCTTCTTTATCTATCGAATCGCGCGCCGCCTCTTCGATTCGCGGACCGGCTTGTGGGCCACAGCGATCGCCGCTTTCCTGCCACTCAACATCTTCTACGGCCGCGCTTTCATGCCCGAACCGCTTCACCTCGCCACCCTCGCAGCTGGGTTCGATTTCTTTCTCGCTTGGCTGGATCGCCCGACCCACTCTCGACTGGTCGCGGCGTCGCTCTTTTTCTCGCTTGCACTCCTCACGAAACTGACCGCGCTCTGGATCGCCTTCCCACTCTTGGTCGCCACCCACGGCAGGTTTGGGTGGCATCTCTTCACCAAACTTCCGCTCTGGGGATTCGCGATCCTCACGCTGGCGCCCGTTCTGGCCTGGTACACGCACGCGCATTCACTCTACCGCGAGACCGGGCTCACTTTTGGGATTTGGGCCTTCGGCGAAGACAAGTGGGGAAACTTCGGGATGCTCCTCACCCCGGATTTTTGGAATCGCGTCTTCATCCATTTTCTCATCGAACGCCACCTCGCCTACTTCGCACTCCCCTTCTTCGTTCTCTCGCTTGTCTTCAGACGCGGCGAACGTCACGCCCATCGGTTCCTTGTGGCTTGGCTTCTCACGGGTCTCTTGTTCATTGCACTGGTTGCGCGCGGCAACGCCGTCCACGAATATTACCAGCTCCCATTCATCATCCCAGTATCAATTCTCATCGGCCGCTTTCTCGCGTCGACCTTTGACGGCTCATGGACCTTCGTCTGGCGAAATGCGGCCATCACTTTAGGACTCATCGGAATGGTCGGAATCAGCGCGAGTCTCTTGATCAATTATTGGAGAAAAGAAGACCCAGCACGTGAGCCCATGACTCAGGTTGCAAAGGCGCTCCGAGACACGACAGCTGTTTCTGATCTGATCGTCGCGATCGACGACAACGATCCGACTCTGCTCTACCACGCGCACCGCAAGGGTTGGCACGCCGAGGCCAAAACGGTCGACCGGGCAACGCTCGAAAACCTGCGAAAGCGCGGCGCCCGCGTCGTGGCGGGGACAAAAACTCGTTTCCAATTTGCCGAAGGACAGGACCGATTGAACCAGGTCCTTTCGTCGGGAGAATCTGTTCTAAACGATTCCATCGGCTTTATCGTACGCCTTCCTTAATCTTTCTTCGAATTGACAAGTCAATTTCGACCGTGTCAACCTTTAGAACTGTGGGGCGTGCGAATCGCACGTAGAGAGAGGGGAAAGCCATGAAACGTATCGTACATGTGGTTGGAACTGGGACGGTGGGAGAGCCGCTCATCGGGCTTCTCGCCGACATGAAAACATCGCTCGGCATCGACGAAGTCTCGTTTCACAAGCGAACCCCGCTCTCCCACGAGCGGGCCAAAGTCGAGAGCCTGGTGCGTCGTGGCGCCAAACTCACAGTCGATCCATCACAAAAAGCGGCGTTCGAAGCGTTCGGGCACAAAGTCCAGTACGAAACACGCGAAGCGCTCGAGCGCGCGACCGTCGTCATCGATTGCACGCCGGCCGGCAACGAAAACAAGGACAAGTTTTACCAATACGTGAATGGGCCCAAGGGGTTTATCGCGCAAGGGAGCGAGTTCGGGTTTGGAAAGCCGTACGCGCGTGGCATCAACGACGAGGCGGTAACCGACGCCGACCGTTTTCTCCAAGTCGTGAGCTGCAACACGCACAACATCGCCGTACTTTTGAAGTCGCTCGCGGTCGTTCCGAAAAATGGACTCATCCTCCGCGACGCGCACTTTCTCTGCATGCGCCGCGCGAACGACATCAGCCAGGACAGCGATTTTTGCCCGTCGCCCAAGGTCGGCAAGCACGACGACAAACAGTTCGGGACGCACCACGCGCGCGACGCGTTTCACTTGCTCGCGACGCTCGGCCTCGCACCGCGCATCTTTTCGAGCGCGGTGAAAATCCCAACGCAGTATATGCACTCGATTTGGTTCTCGCTCCAGCTGACGCAGAAAACGACAAAAGACGAAGTTGTCGGTCGTTTTCGCGACAACCCACTCGTCGCCGTCACCGAGAAAACAACTGCGAACTCGGTCTTTTCATTTGGGCGCGATCACGGCTATTACGGCCGCATCTTGTCGCAAACCGTCGTGTCGCTTCCGACAATCGCTGTCCGCGACGAGACGGAAGTTGTCGGGTTCTGCTTCACCCCGCAAGATGGCAACGCCCTTCTCTCGTCGCTCGCGGCCGCGATGCGCTTCATGTACCCCGACGCGATCGATTCGCGACTTGAAGCCTTGCGTCCCTTTCTGTTTCGCGAGGTTTAAAGGATCGGCAACCGCGTCGCCACTCCGGCGCGTGGCACGCGCGGCAATCCCACATCCGTATCGCTGTCGTTTGCGTCCGTGCGTTCGGATCCGTGACCTGCGAACCGGACATCCAAAAGCGACGCCAACTCGACATTCCCAAGCGCCGCACCCATTCGACTCTTCACGCCCGGGCTCCGCGCTTCGAGCGACGTGAGCAACTCCTTCAGGATCGCGCGTTCAGCACCTTCCTGCTCCGAGCACAAAACGCATGGCACCACCGGAAACCCTTTCGCCCGCGCGTACGCTGCGATTCGGTCTTCCGGCGCGTAGATGAGAGGCCGAATGACGACGTTTCGCTGGTCCTCACTTACAAGGCGCGCCGCCATTCCGCGGATACGCCCGTTAAAAAACATATTCAAGAGCACCGTTTCGATCGCATCGTCTTGATGGTGCCCGAGCGCAATTTTGTTGCATCCGTATTTCGGCGCCCAGTTGTAAATGATGCCTCGGCGCAGACGTGAGCAAAGCGAACACGTCATGTCGCCCTCTGGGATTTTCTCCTTGACGATGGAGTAGGTGTCGACGCGCTCGATCCGATACGCCACACCTTCCGATTTCAAATACGACTCGATCGTGTGAACCGGAAAATTGGGATGCCCCTGGTCGAGGTGAAACGCGACGAGCTCGAATCGCACGGGCGCGCGCTTTTGCAAGAGACGAAGTAAATGGAAGAGAACGTAAGAATCCTTCCCACCCGACATCCCAACGAGAATTTGATCGCCGTCGTCGATCAACGCGAAATCCGCGATCGCGCGACCAACATCGTGGAGTAGTTTTTTCTCAAGGGCTGCAACGTTTTCCATGGGTCGATCTTCATCCACGCGCGGCCCTGCTGACAAGCCTTGAATCGGAGTGGTATACGACTGAGGTCGAAAAGGAGAGAGACGGATGGTGCGTTTTCACCTCGATTCAGAGCGGGGGAAGGCTGATCTTTGGGTGTTCGGTGTGTTTGAAGGCGCCGTCGAAAAGGACGATTGCCTTGGCGACGTCGACAAAGCCGTTGGCGGTCTCGTTTTCGGGGCCGCGCGCGATGAAGAGTTCGTGGGCAAAGAAGGCCAGGAGCTCTGCATCCACACGCACGGGCGCGCGGGCGGTTCACGCGTTGCCCTGGTTGGCTTAGGGAAAGCGCAACCAATCGACATGCGCCGGCTCCGAAACCTCGGTGGTCGCGCACTCAAGATCGGCGAACGCGTTTCCGCGGGCACGATGACCATTTTCCTCCCGGGCGCGGCGACGTCGAGCGCCGGAGCCCTCTCGCACGTGGCCGTCGCCGAAGGGCTCTCATCGGGGGTTGTTCTCGGCGGTTACAAATTCGACAAGTACCTCTCAAAAGAAAAAAAGGGGCCAAAAGTCCGCGACGTGCGCTTTCATGTTCACAAGCTGTCAAAATCCGACTTTCATAAGGGCGTCGATCGTGGAACGGTCATCGCCGAGTCGGTGCTGTTCGCGCGTGACCTCGTCAACGAACCAGCGGGCGAGATGACGCCGCGTCGGTTAGCCGATACGGCGCATCGCGTGGCGCGCGAAGGGAAGTTGTCGTGCACCATCCTTGGCCCGGGCGAGATGAAAAAGCTTGGGATGGGGCTTCTTCTTGGCGTTGCGCGCGGCAGCGCCGAAGAGCCGCGATTCGTTCACATGACATACGCGCCGGCAAAACCACGAAAAGGCGCGCGGCGCATCGCCATTGTCGGTAAGGGGATTACGTTTGATTCGGGTGGGTTGTCACTCAAGACCGCGAAGCAGATGGAAGAGATGAAGATGGATATGTCGGGCGCGGCGGTGGTCATTTCGACGATGCGCGCGATTTCACGAATTCGGCCGGGCGACACGATTATGGCGTTTGCGGCGATCACCGAGAACATGCCGGGCGGACGCGCGATCAAGCCCGGCGATATCCTGCGCGGGATGAGCGGCAAAACCGTCGAGGTGTTGAACACCGACGCGGAGGGCCGGCTCGTGCTCGGCGACGCGTTGGCTTATGCGCGCACCAAAAAACCGGACGTCATAATCGACCTCGCGACGCTCACAGGCGCGTGCATGATCGCGCTCGGGAAGTTCACGGCGGGCGTCCTGGGAACCGACGAAAAGCTTTCGAGCGAGGTGCTTGCGTCGGCGCGCGCCGCGGGCGAAGAGATGTGGCCATTGCCGCTCCCCGAGCGCATGTTCGAATCGATCAAATCCCCGATTGCCGACATGAAAAATGTTGGCGACGGGTTTGGCGGCGCCATTGCGGGCGGCCTCTTCCTGAAAGAATTCGCTGGCGACACACCGTGGGTTCACCTCGACATCGCGGGACCGGCAATGAGCGACGCGAAATCGGACACGTGCGATAAGGGCGCAACGGGTTTCGGCGTCTTGACGCTTTGCGAAATGCTGGCGCCGCGAGGTTAGCGCAGATGCCCGAGAACGAAACGCGCGGGATTCGAGTTCACGTCACCAGCGTCTATCTCGCCGAGCGATCCGACCCCGAGCGCTCGAATTTTTTCTTCGCTTACACCGTTCGCATTTTGAATTCCGGGGAACGCCCGGCGCGCCTCGTTAGCCGGCACTGGATCATCACGGACGGCGCCGGCCGCATCCAAGAGGTGAAAGGTCCCGGCGTCGTGGGGATGCAACCGCGGCTGACGCCCGGCGAGTCGTTCGAATACACGAGCGGGTGTCCGCTTAAGACGCAAAACGGCACGATGCACGGTACGTATCAAATGGTTTACGACGATGGCGAAACGTTTGACGCAGAAATCCCGATGTTCGGGCTCGCGGTTCCCGGTTCGCTTAACTGACCAACAGAAAAGCCGACGGCCCCCGTCACCACGAAGACACTCGATGCGACCATGGCCAGTGCGGCGACGATCGGTGAGACGACCCCGAGGACCGCGACGACCACCGCAACCGTGTTGTACGCGAGCGCCCAGAAAAGATTCCAGCGCATGCGTGCGACCGCGCGGCGTGCCACCAGCAGCACGGTGGGCAGTTCCGCAGCTCCCGCGCGGAGCAGCACGACGTGCGCCGATTCGACGGCGACCGCGTGGGCCCCTCCGACCGCGACTCCGACATCGGCGCCCGCGAGAGCCGGCGCGTCGTTCACGCCATCACCAACAACGACGACGGTCTCCCCTTTCTCTTGCCATCCGCGAACGCGCGCTTCCTTGTCGGCTGGCGAGAGCCCACCGTCAAACGAAACTCCGATTCGGTCGCCCATTTGTCGCGCACGCCCGGACTCGTCACCAGAGAGCCCCGCGAGTTGAACACCGAGCGACTCCACCGTGCGCATCGCTGATACGATCCCGATGTCGAACGTTTCCTCCACCGCGAACTTCGCAATCCGTCCCGACGCGTCACGAAAAAAAAGTTGCGCAGCGACCGTCTCATTCCGCAGCGATGGCGAATCGGCAAACGCGGCGCTCCCCAACCGGTACGCGCCCGACTCAACTCCGCAGCCGGGAACAACATGTGCCGCCTCATCCCGCACAACGGCGATTCCGCGATCATGCGCGAGCGCAACGACCGCCCGCGAGAGAGGATGCTCTGAGCACGCTGCGAGTGATGCGGCCGGCCCAACCGCCCATTCATCGTCCGTCGTCAACCGAATCCCCGTTGTCAACGTTCCCGTCTTATCGAAAACGACAAGGCTCGCACGCGCCAAGCGCTCGAACACGTCGAGGCCCCGCACAAGAATTCCGCGCTTCGCGAGCCGACTGAGCGCCACGTTCGCGACAATCGGCGTCGCAACTCCGATGGCGCACGGGCACGCGATGGCCAAAACCGCGAGCGCGCGCAGCACACCGACCTCTATTCCGCCGGCGGCCCAACCCAATCCGAGCGCGAGTCCGGCGGCCGAGAAACCAAACACAATGAAAATTTTCGCCGCGCGATCCGATATCCGCTCAAGCCGGCTCGGGCGTCGGCGCGCTTCGTCGACCAAGTGCACGAGCCGCGAAATGAGCGTTCCCGCGCCCGCGCGCTCGACACGCATCGACACCGCACCTTCGATAACCGTCGTACCGGCGTACACCCAGTCGCCCACCGTGACCGGCCGCGGCACGCTCTCGCCGGTGAAATGCCGCTCATCGACCGACGCCGCGCCCGATTCGACCAACCCGTCCGCCTCGAACGTTGCACCCGCGGCGACCTCAATCTGCGCCCCGACCGAAACGCCGCCGCCCGGAACTAGCACCCGCAACGCATCGCCCGCGCGGCGCACATCGAGTTTCGCTCGCACTTCAAGGTAACGGCCGACATGAACAAGGACGAGTGTCACCGTCGCCGCGTCGTAATAGACGTGGCCCTCGTCCCGGAGCGTTGCGACGGCCGACAACGAAAGGGCTGCGAAACTCCCAGTCGCGATCAGCCGGTCGACCCAACGCGATCGCCCACCGCCTCCAGCGATGAGAGGAACCCCAAGCAACAAGAAAATTGGAAACGAAAAAAACAGAAGGAGGTAACGCGCAACCGACGCAAAGCCCGCGCGCAACGGATCGGAACCACCTGCCGCGCCGAGCGCCTCTTCGCCGTACAAGTATAGACTCCCGGCCATGACGAACATCGACAGAAACGCGCCGAGGCCAATGCGCGAGCTAAAATAACCGGTCGAGTCTGCGCTCTTTGTTTTGCCGACAACCTCCGCGACAACGAGGCAACCGGTGCAGCAGTATGCCGGTCCTTCCGCGGCGGCGCCTGGAACGCGCAATCCACACAACGCGCACAATTGAAACGGCTCTGCTGCGGGTGGCTTCAACTGTGAAGCCTCCGTCTCACGTAACTATTTGTGCATCGGGCGATGCGTGACTTCAGCCGGCTTCTCGAACCACTCAGAATACTCAGGCCCCGTCCACTCGATAAAATACGATACCGCCCACCACAGAAACGCGAGCCAAATGATGAGGAGCCACCACGGAAATCGATTCCCCTCGTACTTCGGCGTGACATCCGGCACACCACCGTCATCCGTCGTCGTGCCTCGAGGTCGTTGAAATGCCCCTTCAAGAACGCGCCGACCACAAGCAAGAAAAACCCGAACATGACGATGAGGTACGGGATGATCGTCAGCGCCGCGAACCCCGGCATCTCCCCCCGCGACGCCGTCGCGATGAACTGAAAAAGTTTCTGCGCGAACGTAATGCCCGCCGTAATCACGAACGCAACGACGACCCACTGAACGATCTTGCGAAAGCGATCGGAATGATTCGCAGCGATCACTTCTCACCTCCCGGTGACGCGATGACGTTCGTCAAAAGCTCGTCCGATTCTGGGAGCCAACTCCCCAACCACTGGACATACGTCGTCAGCGCGAGCGCCCGTCGATTCGGTTTCCCGTTCGCGTCAAAAAACCACGTAAACCGCGGCATAATACTCTCCGGCACCACCATCGGCGGATCCCAAAAGTGGGCGATGTGCCAATCGTTCGACCGCTTTCGCGCTTCGCGAATCAAATCCGGCCCCACGCGCCGCGTTCCGAAAAGCTGTGGCAACTGCAGTTCGTTTTGGTGTTCCGCCGGCCACGACACCGGCCCAAACCGCTGGTTCTCGTTCGCAACCGGCCGCACGAATTGAGAATGGCAGTGCCAACAGGCCTCGGCGATATACACATTCCGCCCCTCGTCGAGCGCCGCGCGATACGATTTCGAATCTGGCTCGCCATACGCCTTCCGAAACTCGTCTGGATACCGCTCGGCCAAATCGACAAACTCAGGCGAAACATTTTTCGCGATTTCGTCGAGCGTGACGTACTTCACGTCTTTCATCACCATATAAGGTAGCACCGCTTGCACGAGGCCCGAAAAACCAAACAATCCAAATCCGGCCCCAAAGAGCACCGTCCCGACCTTTTCGAGCGACTTCATATCACGCCACTCCCGTCGCGACGGATGACGCCGGCGCGACCGCGCCCTCGGCTCGCACCGCCGCCGCCTCAACTGGTTTCGGCGATCGCGCGGTTTTCACCATATTGATAATGAATATCACCTGACCCATGAGGATCATGAGCCCCGTGAAAATCCGTACGCCCCAGAACGGCCGCGACATCGACACGTAGTCTTCCCACGGGTTCAAGCCCTTCTGCACGAAGCCCTGCACGAGCCCACCCGCGACGAGCGCAACAAACATGAAAAACATCCCAAGCGCCGTCAGCCAAAAATGCCACTCAAGCGCGCGATGCGACCACCACGGGCGCCCGACGAGCCGCGGCCAAAGCTCCGTGAAAATTCCAAGCACCCAGAGCCCAAACACACCGAACATGACGAGGTGCGCGTGGCCCACGACCCAATCCGTGAAGTGAATAATTTCCTGCGCCGACAGGGTCACCTGATACGCGCACTGCACGCACGTCGTCATGTAAAAAATCATCCCGACAAAGAACCAACGAATCGGCAACGAATCGCGAAGCGCCGACCCGCTCCCGCGCAGCGTCACGAAAAAGTTGATGAACACCGTCATGACGACGAGCTCGACGCCGACCGTCGCGATAACCGCGCTGTACTGCGCAAACATCGGAATCGTGCTGTACAAATAATGATGCACGCCATTCAGCGGGTAGAAAAACGCGAGCCCCCAAAACCCGATGAGCGACACCGCGTGACTCCACATCGGGCGGTTCAACATCGTCGGCACGAAGTAGTACATGAGCCCCCAACCCATCGGCGTAAGGAAGAGCCCCACGAGATCGTGAATGAAGAGACCCGTGATCGCCGCGCCGCCCGACCCCGGGATCAGCCACTGCGGAAAGTAATTGCCCATGATGTAGGTGAGCGCGAGCCAAATGAAACCAGCGGTAAAATACCAAAGCGTCACGTACAGCGGGCCACCCTTACCAAGTCGCCAAATCGCCGGAAGAAAATTCGCCGCGAGGGCCGCCGCGGTCACAACCACAAACGGGTCGACGTACGTTGGGATCTCAGCCCACTCGATCGCCTGCGCGTGCCCCGCGAGAATCCCGAGAAGCCCAACGACCAACGAAAGTTGCCATCCCATGAAGACGAACCAACCGAGATTCTTTGACAGCGTCGGGCGACGCGTGAGTCGCGGCACGACCCAGTGGAGCCCCGCCATAAAACCATTCACCAAAAACCCGTACGCCACTGCCGTCGTGTGTGTCATCCGCACACGGCCCGGCGAAAGCTCCTCGACCCCAACAAACGGATAGAGGTTGTGAAATTGAAGCGCGAACACGAGCCCGGCCAAGAGCCCATAAATAAAAAAGCAGAGCGCCGCAATGATGTGCGCCTTGACAAGCGCCGTCTCGACGAGCGGCCGGCCATTCACCGTCGGATTCGAAATTGCGTACGATGTCATCGTCATCACCGATCCTTCGGCTGTGGATATTTCGGCAGCGGAATCACGCTCTTGTTTTTCGCGAGTCGCTGCTCAACCAGCCCGCGCACGTAATAAACCATCGCCCAAAACTCATCGTCCTTGAGCTGCCCCTTCCACGTCGGCATCGCCGTCCCCCCAACGCCCGCCCAAATCACACGCGCGAGCGCCTCCAACGAATGTCCCGTCTTGAGCCTCCGCTTCACAAAGTCGGGCGGCATCACGATCGCCTCATACGGCTCCGAGAATTTCCCCTCGGCCTTCGACATCTCGGCGCGCGGCGTTTCGGACTTCCCGTACGCCTGAACGTACGACGTCACTCTGTCGTTCGGAACGTACGCCGGGTGACACCCCCAACACGTCGTTCGCCCGTGATAAATCTTTTCGCCCTGCGCGCGAATCGACGGCAGCTTCGAGGGCGGCTCCTCGTTGAACGGGTCTTCCGGCACCGACAGCGCGGGGCCCGGCTTGTCCTTCTTCCAACGCGGCGAAAAACTCTTAAGGTATTGAATCACGGCCCAGCGCTGATCCTGCGGCAACAATCGCCACGACGGCATCGACGACGCCGACAAGCCGTTCGTCACGGTGCGCATCAAGTCGTCGTCCGTCGGCAACTTCCCAGCCGGGACCGCGCCGAACTTGAAGACGCCCTTCGTGAAGTCGCGCGGTTTCGGATCGAGAAACTTCGCGGCCGGCCCCTTCCCATCCCCCTTTTCGCCGTGGCACCCAATGCAGTATCGCTGGTAAACCTTTCGCCCAGCTTCACCAACCGCGTCACCACCGTGCGCCATCGCTTTCGGCGACACACCGGTCACAGCCTTCGGCGCGGGAGGCGCCGTCACTTCCGCGTCCGAAACCGACGCTGACGCCGCGACGCAGGCGAAGCCCGCGAACCAGGCGGGATATACACTTCGACCCAACTTCGTCCTCCTCAGAATGTCGCTCACCCATTTTTCTCGGAACAGACAGGCCATACGACTGCTGTCAACGTCCATCTCTTCGTAAGGGTTCGAGCTCCGTTCCGTCGCTCTCACCCGTTTTCTTCGCGCAAACAAGCCACTGGCTTGTGAAGACACTTCATTCTATAGCGCCCCTTGGGTGCGCCCTCCGTTCCGTCGGGCTTACCCATTTTCCTCGCGCCAACAAGCCACTGGCTTGTTGTCTAATTGCTCGGAAAATAGCGGGAGAAGGGACTTGAACCCTCGACCTCAACCTTGGCAAGGTTGCACTCTACCGCTGAGTTACTCCCGCAGAGAGCGGGCCGAAGTCTCGTCGAACTTGACCGGTTGTGTCAAGCACTTCAATCTGCTTCGAACACCCAAAACTCTACCAAATTCTCCGGCATACCCTGTTCCGTCGCGAATACACCCATCGCGCGTTTATTCCGCGCGCCGATGTCGCTCACGAGCGGCGCGGAAACAAAAGGATGGACGCATCGCGTCGAAAGTGGTAATTGTGTATGTTTTCGTGCTTCGTTCCGATTGACACCAAAGGGGAGCGACATGGTCTCAAAATCGATTATTCGGAACGGGCGGTCCTGGGCGGCTTTCATTTTTGTCATCGTTTCGTGCGGTTCGCAGCCACCCAACGCTGACGTTCCAAACTCAAACCGCGGTTCGACGTCATTCCCCGAACAGGCGACTTTCGGTTCGATTCATTTGACCGTTCGCCTGACCGATCAATACGACTTAGCCAAAGCGACGGGACTCCGCCTCTCCATTGACGGTCAATCGCTTCCGCTTCAACTCCAACCGTCGCCCCCAACGCGCTTCGTGTCGTCGGGACGCACGTTCGATATTCAGACCGTCGACACCAACGGCGACGGAAAGAACGATTACGTGGTGAGCTTCACCGAAAGCCCGTTCGACGCGCGTCGGGAGTTCGAATTCATTTTCAACGGCAAATGGAATCAAGCGGTGCGCTTTCGAATCGAATGCGCCGTGCCATCTGGAGCAAGCGGTGTCGACGTTGGCTCTGCGCAAACAACCATCGATGGGCAACCGATCTATTTCGTCGCCGACCAAACGCGCAGCGTCAAGTGCGCCGTCGACTGTCGCCCGGGCGTGACCTGTCGCGATCGTTAGTTGGAACAGTCGTCAGCTGTCCCTCGAAAACGACCGATTCATCCGGCACGCCGCATGTGGTAAAAGCGCCGGGCCGAGGAGAATCGAAAAATGCTTGAGACCATCGCCAAAGGTTTTCAGTCCGTCAAAAACCGCATGCAGGGCAAGACGGAGCTCACCGACGACCATTTGAAAGACGTCTTGTCCGACGTGCGGCGGTCTCTCCTCGAAGCCGACGTCGAGTTCCATGTGACGAAGACGTTTTTGTCGCGTGTGCGCGAGAAGGCGCTCGGCGAAATCGTTCAGGTCAAAATGCGAAAGGACGGCGCCGTCTATCGCGCGTCGCCGTACGAACACTTCGTGAAGATTTGCCAGGACGAGCTCGTCGCGCTGATGGGTCCGTTCGATGCGGGGCTCAAATTCGCGGCGCACGGGCCGACGGTCATCTTGATGGCGGGCCTCCAGGGCTCGGGAAAAACGACGACCGCCGGGAAGCTCGCGCGCTACGTCGAGAAGATGGGAAAGCAGCCGATGCTCGTTGCAGCGGACATCTATCGTCCCGCGGCGGTCGACCAGCTCAAGGTGATTGGGCAACAGCTCGGCATGCCGGTATTTCACGAGGCAGGGAAAGACCCGCGCGACATCTGCGGAAACGCGCTCGTCTTCGCGCGAAGCGAAAAGCGCGACGTCGTCATCCTCGATACGGCGGGGCGACTCGCGATTGACGAGGCGATGATGCAAGAGGTGAAAGACATTGCCGACCGGACGCGCGCGCACAACATTCTGTTCGTGTGCGACGCGATGATCGGCCAGGACGCGGTCGCCACCGCAAAAGCGTTCAACGAGAAGCTCGCGTTTGACGGCGTCATCTTGACGAAGCTCGACGGCGATGCGCGCGGTGGTGCGGCGCTGTCGATTCGCGAGGTCACGGGGAAGCCGATCAAATTCCTCGGGATGGGTGAGTCGCTCGACAAGCTCGAGGAGTTTCGGCCGGAGGGGCTCGCGTCGCGGATTCTCGGGTTCGGCGACATCGTCGGGCTCATGAAAGATTTCGAGGAAGTCGTCGACGAGAAGAAGGCCGAGGAAGACGCGAAGAAGATGCTGCGCGGGCACTTCGACCTCAACGACTTCTTGGAGCAGGTGAAAATCCTGAAACAGATGGGGTCGATTAAGGACATTTTCGAGAAGATGCCGTTTTTCGGCGGGCAGCTCCCGGAGGGCGTCAACATCGACGACAAGGAGCTCGTCAAGGTCGAGGCGATGATCAAGTCGATGACGATCGAGGAGCGGCGAAATCCCGACATCATCGACACGAAGCGCGTGCGGCGGATCACGCGCGGGGCCGGGCGGACGGAGGCGGAGCTGCGCGGGCTCTTAAAACGCTTTGAAGAGATGAAACGCGTGATGAAGCAGATTGGCGAAGCGGAGGGGCTTGTCGAGAAGATTCCGGGGCTCGGGAAACTCGCGCGGCTGAAAAGGCTTCGGCAGATGCAGATGGCCGAGGCAGCGGGCGACGCGGGCGGGAACGGCGAAATGGCGGCGGGCGGCGGGAACGGTGCGGGCGCGCTCGCGGCACCGAAGAAGGCGTGGCAGACGCGCGCGGATCTGAAGGCGAGGAAAAACAAGCGAAAGCAGCAAAAGAAATCGCGCAAGAAGTCGCGCAAGCGTTAACATTTCAATGAACGTCGTCCTCGTCGAGCCCGAGATCCCGCAAAACACCGGCTCGATCGCGCGCCTCTGCGCTGGCACCGGAACGCCGCTTCACCTTTGCGGGCGGCTGGGCTTTTCGCTCGAAGACCGTTACTTGAAGCGCGCGGGGCTCGACTATTGGCCGTCTGTTGACCTGCGCCGCCATGCGTCGCTCGACGACCTCTGCGCCGCAAATCCAACCGCGCGTTTTTTTTTCTTGAGTACGCGGGCGAAGCAGCCGTATACAGACGTCCACTTTGCGCCTGGTGACTTTATCGTGTTCGGAAAGGAGACAAAGGGACTTCCCGTCGCCCTCGTCGATCGCGAATCCGAGCGCGTGTTTCGAATTCCCATCAACGACAAGATTCGCAGCCTCAATCTCGCCAACGCCGTCAGCATCGTCCTCTTCGAGGCGCTTCGGCAAAACGCATTTCCTGGCCTCCAGTCGGCACACCCGGAAGGCGAATGCAAATGTCACCCAGCCAAACCACGCCGCGATTTTTGACAATTCCACGGCCGCACCCTTACATTGAAACAAGGAGGAAAAGGAAGCATGCGAATCTTGCTCTGGGTTGCTCTCACGTTCAACGCCGCGCTGCTGTTGTCCCAGGCTGGAATTGGCATCGTTTTTAACGCGATGGCTTTCACGGCTCTTGCGTTTGGACTCCTCTTTGGAACGCTGCGCCTCGCCGTAAAACCGGCGCCACGACCAACTTCGATCGAAGTCCCAATCGCCAAACAAGAAGCCACGAAGTCGGCTTAGCGGCTACCGGCTTTTTTTCCCCGACACCACAACGCCATTCAAGATGAGCGATTGCGCGCGCGTCGCGGTTGCGAACGGTGGCCCGTCGAGGAGCAGCAAATCCGCGCTGCGTCCCGACTTGATGCGTCCCACCCGATCGCCGACGCCCGCAAGCTCCGCTGGGACCCGCGTGATGGCCGCGAGTGCGAGATCGACGGGGAGTCCACCGCGCACCGCGAGCGCCGCATCGATGAGCAAATCTCGCGAACCCGACGTCTGGTAGAGCGGCCCCTCATCGGGCGCGAGCCCAACGGTTACGCCCGCACGCGCGAGGGCGGCCGGCCCCGTTTCGGAGACCGCCGTGAGCTCCGGCGTTCGAAACACCGAGCGCAGCGGCCCGTATAGGACACCGATCTTCTTTGCGGCGAGAAGCGACGCAACCTTCGGCGCCTCGGCGCCGCCCACGATGACAACGCGAATGTTAAACTCGTCCGCCAATCGAAGCGCCGTGAGGATGTCGTCTCGTCGCTGCGCGCGCACGAAAGCTGGGACGTCACGCGCGAGAAGCGGCCGGAGCGCCTCGTGGTCAAGGTTCTTGGGCAATGGAGCGGGCGCCGGATCCGGCTTCAACGCCGTCTCGCGCGCTGTGTGAGCCTCGCGCTCGCGATGGTCGAGCGCGGCCGTGAGCGCTCCCCGAAGTGCGGCAACCGCGCCCATGCGCGATGAAACGCCGTTTTTCGCGTGCTGCGCTTTCGGAACCTCGCCGAACCCCAACGCAAACCCCGCGCGGCGCTCGACCACCATCTGCCCCACGATCGTTCCCACGGTGCGAATGACGCCACCCGAGCCACCGAGAACGTTTGAAAAAGCTGGCAACACGAGCGCGAAGCCGACACCTTCCGCGCGGACATTCACGAAGGCGCGGTGGAACGGGTCAATCGCGGCGATGACATCGATTCCCGGCGTCACGGCTGCGGTTGACTCGACCGAATCGTTGCCGCGCACCCCCTGAAGCCCGATGGTGCTTGGTGCGGCGAAAAGCGGCGGCATCACCACCTTCGCGCGAACGACGCGCGCGCCCGACGGCAGAGCAAGGTTCACGCCGACATCGATGATCTTCCCGCCGCGCACATGAACGAACCCGTTCTCGATTGGCGCACCGTCCATCGTGTAAACCCTCTCCCCGCGCACGAAATACTCGCCCGGCGCCGCCGACAAAACCGCTGTAAGCAACAGAGCGTTCATCGCGCTCCCGCTCCCGATCCCGGATTCAACGCCAAGCCGCCAAGCCACGAAGGCGCAAGAAAAGATGCCCCTTCTCTTTGCGTCTCTCCGCCGTCGCGTTGACTCTTATCCTTCTTCCCGCTCCACACGCGCACCCCGTCCACATAAACCTCTTCCACGCGCGTCGTCAGCTCGATCGGATCGCCCGTGAGCAGCACCAAATCAGCATCCTTCCCCTTCTCGATGCTCCCCACGCGGTCGTCAATTCGCGCAAACCGCGCCGGCACGATCGTGAGCGCCCGCAGTGCGTCGTCGCGCGGAAGTCCGTATTTCACGGCGTGCGCCGCCATCGTCAAAAACTGCCCTTGCGCCACAACCGGGTGATCCGTCGTCAGCGCAACTTCAACGCCAGCCTTTCGATAAAGCGCCGCGATGTTATCAAGCCGCTGCGTCTCAGGGTTCGGCCGAAAGAGCCGCGGCCCCACAACCACGCGCCCCTTTCGCCGCGCAACCTCGCCCGCAACGAGGTATCCCCACTCCGCGTGCCCAATGTGCGCATCGAGCCGAAACTCTTCAACGAAATCGAGCGCCGCGATCACCTCGTCCGCGCGCGCCGTGTGGATGTGCACCGGAATCTCGCGCCGCAAGACTTTCGCCAGCGCCTCCTTCCCCAAATCACGGTCGGGCTCCTTCGCGTCCCTCTTGCCCGACGCCTTCTCGCGCCCGTACCGCTCCCACGCCGCGACATACTCGCGCGCCGCCACAAACGCCTTTCGCGCAATCGCGTAGACCGCCATGCGTGTCGCCGGCGTCTTCCCCTTTCCACCGTAAACAAGAATCGGGTTCCACTCGAGCGCCATCTTGAGATCGGCCTCCTCGCGCACGACCATCTCCGCGAATCCCTTGCCTGGCTTGAGTTTCAGAAGAACCCCAATCCCGCCGATCACATTTCCAGACCCCGGCCGCGCGATGACCGTCGTCGTGCCGCCAGCAACCGCCGCGCGAATCGCTGGGTCAGCGACGTGAAACGCATCGATCGCCCGCACGTGCGGCGTCACGGGGTTCGACATCTCATTTCCATCGGCGTGCGATTCGACAAGCGGCTCCGCGTAAACGCCGAGGTGCGTATGCAAATCGACGAGGCCCGGCATCACCGCCCTCGCCTTCACGATGCGCACACCCGCGGGAACGGCCTTCTCGATCGACGCGATCTTACCGCCCTCAACAACGACAACCGCGTTTTTCAAAACGCCCGCGGGCCCCATCGTGTATAGCGTCTCCGCGACCACCGCAAAACGCCCGCCGGCCGCGCCCAACCCGAAAAGCAAAACTGGAATTGCGATCATCTTGACGACTCTACGAATCGACGCCGGCTGCCGTCAAATCAACGCCCCCGTGCTCGCATCGTTCAAAACCTGATTTCGCCCGCCCACATATCGCCGACATAGGAAAATACGACGATCGACCGCCCCGAACGATCCGTCGCGACGCTCAGCGCGTCCGGCGAATCTCTGTCCATTTTTGGCGTGATGAGCGTACGCGATGCCGTTCCTATGGTTCCGCCGGGTCCAACCCGTGCCGACGCCAAGCCCCAGCCTAATTCGGGAACTTCGACGAACCAAACGAGGCGAACGCCCGCATCCGGCACGACCACGAGATCGAACATCGACTCGTCCGCCACAACGGCGTCGGCCGACGAGCCAGCATCTGACAACCCGCCATCAATTGTGAACGAGACGACATTCAGGGCGCTACTCGTGTAGCGATACGCGGCATACCCGCGCCCCGTCTCGTCGAGAACCATTCGCGCGTCGTCTTGAACGGACGCCGCGACGGACGTCATCGATGTGCCAATCCCGCCGTCCGTCTGTCGCTCCATTCGAAACAGAAGCAAATGTCGATTGAAGGAATCGGAGATTGTGAAAAGAAGAAACCCGTTTCCCGATGGATCGAAAACCGGCGGATCGGTCAATTCGGCCGAATACCCTGAAAACGCCCAGTTTCCGGTCGCCACGGTCCCCCCATCGAACGCTCTGAGAAGCCACTCGAATTCGCCGTAGCCGTTGCGCCAGGCGGCGAGCAGGTTGCCAGACGAGTCCAAGGCGCCGACCGTATCCCCCGCCCCGCCTCCGTCCGACAAAACAATGACCGCACCCAGCGTGCCCGACGCGCCGCTGACGACACGCGCGGACGGGTCTCGATACGCCCACGTCACGACGACGCTCCCGGTCGTGCTTGCCGCCACGAATGGATTCGACGCGCCGTTGAATCCGCCTTCAAAATCGTGGAGCGGCCCTGCATCGCCCCAACCTGCGGCGCCAACCGCGAAGCGATTCCAAAAAATGGCGGGCATCGTCCCACCGTCCACGACCCACTGCTCCTTCCAAACCGCAACCGCATTTCCCGATGGATCGACCGCAACCGCTGGGGACACGACGTTTCCCCCCATCGTCGAGCGAAGGTCTTGTTGCGGGAGCCAGCCAGCGCCGGGCACAAAGCGCGCACCGTAGACCGTCGACCAACCGGGCGCGTTGATTTGGCTCCACACCACGACAAAATCGCCGCGCTCGTTGGACGTCACGGCGACGTCTTCGTTCCCAATCGAATCGTTGGCGGAAATACGCGTCACCGTAACCACATCGCTCGTCGGCGGAATCGTGATCGGCGTCCGGCCGCAACCGGTCGTTCCATCTGCCCCCGCGAGGACAGGCAAAACCAAGAGCCACCATGCGCCGCGCATCACTCTCATGATATACGACGCGCTATTGTCATGCCGCAGCTAACGCGCACCTTTCGAACCCGCGGTTACGAGCTCGATCGCTCGGGCCGCATCGGCGCCGCACAGTTCGCGCGCTATCTCGAACACCTGCGCTGGGAGGCGCTCGCCGATCCGACGGTCGCGCTCGGGCGCCTCTTCAGTCACGGCAACCACTTGGTCGTTCGCGCGCAATCGATCGATCTGCTCAAGCCAACGCACCACGACGAGGATCTCGTCGCAACCCTCGACGTGACGCGCGTCGGACGCACGAGCCTTAGCATTGGGCACACGGTCTATCGAAGCGCGGATGGCACCCACGTCGCGCGCGGCGAAATTACGGGCGTTTTTATCGATGGCACCGGGACGCCCCAGCCGATTCCCGACGACGTGCGCTCGCTGGCTCCCGCAACCGCACCCGCACCCGCTCCCGCACCCGCACCCGCAACCGCACCCGCTCCCGCACCCGCACCCGAGATTGAACTTCCCATCATCGTCCGCCCGTCCGACACCGATCTTCTTCAGCACGTCAACCACGCGCGATACATCGATTACTTCGACGACGCGCGCACCAACGCCGCACGCGCGAGTGCACCGGGCTTTCCCGGCGCCGACAACCTCGTCCTCACACACTTTCAGATTTCGTACGACACAGAGGCCGTCTCCGGCGACACCCTCGCGCTTCGCCTCGCCAAATCCACCGACGCGCCACTCACTTTTACCGGCACGCTCCACAGAAGCGCCGACGCCCGCGTCCTCGCCCGCGCCCATCTGGTTCTTGGCCCAGTATGAGATTCCTCAGTGACTCCACGTCTCCGTGGTGAATCCTCTTCTCACTCGCACCGATTTTGCGTCGCGCCCAGCTGCGTCGCGGTCGGCGTGATTCCCGTGCCCGGCGTCTTCCAGCACGGATCGAACGGCTTTTCGATCGGACATCGCCCCGCGGTCGGAAAAACGATCCACGTCACGAACCCCGGAATCTGAACCCGGTCATACGTCTGCTTGTTGAACGGGTTTAAGCTCACGCGCTTCTTCTCGACCTTCGCGCGATCCAGCGCCGCAAGACACGACGAATCGCACTCGCGCCGACCCTTGGGACTCGCCGCCCGAATCTTCACGAACTGCACAAACATCTTCCAGTCGTACCACCGCGCCTTTTCGCGCAGGCTCTCGCGCGCCGCGACCCCGAGATCGCACGCCCCACGCGGAATCCCCGCCGCACAGCACTGCTGAACCGTTGCGTCGTTGAGGTTCACCGCCCCGGTCAGCGATGACCCTGAACCAAGCACGGCCGCCAGGACGATTAGGCTCAACATCGGCGCCCCACTTCTCCCCCCTCTTACGATTCAACCCGCGCAACCTTTCTCAGTCAATCGCTAATTTCCTGGTTGTAGGGAAATGTGCCCTATGGTATTCTCTAGGCTTTTTAGGGGCAGCTTCATTTGTTGACGGGTGTCGCAAAATACGGAGTCGTTGGCCTGATGGCGATCGCGTGCGCGACGCCTGCGAAACCAATTTCCCAGCCGCGTCCGCCAGAGCCGCCCGACACACGGCGCTATCTCGTCGAGCGCGTGGGCGATATCGCTCTCATCCAACTCTACGCGGACGGCTTTGAGCAACTTTCGCAGCACGAACGCCTCGTCGCCTACTACCTCTATAGAGCGGCGCTCGCGGGTCGCGATATCGCGTGGGACCAAAACCACCGCGAGGCGCTTAAACTGCGCCGCCTCATCGAAGAGATCGTCACGCACGCAACCACGATCCCAACCGATATCCGCGCGCGGCTCGTCGAATTTGCGAAAGTCCTTTGGATCCATAACGGGAACTACCACGATCGCACGAAGGCGAAGATCGTCCCGAATTTCTCGTTTGAGGAGCTCGTGCTTTCGGCCGAAGCGGCCCAAAAGGACGGGGCGAAGTTGCCACTCGATAATGACCTTCGGACCGAATTGGGCGCGCTCCGGCGAACGATTTTCGACCGAACGTTTGAACCGCTCATCGTCGCGAAGGAGCCCCCCAAAGGCGAAGACATCCTCACGGCGAGCGCCAATAACTACTACTTTGGCGGCGTGCGGATGTCCGATATCGAGGGGTTTAAGGAGAAATACCCGCTCAATTCGCGCCTCGTCCGAAAAAACGGCAGCCTCGTCGAAGAGATTTATCGCGCCGGCTTGCCGTCGCCGTGTTGTAGCCCAAACCCGATGCCGCCCGGCCGATACTCCGCCGAGCTTCACACGGTGATTCGAGAGCTGAACGAAGCGCGGAAATTCGCATCGCCCGCGCAACAAAAAACTCTGTCGCTTCTCATCGATTACTTCATGAGTGGCGACCCAAAAAAATTCGACGAGCATTCGATCGCGTGGCTCAAAGACACACCGCGCGTCGACACGATCAACGGGTTCATCGAAGTTTACAAAGACCCGCGCGGGCAGAAGGGTGAATACGAGGCGCTCGTCTCGTTCATCGACCCGGAGACGTCGCGCGTCATGCACGCCATTGCCAAGCGCGCGCAGGAGTTTGAAGACAAGATGCCGTGGCGAAATGCGTTCAAGCGACGCGGCGTCACGGTGCCAGTCGCGAACGCGATTCGCGTGCGTGTGGGTGTTGGTGGCGGCGGACCGAGTACGCCCTCGGGGATCAATCTGCCGAACGCCGAGTGGATTCGCGAGAAGCATGGGTCGAAAAGTGTTCTCCTCATTAACGTCATGAAATCGCGTGACCGAGCACTGAAGGCGTCGGCGCTTGCGGAATTTGCGTTGCCGGAAGAGCGAGAGCGCGCGAAACGTTACGGTGAAGCGGCCTGGAACGCACTCGTCGCGATGCACGAGGTGATTGGGCACGGGTCGGGAAAAGTCTCGGAGGCGCTGAAGGGCGATCCATCGACGCACTTGAAGGAGTACGGCTCAGCGCTCGAGGAGGCGCGGGCCGATTTGGTCGCGCTCTGGCATATGTTTGACCCGGCACTTGTAGAGACGGGCGTGCTTCCGAATCGCGATGCGGCGATCGCGGCGTATGAAGACTACGCGCGACAGGATCTGATGATGCTGTACAAGCTCTCGGGCGAGCGAATCGAAGACGATCATCAGCGCGCGGAGCATTTGGTCGTCGGGTTTTTGCGCGATGCGGGCGCGGTTGTCGTTGAGCGGATAGAGGGGCGCGCCTATTTTCGCGTGCCAGATGTCGAGCGAATGCGCGCGAGCGTTGGGAAGCTGCTTGCGGAATTGATGCGCATCAAGGCGGAGGGCGATTACCGTGGGGCGAAGCGACTTTTCGAGCGGTTTGGAATCGAGATAGACCAGAAGCTTCGCGACGAAGTGGTGGCGCGCGCGCGGGCGATCAATTTGCCGCATTATTTTGCGTGCGTGATGCCGGAACTTGAAGCCGTGAAGGATGGGGCGGGCCGCGTTGTCGATGCGCGCGTGGTTTACCCGAAGTCGTTTGAAGACCAGATGCTGAGGTTTAGGAGTTTGTCGGCCTTTGAGCGGCCGCGATGAAAAGGAGATGGGCACGATGACAACAAGAATCGCAGCGGGGATGAAACCCTTCACCAAGGCGTTGTGGGTGGCGATGGCCCTCATCGCATTGACGGCGTGCTCAGAGGACAAGGGGCCGCGCCTGTGCGTCGCGCAATCGGAGTGTGGCGCCGACTCGGTGTGCTTGAGCGGCTCTTGCCAAGCGCCGCCCTGCCCACAAGGTGGCTGCCCGCTCGGTGGATTTTGTTCGACGGCCGGTGTTTGCGTGGGGCGCCCGGTGTGCACGGTGCAAGCCGATTGCGGCGACGGCAAGGTTTGCGTAAACGGGGGCTGCGTTCCGACGAGCGGATCGTGCATCGTTGACACCGACTGCACCGGCGCGAATGAGACGTGTTCGGGTGGGCGGTGCCAGGCGGCGTCGTGCGACACGGTGCCGTGCACCGGCGGCAAAGTGTGCGACCCAACGACGAAACGATGTGTCGACTGCAATTCGAGCGACCGGCGGTGTGCAAACGGAGCGACGTGCGTCGCGGGGACGTGCGAGGCGGTGCCACTTTGCGACGCGCAAGGGAACTGCGCCGAAGCGTGGCAAGCGTGTGAGAGCGGCGCGTGCGTGGCGCGGACGTGCGGCGGCGGCGCGGGGAATTGCCCAAGCGGGAGTTTTTGTACGGGCGGTCGCTGCTCACCACGCGTCGGGTGCGCGACGCAGGCTGACTGCGCGGCCGACCCGGGGTCGACGTGCGATGCAACGACGGGTCTCTGCTTGAAGTCGGCCCTTGGAATCTGCGCACCATGCGTCGCCGACGCTGAATGTAACGCGCAAAGTGGCGGCGCGAACAAATGCACCGCGTCGACGAGCGGAAAATTCTGCACGACCGACTGCGCGTCACAAAGCTGCCCGGATGGGTTTTCGTGCTTCGCCGCGAACCATCAGTGCCTGCCACTCGCGCGAACGTGCGCGAACAACTGCGCGCTGTCGCCAACAGCGTGTTTGACGCCGCAAGTTTGTTTGACGGCGCTTGGGACATGCGGGTCGAAACTCGGAATTTGCGGCGCGTGCGGAAAGGACGCGGAGTGCCAAGGCGGGAAGTGTTTGCGCACAAACGCCGCGGGCACCGAGATCGCGATGGCATACTGCTCGCGCGCGTGCACCGGGTCGGGCCAGGGGAATTGCCCGAGTGGGTTTGCGTGCCAGTCGGGGAATTGCGTCGTAGATGGGTCGAGCTGCAACGCGAATCGGTGTGACGGCGTTTCGTGCCCGCAGGGGAAACTCTGTAATCCGGGCTCGGGACAGTGCGTCGACTGCGTCGCGGACCTGCAGTGCCAAAGCGGCGCGCGGTGCAACTTGACGACGAACACGTGCGAAATGGCGGCGTGCACGAGCGACCAAAACTGCACGAACGGTTTTGTTTGCAAGCTCACTGCAACCCCCAAGGTGTGCGTGCAGTGCGTCAGCGACGCGAACTGCGCGGGAACGGGGCGCACGACGAAGTGCCACCAAGCAACGAACACGTGCGTTGTGCCTGACGTTTGCGGTGGGTGCCCGCTTGGACAGGTGTGCAACACGAACACGCTCCGGTGTCAAAACCAGGGCGGAGGTGGCGGTGGCGCGGACGGCGGCGCGTCGATCGGCTGCTCGTCACCGATGGATTGCATCAACAACGCACCGAATATTTACTGCGATCCGCAGACGGGCGTTTGTTCGTCGAGCCCCGGCGGCGGCTTGGGCGGCGGCTGCACGACGAATGCCGACTGCAATGCGGGTCAGACGTGCCAGTCGCTGGGCGGTCTCATAAACGTTTGCACGTGCGATCAGATGCAGTGCCTCTCGGGAAACGCAAACGCGTGCTGCCCGAACGGCGCAACTTGCCTTCTCACTTACTGCCTCCCGATCTGATCTCGACACGAACGACGCGCGCGATTCGCCGTTCGTTTCACACGGCGAATTGCCTTATCAGGCTGCTCAAATACCCTTTTGAAGCCCCTGGGGGCGACTGAAACGCCCGCCGCGCGCACGGTTGGTGCAGCAGCGACTCTGAGGGCGCATCTGAAACCCGCGGTTTTCCGCTGGTTTATGGAAACGCCCGAGGAGCGAGCAGACCAAAAGGGTCTGCGAGCGCGGAGCTGCGGAGCCAACCGGAGCGCACGGCGGGCGTTTTCCAGCAACCTGCTATTGCGGTGACGAGGTCGCTGACGGTCTTGCTGGCGAAAAATGTTGATCGAGAGTCGATTCGATTCGCGTCCGGATCTTTTCCATAAAGAGCGTCGCCAGAATCGAAACATTGAGCTCGATGTTAAGCGCGGTGGAGTTGATCGCGAACCGACCCTTGAACAGCGCACCGCGCACTCGCGCCGAACGGCCGTCGGGCGCCCACTCAACCTTATCGATGAATCGAGCAAGGTCGCTTTGAACGAAATCCATGAGAGACCGAAGCTTGCCGGCCGCCTCATCGAGCGGAAACGAATGGGGACGTGACAATTTCAAATTCGGCATAGTTTCGCAAATGTAGACAGGTTCTCGGAATCGCGTCAAATTCAAACGGTGCGCCGCGAAGAAATCGGATATGATTCAGTCGATGTTGCAGCTCCGACGACCGCCCGCGCTTCGCCCAGGCGCCCGCATTGGCATTGCAGCGCCGTCCGGCCCGTTTGACGCCGCAACTTTTGAGCGCGGTGTCGCCGTTTTGCGCCGCGCCGGTTTCGACGTCGTCCTTCCAGCCGGGTTCGACCGCCGCGCCGCGGGTCGCCTCGCATACCTCGCGGGCGATGACGACCACCGCGCCGCGACTCTCACGGCGCTTTTCGCCGACGCCGATGTTAACGCGATTTGGTGCGCACGCGGAGGCTATGGCGCCGCGCGAATCCTGCGCCGGCTCGACCCACACCTCGTCCGCGCGAACCCGAAGCTCCTCGTAGGATTCAGCGACATCACCGCCATACAAACGCATCTTTTCGCAACCGCTGGTGTCCCGTCCATTCACGGTCCGAACGTCACGACCCTCGCCTCAACACCGGACGACGAGCTCGCCGCGCTCTGGCGCCTCCTTGCCGGTAACGCAATCGGCCGCGTCCTCGCACCGAATCTCAGTGCGATCCGCCGCGGGAGAGCCGCGGGCCCTGCGGTCGGTGGGAATCTCTCGGTGCTCGCATCGCTCGTTGGCACCGCGTATTTTCCACCCGTCGACGGCGCGATCCTCTTCCTCGAAGACGTCTCCGAGCGCCCCTACCGCGTCGACCGGATGCTGACACAACTCACGCTTGCAAACGTCTTCGTGCGCGTTGCGGGCGTCGTTCTCGGCGAGTTCGTCGAGTGCATTGACCCGCCCGAAAAACCGCTGACGGACGTCGCCGACGTTCTCGCCGATTGCCTTTCAGGGCTTTCATGCCCGGTCGTCGCGCGGTTCCCATTTGGGCACGGCGGCGCGCATTTCCCCATCCCGCTTGGAACGCGCGCCGACATCGACGCCGACGCGCTCACCGTTAACTTCCCGGAGGCGGTCTGTGGATAACGCCCGCATCACGCAGTGTCAGACGGAAGCGGTGCGTTCGGGCGCTTTTCCGGGCGCGGAGCTCCTTGTCGGACGCGCGAGCGACGGCGACGTTCTCTTTCATCATGCGGTCGGCCTCGCGCAAAAATTCCCAACCGAGGAGCCGCTCTCAACGTCTACAATTTTTGACGTCGCATCGGTGACGAAGGCGGTGCTCACAACCACACTCGTTATGCAGGCCGTCGCCGAACATCGGCTGAATCTCGATTCCCGCGTTGCCGCCTTCTTGCCTCTGTTTGTTGGTCCGCAAAAGGAGCTGGTCACGGTCTGGCACTTGCTCTCACACGCGAGCGGCTTGCCGGCTTGGCGCCCTTTTTTTGAGGCGCATCGACGCGAGCCCCCGGCGGCTGCTCGCGACGCCATTCGCGCGGCCGTCGCCCAGGAACCGCTCGAAACACGGCCCGGCACGCGCGCGCTGTACAGCGACCTTTCGATGATTCTTCTCGGCTGGATCGTCGAAACAATCGGCGGCGAACGCCTCGACGCCCTCGGCGAGAAAAAAATCTTCGCGCCACTTCAACTCCACAACACATTTCACGCGCCAACCGATGCTCCTCTTCCGCGCCCCGCGTCGGCTTTTGCCGCAACCGAAAACTGCCCGTGGCGAAAGCAGGTTCTGCGCGGCCGCGTCCACGACGACAACTGCTATGTGATGGGCGGCGTCTCGGGCCACGCCGGACTTTTCTCGACGACGCAGGATCTTTTTGATTTTGCGCGAGCCCTGCTCCGCGGACAAATCGTGCCGCGCGACATTGTGGACCTCTTTTGGACGCGGTCCGGCGTCCCGGGAAGTGACCGCGCGCTCGGCTGGGACACCAAGAGCGCGCAAGGTTCGCAAGCCGGCTCAAAGATTTCGCCAGGCAGCGTCGGCCACACCGGTTTCACTGGAACATCACTCTGGATCGACCGCACGCGCGACGTGATTGTGGTGCTCCTGACAAACCGCGTTCACCCGCGCCGCGACAACGAACTCATCAAGCTCTGGCGTCCAACGATTCACGACGTCGTCTTCTCGTCGCTATGAACATCACTTGGACCGACATCGCCTGGGGCGCTGCGATCACCGTCGTCAGCGCCGTCCTCAGCCTCGCGCTCGTCACGTTTTTTGTTCTGCGGCTCCCTGCGGACTACTTCTTGGCGTCGTATGCGCCAAAGCCAAACCCCGCACGGTCGCGCGTCGCGAACTGGTTCGCGCGATTCGGCAAAAACATCATAGGCGGCGTCCTCGTCGTCGCGGGCGCAATCATGGCCATTCCCGGAGTCCCCGGCCAGGGCATCTTGACGATGTTCATCGGACTCATGTTGGTCGATTTCCCTGGTAAGCGCCGAATGGAGATGCGGCTCGTGCGCCGACCTTCGGTGCGAAATGCGCTGAACTCACTGCGGGCACGCTTTAGGAAACCGCCGCTTGAGGTGGATCCGTAGGGGCCGGCTGCCCTGCGGACGAACCAGGCTTTTTAGACTTAGCCCGAAACCACCAAAACACGCCCAGAGCAACAAGGCCGAGGCTGATAACCTGCGAGGTCGACAAAGTGCCTAAAAAAAAGCCACGAATCTTGTCCCCGCGCCAGAATTCGTTGACGAAGCGGAACACTGAGTAGCCAATAAGCATAAGAATCATGATTTCGCCATTAAAAGCTCTGTTTTTTCTACGCACGCGCAAGCCTAAAAAAAGAGCAGTTGCGAAAACCGTCTCATAAAGTTGCGTCGGATGTATCGCCTGGTTTGGGTAGGCGCCCCACGGCTGGGTTCCAGCCGGCCATACGATTCCCCATGGAAGCGATGTTGGTGAACCATAACAACAGCCGGCGCCTAAAAAACAGCCAGCCGCGCGATGAAAGGCCAATCCCAGCATAAGGTATGGCGCGAGAAGGTCAGCGAGCGCGAAAAACGGCGCCTTTCGACGTCTCGCCAGCAAAAGGACCGCGGCCAACCCGCCCAAAAAACCACCATAATAAACAAACCCGCCCCGAAATGGGTTGAGAGCGAGCCAACAATCTGGCTCGGCCAGCGCCTTGGGCTTGACGAGTTCAGGGTGAAAGCAGGCGTTCCAGTAGTTCTCCGACTGCGTGACGATATAAAGGACGCGCGCGCCGACGAGGCCACCGATGACGAGCCAAAGGCAGGCGTCGATCACGAGGTCTCGGTCGACCCCCTCGTGGCGAGAGCGACGGATCGCGAACCCGATCGCAAGTAAAAACGCAATAGTTAAGGATACTTCGTAGGTCGAGACCGTGAACGAGCCGATTTTGAGGAGCGTATCGTGCATATGTCTGTCGCCTACGCCGCCCCACGCGATTGGAGAATGGCCATCAGATCGCGTCGCATCTCGGCCGCCGACTGGTACCGTTTTTCGGGCTGGCGCTCGAGCGCCCGCGCAACGACGCGCGATGTTTCGAGGCTAACCCCCGCTCGCGCCAGCGCACGAACGTCGAGGACCGGCGATTCGCCCGACAGCGACCTCGGATCAATGCCCGTCAAAATGTGATAAAGCGTCGCGCCGACCCCATAGATGTCAAACCGGTGGTCGATGCGGATTTCGTTGCCGCCCTGCGCCTCGGGCGCCATGTAGCCGCGCGTCAAAACACCCGCGGTCGGCTCAGTCGTGGCGTCGCCGAGTTTCAGCGTGAGCCCGCCAAAATCGATAAGCGTGAAGTGGTCGTCGCCGCTCACGATGAGGTTTGCCGGCTTCATGTCTTGAAAGATGAAGTACGCCTTTTGTCCCTTGAGGTCGAACGGCTTGTGCAGCTTGAGGAGGATGGTGCAAAGCTCGCGCGCGCATTTGAGCGCGACGATCTCGGCGCGCGGGCGAAACTCGGGGCGCGCTACAAGTTTTTCGAGGTTGTCGCCGGGGATCTTTTCGAGCACGAGAAACGGCTCGCGCGCGACGACGTCGGCCGGAAGCGCGTATTCGCCCATCTTCCCGGTGTGGCGCGGTTTCAGCGTGATGCTCGGCGCGTAAACGAAGTCGTTGACGTTCGGGATGTTTTCGATCCGCTCGTCCTTGAAGCGAATGAGCATCTTCTTTTCCCACTCGAGGATTCGGCGCGTCTTCCCGATGTGCAGGACCGCATCGTCAACGGTGTACGCAAAGTGCTTCGCGTTTTCCGAGTTGTCGTATCGCGTCGTCTTGATGAGCACGGGATTCCCAAACGCGCGGCGGTCGTGCGCGAGATAGATGAGGCCCATTCCGCCTGAGTCGGCGAAAACGCGCTCAACCTCGTAGCGGTCGGCGATCGTTTGCTGAGCCACGAGGCGAAGATTAAGTAAGAACTTCGTATAAGGAAAGCAGGATTACAGGAACCTTGCGTGGCTTGCTCTTCACGCGTCCAAGGTCTACAACTTTTGTGTGCCTGAGAGCTCCGCGACAGACGGCCGCGACGACCTCGAGCGCCAACTGACGCTGGCAGAAAAGCGCATGGCGTCGATTCGCGAAATCGGCGCCGCGATTGGCTCAACGCTCGATCTCGACCGACTTCTATCGCTCGTCATGAGCAAGACAACCGAGCTCATGGAAGCCGACCGATCGACACTCTTCTTGCTCGACGATGAGAAGCAAGAGCTCTGGAGCAAGGTTTTGCAGGGGACAGAGTTCCGCGAGATCCGCGTTCAAGTTGGCGAAGGGCTCGCGGGTGCCGTTGCGAAATCGGGGCGCACGCTCAACATCAAAGACGCGTACAAAGACCCGCGCTTCAATCAGGAGTGGGACCGGCGCTCGGGATTCCACACACGGTCGGTGCTTTGCCAGCCGATGAAGAACACGCGCGGGCGACTCATCGGCGTCATTCAAGTTCTCAACAAAAAAGACGGCTACTTCACGGTCGACGACGAATCGCTGCTCGCGGCGATCACCGCGCAGGCGGCGGTTTCAATTGAGAACTCGAAGCTTTATTTGTCGGTCGTCTCGAAGAACATCGAGCTCCTCGAGACGCAGGAGAAGCTCAAACAGAAAATGGGTGAGCTCGACCTCCTTTACGAGACGGAGCGCGAAATCAGCCGCGCGCGGAGCCTCGAGGAGTTGCTCGATTCCATTATCGCGAAGGCGATGACGCTCCTTAATGTTGAAGCGGGATCGGTTCTTCTGCTTGAGGAGGGGCGGAACCAGCTCTACTTCAAGAGCGCGCTCGGCGAAAAGGGTGAAGAGGCGAAGAAGTTTCGGGTTCAAGTTGGCGAGGGCATTGTCGGGTGCGTTGTCGAGAAGGGCGCGCCGCTCATCGTCAACCAAGCGGACAAAGACCCGCGACACTCGAGCGACATCGCCGCGCGGATTGGTTTCACGGTGCGTAATGCGATAGCGGTGCCGCTCGCATCGGACGGGAAGATCATTGGCGCGCTCGAACTGCTCAACAAGCGCGGGGTTGGCGCGACGTTTTCGAGCGAGGACTTGAAGATTCTGACGCTCATCTCGGTTCAAGCAAATCGCGCGATCGACATGGCGCTGCGACGCGAGGAAGCGGAAAAGGCGGATCGCCTTGCAACGATTGGCCAAATGCTCTCTGGGGTTATCCACGATTTCAAAACGCCGATGACGATTATCAGCGGGTACGTGCAGCTCCTCGCGCGCGAGGAAGAACCGAAGGAACGCGAGGAGTTCTCGGGCGCGATTTTGAAACAGCTCGACATGTTGAGCAACATGACGCGCGAGCTGCTCGCATTTGCGCGCGGCGAGTCCAACATTTTGATCCGGCGCGTTTTCCTTCACAAGTTTGTTGAGGAGATGGAGGAGTACCTCCGCCCCGAATTCCGCGGAAAAGGGATCTCCTTCGACGTCGCGCTCAAGTATCGCGGCGTCGCGTACATGGACGAGAACAAGATGAAGCGCATCTTCTACAACATCTCGCGAAACGCCATCGAAGCCATGCCCAATGGCGGCCGCTTCGAAATTCGCGTCGAATGCGACGGAACGAACGCCGTGTTTCTTTTTTCGGATTCGGGGGGCGGCGTTCCCGACGAGATTGCGCCGCGCCTCTTCGATTCGTTCGTGACACACGGGAAAAAAGGTGGAACGGGACTTGGGCTCGCCATCGTTAAAAAGTTCGCTGACGAGCACAATGGTTCGGTGGCGTTCGAGTCGACGCTGGGCGTGGGAACGACGTTTACCGTGAAGATTCCGGTCGGCGCCGAAGTCTCGCCCGAAGACAAGACAATCGAACCTTGATATCGATTGTTGGCCTCGGCAGGTCGGTGAGAAATGGCTGGCCGCAAGGCAGGCGCGGAAAGCCGCGAGCGGACGCGTACTCTGGTGTACGTGGGAGCGAGCGGCGACGCGTCAACGCCGCGGACGGCCGTTTCTCGCCGACCTGCTACTTCACGATCTCTTTTTCGAGCTTTCGCATGATGTCGCGGTGGCGTGCGACATCCTTGCGCCATCGGGCCACTTCTTCGCGCGCGTGGCGAATTTGCCAGCCGCGGAATCCAACCCAAAACCCATGCAGCTTCCGGCGCGCAACCAAAAGCTCGCGCTTCGCCGCCGCGTCGCCCTTGTTCGCATCCAGCTTTGTTTTCGCATCGAGCACTCCCTGACGCAACTTGAGGTAATGCTCCGCGGCCTTCGGGTGCTTCGCCTTAAACCGCTCGACCCACGCGTTGTACTTCTTTTCGGACTCGGCCGTCGCCGCCTTCGACGGATCCTGTGCGACATCTGGCGCCGCCGCCGGTTTGTCTTCTTTGACCTCTGTTGGCAATTGATCGGGCTTTCCCGCTGGCTTTTGAGCCGCGTCATCCGCGATCGCTGCGAACGGGAACGAGAAAACAACGAGCGTAAGCAACACCTTCATCACGTTAGGACTCCTTCTTTGGTTTCTATGAGACCAACATTTCTGTGGGCTTTCCGCATTGTTAGACACGGAGCCAGGGCTAAAGTTAATTGCTAATTTCGCGAGCAGTATGCGCGAAAGCCAGTGGCTTGAGCGCGCGAGCGAAATGGGGAGCGCCTGTTTACAGAGCGCGAACCCCACCTTATGCGGCGCACAAAAAGTCAATCGTTTCGACAAATTGACGCGCGCCAAGGTCACTGCGGATCAACGCACGGGCACCAAGGGACCCAACGGCGACAACAACGAAATCACGCATGCGGTCGAGCCGATCGCGCGAAACGATTGGTACACCGCGCGCGACCCGACCGATCTTCCGCGGATCGATGTCGACGAAAAGCGCGATGCAAATCCTGTGTGGCGTGAGCGCACGCGCGAGGCGACGCCCCGTTGGGCCCGCACCCCAAACGACGACGCGCCGACCACGCGCTGCTGCTGATACGCGCGCAGCGAGTGAAGGCGCCTTGGTCTCCGTGAAGCGCGCGGCCACATAGTGGGGCGCCGAAAACGTCGCCTGGCCCAAATGCCGCCGCCACTTGAAAAGCGGCGCACCAACTTTCGCGATCGCCCCGCCCGCCGCGTCGATGCGCAACCAAAGATCGTAGTCCTCGGGCCCGGCCGTCTCGCGATAACCACCGACCGCGCAAATGGCCGTGCGGCGCATCAGGACCGTCGGATGGCAGAGCGGTGACTCGATAAAGATTTCGCGGGCATGATCCGCGGGCGACAAAAGGCTGTTCTGCCACGCGACGTACCGTTCAAGCCCGGCGCCAAGCCCCGACGGAAAGATCTCCACTTGAGTTGCGGCGACTGCAACGCGTGGGTCTCGTGCCAGCAAGTCGAGCTGTTGCGAAAATCGGTCCGGCAACGAAACGTCGTCCGCATCCATACGCGCCACGAGGGCGGTTCGCGATTGCGCGAAGCCGAGCGCGATCGCGCGCGCCACACCGAAACCGGGCGTTTTAATCGATGTGACACCCGAATGCCGGGACGCCATGCGCAAGACAATCGAAGGACCCGCATCACGCGACCCGTCGTCAATGGCGATGACTCTCGTCTGGACGCCGCGCTGCGAAAGAACGCTGTCGAGCGCCTCTTCGATTGTTGCCGCCGCATCGCGGAACGGCATGATGACGTCAACGGAGCCGTTCAATGAAGTTGACATGGCGCCCTGCCGCGTCGCGATCGCGACGAAACGAATGAAAGAGATCTGGGCGACACACGGTGCAAATCGGGACGTCGAACACTCGATTCACGCCGGCCGACGCGAGCGACGCATGAACGAGACGCCGCAAATCGATGCGCCACGCGCCGTTTCCGAGGTCGAACAGCGCGTCGGGAACACGCGGGAACGCCGCGGCGATTGGCTCGTAGGCGTCGCGATGCACGACGAAACAGCACGCGCCGATCCCTGGGCCAACGGCCGCTTGGATTTCCGCGCGATTCGCCACGCCCAACCTTTCGACCGCGCGCTCCTGAATCCGCCCGACAATCCCGCGCCATCCACAGTGGACCGCCGCAACCACACGCTCCTCTCGCGCGTAAAGAAGCACCGGCAAGCAGTCGGCCGTGCGCACCCCGACAGCAACGCCCGCCTCCCGCGCGATCACCGCGTCCCCTTCAATCCCCGCCCCAGAATCCGCGGTTTCGCGAACGCAACTCCCGTGAACCTGTTTGAGCGTCACGACGTTTTCCGGTTCTCTCTCATCACGCGTCGGGAAGCCGTACCCAATCGTTCGATCCCCAAACTCCCCTGCCCGCAACACAAGCGTCATCCGCGAACCTCACGTAGCATCGCCTCGAGCTCACGCGGCAGCGGCGCTTCAAAGGTGAGCCGCCGTCCCAACTCCGGGTGCACAAACGAAAGCCGTCGCGCGTGCAAAAACTGCCGCCCCAGCGACGCAAGCCCCGCCTTCTCGTCGCGCCGCGCGCCCCCGTACATCGCGTCTCCGACAATCGGGTGCCCGCGTTCGCTCATCTGGACGCGGATCTGGTGTGTCCGCCCCGTCTCAAGCCGACACTCGACGAGCGTCAGCGCCGCCCCCGAATCGCCGACCACGAAACGCTCAAGCACGCGCCACCGCATCGCCGCGCGCCGCCCCTCGCGCACCCGCGTCGTAAAACGCTTCCGCTCAGTTGGATGCCGCCCATACAGCGTCTCGATGCGCCCCTCGTTGCCGCGTACGTTCCCATGCACGAGCGCAACATACACGCGCTCCACTTCGCGCGCCTTGATCGCCGTTTGGAGCGCGACGTGTGCATGGTCGCCTTTCGACACCACCATGAGTCCGCTCGTATCCTTGTCGAGTCGATGCACAATCCCCGGCCGGAGCACACCCCCCACGCCCGACAGCGACGCAATTCGAAAAAGGAGCGCGTTGACAAGCGTTCCGCCCGCGTGCCCCGGCGACGGATGGACAACCATCCCGGCCGGCTTATTCACGACGGCAAGCGCCGCGTCCTCGTACACAATTTCGATGTCGAGGTTTTCGGGAAGCGCCTCGGCCGGTTCCGGCGGCGGAATCCACACGACCACAGCGTCTCCCTCGCGCACGCGCCGTGACGCCTTCGCCGCGATGCCGCCTATCCTCACCTCGCCACGGTCGATCGCATTCTTGAGCTGCGAACGCGTCAGCGGCACACCCCGCGCCACAAGCGCTACGTCAAGCCGCGCCCCCACGTCGTCCCCCCCCAGCGTCGCCGACCAATCTTGCGAGCAATCGGCCCGTGGCTCAGTGGGCCGCGGGCGCGAGCAAGATGGGGAGACCGACGGAACGGAGGTCGAACCCAACCTCTGCCCCTTCGCGGTCACCAAATCTTCGTCTTGACGTGAGCCTTGGGTCGAACCAGCAAGTCGACGAGAGCCAGTTCATACAAATTCAACTTCGCCAAAATATCTGGCGACACGCGACTCTTGAACAGCTGTCGACCTTCTTCGATCTCGTCTTTGAGCGCGTCAAAAAGGTTATCGTCCTCGATCCCCTTGATGACTTTCTTCTCATTGTACATCGAGATGTCGCTCGCGATCGCCCGCGCCAACCGTCGCGCAGCGTCAGGGTTTTCGATGAGGGCTGCCATACCGTGGGAGCCTACCGAAAGTCGGCGACGAGTGCCAGTCGCCATTCGATTCGCAGGAGCTACCGCGACGGTGCGCCGCGTGCCGAGACGGCCCGATCGACCGCCGCAACCTCGTCACGAAGCGCATCGCGCGCGCCCGCGTAAACGCGAAACACGGCGCCAATCGGGTTCGCGACGTGAACCTGGTACGCCGCGACCGGCACTACGAGCACAACCGCCGCCGCGTCGTCGTCAAACGTCACGACGCCGCCAAACTGCAAATGAAGCGCCTCAAGCACCGCGCACCCCGCGTCGAAAAGACAGTCGTTTGACAAAGCTCGCTGTGGCGCGACCTCCGCAAGAAAGGCGCCCACCTCGCCAATTCCTTCAACGCCGCGCTCGAACGCGCGCCCCATTTCCGCCGCGTAAAACTCCCGAAATTGCCCAGCGTGCAGCGCCACCGCCTCCGCCGCCTTCGCGGGCGCAAGCGAACGCCACACCGCATGCCTTTCGGCTTCCGTCGCATCAACCGCAATCGCCTCCGCCTCGTTGCGCCGCCCGAGCGATTCCAAAATCCGCCGCTTGTTGTCGCGCAAATCCGCGTCCAACGGGCAAAGCGCAAGCGCACGATCAATCGCGCCCAGCGACTTCTCAACGTCACCCGACAACGCAAGCGCCGTCGCGTGCGCGGCATGCGCCGCCGCCACGTTTTCGCCCCACTTAACCGCTTCAGCAAGCACCGTCGCGGCGCGCCGGACGTCACCCACCGCAATAAGCGCCACGCCGAGATTCAGCCACGCCTCGGGCAGCGTCGCCGCGTGAACCGTCGCCCGCTCGAAAACCCGAACCGCGTCGCCGAGGCGTCCCAGCCGGCTGTAGCAAAGCCCCAGATTCGTCAGCACCCGCGCGTCGGTCGGCGCCCCCTCCAACGCTCGCTCATACGCCGCCGCCGCCCCCGCGAAATCCCCAGCCGCCGCGGCGGCATCGCCCTCATCGCTCACTGGATAACCGTCACCGCGCCGTTCAAGCAGCTCGCGACCATTCGTCGGTTGTCGTCAAACACGAAAAGCTGCGTCACGCCGCTGGGCCGAAGCACATTAAACAGCGTCCCCACTTTTTCACGCTTCTTGTCTTTACTGAGTTGCGGCCAATCTGGCTTCACCACGATTTCCACCGCGTCGCGAATCTTTTTCGCCGACTTGACCGCGAGGATTCCCGAAAACTGGCTCACGTCAAACTCCGCGAAATCTGGCACCTGCCCTTTGTACCGCGAGCCAATCCGATCATCGAGGATGAGGTAAAGCGATACCCCGACAAAAACGATGAGGCTCAGAAAAAACGTCACGAGCTTCTTGGTGCTCGACTTTTGCGCAGCGCGTTCAGCGGCTGATTGCGGTCGCGCCGCCTTCCCCTTTGGCTTTGGCTTCGCTTTGGGAACTGGAAAGTGAATCCCGCTCCAGCTCTCGCCCGGAGCCGGCATGGGCGCGTCGATCCCTGGACCCACAACGCCCGCCGAGAGAACAACGTCACTTCCTGAAACGACCGAACCGGCGCTTGAGTAAAACCCGGTGTCGGGTTTCGCCTCTCCCGCGAGCTCCATTTTGACCTCTTCAACAAACGTACGCACCTCGCGCGCCGCAACGAGCAGCTTCGATCGCGAGTTCGACATCTTGCGCATGTCGTCAAGTTTCGCGCCCTTGATGAGGTCGTTGATCACCGTCTGCGCCTCGTCCTCAACCTCGGCCACCTCAAGGAGATACGCCGTCGAAACCTTCATCGCCGCCTCGCGCCCCACCTCACGCCGTCGCCACGCGTCGAACCGCACAATCTTAAGTCGCAGCGCCACCATCGCCCGAATGCACGCAACCGCCGCATCGCCTCCAACGTGAAACGCCTCCACCTCCCACGGGTCAAGCGTCGCCACGAGCGGCGCGAGCTCGAACGCCAGCGGTCCGCGCTCCTCGGCAGACTTTGCCGGGTCTGCAATCGATCGAATCGCCTCGACGTAGCTTTCGGTCGTCTCGATCGACGCACCTGAAACCTCGTCGCTGATAACGAAATCCTCGCTTGTGGTCGAAGCGACCGCAACCGCACCCGCTCCCGCAACCGCCTCCGCTCCCGCACCCGCGCCCGCGTTCCCGCCCGCACCCGCCTCCGCGCCCGTCACGTTTCCATAAGCCGCAAACGCGCGCTCCAGCGACTTCTGAATCTCGGCCGGCTTGAACTCGTTGATGTCGACCTTCTCGCGCGCGTGCTCGAACGCCTGCTCGACCTCCTCGGCATACTGGACGAACTGCGCGGCCGTTTTCGGGTCGCTCTCCGCCTGGTGCTCGAGTGTTCGCAGCATGACGCGAAGCTGAAGGACCTGCGACTCCACCGCGCCCAACTCAGTTTGGTAAAGGTTGTGGATGAGGCCACGAACGGAAACGTTGTAATCGATGATTTCGAGGAGCACCGGCGGCGCGAAAAAGAGCGGCCCGAGCGACCGCTTGAATTTGCGAACCTCGTCGATGACGCGATGGTCGTACAGCTCCTGCAAATTGCGAACATTGAGATCCGAAAGCTGCGCGGTCAGTTGACGCAAGTGCTGCGACGCCGCATCGACCTCGCGCGCCTCCTCCGGAGACGGGCGATACGGCGGGAGAAGTTTCCCAACGACGCGCAGAAGATCCTCGATCGGTCGCTTTTCGAGCTTCCCGTTCCCGGATGACGCCGACTGTGTCCCCAGCCGCGTTAGGATGAGGTCAACGATATCAAAATCGCTCCCCTGCTTTGGGTCCTTGCCGATGTAAAACTTGGCGAGAAAAACCAAGTTGTCTTCGTCGAATGACGGAAACTGCTCGAGGAAATTGCGAAGCTCGCCTGGCTGAAGTCGTTCCGACAGCTCGAGGATATCTTCGGAAAGCTTCTGAATGTGAAGCGTAAGGTCGGCGAACTCACGCGCAAGATTTGCCGGCGCCTCAGTTCCAAGTTTCGGTTCGAGCGCGGAAAATTTCTCGCGGAGAAGCGTAACGTGCGACTGGTCAATCTTCGAGTCGCGATGGGTGTTGCGATCGATGAGACCAAAAAGCTGGTGCTCGACGTACCGCTCCTGAAAAAACGATTTCAGATAATGAAATCGCTGATGAATTTGGTCGCGAAACGCGTCTTGACCGGTCTCGGCGTCGGGCATCGCGCGGCAGTGTAACACTTTCGCGCAGCGGGCCAACAGATCCTCTTCACGTATGGGACGTCTCTTGTGTTAGACTTTAGCCAATTCTTAAGGAGGGTCTTTACATGAACCGATTATCGATACTCACTGTTGCGGCGACATTCGGCGTTTCGGCTGTCGCACTCGCGGAATCGACGACACCGCCGGCGCCTCAGGATCCCAAAACGACCATCTCGAACCCAAAAAAGCCGGTGACGCCGCCTGTTCTCAAGGTTAACCCGAAACTTCCGGCCAGCGCTTATAAGCCGGCGCCGGCGTACAAACCGACGACCGGGACGACCCCGTCGCGTGGCGCAGCGACCGCGGCGATGCCGACGACAAAGTACCGACCCTACACGTACCGCGCGGCGACTCCTTACACCTATCGCCCGACCACGTCGTATAAATACCGCCCAACGACGACCTACCGTCCGACGACATCTTATTCGTATCGACCGACGACGACGTATCGGCCGAATACGTACAACACGTATCGCGCGTCCAACGCATACAACTATCAGAAACAGGCGCAGCAGAATCGTGATTTCAATAAGCGCGTCGTGAACCAAGCCGCGCAGCGACAATGGGACAATCGCCGCTACGAACAGTATCGCTCGAACCAAAAGTACGAGCAAAAGCGCTACGAGCAGAGCCGCAATTCGTCCAATTCATATCGGCCGAGCTACAACACCTATCGACCAAGCTACACGTATCGCCCGACATACAACACCTATCGACCAAGCTACACGTATCGCCCAAGCACATCGTACAGCTACCGGCCGAGCTCGTCGTACACTTACCGGCCGAGCACGAACTACAACACGTATCGCCCGTCGTACAATTCCTATCGCCGCCGTTAATCCCGCTCCCGCATCCGTCCGCCCCGCCCATAGCCTCGATCCCCGGATAAGCGGCAGATTCACTGCATCGCGTCGGGTCGGCAGGAGGCCGCTTCGGCGCGCCGACGTCCTCGGGTCTGAACTGACTGGCGCGACAGAACCGCTGTTCAGAGGCAAGCGAAAGCTCGGTTGTCCGAGCCAATATTGCGCTGCAGACCCTGCGGAGGCGCGCCTTTGCGGCACCCCTGCCGACCCTACGCAATTCCTGGCGGACCGCTTTCCGGGGACGTATTCCTTAGGTTTGAGGGCGGTACGAAGGTTTCACCCGTTGGGTATCGGCCAGCGTTCGA
>JACPTQ010000010.1 GCA_016192705.1 Deltaproteobacteria bacterium | reverse complement strand
GAATCCGGCCGTTTTCCTGGAACGGCGGTTCAAAGACTTGGGGGTCGATCGAACGCTGGCCGACACCCAACGGGGGAACTCCTCGTACCGCCCTCAAGCCCAGAAAACACGTCTCCGGAAAGCGGTCCGCCCGGATTTGCGTAGGGTCGGCAGGGGCGCCGCAAAGGCGCGCCTATTCTGTGAGCAATCGTTGGCAAGCCTGTGGCTTGCCGGCGCGAACAGAATCGCGAGGGCGACGGAACACCCGAGATCTTTGTGTGCTCGGAGTTGCAAATGCAGATTGTGCTCGACCGAACTTGGTGTCGCCGCAGTGCCGCGCAGCCCGCAGCGCACCTTTGCGCAGGGTCTGAGGTGCCGGCTGGTTGCGCGATTGGTAGACATCATTTCTTCCGTGAGAACAGGTGACCTACGAAACAATTCAGACCCGAGGACGTCGGCCCGCCGAAGCGGCACCTGCCGACGCTACGCGCAGTAGGTGACTGGCCGCTTAACCGGGGATCGAGGCTTCCATTGCCTTTACTTCTCCTCGCGGAACCTCGACGGGCGCCTTGCGATCGAGAAAAATCGAGGCCACAACCGACGCGACCATTCCGATGAAGGCCGAAAACAGCATGAGGTCATAGCCTATCGCCTCAAACTTCGCGGAAGCCGCTGACCTGCCACCCTCGGGAACAAGCGCGAAGCTGGCAGCCATAAACGCAATCGCTGAAACGATCGCCGCCCAACGCGGAAACGCCTTCCAAAAAATCGCTAAGGCGGCCAGGACGAGCGGTACAGCGAACCCAACCAGCAGTCTGACGACCGCCACCGTGCTCGTGTCGTCGATCGCCCGGAGCATGAAGGGGCCAACGCGGATCATCGGAAGAAAAAGAACCGCGACAAGCCCAACAGCCCCACACACGACAACGACATATTTGAGCCATTTCACAAATCGTTTTTGTCGAAACATTTCACCCTCCCCATCGTCGACGGCCCCAGTGGACACGCGCCACATTTCGGGTTTCGTCGACAGTAATGTTGACCAAGCCGAACAATCTGAGCGTGATAGTCGTTGAAGAGGGCACGGTCAAGCGGGAGCGCCCGCTCGAACAGCCGTTTCGCCTCCGCGTAGGTTGCGCTCGACGACAAGAAACCGAGGCGCGCAAACACCCGTCGCGTGTAGGCGTCAACGACGAACGTCGGGAACGAGGCCGCGTAGAGCAGGATCGCGTCAGCGGTCTCGTCGCCAACGCCGTTCACGGCGAGAAGCGACGCTCGAACTTCGGCGAACGGTCGTCGCGCGAGGGCCTCGAAGTCGCCGCCGCATTCGCGCGAAATCCAGGCGACGAGGTTTTTGAGACGGCGCGCCTTGACCCGAAATGTTCCCGCGGACTGGAGATGACGCGCGAGCGCGGATTCTGAAATCGCTTCGAGCGCAGGCAGCGATAAAAGCCCAGCGCGTTTGAGCGTCGCGATCGCACGCTCGACATTCTTCCACGACGTGTTCTGCGTGAGCACAGCGCCCACGGCGACTTCAAGCGGCGACTCACCCGGCCACCACGCCGCATGCCCAAAATGTTCGCGAAGCGCACGATAGACCGCCATGAGCCGCGCATCGCGCGCGCCCCGCCGTGCCCGAAACCGCGCGTGACATCCCGGTTCAACGTCGTTCGCCACACCCGCATTCTCAGCTGTTCGGGCGCCAGCATCAACGGACTCTGCTCAGTCGAACCCCGGTCTACCCCCCAATCCCCGGTTGAGCGGTTCATTCGTTCGTGCGCGTGAGGGTCGACAGGAGCCCGCTTCGGCGCGCCGACGTCCTCGGGTCTGATTTGAGGTGTCGGCTGACGATCGATCGACCCCCAAGTTTCTCAGCCGCCGTTCCAGGGAAACGGCTGGTTTCTGGTTGGGCGGGCGGGGATTGGGCAAGCGGAGGCTCGCGTCCGCAGGGGATGAGGTGCCGATGGGGCGTGGAATTGCCGTTCTCATGATGCTTGATTCGCTTCGTGCAGACTCACATTTCATGTCAGACCCGAGGACTTCCGCGAGCTGGAGCGAGCCCAAACCCGACCGCCCCACGCAAATGTTGCCCGTTATCCAGGAATCAGGGGGTCTACCGGATGAGGGCGTCAAGGACGATGTTGTGGCGCGCCGCCGCACGCGACAAGGCCGCGTAGTAATTCGGGAGGTTGTTGCCTTTCAGCCACCGCGCAAAGGAACGAAATCCGATCGCCTTCGATTGGGCAACGAGCCGAAAAACTTGGCCGACCGACGTTCCCGCCTCACGAGGAAAATCACGGAAGAGGAGGACGGCCATGTGCCCCTCGCTCCGGATCACTTGATCCGCCGTCATCACGGTATCGAGCAAACCGACCGCGGCTGGCACCCTCAACTGACTTGGCATTTTTTGCGCCCGCCGAAGCGCCTGACGTTGCCGCTCGAACGGGTGTCCCGCCGATTCATCGGGAGGCGCCCCAAGGTAGGTGACGCGCCCAACCGCTTCAAGAAACGCAACGAGCTCCGTCGTCAGAATCGTAGGCTGGTGCGTCTGTTCTCGCGGCTCCCCCAGTGCCTCCGCCCCGGCCAGCTCTTTGTACTCGGCAGCGCGCACGCGGGTCGCGTCGGATGGTGGCGCCCTGTTCCCCTCAAAGAAGTGCTTCGGCTTCGTCAAATCCTTGAGCCCCGTTAACTTCTCGATCGACTTGAGCGCGTCTCGCATTTGCGGCGAGTCCAAAAGAAACGGAATATAGTCGCGGAGAATCTCGACATTCTTGTCGATCAGCCGGAAATGCAGCGTATGCCCCAGCTCCTCACGAAGCACCCGGTCGGACTGAAGATAGTCCGCTGGGAATCTCGCATCCCCTCCCGCTCCGACAACCACGTGCGCGCCGATGCCGGGCGCTGGAAGTCCGATCGAGACGGGGAACAGCCCATATAGCGCCGGAATCGGTGACGAAGGTTCATTGAGCGGCAAGTAGCGCTTGAGCTGATGAAAGATCGCATAGAGCCGGCTCGCAATGTTAAACGCGACGTTGTGTTCGGCGACTTCGACCACAAGTTTTTTCAACTTGTCGCTGTTCAACGAGATCTCGGTGCGAAACTCCGGAAGCGCGTTGAGCGCGGCGATCCCAAGCGGGACCACACTTCCCGAAATCGCGGATAGAGTCGCGCCGATGCCAAGGTTGATGACGCCTCCGATGACGTTCTTGACCGAGAAGCGCTCGTTGTTGGCCCAGAGTTCGATTCGCCAATTGAACCCATCCTTAAAAAACCCTTCGAGGTCGACATACCCGTAGTCGTCGGTTCGTCCTTCCTTCGCGTCCCAGAGGTTTTTCCACGCCTTGAATCGGACGCGCCGGAGCGGGAGTTTTTTGTCGGACGTCACAAAGCGGCAACAGCTCCCCTCGGCGCGACTCCGATGGTTGACGTCGGTCGCACCCTCTGCGTGTGCACGTTCGTATGTTGTTGGTGCGGTTTCGGCGGGAAGCGGTTCGTTTTGTTGATACTTCGGCTGATAAAGCTCGTGCGGCTCATACTCTGGCGATCCCATGGCGCAGTTAAACGGTTTGGCCGGGTCGCATGCCGTGACGAGAACTTTGGTCGACGCCGTGTTTTCCCCCCACTTGTTCTTTGCGGTGACGGTGACCACCACGTCGCCGGTGATGGCAGCGGTTATCTTTGTTGTCGCCTCGTCCCATCCGGGATACCTCGTCACGAACTTTGTTCCGGTTCCCGCCTGTGACAGGGGTATGCAGGCGCCCGTTCGCTCGTCGTCGGTGCTACAAGCCACTTCCGCGCTTCGCGTCGCGCGCTTGAGTGGTACGCTCCCTGAGACTCCGGGGGCCTGAAAGTACGTCTCGGTCGCGCGCTCCTGCGACGCCTCCACCCGGAACTCGTTCCCCGAATTGACTTCGCCGGGGACGACTCTCACCCAGTTGATCTTGGGCCACAAAAAGGCGGCGCCAATCCCCGTCTCGTTGATGTACTTCTTCTTCACCTCGGGTCGTTTGAGGTACGCCTCGAGCCCTTTCTTCTCGCGTTTGTAATCCTCTATCGCCCGTTTGAACGGTGGGTGCTCGACACGACTGATGTATTCGAACATGTTGACGCCGTCGATAGAGTCTTTTCGACCCAGGTTGAATTCGAGTTCAGAACCTGATTCTGTCGAATACACAAACACGTAATCCTTTTTCTGGCCGCGACCATCATAAACCCACTGCCACGAGCCCTCGACGTACCCAAACGCACGGCGCAGGGCGTTGACGACAAAACTCGTGACGGACCGCATCAGCTGGTCGATCGTCGCTTGAATCCCCGTTCGTTTGGCGAAATCAGCCTTTACGCCTTTGTAAAAATCAACGGTGCTCTTAAACGTGTTCGATGGGTGCGCGATCGTGAGCACAACCTCGTCGAGCGGCTTCTTTCCGCGCTCACTCCAGAGCGCCTTAACCTCGTCCCCGACGAGCGCGACCTCGCTCGCAAACACCTCGTTCAAGATCGCCTTGGCCATCTCGTAATACTCGAGCCACATGAATCGCATGATTCCGGTTTCGAGCATGAACGTCTCTCGGTTTTTCCCTTCCTTGATCCAGTCGCGGAAGGAGCGCCCACCGATGCGCACCGTGTTCGTGAATGTGAGTCCTCCTGCCTTGGTCGTGACAATCTTGCTCTCGCCGTTTTCGATGGCGTCGGCTCGAATAAACGGCTGCTCCTTTTCGTTCGTCAGGAAGTCGCGGAGCTTCGCGACCTGCTTCACCTCGGGTGCAAACACTTCGAGGAGCATCTTCTGGACACCGCCCAGCCGCGTCGCCTTCAGATCCGCGAACGCTTTCACGCAAGCGTCGATGAGGACTTGGAATCGGTGACGCGCCGCGAATGCCGCTTTCTCGGACACGAGCCACGTGCGGAGACTCTCCCATTTGGGGGCGCTCACGGTTTCGATGGCGCGAGCGACTTCTTGAAACGGCGGCTTCGAATCGTCGCGCAAAAGATCTCCGAGGAAGAGTTCGCTGATTTTCGCTCCCATCGCCGTTGCGCCGTCGAAACAGGCCTTGTTTGTCTTCGTCTCGGCCTCGAACGCATCCCCGAGTACCCGGTTGATTGTTTCCCGCTTCCGAACATTGATGAAGTCCGAAATCCCGGTCTCCTTGAGATACGCGTCGCGATTCGCCTTGAGCCACGTCACGAATCCGGCATAACCGCCGCCACCTTTCTTAGCGCTAAAGTCTGCGAACGCGCGCCGATACACTTTGACGCTCCCGCAATGAAACTCGGAGGTACACGTCAAGTATCGGGCGAATTGGCTTCCCCAGTCCTTCACCTCAACCGCGAAAACCTCGAGGAGGGCTTTGTTCACGTCTTGGCTCTGTGACTGTTGCGCGCTCCGAATGAGATCGTCGAGGATCCTTTGATAGTAGGAAGAGCCGAGCCGGCCGGTTACCGGATCACGCCCTGGACGGGTCACCCAATTTCTAAATCGACCGTAGTCGCATCCCAAACGACCACCGGCAGCTTCCTTCTCGCGCTGAATGTCGTCGAATGCCTGGATGAAAAGGCGCGAAGTCTCATCTTCGATAAAGGGAGCCGCCTCTTCAAACCGAGAAAAAACATCCTTAAAGACTGCCTTGATCATGGCGAGTTGGAATTCTCGTATCGCTGCGCTGGAGTTAAAGCTGTAGGCCCACTTCCACTTACGAGATTTCAGCCAAGCCACGTCGCCGTCAGGATTCTCGTCCAAAAGGACGTGAACCCCGGCCTTGTTGAGCGCGTGGTTGTGGTCGTAAAAGAGCGATCGGAAGCTGTCGCACTCCTTGACGGTTGACTCGTAAAGCTGCGCGAGCGCTTGGCCCACAAGGGTTCCCATGTGTCTGACGGTCTCGTTGATGAGACCCTGGATTCCGGCGCCCTCCATGTACAGCTTCTGGCGGTTGTCCCCTTCTTGCATCCAGGCGGTGAGCCCGATGAATCCGCCGCCTTCGCGGCCGGCCCGGAGGTCCGCGATCGCTTGCTTGACGGCCTTGCGATCAGAGTAGACCTCGTCGTTAATCATGAAGTTCTGGAACACCTTCCCGTACTTCCGAATCTCGGGCTGAAAAACCGTGACGAGCGCCTTTTTCGCGATTTCCGACTCCAGCTTCTTGAGGATGGCGATGCGCGCTTCGATCCCGGTCTCCTTGAGGTAGCGGTTTCGGTTCTCCGGCAACGCGAGCCACTTCAAAAAATCGGCGTAATCGGCCCCACCCTTCTTCGCGCGGCGGTCGGCGTAGGCCTGTTTGTGCGGCTTCTCCTTCTCATCGCTCAAGTATCGGCCAAGGCCTCCGACAAAAACCGCGTCAAAGGCGTTCTTCGACAGCGCTTGGTCGGCGGCGCTGATGCCTGGGAACTGCTTTACTTCATCGGCAAAAACTTCGAGCAGAGCGCGCGTCGCCTCACCGTGGTGCGTCGAAAGACCTTCGGCCTCGAGTTGCTGGATTTTCTCTTTGATCCCGAACTCGCCCATCCAGTGGTCGCGCCGGGCGGTGATGTCGGTTCTTGCCTTGGTGACGTTGGTGCCAAAGTTTCGCATGAGCGTCGTCCACGGCTGCGCCTTTTCGTCGCTGAGGAATGCCAGAAGGCCTGGGAACTCCTTAACCTCTGGGGCAAAAACCTCGGGAAGAAGTTTCTTCATCGCGGCGAGGAGCCCGGGGCCGCGAAGCCGCGCAAGCTCGCTGCTCACATCGAGCTCTCCTATCCATTGATCGCGGTTCGCTTCCATCTGCTTCTTGATGTCGGCGATTGCCTTTTGGATCTCGGCGAGGAAGCGCGACGGGTTGTAAACGTAACTCCAGACCTTTTGGAATGGGCGCCCCTTCTCGTCGGTTATGAACGCGGCGAACAGAGGGAACTCCTTTACCTCCGCGGCGAGAAAGTCGAGGATCGTTTGTTTCACGAGTTCGGCCGCTTTCTTGGCAATGCCGGGGGCGCGGAGCTTTTGGAGTGGCGTGCCGACGTCGATCTCGGCGTCCCACCATGCACGGTTCGCGAGGATCTTCGCGCGCGCGGCTGCGACGTCGAGACCGAAGTTGCGGAACATCGTCTTCATCGCGCGGTCGTTCTCGTCGGTGAGGTAGGTCGCGAACTCGGGGAACTCTTTCACTTCGGCCGCGTAGATCTCGAGGTGCAGTTTCTTCATTGCGGCGACGCGTATCGCCGAGATGATCGCGGTGAACCCAAGGTTTTCGATCCACCAGTCGCGCGTGCGGTCGAGTTTCCCCTCGAGCTTGCGACGCAACTCGGCGATGCTCACGCGTTGGCGAGACACCTCGTCCCACGCGACTTGGAAGGCGCGTTTGGTCTCGTCGGAAAGGAACGCGGCAAGGTGGGGGAGCGCCTTAATCTCGTCGGCGTATACATCGAGGAGGAGTTTCTTCGTTGCCGCTTTGAGCTCGGCCTCGGGGGAGGTGGGCGGACCCACGAAGGGCGGTGGCGGCTTGATCGGATCGGGCGTCGGCGTGGGCTTCGGCGTCGGCTTGGGCGTCGGCACCGGCGTGGGCGTCGGCGTCGGCACCGGCGTGGGCGTCGGCGTCGGCTTCGGCGTGGGCGGTCCCACGAAGGGCGGTGGCGGCTTTATCGGATCGGGCGTCGGCGTCGGCTTCGGCGTGGGCGTCGGCTTGGGTGTTGGCGTCGGCACCGGCGTGGGCGTCGGCGGTCCCACGAAGGGTGGCGGCGGCTTTATCGGATCGGGCGTCGGGGTCGGCTTCGGCGTGGGCTTGGGCGTGGGTTTGGGCGGACCCACGACCGGCGGCAGCGGCGTCGGTTTTGGCGCCGCTTGCGGAGGCGCGACTCTCGATAGCGTTCCGCAAACCCCGAGTTGAGGGGCGCCCGGCACGCGAACGTTGCCATTGGGGTCGAACGTAAAAACCATGCCCCAAAGGCTAAGTTGACCCTTGTTGGGGTCGGCATTTTTGTAGACCCACGTCCCAACGCGGCCGGCGCCAAGGTTGAAGCCGGTCCCGGAGTAACCATCACGAACCGTCCATCGGAATGAGTACACCTCGTCCGGTTTGATCGTTCCCCACGCACCCGGCCTTACGACGCCCTTGAGCGCCATCCAGAACGGTGCGCCCGATTTGATGTGGGCCGTCCACCCAGCGGTTGGCGTCGGCGTCGGCGTGGGCACCGGAGTAACAATCGGCCCGGGCTTTGGCGGTGTCGGTGTTGGCACCGGCGTAACAATCGGCCCCGGCTTCGGTGGTGTCGGCGTTGGCACCGGAGTAACAATCGGCCCGGGCTTTGGCGGCGTCGGCTTCGGCGTAACGATCGGACCCGGCTTCGGCGGTGTCGGCGTCGGCTTCGGCGTAACGATCGGACCCGGTTTCGGTGGTGTCGGCGTCGGCGTGGGCACCGGCGTAACGATCGGACCCGGCTTCGGCGGTGTCGGCGTCGGCACCGGCGTCGGCTGCGGTCCGCGTCGAATCCGCTCGATCTCCATCGTGATCCCGAGACGGTCCATCCAGACGTTTCGATTCCGCTCAATCTCACCGCGCACGCGCGCGACGGCGCCAAGGTCTCCATTCACTTCGCGCGAAACTTCTTCGAGCGGACGCTTCGTCTCATCGGTTAAGAACACCGCGAGACTCGGGTACGCCTTGACCTCGGGCGCAAAGACTTCGACGAGCATCTTTTTCGTCGCGTCTCGCACCGCCGCGTCGCGCTTCGCCACGAGCTCCTTGAGCGTCGCCGCAAGCCCCGTCTTCTCAAAGAACGCCTCACGATTCTTCGTTAACCAGCCCGCGACGTCGTTGCCGGTCGTGCCACGCGCAATCTCCCCAAGCAGCTCGACAAACGGTTTCCCCTTCTCATCCGCAATGAGCGCCGCAATTTCGGGGTACGTCGCGGCCTCGACCTTAAGCAGAAGCGCGAGCGCCTTTTTCGCGAGGTCCTTGTTCCCTGCGGCTTTCGTAAGCTCCGCGAGGCGCGCCAGAATCCCTGTCTCACTCGCATACGACCCACGGTTTCTCTTGATCCACGTGACGAGCCCGCGCAATCCACCGCCCGCACGCCGCGCGCGGAGATCCTTAAATGCGCGCTGAAACGGCTTACCGCCTTCGGCGACGAGGAACTCGCGAAGCTCCGGGAACTGCAGAACCTCGCCCGAGAAAACGTCAAGAAGCGCGCGTATGGCATCGTCCTTGTGTTGGGCAACACCCATTTGCGGCAGAGCGACGCCGATGCCGATGATCGCCGCCACAAGAGTCGTTTTTGCAAACCCCCGAGATCCGTTCCCCATGAGAACCCTCCTCCCCGACGCCAAACCGCCGGTCGCAGCTTATGTACTGAATATCGATGAGTGGCCGGCTGATTTCAATGATCTGTTTGGCGACCTGAAAAAAACTTGCAGAGAATTTGAATAAAACCGACCCCTTCTACGTATCGGGGTGTCTCGCTAGAAAAAGGCCGACGGGTCGGTCAGCGTCAAGAAGAAATACCCGCTCGAACCGCCCGATGCTGCCGTTGCCGACGGCGACGCGCCTGAAGGAACGCTCCCGCCCGTTCCCCCAGGGCCTCCCAAAGCGCCACCGCCCCCTCCACCACTCCGAGGCGTCGTCGAGACGGTGAGTGCCGTGCCTTCCCGTCCGCCGTCAATATCGATCGTTCCGGCGTCTGGAATCGAAGGCGCGATCAAATGAATGATGCCGCCTCCTCCACCACCGCCCGGCGCAACCGAACTGTTTCCGTTTTCGCCAATTCCTCCCCGCGCATACAGACTTCCGGTGTTCGAAATCAAGGTTGCCGAGGCGAGCACGATAACTCCACCCGCCCCTCCGCCTCCGCCTCCGGCGTCGAACGCATTTTCGCCGTTGGCGCTTATGGTGCCAGAACTCACGAGAGATCCCCGGCTCAAAACAACGAAGGAGCCACCGCCCGATGCGCCGTACATATTAGTAACGCTCATCGTCGCGACCCCTCCACCGCCGCCCGCCTTCGATCCGGGCTGGAAGACCATCCATGCATCGAGCGCATCAAGGGCCTGCCCGCCCGATCCACCATAGCGCTGGATGGTCGAATCGCCAAAATCGCCATTCCCGGCGGCGCTTCTGGCGAGACCCGATTCAGCCGGAAGCCCGTAAAACGGAGATCCAGACCCGTACGTAAAGCCACCCGAAGCATAAGTGTTGACGACGATCGTTCCGCGATTGTTGAAACGGCCGTTGCAGCGGATTGTCACCCCACTCGGAACTGTGAACGTAACGCCCGCATCGACGTCACAATCTGTAAACTGGAAGGTCGCGTTTGGCCCCGTCGGTGCCGAGCCAACCTGAGACCAGTCGGTCTCGTTGTTAATCATGAGCGGCCCGGCCGAGCCGTTCCCGTAAATCACAAACGGACCGTCCGCGCCCGCATCGCCCGTCGGTCCAGGCGCGCCCGCTGGCCCAGCATCGCCGGTCGACCCGGGGAGACCCTCTAGTCCGGCTGGACCTGCGTCGCCTTCGGGTCCCGGGGTTCCCTGCGGACCTGCGTCACCTGCGGGTCCTGCCGGTCCTACTGGTCCTACGGGTCCCTGCGGACCTGCGTCACCTGCTGGTCCTGAGGATCCTTGCCCTTGACATCCGATTCCAACCGCAATCAAGCCGACTGCCGACACCGCCAACAATGTTCTCACACGCCACCTCGTCATGATCTCCCCCCTGCCACGATTAAAATCTCTTACGAAATGTTGGGCGATTCTCCGCGTCGGTGTAAAAACACAAAGTAAGGTGGGTGTCAAACCTCAGCGCTCCCCAGTTTCGCGACTTCTTCTTCGTGGTCATAGTCGTGATCGAGATCGGCGATCATTTCGCCGCGTCACGATGTGCCCTTGCCGCCGCTTCGGCCCCTTTGGTAGAGTCCCGCGAGTTTCCGAAACAAAAGGAGGGCATCATGGCTCTGAATCGCGCAAAGATTGGAACCGAGTACGATCCCGCGACTTACACCGTCACAGCCGAGGCGATTGCGAAGTTTGTCAAGGCGTACAACGAAAACAACCCGCGCTATCTCGACGCGGCGCGACCGGGCGGCATCGTTGCGGACCCGATGTTCGGCATGGTTTACACGTGGGATGCGGCGTTGAAGCCGATGTTCGACGGCGACTTGAGCATCAACTTGATGCGCCTCGTTCGCGGTGGCATCGAAATCCAACCGAAGGCGGCCGTGCGACCGGGCGATGTGGTCACAACGCGCGCGAAGTTCGCGGGCGTCGAGGAGAAATCGTCGGGCGAGTTGATGACCGTTGAAACGCGATCGGTGAACCAGCGCGGCGAGGAGGTCTCGGTTATCCTCAATCACCATTTCATCCGTGGCGACAAGAAAGCCGACGGTGGCGCTGGAGGAAAGGCGGAGGCCGGGAAGGCTGAAGAGTGGAAAGCGCCGGGGCCCGAGTTGTGGCGCGCCACGATGACGGTAGGTCAAAACCAAAGCGTCGAATACGCCGATGCGTCGTTCGACACGAACCCCATCCACACGGACGACAACGTCGCGCGAATGGCCGGCTTTAAGGGGATTATTCTGCAGGGGTCGTGCACCATGGCGTTTGCGGCGACGCACGTCGTTGATCGGATGCTGGACGGCGACGCGGCTGGGCTCCGGCGAATCGGTGTTCGCTTCGCGAAGCCGGTTTTCTTGGGCGAGACGCTCACGACGACCGCGTGGCAAGTCGAAAAAGGTCCGGGGAAAACGGTGATCGCGTTTGAGATGAAAAATCAGGATGGCGTCGTCGTGCTGTCGCAAGGCGTCGCGGAGGTTGCGCGCTAATGAAAAACGCCGTCGCATCATCTGTCGTCGTCGCGCTTTTGATTGTTTGGGGGGCGTGCGACAAAAAACAGAGCACGCCACCACCGCAAACGGGGTCGGATGCCGGAGGCGGCACCGACGGAGGAACGGACGGCGGTGTGACCGACGCGGGCGTTGCGCAAGATGCGGGGCAAGACGCAGGCGGCACTTACTGCATTCGACAAAACTGCAGCGGCGACTCGGATTGCGTGGGCGTCGGCCCAGACGGCGGCAACTACAACTGCTTAACACTCCCGACGGGCGGCAATATCTGTCAACGCGTCTGCGGTGACGGCGGTGTCTGCACGAACGGTCAGGTTTGCCGAAACGGCCGATGCGGAGAAGCGGACTGCCAGGTTGGCAATTGCGGCGTCGTGGGGATCGAGTGCCGCGCGCTCCCAACCCCAACATCGCTGTGCTTGCCCCCTTGCGCGACGCCCGAGGACTGCTGCAGCTCCGACGACCCGGGATGCCTCGCGAACTTAGACTGCGTCAACAACCGGTGCACGCCGAAACAGTGCGCGTCCCAAAGCGACTGCGATTCGGCTGACGCGGGATTGTCGTGTGTCAGCTACGCTTCAGATTTCCCGACGATGACGTGCGCGTCGTCCTGCAGTGACACAGCGCAATGCGCGGCAGCGGCGGCGCAGGCCAATCAGACGGATAAATTCGTCTGCCAGTAAAGACGCCGCGGGCGAGCCGCAAAGTCGATTCCCGGATGGAGAAGTGACGTGACCGAACGAACCACGCACGACATCATCTACGACTGGAACTCGGTCGAAAAAGTCGCGCCGCTCACCTCGAAGCCGTTTGAATTTTTTGACGAAACGCTTCGCGACGGTGTCCAGTCGCCTTCGGTCGTTGACCCGCGGATCGAAGACAAGCTCGAAATCCTTCACCTTATGAACGAGGTTGGGGTGAACGTCGTCGACATCGGCTTGCCGGGCGCGGGGCGGCGTGCGTCGGAAGATGTTTTGGAGTTGGCGCGCGCCATCGTGCGCGAAAAATACGCGATCCGGCCTGCGTGCGCGGCGCGTACGGTCAAGGCGGATATCGCGCCGATCGTCGACGTGTCGCAAAAGGCCGGGGTCGCGATCGAAGTGATGGCGTTCATCGGGTCGAGCCCGATTCGGCAGTACGCCGAGGATTGGGACATCGACCTCATTTTGCGCCGGTCAACGGAGGCGATCGACTTCGCGGTCCAAAACCAGCTGCCCGTGACCTACGTCACCGAAGACACCACGCGTTCGCGCCCGTCGACGCTCGACAAACTTTTTCGAAATGCCATCGCGCACGGGGCAAAACGGCTCTGCATCTGTGACACGGTCGGGCACGCAACGCCCGACGGCATCAAGAATCTGCTCCGCTTCACGCGGGACTTGGTTTCAGGGACCGGCGAGGACGTAAAGATCGATTGGCACGGCCACAACGATCGCGGGCTCGGCGTCACGAACACGCTTCACGCGCTTGAGTTCGGCGCCGACCGCGTCCATGGCACCATTCTTGGGATCGGCGAGCGCGTTGGGAACGCGGCGCTCGACCAAGTGCTCGTCAACTTGAAGCTCCTCGGCGAGTTGCCAAAACAAGACCTCTCGAAACTCGTTCCGCTTTGCAAACTTGTGGCGCGTGCAACGCACTTTCCCGTCGCAAAAAACTACCCGCTCGTCGGCGACGACGCGTTTCGCACCGCAACGGGCGTACATGCGGCGGCGATCATCAAGGCAAAAAAGAAGGCCGACGATTATCTCGCCGATCGCGTTTACAGCGGTGTACCGGCCGGCTTGTTTGGCAAGGAGCAGGAGATCGAAATCGGCCACATGTCGGGCGAATCAAACGTCGTTTACTGGCTTACGAAACGCCGCATCGAGCCGACGGAGCCGCTCGTCAAAAAAATCTTGACCGTTGCGAAATCAAAGGACCGCACGCTCACCGAAGACGAGATCATGCGCCTCGTCAACGCGCACTAAATTTCGTCGAAGGGAAAGGCGAGCACGTCGCGGATGTCGGAGAGTCCGAGTCGCACCATCACGAGGCGATCGACGCCGAGCGCGATGCCGGCACAAGGCGGAAGCCCCGCCAAAAGCGCCGCGAGAAATCGTTCGTCGATGGGGACGTGCGGAAGCCCGCGCGCGCGCCGCGTCTCGAGGTCGGCCTCAAAGCGCCGCCGCTGCTCAGCTGCGTCGGTTAGCTCGCCAAACGCGTTCGCAATCTCGTGACCTCCGGCGTAAAGCTCGAAACGATCGGCGCACGTCGGGTCGTCGGGCCAGAGCCGCGCAAGCGCCGCCATCCGCGCCGGGTAATGCGTCAAAAACGTCGGCCCCCCGGCCTTAACGAGCGGCTCCACGCGCTCAACAAACACTCGAAAAAATAGCGCCTCCCAATCGTCATCCGCCGCAACGCGAACGCCCGCGCGCCCGCACACCGCACGCATCCCCGCTTCATCGTCGGCGTACGTTTCGCCAATCGCCTCGCGCCACGCGTCTCGCATCGAAAGTCGCCGCGCAGCGGTTTGAAGCCCAAGGAGTGCTTCGCAATCGCGCATCAGATCGTCCGTCGTGCCGCCCGCGCGGTACCACTCCAAAATCGTAAACTCAGGATTATGCGTGCGCCCCGCCTCATCGCGCCGAAACGCGTGCCCCATCTGGTAAATTCGCTCGAACCCCGCGGCCAGCAATCGCTTCATCTGATATTCAGGCGACGTATTCAAGTAGAGCCCGCCCAGAACCGCGAACGCCTCAAGGTGAGGCTCGACCCCCGGCGATCGCACGAGAACCGGCGTGTCGACTTCGACAAACCCTTCGCCCTCAAAGTAGGCGCGGATCTCGCGGATGATTTCGGCGCGCCGCACAAGCGCGGTTCGGCGGATCTCTGGAAACGAACGCAACGACGTAATGGCCGCAGTTACCTGAGTTTTGTCCGCTCGACGTAAGATCCGTCGCGCGTGTCGATCTTTAAGATGTCGCCCTCATTCACGAAGAGCGGCACCATCACGGTGAACCCCGTCTCGAGTGTCGCCGGCTTTTCCGCGCCGCTCGACGTATCGCCCTTCACACCCGGATCCGACTTTGTCACAAGCAGGTCGACGAAATTCGGCACCTCAACGCCAAGCGGCTCGCCATTAAAGAGGAGCACCGAACAAACCGTGTTCTCCTTCAAGTAATTTTTCGCCTCGCCCACGGTTTCGTTCTGGAGCGCGATTTGGTCGTAGTTCTGCGTGTCCATAAACGTGTACGAATCCGAGTCGCTGTAGAGGTACTGCATCTGACGCTCCTCAAGGTCCGCCTTTTCGAACTTTTCACCCGACCGAAACGTCATGTCGACGACGTTTCCGTTTCGCATGTTCTTCATCCGCGTGCGCGTGAAAGCGTTCCCCTTGCCCGGCTTGACGAACTCGAAATCAACAACCGTATACGGATCGCCCTTCAACACGACCTTCAGTCCTTTGCGAATGTCTGACGACTCGTACATGGTCATTGGACGTCCTCCATTTTTTCGATCGCGGCGCGGCCAGAACCCGCCTTGACACAGGTTTTGGCGCGACCGTACTATTTTTTAGAGCGTAAAGGAAGACAACTTGGCAAAACCACACCTGCTTCTCGTCGACAGCGATCCCACCAGTTTTCGGGTCCTTGAGGTCAGCTTTAGAAAGGCCGGCTTTTTGGTCACGACGGCGACGAGTGGCCGCGAGGCGCTTGAGAAGGTTGCGACATCCAACCCCGACGTCATCATCTCAGAAACGAAGCTGCCCGAGGTCGACGGGTTTGAGTTTTGCCGGCGCGTCAAGGCTCACCCCGAGTGGTCGCAGATTCCGTTCGTGTTTTTGTCGAATCAGACATCCCTCGAGTCGAAGATTCACGGACTCGAGCTCGGCGTCGAAGACTACCTCACGAAACCGATTTTCGTGCGCGAGATTCTGACGCGCGTGAGAATCTTGTTGCAGCGCCGCGATCGCGACCGCATCGAACACCGCGAGGCGAAGACGAAGGTTTCCGGGTCGCTCGCGGAGATGGGGTTCGTCGACATCATCCAGACGATTGAGCTTGGCCGCAAAACCGGGCAGCTCCGCGTCACGCTTGGCCCACGCACCGCGGTCGTGACGTTTCGCGATGGGCAGATTCTCGACGCGGAATATGGGCCCCTGCGGGGCGAGCGCGCCGTGTATCGGCTGTTTCAGGCGGTCGAGGGTTTCTTTGAGCTCGATTTTGGGGACGTCGATGCGCCGAGTCGGATCACTCAAACGACGCAGGCGCTGCTCATGGAAGGGATGCTGCGAATCGACCAGTGGGTTCGCTTCGAGGAACAGCTTCCGTCGTTCGACAAAGTGATCGAAGTCGATTACACGCAGCTCGGGAATCGGCTTTCAGAACTGCCCGACGACGCGAATCCGCTTCTCAAGCTCATCGACGGAAAGCGTACGCTGCGCCAAGTGATCGAAGAGTGCGAGCTCGATGAAATCGCCTCGCTGAATCTCATCTCAAAGCTGTTCTTCGAGGCGATCCTGACCGACGAGGGGCGCCCGCGTGAGCCAAGCAGCGAGATGTCGCTTCAGTCCCTCCAAGGCTGGGTCGAGGGTACCCCAAATGTCGCGTCCGGCGCAGAACCCGCTCCTCCAGCGGCGTCCCTGTCTCCATTTGCGGCACCGGTCGCCGAGTCCGCCATACCAGTTGCCATGCCGGCGCCGCCGCCTGCCGCGACCGGCGACACGCCGCTCTTGGGGTTTCCAATTCCTCCGTTCGTCGCCGAAACGACGGGTCCATACGACAAAACAGTCGAGCGCGCCGCGGCGACAAACTCAACGCCTGTTGCGGCGAAGCCCGCGGCTGAATCCGAGGTGTCCGGTGATTGGCACGTCGCAAGGCTTGACACTGCCGGAATGAGCACCGTCCCCGAGATCCCGCGCGCAGAGTTGCCGCCGTTTGCCACGGACACAGCGACGACGATCTCTCCGGCCATCGGCTCGACCGTAGCGCGTGACACAACGTCGGCGCCGTTTGATCCCGACGACCTCATTGGGTCTCATGCGGCCGTCACAACGGTTTCGCCGAGACCGTCGCTTGAAGCCACAACGGAGAAACAGTCCGCCGAACGAGAGCATCCGCTCGCTGCGCCTAAGAACGTTTCGTCGGAAAAACCGGCCGACGACGATGCGAAGACTGAGGAGCGGCCCAGGATGGCCATGGTGCCTCTCGGGGGCGCGCTCGACGACGACGACTCGTTTTTCAAGCGCGAGGACAGTGGCGTTCGCAAGGAACCGAGCGGCCTTTACCGGCATGAGGACAGCTCGCTCTTCGACAAAGACTTGGGGGACGCCGGCCGCGGGATGGCGCCGAAGTGGATCGCGCTGTCGCTGGGCGCATTGGTCATCGCGGCTGGAGGCGTTTTTTTTGCACTCAAGGGCGATGGCGACAAGAAGCCCGATGGAGCCGCCCTCGCACGCGCCGGTTTAGAGGCACGCAGCGTCGAGCGACGCACGGACGATGAACGCGCGCGGGCATTGGCGGGCGCCGAGGGTGCCGACCGGAAGGACGAGCGACGCGATGGACGCGAGGAGGCGCGCGCGGCGGAGCGCGTTGATGATGAGGCGCGGCGTCGAACGAATGACGAGACGGCGGCGGCCGATACGACGGCACGACGCGAACGCGACGACGGGCCGCGGGAAGGCGCGCGCGAAGCCGTGGCGCGGCGAGATGAGCCGCACGATGCGCGCGGCGAGGAGCGTGGACGCCGGATGGTCGAGCGAGAAGGCGCGGCCCGTGACGAGGGGGCTCGGGCGCGCGCGGAAACTGAAGATGACGTGCCCGCACGACGACGAGAAGCGCGCGATGCTGTTGCGCGCGCCGTGGAGGCAAGACGCGAGGATGCGGAGACACGGCGCGACGAGGTCACTGAGCGGGTGATCGAAACACCGCGACGGCGTGACCGACGCGTGGCACGAGCAACAACGGCGCGTGCGGAAGCGGCGCGTGAGGAGCGGCGCCGAGAGCGAGCGGCGCGCGTGGAGGCGCGTGAAGAGTCGGACGTTGACCGGCTGCTGAAGGAAGGACGAAAGCTCGTCGCGCGCGGACGGTACAAGAAAGCCGTCGACCCGCTCCAAAAGGTCGTTGCCGCAAAGCCAACGGCCGAGGCGCACTACCTTCTCGGCGAGGCGTACTTCGAGCTTTCAAAAGAGGGGCCCGCGCTTGACCAGCTTGAAAAGGCGACGGCGATGGGATCGCGGCGCGGCAAGGCGTTCATGATGCTCGGGAGTTTGTACAGCTCGGCCGGCAAGAAAGCGAAGGCGCGCGGGGCTTTTGAACAATATTTGAAGGTCGAACCGCGTGGGAAATTCGCGGCCGACGCGAAGGCGATGCTCGGCCAAAACTGACGGTCTACGATCCCATTACTCGAGCGAAAATGCTGTCGGCCCCCGCGAGCGTTTGGGCGGTGTCAAAGCAGGCGTCAATCTCGCCGCGAGACAAGACAGCATTAACATCGGCGTCGCTCAAAAGTAGCGCGCGAAAATCTTCGCCCTTCCAAGCGCGCATCGCGCATCGCTGCACCCATACGTAGGCCGTTTGCCGCGGCACACCCTTCTTCGCAAGCGCGACGAGAACACCGCCCGAAAACGGCAACCCGCCGAGCCGCTCGAAATTTGCGCGCATGTTGTCGGCATAAACGACAAGGCCGCGCAAAATCTTGGTGGCGCGCGCGAGCATGTAATCGAGGAGCGTGGTGGCGTCGGGCGCGATGATGCGCTCGACGGACGAGTGGCTGATGTCGCGCTCGTGCCAAAGCGCAACATTCTCAAACGCCGGCACGACCGTGCTCCGAACAACGCGCGCAAGTCCGCACAGATTCTCGAGCCCGACGGGGTTCCGCTTGTGGGGCATCGCGCTCGACCCCTTTTGGCCCGCTTCGAACGGCTCTTCAACTTCGAGAACTTCTGTCCGTTGCAAATGGCGAAGGTTCGTCGCAAGCCGCTCGATGCTGCCCGCAAGCCCAGCGAGCGCCGCGAAAAAAGCGGCGTGTCGATCGCGCGGAACCACCTGCGTTGCAACCGGCTCGGCCTTAAGTCCAAGCCGCGCCATCGCGCGCGCTTCAACGGCCGGCGGCAATGCCGAAAATGTCCCCACGGCGCCCGACATTTTCCCGTAGCCAATATCGTCAATCGCCCGTTCGAGCCGCACGCGCTGCCGCTCCATCTCCGCGCAGTGCCCGAGCAACACAAGCCCGAACGTCGTCGGCTCCGCATGAATCCCGTGGGTCCGTCCAATGCACACAGTCCGCTTGTGCTCGACCGCGCGCTCACGAAGCGCCGCCGCGAGCGCATCGACACCCGCGATCAACATCCGCCCCGCGTCACGCAGCTCCATCGCAAACGCCGTGTCGATCACATCCGACGACGTGAGCCCGAGGTGAACGAAATTTGCCCCCTCGCCCACGGCCTCTTCGACGCTCGTCAAAAATGCGATGACATCGTGCTGCGACGTTCGCTCAATCTCGGCAACGCGCGCAACGTCGACCTTCGCGCGACTTCGCACCGCAAGAAGCGCCGACTCCGGCGCGAGACCTTCGGCGACCATCGCCTCCAGATGCGCCAACTCCACGTCCAGCCATCGCGCTAAACGCGCAGGCTGCGCCCAGAAGGCCCGCATTCCGTCTCGTGAATATCGTTCGATCATCCCTTCCCCTTTATACGACGCACCCTCGCCCCCAGCGCCCGCAGTTTTTTCTCCATCGCTTCGTACCCACGATCGAGATGGTAAATCCGCGACACCGTCGTCCGCTCATCCGCAATCAGCGCGGCAATCACGAGCGACGCACTTGCGCGCAAATCCGTTGCCATCACCGGCGCACCCCGAAGCCGCTCGACGCCCGTTACGATCGCCGCTCGCCCGCGCACCACGATGTTCGCCCCGAGTCGCTGCAGCTCGCTCACGTGCATGAATCGGTTTTCGAAAATGCTCTCCGTGATGACGCTCACCCCGCGCGCAACCGACAAGAGCGCCATCATCTGAGCCTGAAGATCGGTCGGGAAGCCAGGATACGGCAACGTTTGGAAATCCGTCGCGACGATTTCGGCGTCAGCCGAGACGCGCACGCCACTCCCCGTTGACTCGACACGAACCCCAACGGCGCGCAGCTTCGCAACGACGCTTTCGAGCTGCTCCAGAGGACAATTGCGAATGAGCACGTCGCCATGCGTTGCGCCGACGGCCATCATGAGCGTTCCCGCTTCAATTCGGTCCGCGATGATCGCGTGTTCAACTGGATGCAACTCAGGAACGCCCTCGATCGTCAAAACCGACGTCCCCGCGCCCTCAATTCGCGCGCCCATCTTATTGAGAACGCGCGCCAACTCCTCAACCTCCGGCTCCCGCGCGGCGTTAATGAGCGTGGTCCGACCATCCGCAATCGACGCCGCTATCATGAGGTTCTCAGTCCCGCCCACCGACGGCGAATCGAACGAGATCTCCGCGCCATGAAGGCGCTTCGCCCGCGCGACGATGTAACCCTCGACCAAGTCAATCTCGGCGCCCATGGCCTCAAGCCCCGCGAGATGTAGGTTCACAGGCCGCGCACCAATCGCACATCCGCCTGGGAGCGACACCCGCGCCTCGCCAAACCGCGCGAGAAGTGGCCCAAGCACGAGAATCGACGCGCGCATTGTTTTCACAAGATCGTACGGCGCGACAAGGTTTTGGACACCGCTCGTCGCAATCGACACCGCTCCCCTCTCGAGCACAACCTCCGCTCCCATTTGCCGAATGAGCGCCGCCATCGTGTCGATGTCGCGAAGCGTGGGGATGTTCTTGAATCGATTCGTGCCACCCGTCAGAAGCGCCGCCGCCATAATCGGCAGCGCTGCGTTCTTCGAGCCCGACACAGCGACCTCCCCCTTGAGGGGCGTGCCGCCATAGATAGAAAGCGCGTCCACGCGCCGATTATTGTTGACGCAGCGGTGTGGCACAAGCGCGCGCGATCACGACGCGCTCGATGCCCGCGAAGTCCCCAACCGCCTCGACATCGCAAAAGCCGCCCGAGCGCGACAAGATCCCCGAGACGCCGACGGCTTGACCCGCGCCAACTTCGAGTGCGAGAACGCCGCCCGGTCGCAACACGCGCCAAACCTCCGCGATGAGCCCGCGAATCACGTCGAGCCCGTCGGGGCCACCACCGACAAGCGCCCGGCGTGGCTCAAAGTCGCGCACTTCAGGCGCGAGTCCCGCTGTTTCCACGTCGATCACATACGGCGCATTCGAAACAACAGCGTCAAATAACGCATCGTGCCTGAATGCGGTCAAGAGGTCGCTCTCGATGAACATCACACGCTCACCCACGCCGTGCCGCGCCGCGTTTCGCATCGCCACCCGAAGCGCCCCGCGCTCAATGTCGCTCGCAACAACGCGCCACGCCCGCCGTTCCGCCGCAAGCGTCACCGCGATCGCCCCCGATCCCGTCCCAACATCAATGACCCGCGCCCGCTCGTTCCCCAATCGCGCGAGCACCGCTTCGACGAGCGTCTCAGTCTCCGGCCGCGGAATCAACGTGTCGCGCGTCACCTCAAACGGCCGCGACCAAAACTCCCGCTCACCCAAAATATACGCCGTCGGCTCGTGCGCGAGTCGCCGATCGACGAACCCCCGCATCGTCGCACGCTCGTCGCCCGTCGGAACCCGGTCAAACCCTGTGTAGAGCGCGATTCGCTCGCACCCGAGCGCCCGCGCCAAAAGCAACTCTGCCGTCAATCGCGGCGCGTCAACCCCCGCGCGCCCAAATCGCTCCGCCGTCCACAGAAGCACGCGTCCCACCGTCCACGCGTCGTCCACAACCGCAACCGCCTCCGTCACCGCGACCGCACCCGAATCCGCACCCGCGACCGCTACCGCGCGTCTTTCCTACCGCCAGTTTTCTTCTCTGTGTCTTCCTCTGTGTCTCTGTGTCTCTGTGGTTGCATTTCTCCCCTCTTCTCTTCCCCCGTCCCCTTCAGCGCCTCCATCTGATAGTACGTCCGCAGCGCCGTGATTGTCTCATCCAAATCGCCGTCCATGATCGCCGCGAGCTTATACAGCGTGAGCCCAATTCGATGATCGGTCATCCGGCTCTGCGGGAAATTGTACGTCCGCACGCGCTCGCTGCGATCCCCCGTCCCCACTTGACTCCGCCGGTCCGCCTCAATCGCCTGCCGCTGCTCCTCTTGCTTTCGCTCTAAGAGCCGCGACCTGAGAACCTTGAGCGCCTTCGCCTTGTTCTTGTGCTGGCTCTTCTCGTCCTGACAAATCACAACCGTGTTCGTCGGCAAATGCACGACCCGCACCGCGCTGTCGGTCGTGTTCACGCTTTGCCCACCCGGTCCACCCGATCGAAAAACCTGAATGTCGAGATCCTTCGCGTCGATCTGCACGTCGATCTCGTCCGCCTCCGGCAGCACCGCGACCGTCACCGCCGATGTGTGAATCCGCCCCTGCGCCTCAGTTGTCGGCACGCGCTGCACGCGATGCACACCGCGCTCGTACTTCAGATGCGAATACACGTCCTGCCCCTCAATGAGCGCAATGACTTCCTTCAGCCCGCCCAAATCGTTCCAACTCTCGCTCGCAATCTCGATCTTCCATCGCCGCTTTTCCGCAAACCGTCCGTACATGCGAAACAAGTCGCGCGCGAACAACGCGGCCTCATCGCCCCCAGTCCCCGCGCGGATTTCCAAGAAGATGTTCCGCGAATCGTTCGGGTCTTTCGGCAAGAGCAACACCTTCAGCTTCTCTTCGAGCGCCGCGCGTTCGGCTTCGAGCCGCAAAACTTCGTCGCGCGCCAGTCCCGCGATCTCAAGGTCAGCGTCGCCCACGAGCGCCCGATTCTGCTCAAGCTCGTCGGTCACCTTGCGGTAGCGCCGAAACGTCTCAACCACCGCTTCGATCGACGATCGCTCCCGCGCAACCTTCAAGTACTCGTCGCGCCGCGCAATGAGCCCCGCGTCGCTCATCAGAGAGTTCAGTTCTTCGAACCGCCGTTCGACTTCTTCGAGTCTTGCAAACATCGTCGTTAGAATACGGGCAGCGGAACTTCGTCGTAGTTCCGATAAACTTCGGGCGGCCGCTTCTCGGTGCCGACCATCTCCGCCTGCGATTCACGCCACAACGCTTTTCGAAGTGCAACGAGCGCAATTTCAAGCTGCCGATCGTCTGGCTCCCGCGTCGTCAGCCGCTGCAACTGGAGACCCGGCCACGACACCGCCCGCACAAGCCGACTCTTGTTCTTCCGCCCCGCGAGCCGAATCACCTCGTACGACATCCCCGCAACGGGCAGCATGAGTGGAATCTTAATGAAGATGTAAATCAGATGGTTCAAAAACACGTTGTCGACGAGCTTCGGGAACAGCGGAAAAATCGCCGAAAACAAAAAAATCGAAATCAACAGCACGAACAAAATAAAACTCGTCCCGCACCGCGGGTGCAGCCGCGACTGAGCCCGCGCATTCTCAACGTCGAGTCGAAGCCCCTTCTCGTACGCGTAAATCGATTTGTGCTCGGCGCCGTGATACTGGAAAACGCGCCCAATCTCTTTCATCTTGCCGATGAGCCACACGTACCCAATAAAAATCGCCATCTTAAAAACGCCATCGACCAAATGGAAACTCAGCGATCGCCCCTCGGCATCCGTCCCCGTCAGCGCGCCAAAACCCCACGACAAAAGGTGCGGCAACCCGACGAACAACCCGAGCCCAAGCGCAAACGCCACCGCGATCGTCGTTGCCATCGCAACCGGCGACAACGGCGGCGACTCTTCGTCCCCTTGCTGCGACGCCGCGAAATTGAGCGCCTGAATTCCATTCACGAGCGACTCAACGAGCACAACGCCGCCCCGCAAAAACGGCCGCTTCATGAACCTAAGTCCCGGCGCCTTTTCCCAAATCGACCGCCACCGGTCTTCGCGCACAACGATCTCGCCCGTCGGACGCCGCACCGCCACGGCAAAGCTCCGCGGCGACCGCATCATCACGCCCTCGATGACCGCTTGCCCGCCAACGTCACACCCGGCCGGCGCGCCCGTCACCAACCCCCGATGGAATGTAACGAATCTTTTCCGAAACCCCGTCACGTGGCCGAGCCGGACTTCGCGTCTTCCTTGCTTCCGTACTTCCGCTTGAACCGGTCGATGCGTCCCGCCGTGTCGATGAGCTTCTGTTTCCCCGTGAAAAATGGGTGACAGCTCGAGCAAATCTCAACCTTGAAATCGCCGCGCGTCGACCGCGTCACAATCTCATGCCCGCACGCGCACGCAATCGTCGTCTTCACGTATTCGGGGTGGATTCCTTCTTTCATTTCAATAACCCTTCAATCCCTTTCCTAAAGAACGCCGGCTTTTATCATATTTGTCCCCGTTTGAAAAGCTCACGGTTTCTCAGGTCCGTCCTTCGTTGACGGTGTCACCACCTCGCCGGGCCTCGAGTCAGCAGGCGGCACTGGAACGGGCATCGCCTTCGGGACCGAACGTTCACGCCGTTCGCTTTTCAGCTCGCCAACCGCCTTCTCCCTCATCATAAACAAGCCGGCCGAAACGACGCCCCCCGCAATGATCAGGGCGTGAAGCGTCCGGCGATCGACCGTGAGGTTCATCACCGCGGCGCCCGGCTCAACCTTGACCTTAAGGTCGCGCATCACCGACACGAGTTTTTGGATCGGCCCCCTAAATAACGTCAGAATTCCAGCCATTTGCGAGCTGGAGCCCTGAAGGTTATCAAGCGCCTCGCCGACAAAATGCCCGGCGAGCTTCGTCGTGACCGACTCCAGCACCTCGGCGAGCTTCGTCGCGCCCGAATCGCTCATAAAAATACGCGCGTCCAGCTTCACCTTTCCGTCTGGAAACGCCGCGTTAATCACAGCCCCGCGTGGCCTCTCGCCGACAAGCCCCTCGAGCTCGCGAAACATGCGATCGGTTAACAAAACCTGAACATCGCCCGTCGCCGATTGAAACGCCTTTTCAATCAGCTCTTTGACCTCGGGTTTCCTCGTCATCGCCCGTTTCAGCTTCGTTTTCCCGTCGATCGCGCGTTTCAGCGCCGACAGCGACCGCGTCCGCATCGCCGCGCCACCCCACTCGGCCGCAAAATCGCCGTACGCGACCTCCTCCGAGCCCTCGAAATTGCCGTGAATCTTGACGCCGTTGTAATCGCGCGTCCCCTTAAAGACCCCCGCCAAAATCTTTCCACCGCGCACAACAATTTCACCCCGATCGCTGACCGACAAAACCGTCGCCGCGGAGATGTCGATTCCCATCATCTTAGAAAACCCGCTCACGACATCGGCCTTTTGCAGGAAAAAATAGTCCGTGATGGCGGCCACTTCGTTCAAAACCTCGGGGACCGAAAACGTCCCAATCCCCACCTTGGCCTTATCGAACCGCTCAACGTTTTTTCGAACGTCGTCTGGGGTAAGGCCCGCAAACGCCGCGCCGCTCGCACCCATCACGCCCGCTAAAACAACCGACTGAATCGCCTTCCGCATCGCTCCTCCTGTCAATCCCGAGGTTCTGTCATGTTCTCAGCCGACCGGGCCGCCTGTCAATCCTCGGTACGAGATCCCCGATCCCCGGATAAGCGGCGAATTCTCTGCAGCGCGTCGGGTTGGCAGGAGGCCGCGTCGGCGCGCCAACGTCCTCGGGTCTGAATGCGAACGAGCGATCGATGCACTGTTTTATGGCGTGCGAAAACTCGGAGACTCCAAGCGATATTGCGCTGCAGACCCTGCGGAGGCGCGCCGTTGCGGCACCCCTACCAACCCGACGCAACTCCGG
>JACPTQ010000016.1:40066-69572 GCA_016192705.1 Deltaproteobacteria bacterium | reverse complement strand
ACGCGAAGGCTCGCATATTCTGTGAGCGATGGTCGGCAGGCCTGTGGCGTGCCGACGCGAACAGAATCGCGAGGGCGACGGAACGGAGCCCGCAGCGCACCTTTGCGCAGGGGATGAGGTGCCGATGGGGCGTGGAATTGCCGTTCTCATGATGTTTGATTGATTTCGTGCAGACTCACATTTTATGTCAGACCCGAGGACTTTTGCGAGCCGGAGCGAGCCCTACCCCCGCCCGCTCCACGCAAATGTTGCCCGTTATCCGGGAATCAGGGGCACATAGACTTGAGGCCGCGCGGCGAATCCATTAGCTTGAGACGTTGCATGAGCTCTTTTTGGAAACGCTGGGGCCGTTTCGCAACCGTGGCGTTCGTGGCGGTCGCGATCGATCAGGGCACAAAACTTTGGGCGGCAAGTGCGCTCAAAGGAAAACCCGACATCGAAGTCATCTCGGGATTTTTCAACCTCCATTACACGACGAACCCGGCCATGATGTTCAGCATCGGCCTTACGTGGCCGCCTGCGCTTCGCACCGGACTTTTCCTCGTGCTCGCGATCCTCGTGATGGCGCTCATCGTCTATTGGCAAAAGAAATCGGCGCCGACCGCGACGCGCGTCCAGACGACCGCGTTCGGCATCGTGATGGGTGGCGCACTCGGCAATACCATCGACCGCCTTTACATGAATGAAGTCATCGACTTCCTCGACGTTACGAATCTGCCGCTCATCGGGCGATGGCCGACGTTCAACGTCGCCGACATCTGGATTGTCGTCGGCGCCGTGCTGCTCATCTTCACGACGGGGCGAAAAACGGAGACCGCCAAGACGAAGGCCGCGTGATGACCGCGCGGCGATGCGGAGCTCTCTTCCTTGCGGCGCTTGCCTGCCGCACAACTGGCCCCGAGGCATCAAACTCGAGCGACGCCAGCGGATCCGTCGACGCAGGCGTGAACGACGGCGGTGGCGGCAATTCGTCCGCTTCCGCAAATATCGATTGCGATGCGGCCGCCCCGTTCACGCACCCGCCCTTCGACGCCGGCCGCATCCAAAACATCAGCCCGCTCGGCAACTTGAACCCGCCCGCGCACACCCTCCCGACCGACCACATCTACCTTTGCTTCGACAAGAACTTGCCGCCCCTCGACTTCATTGCACCGGGCGCGATGAAGGTCACCTGGACAACGCTCACGGAGTACATCGTCTCGCCTTTTCGCCAGGGACTGAAAGACTACGCGCTGAGCGCAACGTACTGCGCGACGACGATCGACGGCGGCACGCCCGCCGAGGCGCGCCTTTCGTTTAGCCACGTGAGTTCCGTCGTTGCCGCACTCGATATCGACGGCGGCACCGCGACCTGCACCACCTACACCGCGGGCGATGAAACCGTTCGCGCGTGTGGCGTCGGCGTCAGCGTCTTCGTCGACGCGGGCGAACGACTCGGCACACTCACGGGCGCCGCGTCGTCTTGCTTCGACGTGGGCCTTTACGACGGTCGCACGCAGAATGGCCTCGACCCCGCGCGCTATCCAGCGCAGGCGCGGTCCACCGCGTGTCCGCTTGACCTCTACGAACCGACGTTGCGAACGAGCCTTTACGCGCTCCTGGGCAGCGGCGGCCAGCTTCGCACCATCGAACCTCGATGCGGGTCGAATGTCGTCGACGTGGCGGGAACCGCGCAGGGGAATTGGTTTCGCCCAGACGCTGGCTTCTACGACGAGCGCTCACACATCTCGCTCTCGCCGAACAACGTCGACCCGACGCGACTCACGTTTTCGATTGGCACGCTCGCCGGCACAGCGTCTGGATCTTATATGTTCACCCCAACAACCGACGGCGGCGCGATCAACCGCGCGTTCAACCTCGTCGCGCCGAGCGATGCGGGCTCGTGCTATGAGGCGTCAAGCGGCGGCCAAGCGACGCGCTTCGTTCTGCAGCTTCTCTCCACAACCTCGCTTAAGATCGAAGGCCAAGGCATTGGCACGTGCGGCGCTTCGTGGGCATTCGACGGCGGCGCTGAAACGTTCGAACGCTGACGCGCGCTCCCGTTACGGACCGAAGGCGTACAAGTAACCGTCCTCCGATGCGATGTAGAGCGTCCCATCCGCGCCGATCGCTGGCGACGCCTCGGTGATCCCCGCGTCGGTCGTATAGCTCCAGAGGAGCCCACCGTCCGCCGCGATCGCGTACACCTTTCGATCGTCCGCGCCGACGTACACCGTGCCTCGACAATCGACGACCGGAAATCCGCGCATTCCGAGGTCCTGACCGATGCTGAACGTCCATCGCGTTCCACCATCCGGCCAAACCGCAATCACCTGTCCGTGCGCCGTGCCGACATAGAGCGTACCGTCGGGCGCCACGGCCGGAGTGATGATGCCGGAGACGTCGGTTGGAACGCCGTCTTTTTTCCACTTGAGCGTACCGTTTGGGTTGAGCGCAAAGAGGTGTGGCGCCGAAGGGATGTAGATCGTTCCATCAAAGCCAATCGCCGGCGAGCCCGACCGTTGATTAAACGTGTCGTACGACCACTTGAGCCCGCCGTCAGGCGCGATCGCGTAAAAGTTGGGTGAGCCGCCCATGTCGCCACAATTTGTGTCGCCCGCACCCACGTAAACCGTGCCGTCAAAGCCGACGGTAACCGGGTACGAAATGCACTTCTGATTCGTTTTGAAGCGCCACTTGAGCCCGCCGTCGGGCGCAATCGCGTAAACGAAACCGCCGTCCCAACCGCCCTGGTAAATCGTACCGTCGGGCGCCTCGGTCGGAGCGAAGTTCATCGGGCCGTCGCCCACGAACCGCCAAATCTCCGTGCCCGTCTTTGAAACGGCCGCAACGACGTTGCGATCGATGTCGACGTAAATCCGATTGCTCATTCCCGAAATCGAAGGTCCTGCTGAGCCGGCGTCGAAAACCCACTTTACGCCGCCGTCGGGATAGAGCGCGACGAGCTGTGGACCGGCCGCGTACAGCGTTCCATCGAAATCGATCGCGACGCTGCCGGGCGCGCGACCCCAGGGCGACGAATTTGTCGTGCCCAAATAGTAACGCCACTTAACGATGTTCGTTTGCGGGCCAACGACGCGTCGCTGTCCGCGGTGCTCGGCCGTTCCCATGAACTGGAGCCAGGAGTCGTTGCCGCCGCATGGGTCGAAGCCGCCGTCGTACACGCCACCGTCCCACGCGCCGCCGTCGTATATTCCGCCGTCATAAATGCCCCCGTCGGACGCGCCGCCGTCAAGCGTTCCGCCATCGGTGACGCCACCATCCTGGCAGGCCGGATTTCCGCCACCGCCGCCATCGCAGGTCTCGACGAATCCGCCACCGTCCGCGCCCGCGTCCGCGCCGCCGTCACCACTGCCGCCGCCCCCAGGTGGAAGGGTCGTGCACGCCAATCCAAGACCGACGAATGCAATCGAAAAGCGGATTGCCACCATGCTGTTTATTGTGAAGGGACGACGACCGAGAAATCAAATTGTGGGGGCGTCGTGAAGGGAACTGTGCGCTAACGGCAGACCGCCGCGACCGCGTGAAACTGTCCACTTACAAGTTGCTGCCAGACCGCAACCGCGAGTCCCGAAGGGTGTCGCGCAAGCCGTGGGACAGTCGAGTTTCCCGCGTCCGAGTCTACGACTGCGGCCGATGTCCAGGACCCGAGCGATCGAATGAAACGCCGCTCAAAGATCTTGGTTTGAGTTCCGCCCGTGGCCTTCTGCGACCACAGCACGATCGCGTTCCCGGCTTGATCCGTCACAACTTGCGGCCCGACCGCGTCGAACCCGTCGTCGGATTCCAACAGCCCCGCGTCACCCCACCGTCCAGCACCGAAGTCGTACAGGTTGACGAAGATACTGTTCTTGACCGTTGTTCCTGCATCCGTCTTCTGCTGCCAAACGGCGAATGCGTTTCCGAAAAGGTCGGCCTCGACCGCTGCTGCGCCCACTTGAGGAAAGCTGGCAATCAAGTCGTCTGTCTCGATCGCCGCGGCCGTCTCCCAAAGCCCCGTCGAGCCACGGTATCGGTTTGCCCAGAAGTCAAAACGGGTTCCCGATTCGAGCGGAAATACCGCGAACGCATTTCCGAGCGCATCGGCCGAAAGCCCGATCGACCCGACGCATGAGCCCGATGTGGCCGTACTGTCGTTTTCGATAAGGCCAGCGTCGTTCCAAAGTCCGGTGACGGTATCAAACCGGTTCGACCACGCATTACATCGCGCGCCCTCCACCTGCATCCAGATCGCCACGAGGTCGCCGTTCGCCAGCCGCGTCACGCGCGGGAAAAATGCGGATCCCGCATCCTGTGAAATCACGCCGGCGTCATCCCAAATCCCCGCGTCAGCGCGGAATCGATTTGCCCAGACGCTGTTCACGCCCGAAAATGCCTCCTCCCAAAGGGCAACTGGGTCACCTTGGACCAGCACCGCGAGATCGAATGCGCCAATCGGTTTCGAGGGTGACGGGCTCGGATTAAACCGCGTGACGGGACCCCACGCCGAAGCGGACGAAATAAACTGACGCGCATGCCCTTCGTTCGATGCGGTTTCTTCCCATATCACCAAGGCATTCCCCTGGAGATCAAACGCCACGGTGGGGTTCACACCGTTCTCGCCCGCGTCGCTGATCATTCCCGCGTCGTCCCAACGATCCGTGTCAAAGGAATACCGGTTCATCCACACGCCCTGAAACGTCGCGTTCGGGCGGCGGACCGCCATCGCATTTCCGAACGGGTCGACGGCGACAGCCTGCTCCGTCGACGCACCGAGGGCGGTAGAAAGGACAACGGGCTGGGACCAGACGCACGCGGCAAACCCACCATCGACGACGCCCGGCAGTCCTCCGTCGAGGGGAGGGGCGCCCGCATCGACGCCCGCGCCCGCATCCGCCCCCGCGTCAGCTCCCGCATCCGCGCCCGCATCCGCTCCCGCGTCAGCTCCCGCATCCGCGCCCGCATCCGCTCCCGCACCCGCATCGGCACCCGCGTCCGTTTCCGACCCCGCTCCGGCATCGGAACCCGCGTCGGTGCCACTCGCTCCACCAACTGTCGTGGTCCCTGAACAGGCGAGAGCCACAAGTAACGCCGGGACCAAGATCGCCGTCTGTCGCCCCAACTGTTGTCGCATGCCGCCCCCTTTGATTAAGCGCCCACAAATCGACTCGTGACGTCGACTATTGTGAAGGGTCGCGGTGGCGAAAATCAAATCGGAGCGAACGTTAGTTCTCGAAGAGCTGGCTCACCGGAACGACGACGACCTCTTCCGGCTTGAAGCGGAGGGGGAACGCCGCAATCTTCGGGTCTTCCGCAACCACATCTTTTGATTTTGGCGTGGGGTAAGTGATCGGGGTTGGCGCGCCCAAGAGGATCGCGTCGCGCAGTTTTTTTCCATCCTTCGTGACAATCGCAATCTGCAAGTCGCCAAACCGCACGTGGCGTCGAATGGCCGCGTTGACCTTCTCGGCCGTGAGCGACGGTATTTGCGCACGCAGCTCACCGAGATACCCCTTCGTCCCATAGAAGACATCGTCGAGCGCATAGCCGAGCCGCCGCAAATCGGCGGCCTCCCACTGTCGCGAAAAACCATCGAGAAAACCGCCCGCGCGCTTGACCTCGTCGTCCGTGAGCCCCTCGCGAAGCAGCTTGTCGAGTTCATAGAGCGCGGCACGCAGCGCAAACATCGCATGCTCGTGCGCCACCGGCCGAATCCAGATCGAAAAATCTTGGCGCGATCGAGCGATGTTGACGAGCGGGTGCGTCGTGTCGGGCTCTTGGACGAACGCTTCGGCGTACGCGTAATCGCCGTAGTTGAGCCCACGCTTTTCGCGGAGACGCTCAAACAAGCGTCCCCCCGACTGCCGATGCTCGCCGAAGGCCGACATCCCAACGCGCAGGGGGATGAAATCGGCAAAATTGCGCGCGAGGGCGATCGGGTGCCCGATAGAAACCGCCGTTGACGACGCGCCGTTTTCGATAATGAGCACGCGCGGTTGCGGCTTTCCCACTGTCCCTTTCACGCGCGCGTCGCACACCGGAAGCGTCGCGAGCCGCTTCGTCACGTCGTCGATAATGGTGTCTGTTGCGCCTCCCGCAAACCCCGCCGTCAAATGATCGCGCGTGAAAAACGTTCGCGCATGTTTCTTCGCGTCGTCGAGCGTCATCGCCTTGAGCCCCCGCACTGTGCCACCAACGAACGCCCCCCAGTTGTCAAGGTGCATCATCCACTCGAGCGCCGCCTTGCCAAGATTCTCGTCGTCGCTTGTGCGAAGCCGCTTTTCGATGTCGGCGACCGCATCTGCGCGCATTCGCTCGAACTCCTTAGGGTCGAAGCGCGGCGCGAGAAGCACGTCCATGAACATCGGGAGGTACGTCGCCAAATGATCGCGATGAACGCGCCCTGTAAAGACGGTCAGCTCCTTATCGACCTGGACGTCGATCTCGGCCGCCATCGGGAAAAGTTTTTGGTTCAGCTCTGCGGCCGTCAGCGACGCCGTGCCTCCGCGCGCCATGAGCGCCGCCGTAAGCGCCGTGATGCCAGGCTTTGCGCCGTCGTGGATCGAGCCAACGCGAAAGAGCAAACGAAACGACACGATGGGGTTTTCGTTTCGCAGCTCGACGGTTTCAATGCCGTTTTTCATGAACTTACCCCCAGGCGCTGAAGCGCAGGATGAGAGAAGAAGAAGGATAGGAGTAACCACGGAGACACAAAGTGAGAGAGATCGGAGGAGATGAGTCATTTCTTTGCCTTCGTCGACAGGGTTACAACCGTGCGGTTCCTTGCCACCCAGTGCTTCGCGAGGTACGCCTTAACGTCGGCAAGCGTAAGCCCCGCGATGCGTTCGTAAAGCGGTCCGAGCGCAGCCGGGTCACCCGTTGGCGTCGCCGCCCAAACGAGCTTCTCCGCGACTTTCGCCGGCGACGTGAGACCCATGAGGAGCCCATACCGCGCGTTCGACTGCACATCTGCGAAAAACTTCGGCGACACGCCGTCACCCGTCGCCGCGCGCTCAATCGCCGCGAACACCGTGCGCTTCACTTCGTCGAACTTCGACGCGTCTTTCAGCGTAAAAAGCACCGGAAAAAACCGCGGGTCGATCGTGTCGATGTACCAACTCTCGATCGACTCGACGAGCTGCCGGTCGAGCACCAAGTCCTTATAGAGTGGCGTCGCCGGCCCAAAGAGGAGCGGGAAGAGCAGATTCTGAATCGCCGCGTCCTTAAAGTCGCCGTTCATCGCCGCCGATCGAAACGCGACGAACATGCGCGGCTTCGTCTCCTTGTCCCAGTCGACGTGCTTGACGCGCTCCCCGTCTTGCTCGGCCTCCGCCACGACTTTCGGCCGCTCGACCTTATCGCCCCAACCGCCGTACGCCAACTTAATGAGCGCAAGCGTCTTCTCAGCGTCGAAATCACCCACCACAAACAAGGTGCACGCATCCGGCCGATAAAACCGCTTAAAAAAACCTTGTCCGTACTCATACATCTCGGGCATCCGTTTGATGTCGTCGAGGTACCCCATCGTCGTGTGCTTGTACGTGTGCCGCTTGAAAATCGTCTCCGACAACACTTCGTCCATTTTGTTCGCGGGGTTTGAAAAATTCTTGTTGTACTCGCCAAGCACCGCCTTCGTTTCGGTTTGGAAAATGTCTTTCGCGTACCAAAGGTTTTGAAACCGGTCGGCCTCGATCTCGATCATGGTTGGAAGCGACGCCGACGGCCCTTGCAGCGTGTAAACCGTGTGGTCGATGTACGTCCACGCGGTGTCATCGATGCCGCGCGTCTTCGTCAGCTCGTCGCGCTTGTCGGCCGACACCTTCTTCGTGCCGCGAAACATCATGTGCTCGAACAAATGCGCAAACCCCGTGTGCCCCACCTCGACTTCGTTCCGCGACCCGACCCGCACAAGCGTGTAGTACGCAACGAGCCCCTTGGACGGGAACGGCACGAGCGCCACGGTAAACCCGTTTTCGAGCCGCTCGACGCGCACAGGGTATGGAAAATAGGCGCTTGGCGCGGCAACGGCCGACGACCCCGCGCCCACGGTGCTTACAAGAGCCATCAAAAAACCTCGTTTCATCGTTTCACCCAACACAAAGGCGTCGTGACGACGCAACCGAGCGGGAGTTTTACCCGAAGTCGATCCGCGAGAAAAGAGAAGAGTCAACGAATCAGAAACATTGTCACTTCGAGCAGGCCGAGACGTTGCCCTTCGAAATGAACTGACTCGCGACGAAACCCGTCTGCCCGCGACGATCGACCTTGGTCCAGGTGAGGCCGTCCCCCGAAACGTTCTCGGCGATGATGGTGACCGCTGTACATTTATCCAGTAGCGCGAGCGTGGTTGCACGCTTCGATGCGCCTGCACGAAATCTCACCTGGTTCCCATTAACAAAGGCGTTTCCCGCGGCAAGTCCCGGTAAAGCCGCCGAATCGCTTTCCCTTGAACCTGTTTCAAGAGGCTGCCGATAGTAATACCAGAGTGAACTTCGTTTCCGTGTTTTTCGCTTGATCTCCTGCTTATCGACATTGCCGTCGATGGTCGAAATGGAGTCGGCGGTCAGCGATTCGACCAACGCATGGTGAACGGCATTCCCCTTGAAAACCACGATATCGCCGGGCTGAAGATTCGCGAAGTCGGTGCGCGATTTTCCGAACCCAACGGGACCCCACCCGCTCTGGGTAACTCCCCATTTCACGCCGGTTACACCTGCCGCTTTCGTCGCCCACGTCGCAAAAATTCCGCACCAACTTGCGGCACCCTTCACGCGTTCCCCAACCTTTTGTATCGATGCGAGATCGGATGCTGGGAGCTTCTTGTGTTCGAACGCAACCTTATAGAATTCGGCGAGGCGAGCCCAACCAATCTTGAAACCGTCGACGCCAGCGGTATCCTTCACCGCCCCAATTTCAGCGATGGCCGTGTCCAGAATCTTCTGGCGCGTCACTTGTGCACCGGCCGGGGCTGCGAAACTCGAAACCGTAACCAAAAAAAATAGGCGATTCATCGTGCCCCTCCTAATTGCTTCCAAGGACAGCCCGAAGGCGCTTCAAGACCCCCTTGATAACGCTCGAGTTGAACCGATGCGTCTCGGCGGCGACGCGGGCCACGTCGATCGCGTCGATGTAACACTGTAACTTCGCGACCGCCTCTTCCACGGCCACCTGCGACCGCTCACCGCACGCCGCCGCCGCATCCTTTAACACCTTGAGATCGGCCGCCTTGAGCTGGAACGTCCCGACCGCCTTCACATAGTCCGCCGCAAACACGATCTCGCGCACGATCTTCTTTGCGTCGGCACTCGCCGAGGCCGTGCCCCCCGTTGCCGCCGATTTGGGTGCGGGGCCCACGTTGAGTCTGGGCGCGGCTTTCGGCTTCGGCGTCGCTTGCGTCTTGCGGCCGTTGGTCGTCGCAGCACCGGGTGCCGTCTTGTCACCCTCCACGGCACCACCGTCCCCCTCTCGCCCCTTCTCTGTCGCCGGCGCCCGAGTCGCTGCCGCCCCCGCCCGATCGCACGCGCCCGTCCCATCGTCTTTCGGCGCACACTTTCCATCGACGACATCCGCGATGAGCGCCAACGCACCGCCGAGCGATCCACTCTTCAGCTCGCCCAGCGACCAACTCCCCGACCCCTGCACATACGATCGGGCAACACTCGCGCCGATCGCCACCTTACCTCCACCCTGGCCGAACTCCTTCCCAAACAACTTTCCTTTTGTCACGGTAACCGTCCAGGTGACGACGCTTCCGGGATCTCCGTTCTTCAGAAAGATCGCAAACGTCCCCAGCGGGCCGAACTGCAAGAGCGCCAGATCCACCGCAGATTTTGGCTTTGTCATTTCGCCAGCGCTCATCGAAATCGACACCCCAAGCGAACTTTTCTTACCGATCGTGAGTCCCACCGACCAGCTCTGCGAGGGCACCCCAACCGGCTTCGCCCAGTTTTTCAGAAAATCGGTCGCAAGCTTGACGCAATCCGCGAGCTGCCCCTTCGGCACCTTAAGGCCTTTGATCGTCTTGCCGAACGACCCGCCAAGACTCGCCTTAACGTTAAGCAGATCGAGCTTCGCATTGGCCGCATGTTTCGCGAACCACGCGCCGATTTTCGCAACCGCTCCGCTTGCAGACCCGAGCGCCCGCTTCGCGACGGAGTCGATCCCCTCCGTCATCTGTTTTTCCATTTTCTCGGTGAGCCCGATTGCACCACCCACCTCAACACCCGTAGACACGGTGAACTCCACCTCTGTCTCACCCTTGTCGTCGCGCCGGTAAACGCCGCTCATGCAGAGTTGAGCCTTGGCCCCACCGCCCAGCGAAATCCCCGCGGACTCCAGCTTGCCCTTGATCTCACCCTCTACAAATCCGCACACCTTGCATCCGCTCTCGCGGCCGAGCTTTGCAATGATCGCCTCGGCATCAACCGCCGAACCAAAGAGATGTTTTTCGACCGACGCGACGACATCTCGCATCAACTTAATCTCTGCAAGCGGACCGAGCAGCGAGCGCGCCGCGGCCTGAAGTCCAGCGTCGGTCCCGAGCATGAGGAGGAGGCGCCAGTCCCCGCGGTCGGCCGCGTTGATCTTGAACGTTCGGCTCCCTTCGCCCGACAACCCAAGCGCAATTCCGCCTTGCCCCCTGTCTTTTTCGTCTCCGATGCTTGCGGTCACGGCACCGGCGCCGCCCGCCGCGAATTTCACGTTGTAGCTGTCGCCGCCTGCGTGAGTGACGGTGACCGCGAGCGACCCTTCGCCCTTGAGACCCAAAAACTTGTAAATCTTCGTGACCGCAAACCCCGCGCTGAGCGTCGCCGTAACGCTCCCCTTCTTTTGGAACGCCATCCGCATCGCGATTCGCGCGATGTCGACCGCGCGGGATCGCCAATTCTCCGGCGTGATCCCCTCGGTCGCGAGCGCTTGAAGAAGCGCGCGACACGACTCGTTCTTTTCGCAGTAATGAACCGCGACTGATTTTACGGTCTCTTTCGCCCACTTTTCGCACTCGCCAAGGGCGTCGGCCAACTCAGGGCTCTTAAACGAATCATAAAGGGCCTCGCCGACCGAAAACGGGTCGACGTACTCAAGAGGTGAAAGCCGCCAGATTCGGGCGGCTGCTGCGGCGGGTATTTTTTTTAAGCCAGCCTTAACCTTCGTGAAGCACGCCTTGCCTGCGCGAATGCGATCGCAAACAACCCCACCGAGGCTTCCGGGCTTACAAAACCACTCTGCGATTCGGTCGCCAACTTTCGCGACGCTCTGCTTAAAATATTGCCAGCACTCCGACGCGGCCGTCTTGATCTCCTCGTACGCCCGGGTCGCGTCCTCAAAGAGGCGTTTCAACCCGTCGAGCGAAAGCGAAAGTGGGATCGCGACGAACCGCGAGACGCGTGCGAACACCTTCACGGCGTCTGAACCGGCGGCCTTTGCGGCGTTGTAACAGGCCTGTCCGTCTCGAACGATTTCACACCCGAGCGGGAATGCCGCGCAGGCCTTGTCGATGACGGCCGACACGAGCCCTTTGCAAACGATTTTCTTCGTTAACGCGGCATCGTTGTAGCTCGCGCGCTCATCGACGAGCGTTCGATTTGCGATTGGGATTTCGTTGGCGATGCACGCCTGTTCGCGCATGGCACGCTGCACGCGCAACTCGGGATCGTTGCTTCGCGCCTCTTCAAATTGGCAAGTTTCTTTTTCGTTGAGCTGCGCCTGGTTTCCGCCGAGCTCGCATCGCGCGGCTTCGGCACGAAGCGCGTTTATCTGTTCAAAGACCGCCTGCAGCGCGCTTCGCAGCCGCTTCACGTTGTCGTCGATCGGCTTTTTCCTCTGCTCGGCGTCGTCGACCGCCGCCTGGTGGTCCTTTCGCTCTTTCGAAATGAGCGCGCGATACGCGGTTGCAACGGCCGCCGCGGCCTCGTTCGCCATCCCAACCGCGTCGGCCCACTTTTGCTTGATCGCGTTGTCGCATTGGTCCAACCGCTTGGACGCCGTCGCGCGCGCCTGGTCGACGAGGGCTCGGTGTTCGGGGATGAGACCCGCATACTTCGCATGTTTCACGACCCCCGCGAGCTTCGCGCGAAGCGAATCGCAAAACACCTTCATCGCCTTGAGCTGCTGTGCGGGGTCTTTGTGGAGCGGTACGGTGTCATCGGCCCAGTCTTCGACCCCTTCATCGTGACGCGCAACGCGGGGTTTGATGCCGGCGGACTTCGCACTCGAAAAAGCCGCCTGAGCCATTCCAAGGTTCGTGAGGGCCTCCAGCCACGAATAATTACCGGTATAAACGTCGGACCTCTTGACGCATTTGTCCGCGTGGAAAAACGCCTTTCCGAGGTTCTGCGTCGCGGCCGAGGTCGCGCCTTCGTGGCGACCTATTTCACCGATGAGGCGCTGACACTGCGACCGAATGTTAGCCGTCCCGCACTGGATCAACTGATTGTCGTTGGTCGCATCCTTACAGTAGGGTTTGAGCGCATCGAGCGACGTGGCGCGTGCCTTTTCCGATACGGAGACGACCAGGGTTCCAGCTGCCACAAAGGGAAAAAATAAAGAAAACCGTACAGTTACTCGCATATCGATTCTCCGAGCCTTTCCGTAGACGTTCAGCCCCCCGTCTAACATTAGACGACGCTTCGGGTCGATTATTCACAAAAAAAAGTCCCCGGTTTTGAGGCTCGCTCGTTTTGAATAATTCATGGACCTTCGTCGTCAAACGAACATGATGACTCGACACAAACGTCGCAAAGCGAGTTTCCTTGTTTCATTTGTCGCGGCAGCAGCGACCGCATACCCAGCGCAGGCCGAGAGCGCCGCGAAGAACCCGTGGGACCAACTTCCGCCCAACTATCAGTTCGACCTTCGACCGACGCTCAATAACCTTCGCCACTACGCCTGGCACAACGCCGCCTACACCAAATGGTTCGAAAAGTGGTGGACAGTCGACGGCAAGCCAAAACCCGGAGCGCCGCCTAAGGACGCGATGTTTCATATTTACTACTTCAACAACGTTCTCACGCGCGCCGACCGAAACAGCCTCATTCTCGTTTACGCGAAAATGGCGAAAGAGGGGCTTTGGGGCGTCGTAAAAATGGTCAAATGGGCGGGCAACGGCGTCTCGATGTTGTTCGAGCCGCACATGTCGCAAAGCGCGCTTCGCACGTTTCTCAAGAAAAAAGAGTACGGCGATTGGTGGTTTGCGTCGAAGGGAAACCCGTGGGGGATGCGGAGTCGCTTCCGCGGGGTGCAGCTTCACTTTCGCGGCGGCTCGTTCGTCAACGCGCACATCGACCTCAACAACCCAGGCGACCCGCCAACGGGTGAGCCGACTGGAGCGCTGTCGGAGCTGTTCGGCGCGATTCGGCATTACGAAGAGGATTTGAAGGCGCGCGAGAGAACGCATACGAACAGCGCCGTTCGCGCAGGCCTCAAGACCTACGGCATCATCGTCCCCGAAATCGACTGACCGAACGCGGTCCATGCGATCATAAGACCGCCTTGCAGGCAGTCGCCGCGGGCACATATATTCCCCCGAATGTCTCGTTCGCGCCTCGCACTCGCCGGCCTCGTCGTACCGCTCTTCGCAGGGTGCGGCGGCACCCTCGATTGGACGACGTTCGTCTCGTATCGCGTAAAAAACAATCGCCTCGCGCCCTCCGCGGTCGACCCCGCCGAGGCGTCCGCCTCCTTCATCGCCGCCGAGCTCCATTACGCGCGCATCGACCTTGAATCGTTTTTCTTTCGCGACGTCGGCGGCTTTCGCGGCCAGCCCCTCATCGTCGGCCTCGAAGTCTCCGGCGTCGTCCCGGGCCGAACCCTCAAAACCGTTTTCGACCTCAGCAAGGAAGGCCACGACAAAGGGCTCGTCCGTTACCAATCGCTCGGCGCGATCGAACCCTTCCTCTATAAGGGCGACGACGTCGTCGTCACGGTCCACATCCAAACGGTCGTCCCGCGCGAAACCAAAGACCTCGCGGCCCAGCTTGAGGGCGCCGCCGATTTCTTAAAGCGCCTCGACCCCGTTCGCGCCGTCGAGCGATCGTTTATTGGAACGACCCTGTTTGCATCGACGTTCTCGCCCCTTCGCCGCGCCGAACGGCGATGGCGCTACACCTTCACGTTTCGCGGCGGCGATCGAATCTACCGCGACAAATCCGAACTTCTCTTTGGCGCCGGGCGTTTCGTTCTCCTCGCGTTGCCGCCGACGGGCGAAGCGTCGCGGGCCGAGTTGCCGAAAAAAGCGTCGGAATTCCAGGCCCAGCTTAAGCTTCAAGATGGGCGCCTCGTTCACGCGAAGACCGATGAGGAGTACACCGCGACGCCGCACCTCGTCCTGAATATTTCGCGATACCGTCGGTACCCGAAGCCCGACACGGCGTTTCGACGAGCGAGCGCTGAACTGCGAAGCCTCGTCGAAGCGGGAAACGCGTCGCTCGTGCGAGGGACAATCCCGAACTTGCGCATCCTCTTGAACCAGGACCCGCATCTGTCGACGCGCGAGAAGAACCTTGAGCGCGCTCGGCTCGACGCGGTTTCGGCGGAGGTTGCGGCGAATGAAGCGCGACGTTCATCGATCCCGGCGGAAGAACTCCGCGCCGTTAAAAACTGGATCGATCATCTGCTTCTCATCGGTCGTGAATGCAACGTCATCCTTGAGCCGTTTGAACGCGAGGATCTGCTATTTCAACTGCGGTCGCTGGGACAACGGGCGAAGGAGATCGAACTCGCGATGGGTCAGACCGGGGCCATCGCGGAAAAGGTCGCGGCGGACATCAAGGGCCTGCGCGAGCACTGGACGCGCGATAACGAAGAGATTTTTCTCGCGCCCCGCGTCACGCGCACGATTGAGCCCGAGGTGCTGCCGGCGCCCGCTCGCGTTTCCGCCCCCGCTCGGGATTTCGACGCCAAGGCGCAAAGTCACAAAGACGCAAAGAAAGAAACCTCTTCCCTTGACGTCTCTGCGCCTTTGCGTCAAATCCCCGCACCCGCATCCCCGCCGAAACCGTTTTACAAGACTTGGTGGTTCTGGACTGCGACGGGCGGTGGCGTCGCCGCGCTGACGACGATTCTCGTCCTCGTCCTCTCGCCGAAAGCTGCGACGCCGATCGCACTGCCAGAGGGGTTTTGATGGCGCGCTTGCGATGGCTGATTCCCGTGATTTGCCTGGCCGGTTGCGGCGGCCAATCGGGCGTCTTGAAAATCAGCATCGGGGTTACGGACGTAAGCCCCGCGGCTCTCGCGTCCGTTGTCTTGCTGTTCACGACGGGCGACGCAACGCCGCTGTCCGGCAGCCTCGGCCAAATCGACACAATCCAAGATGGCGTCCGCGTCATTGCCGCATGGCGAAACGGCTCGCTCGGCGTTGAGCTCGCGGTGCAAGCGTTCCCTTACAAGCAGAGCGCGGGCGAAAGCACCATGAACCTTTTCCTCCAGCTCGCCCCCAACGAGCGTGCGAAAACGCGCGCCGTCACGCTCCGGGTCGCTGGGTTTGACGCGGGCAACACGCAGATCACCGCGACCGAAACCGTCGCGACGCGGTTTGACGCTTCGACGCAAATCGACGTCGGGGTGACGCTCCGCTGCGCCAATCCCGGGACCTGTGGTTGACGATCTTTTGAATCGCCGGACTCGCGCAGCCCGTTCCCACGCGCGGTGCGCCGCGGTATAAGCAACCGACGATCGGTTCGTTGAACGGAAGGAGTCACGCATGGCCAAGCTCGAAGCGTTACAGAAAGCAGATCCCGACGTGTTCGCGCTCGTGCGCCTCGAGGAGAAGCGCCAGCGCGAGACGATTCGCCTCATCCCGAGCGAGAACTACGTGTCAGCCGCGGTGCTCGATGCGTCGGGGACGGTCTTAACGAATAACTACAGCGAGGGGTATCCGGGAAAGCGGTACTACCAAGGGCAGGAGTTCACCGACCGCCTGGAGGAGATCGCACGCACGCGCGCGACCGCACTCTTTGGTGCCGACCACGCAAATGTGCAGCCGTACTCGGGGTCACCGGCGAATCTCGCGGTGCATTTCGCGCTCGCGAAGCCGGGCGACACGACGATGGGGCTCGCGCTCCCGCACGGCGGGCATTTAACGCACGGCTGGGGCGTCAGCATCACGGGAACGTACTGGAAGCCGGTTCGCTACGCGCTCTCGAAGGAAACGGGGCGCATCGACTACGACGACGTCCGGCGACTGGCACTTGAAGCGCGGCCGCGGCTCATCTGGTGCGGCGCGACGGCGTATCCGCGCGTCATCGAGTTTGAAACGATGGGCGCCATCGCGCGTGAAGTCGGGGCGCTTCTTTGTGCCGACATCGCGCACATCGCCGGGCTCGTCGCGGCGGGCGTCCACCCGAGCCCCGTTGCGCACGCGGATGTCGTGACGACGACGACGCACAAAACGCTCCGCGGGCCACGCGGTGGAATGATTTTGTGCAAGAAAGAGCACGCAGCGGCGATCGACAAGGCGGTTTTCCCGGGGCTCCAAGGCGGGCCGCACGATCACACGACGGCGGCGATCGCGGTGGCGCTTGGCGAAGCGGCAACTCCGGCGTTTCGCAACTACGCGGCGCAAATCGTTCGAAACGCAAAGGTGCTCGCCGAAGAGCTTTTGGCGCTCGGGTTCAGCCTCGTCACCGGAGGCACTGACAACCACCTCATCCTCATCGACCTCACCAACAAGGGCGTCGCCGGCAAACCCGCGGCGCAAGCGCTCGAACGCGCGGGGCTCGTCCTCAACTACAACGCGGTGCCATTCGACCCGCGAAAGCCGTTCGACCCGTCGGGCATTCGGCTTGGCACACCCGCAGCGACCAGCCGCGGCATGCGCGAACCGGAAATGCGCCAAATCACGCGCTGGATGGGCGAAGTCATCAAGAAACTCGGCGACGACACGACCGAACGCCGCATCGCGGGCGAAGTTCGTGAGTTTTGCGCGCGCTTTCCCGCGCCGGGTCTCGCGGCCGAGTAACGCACGCGTTTGCTTGCGCGAAGCGTCCCCAAGGTTTGTTCGGTCGTTCTTGACGAAATCCGCAAAACGGCGTTTTCATAGTTGAGGAGGTGTCCAATGTCACCCCTTCGAAACGTCGCTCGCATCGTCGAAAACCAAGTTCAAACGTGGGGCCAAGCTGAACGAAAGCGCGCCGAGCAAGGCGCGACCGCGCGGGTCCCACGTCCCATAACGATTTCCAGGGAATACGGCGCCCTGGGTGCTGCGCTGGGCCGGATTGTGTCGGAACGGCTCGCGTTTGGCTTTTGGGATCAAGAAATTCTGCAAGCGATCGCGAAGGAGAGCGGTGCGCGCGAGGCCATCTTGGCGTCGCTCGACGAACGTAAGCGCGGGTACATCGACGATCTCGTTGAGGGTGCAACGGGGCGCGATCGGTTCTCGGAGGGCGAATTCGTGCGGCATCTTTTTCGCCTGGTTCAAACAATCGCCGCGCACGGGTCCGCCGTGATTATTGGACGTGGCGCCAACCTCATCCTTGGGCCGAGCGCGTCGTTTCGTGTGCGAACGGTGTGCCCCCTCGAGGATCGTGTTCGCCGACTCGCGGCCGCTCAGGGACTCGGTGACGCAACAGCCCGCGCCGAAATCACACGCGTTGACGCCGAACGCGCGGCGTTTGTACGGCGAAATTTCGGCGAGGAGGTTGGCGACGCGTCGAGTTACGACGTCGTGATCAACACCGGGACCCTTTCGCTCGAAGCCGCAGCCGAGCTCGTTATCGGCGCCTATCGCGCGCAGTTCAGGTGAGCCCCGCAGAAGGCGGCGGCGCAAGATTTCGCGTCAAATAATTCCGCCCTCGGCATAACGCACTCACCAGTTGGGAGAATCGTGGGTGCCCATCGGCCCACGTTTATATACGGAGGGAGAAAATGACTGCGACTTCAAGGGCGGCGAACAGCCGCGTTCCGATAACTGTATCCTTATGTGTCATCTTTATGGGCGGCGCGGCGAGCGCGGCCAGCTACACGTTCAAGCGGGATGCGAGCGGCGACTGGGCTGACGCGGCGAATTGGGAGCCGGCGGGCGTTCCGGGGTCGGACGACGAGGCGACGATTAAGCACGCGAGGGTTACGGTCTCAAAGGCAACGACGATTGGCACCATCACGATCGACGGCAGCACAACACTCGACGCGAAGGGCGTGCTCACGGTGCGGCGCAGAGGCTCGCACACGGGCGGCGAGGTCTGGGGAACGCTCGTCGTAGCGGCCGGCGCGACCCTCGCAATCAGCGAGCACTGGGCGAAGCGTTTGCGCGGGCGAATCGAAAACCACGGAACGGTCACGCTTGCGTGTGGCGGCGTTGTGTTTCAGGGCGTCGCGGGCGCGGCGATCGACAACCGCGGCGTCTTCGAGCTTCTCGACGACACGTCACTCAGTTTTTTCACCGAGGGAGCGCCACCCGTTTTCTCGAATACCGGTACGTTGCGAAAAACAGGCGGCGCGACGACGACGATCGACTTCGCTTTCGAAAACCGCGGCACGCTCGACGTTCAGACGGGCGACATCGTCTTTGAGCGCGGGGCAGCGTGGGGCGGCGGCGGCGTGATGGGCGCGGGGCGCGCGGTGCAAAAGCGGGGCGTCGCGACGCTCGACGGAACGGTCAACGTTCAAGGAACGCTGGAAGTCTCGGCGACGGCTGAAATGCGCGGTGCGGCTGGGTCGTCGATCGAAGGCGGTGGGCGCGTCGTTTGGTCGAGCGGCAATTTCACGGGCGACGTCGGAGTCGGCGTGGGCGGGCGACTCGCGATCGCGGGATCGGGCGAGAAGTGGCTAAACGGCACGCTTCGAAACGCCGGGACGGTGGTGCTCGCGGGCGGCGGGCAACTCGACGGCGCGGCCGAGGCGCGCATTGAAAACGATGGCACTTTCGAAATCGGCGATGACACCATTTTCTTGTCGGCCGTTCAGAACAGCCCAGCCCGCTTCGTCAATCGCGGCACCATCAAGAAAACGGGCGGCGCCGAAACGGCGTTCGACTTTGTCCTCGAAAACCGCGGCACGCTTGAGGTTGCAACCGGCAAGGTCGTCTTCAAGCGGTTTCAACACAAGATGGGAGGCGCGGCAATTCTCGGCGCGGGACGCGTCGTGAACAATGCCACCATCGAACTCGACGGAACCGTTGTCGTACAAGGCACATTCGAAAACGCGGCAACCGCCAGCCTGTCGGGCGACGGACAGTTTGCGGGCGCCGGGAGCATTCTTTTCTCGGGTGGAACGCTCGCGGGCCGGCTTGCGATTGCGGCCGGGGCGACGCTTCTGGTCACGGGACGCGACACGAAGGTGCTTGCGGCATCGGTCGAAAACGACGGCACCTTTGTGGTCGCCGGCGGCGGTGACGTTTCACTACGAGACGAATCGTCGGTCGTGAACCGCGGGCTCTTCGAGGTGCGCGACGGAACCACGTTCTCGTGGTGGTCGGGCGGCACGCGACCGACTTTCCAAAACATCGGAACGCTTCGCAAGGCCGCAGGAACCGCGACCGGGAGCGCATCGATCCCTTGGACGCTCGTGCAGTCGGGCACGCTCGATCTCCGCGGCGGTCAGCTCGCGGTGGGCGGTGGCATCACGCAGACGGCCGGCTTCACGCTGCTCGACGACGCGACGCTCGCGACGGGTCCTCGCTTTGTGGTCGAAGGCGGAACCGTAGCCGGCACGGGAATCATCGGCGCCGCGCTGGTTAATGCGGGCGTCGTGCGGCCTGGCCTTCCCGGAAAACCGGGAACGTTGACGATTCGATCGACGTACGAACAAAGTGCAACCGGCACGCTCACCATCGCCGTGAAAAACGCCGACGGAAAAGTCGTGAACAGCGACCTCGTCGTTCAAGGTCCCGCCAAAATCGATGGTGCTCTCCGCGTGACTCGCGAGGGCGGCACGACCACTGGCGATGCGTCGGTCGTCGGCCTCCGCAGCCAGAGCCTCAGCGGCACCTTCGCCGCGATGAACGCGCGCCTCCCCGATGGACGCGACGCCGTGCAAGTGAAATATGGCGAAAGCGACGTGTCGGTCGCACTCTACGTCGTTGAGCCCGGCCGCCCGCGCATCGTCTTCGACCTTGTGGGACGCGAAACGCTGCGCGTCGGCGTCGATCAGGCGTTTGACATCGCGATCTCGAATCTCGGCGACGTCGCGGGAAACGGCGTCGTGATTCTTCGCGGCCTCGCCGCGGATGCGGTTGCGCGAATCGAGGCGCCGCTCGTCACACTCGATGGTAAGAAAACGTCGCTCGAAGAGCTTGGATTCTCGCGCGTCTTTGGCGACGAACGCATCGTCACGCTTCCGGCTCGCTCCATTGCGCCGGGCTCAAACGACGTCATCCGCGTCTGGGTTAACGCACGATCGGGCGGCGATTTCGACCTCCGCGTTCTCTGGCTCGGCGAGTAACGCCCGAGCCGCACTCACCAAAGAATTTACAACATCGCATAACCGGGAGGATAATATGCAGTTTAATATAATCTCTATAAAATATATCTTTGGATTACTTCTCTTTAACGTTGGAACAGCCGAAGCGAACCCGATCCTTGAGTTTCCACCGAGCAGCGGCAACTTTGTGTCGCCCGTCGGTCCGCCGCCGTATCAATGGCGGTATCTCAACAGCCGTTACGACGCCGAAGACTTTGAAGTCTTGACGAACGTTCTTCGAAAGTCGACCGAGCTCGCGCCCTCGCTCTCGATCTACAGCCAGATCCCGAAAGGCGGAAACTGCGGCACCTCGTCGGAGGCGCTCGTCACGGGGCTTCGCGATGTCATCCCAACGAGTTGGCGCGTTCAGCAGATTTGGTCGCTCGATCCAACGAACCTCGTCGGCGGCACCGAACACGCCATCACGATGGTGAGCTCGCCGAATGGGCGCCACTACTTCGTCGACGTCTACGGCGGCTACCCCGAGATGGCCGAGGCGGTGCAGCACCCGAACTCGAACCAATACCAACCGCGTGCGCAGGAAGTCGGGAACCTCACGTCAGAGCTCATTTTGCGCGCGCTGGGAAATCCGCTTTTCATTTTCACGCCGGCGACCGGTGGGAAAAACTTCAAGGGGACGTGCCCCGATCCACGCGAACAAAAAAGGAAGCGCCTCCGCGCGGTCGTCGCGATCGACCCGAACGAAATCGTTGGGCCGCCAGGCGCCGGCGCCAAGCGCTACATCTCAAACGACGACGCCCTTCGGTACACCATCTACTTCGAAAACGTCGCCAGCGCGTCGGGGCCCGCGCAAACCGTAGCGGTTAGCGATCCACTTGACGCCGCGCGCTTCGACCTCGACTCGGTGCGGCTCGGCGCCATCACCTTCGCGGGACGCACGCTCACGCCGGCCAGTGGCCGCGCGTTTTCGACCGACGTCGACCTACGACCCGGAAAAAATCTCATTGTGCGCATCACGGGTGCCGTCGATTCCACCGCCGCGCGCGTCACATGGCGCTTCACGTCGATCGACCCGAAAACGAAGTTGCCGACAGCCGATGCGCTCGCCGGTTTTCTGAACGCGAATCGCACGCCGCCGGAAGGCGACGGCTCGGTGAGCTTTACGGTACGACCGCGCCGCGGCCTTGCGAGCGCGACCGAGCTCAAGAACCGCGCGTCGATCGTTTTTGACGAAAGCCGCGCCATCGAAACGAACGAGTGGCTGAACACGATCGACGTGACGCCGCCGAAGAGCTCGGTCATCCCGCCCGCGGACACGGCACCCGCGACAACGACGAAAGTGTCCATCTCGTGGGCTGCGACCGACGACGCCTCGGGGGCCGATCGCTACAGCGTTTTCGTCGCCGAAGAGGGCGGCGAGTTTCGGCTTTGGAAATCGAACGTCGCGGAGACGTCGGGCGTCTTCGAGGGTGAGCCCGGCAAGACGTATCGGTTTTACAGCGTCGCTCGTGACGGCGCCGGCAACGCGGAGGTCGACGAGGGGCGCGCGCAGGTGACGCTCGCGATCAGCGTGTCGGCGCGGCGCGATGAGGTCGCAGTCGACGCTGGCGGGGAACCGGTGGCGAATGCCGACGGCGGAACATCGGCGAATCACGATGCGGGCGGCGGCGGCGGTTCATCGTCGTCAAGCGCCGCGACCTCGGGCGATGCTGGATCATCCGCAACAACGGGCACCGGCGGTGGACTCCTTCCGCCTCCGCGCGGCGGAATCTCGTGCGCGCTCCCGCTAGCGGAATCGGCGCCGAGCTTTTTCTTGCCGCTCCTCGCGCTGGCACTGGCATTCGCCGCATTCGCGCGACGAAAACTCGGGCGACGCGTGGCACCACGCCATTCGATTCGAAGCTAGCCCTCTTTGATTTCGACTTCGACAAAATCGCGCACAGCGGCATCCCAGCAAAAGGCGCGAGCCGCCTTCACGACGCGGGATTCGACGGAAACGACGATTTGCACAAAATCCGGGAACGTCGGCGCATCGCCACCCGACAGCGCTACGACGCGGTCCTCCGCGCTGAAGTACGCGCCGCAGTCGACGTGAGAGTGAAAAATCCCGCGCAGCGCCTGACCGCGCGCACGCGCTTCCTCGGCGACGCGTTCGATGTCGCGGTAGTCGAGAAAATACGCGGTTGCCGCATCACGCGGAAACTCGTCGGGGAGTTTCGCGTGGTAGCGATTCTGATGGTTGATGCACGGAACCGCTTCGGCGATCGCATCGCCCACGCCGACGAGGAGACCGCACGCCTCAAACGGGTACTCGGCAACCGCATGGGCAGTGATCGCGTCGAACGCGGCTTTCGCAAGCTTCACCACGCGCTCTTCCTTTCCCAGCGCAGCTTCGCGAAGTAACGATCGCCGCCATCCGGAAACAGCGTCACGATGACCCCGCTCTCGCCGCGCGATTCGAGCCGCTCCGCGATCTTGAGCGCGCCCAAAAGACCCGCTCCCGCCGAATGCCCGACGAAAATCCCCTCGGCATGAGGAAGCCGCTCAGCCAAGTCCCACGCGGGTTCGGTGTCGATCGAAAGCACTTCGTCAAGCTCACCGACGTTGTAAATCGGCGGAACGATCGACGACGCCATGTGCTTCAGCCCCTCGAGGCCGTGAAGCGGCTCGGCCGGCTCGGCGGCGACGACGTGAATGTCGCGCCGAAACTTTTTGAGCCCGCGCCCCGTTCCCATGATGGTCCCCGACGTCCCAATCCCCGCGACGAAATGCGTGATGCGCGCCCCAACATCCGCGATGATCTCCTCGGCCGTCCCCACCTCGTGCGCGCGCGGATTCGCCGCGTTCGCATATTGGTCGGGGTAAAAAAATCGGCCCGGCTCGTCTGCAACGACTTTTCGCACCAGCCGAATCGCGCCATCCGAACCTTCGAGCGGATCGCTAAAAATAAGTTCCGTCCCAAATGCGCGCGTGATGTCCTTGCGCGCCTGCGTCACGTTTTCAGGCATCACGAGCGCGACCTTGTAACCGAGCGCCGCGCCGATGAGCGAGTACGCAACGCCCGTGTTCCCCGACGACGAATCGATGATGACCTTGTCCTTCGTGAGTGCGCCGCGCGCTTCGCCGTCGCGAATCATCGAGAGCGCCGCGCGATCCTTGACGCTGCCACCCGGGTTAAACGATTCGAGCTTCGCGTAGATCTCGACGTGTTTGAATTCACGCCCGACGTTCCGCATCCGAACGAGCGGCGTGTTGCCGACGAGACGCAGAATCCCCGCGGGCTCGTCGATCGCCCGTGGCGCCTGGTTGGCCCGCGCGCGCACGAAATCAAGGAGCGGCGTCGCCGGCAACGTCATGCGCCCGGCCCGTTGTCGTCGCGGGTCGGAATACCAAATCGATCGAATTGACAGACACGACCGAAGGGGATGTGGCCGACACCTAAAATAATCTTGCTTGCGAGCGTCGCCGCCGCCGCGCCGAGCGCCATCGCCAGGCTCGGTGAGCCCGCGCCCCGTGACGCCTCCGCCGAACACGTCGCGCATCGCACGAATTCGCCGCGCTCGAGCCGCAGGTGGCCACCCGTCGCTGCGCCCCCCAGGTGCAACCAAGGTCCCGTGCGAACGCATTTGTCGAGAGCCGTGCGCGCCCACTCCGCGGCGAAACTCGCATCGATCGCAACGGCGACCTCGGGGCCGCTCGGAATCGCGTCGATCTCAAAAACCGCAACGTCAGGGTTCACGGCCGCCAGAGCCTCACGCACGTCCCTCGGTGCCCCGGCCACGACAATCGTTCCGACGCCGCTCGCCGCGAGGTACGTCCGCGCAACGGCAGCCGCGTCGTTATTCCCGGCGATCGCGACGCAGCCCGCCATGAGCTGCTCCTGCCCGCCGCGCCCCACTTCACGCAAAACGATTTGCCGCGCGTACCGCTTGACCCGCTCGCTCGTCAGCTCCAAGCGCTCATCCACCCGCAATCGCCGGAACGATCGACACCTTGTCGCCATCTTTCAGCGACGTCGCCGTTCCGTCTAAAAACCGCACGTCCTCATCGTTCGCGTAAATGTTGATGAAGCGCCGCACCTTGCCATTCGCATCGCAGATTTTTTCTTTGAGCCCCGGGCACGCTCGCTCGAGCGCGTCGATCACGTCGGCGACCGTCTTGCCATCAACGGCGACTTCGCCCTGCCCTTTTGTGTACGTTCTAAGCGGGGTCGGAACATGAACCGTTATCGCCATCGTCGTCATCCTCCTGGGGTCGGTAGTTTTCTTCCTCGAAGTCGCGAATCTTAGGCGTGTCGCCGCAGACCGCGCAACTCCGGTCTCGCGCAATTCGGACCGTCCGAACGTTTTCGTTAAGCGCGTCGATCGCGATGAGCCCCTCGGGCGACTCGTCCGCGATCAGGTGAAGCGCGGCGGCGGCTTCGACGAAACCCACGAATCCCGCGACGGCGCCGAGGACGCCGACTTGTTGGCACGTCAGCGTTGCACGCCGCGGGGGCGGACGTTCAAAGAGACATCGGTAGCAGGCCGAATCGCCAGGTCGCACCGCGAGCACTTGTCCTTCGAAGCGTTGAACGCCGGCGATGACGAACGGCTTCTTCGCGAGAACGCACGCGTCGTTGACAAGAAATTTCGTGCGAAAACTGTCGCTTCCATCGATGACGACGTCAGCGCGGGCCACCAGCGCCGCGGCGTTATGAAGGTCGAAGCGGTCCGCGACGCACGACACGCGCAGCGCCCCGTTGATTCGTGTCAGCGCCTCACGAGCCGATTCAACCTTTGGGCGCCCAACGTCCGCGATGCCGTGCAACACTTGCCGGTGCAGGTTCGACACGTCGACGCGATCGCTGTCGACGAGAACAAGCTCCGCGACATCCGGCGACCGCGCGAGCGCCCACGCAACCGGGCACCCGAGCCCGCCAACCCCCACAATGAGAACACGCGTCATCTCCCATCCTCTTATTAGGAGGACTGCGGCCTGTCACGCGCGCCCAAATTGACGTGGATATTCTATCCACATATATTATCCATATGAGGACCATTCAGATGACCATCGACGATTCGCTCCTCGAGCGCCTTGACGCGGACGCGGAGGTGAAGCGGGATGGACGTTCCGCTGTGTTGCGCCGCGCCGCGCTCACCTACCTCAAGCAGAAACGTAAGAGGGATATCGCGGCCGCATACCGGCACGCCTATGGCCGGGATAAGGGTCGCGACCCAGCCTTGTCGGGCTGGGAGCAAGAAGGCCTATGGCCCAAGGAGTAAATCGCGGTGACATCTGGCTCTACGATTTTCGCGCGCCGGACAAACGGCGGCCCGTCGTCGTGCTGACTCGGGATGACGTCATCGAGCTGATTCAAACCGTGATGGTCGCGCCCATCACGAGCACGATTCGCGGTGCACCGAGCGAGGTGCTCATCGGCCCCGAACAGGGCCTAAAACACCCGTCCGCCATCAACCTCGACTTCGTCCAAACCATCGACCGCGCGCGACTCCGCCGGTACGTCGGACATCTCTCGCCCGCGAAAATGCGCGACCTATGCCGGGCCCTCGCCATCGCGGTCGGTTGTGAGCCGTGACAACCGCCGCGCCCCCCGTCGATCGCGCCTTCGCAAAGCGCCGCGCGCTCACTTTTTTTCTCGTTTTGGCCGCCGCCGCCGCGCTCGTGGTCGCGTTCGTCTTGCCCTTTATGCGCTCAGACCTCGCAATCAAGTTCCCGAAATGGATCCCCGACGTCCTCGGCCTTCACGACCAAATCCGCAAATGGATCCTCGAAGCCGCGAAAATCCCCGTCGGCGATCAGCACCTCCTCAACATCATCGTTCAGCTCTTCCGCGACAAGGAGTTCGTCGTCGGCACCGCCATCGCCGTCTTCTCGATCACGTTTCCGGCCGGCAAGATCATCGTCTGCGGCGTCATCGTCTTTGGTCGCGGCTGGCTTGGCGACGCGCGCGAACGAAAATTCTTGCGCGCCCTCGAACTGACCGCGAAGTGGTCGATGGCCGACGTCTTCATCGTCGGGCTCATCATCGTTTTCTTCAAAGCCGAGGGGTTTCACTTTCGCATGGTCGCCGCGCCGGGCCTCTACGCCTTCGCGGGTTCGGCGATCGTATCGGCCATCGCTGTGGCGTTCGCGAAAAAGTTGCTCGTCGCCGATTTGCGGGGCGTGCCCATCTCGCCTACAGTGGCCGCAACCAATGGACACTGACCAACTCGCCGCGCGCGTGTCGACACTCGAAGAATCCCTCAAGAAGCGCGAAGCCCTCGCGAAGTTTCTCGTGCACGACCTGAACGGCCCACTGTCATCGATCACGGGCACACTCGAATACCTGCGCGCGATTTCGCCCAGCACCGACCTCGAGACAAACAGCGAAATCGTCGATTGTCTCCGCGACGTCGATGTCGCAGCTCAGTTTCTTCGCCGACTCATCGCGGACATCGCCGCCGTTGAGCAAGTCGCCGACATCCCCGCCCTTCACCGATCGACCGTCAACGTCGCAACGCTCGCCCGCGACATCGCACGCGCCCGCGTGGCCCACGATTCCGTGAAAAAATTGTCCGTCGATTTTTTTGGCGACGAGAGCGCCTGCTCCGTCACAACCGACCGCGACCTCGTCGAACGCGTCATCTGGATCCTCGCCGACAACGCCTGCCGCAACGCGCCGGTTGGGTCAACGGTCAGCGCCAAAGCGTCATCCGACGCAGGCAGCGTCACCATCGCGTTCACCGACGCGGGCCCGATGCTGCCCCTAGACCACGTCGCCCACGTTTTCGACATCGACTATCGCGCCTGGGCCAAAGCGCGCGGCGGTCGCCCCGGACGCGGCCTTTCGCTCCCGTTCGTGAAACTCGCCGCCGATCGTTTGGGCGGCTCGGTCGCCGTCGACTCCCCAACTCCGACCACAACTCGCTTCTCATTCACGCTCCCGCGAACTGGGTAGTCTTCTCGTCGTCGTCGTCGTCGTGCACGTCAATCGTGCTCGTGCGCGTACACGAGAACGAAGAACGAGGACGCGTACGAGCACGGGCACGACAACGACGTGAAAAAATATGATTGGAGTAGGATCGATTTTCTTTTCTGCGTCCACCCTTGCCCCCGCTTACGCATCGGCGTACAACCGCCGCGTGAAGATCCACGCCGCGCCGATCGAACTCCGCACCATCGATCGCCTCCCTCACCGCGTCGTCGCCGCGCCCGTCTTTGAAGATGAACGCCCCCCGCGCGGCGCCGCCGGCATTTACGATTGGCGCCTTTGCGGTCGCCTGTCGCGCCTCCTCCAGCGCCCGCAGTTCACGGGAACCGCCGGCGACCGCCTCCTCTTCATCCTCCCGCGGCCAACCGGCGAAACCGAAGCGCTCATCCTCGTCGGCCTCGGCACCCGCGCGCGCCTCGCCTCAGAAGGTATCGTTCGCGCTATGCGATCCATCGCCGAAGCGATCCCCCCGCTCGGCCTTCGCGACGTCGGCGTCGAGCTGCCGGGCCTTCGCGTTTCGACACTTCCGCCCCGCGAAATCTTGAACTGGTGGCTTCGCGAGGCGCACGCCGCGATCGACGATGTGACGCTCCTCGTGCCGCCCAACGATTACAAAGCCGTTTCCGCGATATTGCCAGGTGCGCCGCCGCAACAATCCGCGCGAGCGCATTGATTCTATTGTGAATAAAACGCGGCGTCTTTCGTCTAATGAACTGTGGTTTGATCTTCGCTTTGGAGGGTGACATGAAAACGATGAAAGTTCTTGGATTAACAGCATTCTTGGGTTTCCTTGGGGGTCGACCCGCCGAAGCGTGGGATTGCGGGCTCAGCGAATCCGCAAAAAACCAGGTGCGCCAGTATTGCGCGTGCGACCAGATCGCTGATGATTGCGACAAGCTCGTGACGCTCCGCAACAACATCCGCAACGGGTGTAACGGACTCACAAACCAAATGTGGCGCTACACGGCGCTGACGTCGGCTGGGATCGCCATGGCGAAAACCGTGTCGTCAAAGGTCAAAGAGTGCGTGTCGTACGAAAAGCAGGGGCAATGGCTCTCTGCGTACAACGCGCTTTCGGCCGCGCGCGCCGCGTGGCGCCCGAACACGACCGATTTCAAAGAGGTGTCGCAGCAAACCGGGTCCGGTCAGACGGGCGGCGGTACGTACGCCCGCACAGGGAACGCCGCGAAGGACCTCGCGAACATGAAGGCGCTCTGCAACGCTCAGACGACGGCGCTTGGCGCTCTCTCGACCCGCGCGTCGGGCATGGACCTGAGCACCGATCATCGGCGCGATTTCGACGCGGCCGTTGGGGTCGCCAAGGCGAACATCCAAAAGTGCCTGTCAAACCAGGTCGCGGCGCTGACCGACTTCGTGAACAACGCGGTGAATTCGGTCAACGAAGCGAAGAATGTCCTCGACCACTGGAAGGGGAAGAAAGACGCCGAAGCCGCAACAGAGGCGCTCATCAAGGGCCTCATCGCGGGAAACAACGCGCTTCGCGACAGCCTCGGGCGCATGTGGTCTGCGATCGCAGACCTTCAAGATAAGGGGAAGCGGTGCCTCAACGACCCGGTCAATATGTACCGCGAGAACGTCGCGACGGTTTGCCCCAATCCATCGAAGCAGGACTTCACGTCGCTGACGGCGCAGCAAAAATGTTTGCTCGGCGAAGTCAGAGAAGCGGGCCAGGTGACAGACGACTTGCAAAAACGGATTGCGGCGGATTGGTCTTGTAAGGCGTACGCGGGCGTCGATTGGGCGGTTGGGAAGTTTTGCGGCGAGTTTCCGGCAATCTGCAGCGTGATTCGCGACGGGCGGGCCTGCATGCAGCGCATCGCGGGGCTCGGACAGGCCGAAATTGACGCGGTGAAGCGCGCGTGGGCCGCCGTCAGAGGGGTCGGGCAGATCGTCGTTAATGGCTGGAGCCTCGATGCCGTGACGGCGCTTGGAAAAGCCGCATTGACCAACACAACCGAAATCCTTCGTGCGGCCGGAAGCGCCATTGCGGAATGCACCAAGTGGGCCGCGCGATCGGCGGGGACGCTCGTTGTTGCGACGGCGAATTGGGTCGGCGAAACGCTCTGCAGCATCGACCCGGGACCGATGGTTTGTCCGATCATCAAGGGCGTCGCTGAGTGCGTTTCATCGGCGAAAACCGCGGGGGTGAAAATCGCTTCGAGCGCGTGGTCGCGGATG
>JACPTQ010000016.1:0-40053 GCA_016192705.1 Deltaproteobacteria bacterium | reverse complement strand
GGCTGCAAAAATGGGCGAGCGGCGTGTCGTCGCTGACGCAGGAGAGTTTGCGATCGTTCAGTGTGTCGGAGATGAAGGCCGCCTGGGACGAGTGCAAGGGCGCCATGGCGAAAGCCGGAACCAAGGTCAAGGCGGTCATCGAGGAGCGCAAGAAGTGGGCGCTTGAGGGTTGGCAAGCGATTAAGACACTCGACTGCGGAAAGATTGTCGAGACGTTTTCGAAGTTCGACCCGATGCAGCAGGCATTAAACGCGGCGCTGCCGGAATTTGTCGCGGAATGCGGGATTCAGGCGAAGAAGGGGTTTATCTGCGAAATCCCTGAAGTGCTCAAAGGAGCGTGGGACCTCATCTCGAACGCTGCGTCGACCGCCTGGGACAACAAGCTCGCTTGCGGTGCGGCGGCGGTTCTTACAGCGAATCCTGCATCCGCGCTGGCATGTGGTCTCGGCATTTACATCGGAAAACAAGTGCCCAAGATGATAGCGGGTGCCAAAAAGATCTGGCAGTGTTTATCCAGCTTTAAGGCAAAGCAGTGGTTCAGCCTGGTCAAGGGAGCGGCGTGCCATTTCGCGGGAGCGATGGCACTCGAAGCGGTTCTTGGGGCACTCAGTCACGGCGCATCGGTGCCAGCATTCATTGGGAAGGTCGCGCACTATACCCATGAGCTCCTTCACGTGGCTCACCTCGGAGGAGGGAAACCGGCACACGCGCTCATCGCGGCCGCGCACGAAATCGGTCACATGTGCGGCGGACACGGCGGCTCGGGTGAACACGGGTCGAGTTCGGGTGGGCATGGCACGACTGGCGACCACGGCGGCACATCGGGCGGGCATGGGACGGCGACCACCGGTGGACACGGAACGACAAGCGGAGATCACGGATCGACATCGGGCGGGCACGGCGGAACGACAACCGGAGGACACGGCACGGCGACGACCAGCGGTGGCAGTACGCATGGAACCCACACGGGACACGGAACTAAGCCGCCGCGCCTTCGCGTGCGACGGACAGGTTCGACGACGGGTCACGGGAGCAGCACGTCGTCGACGACCGGGCCAGCGACGCAGACTGGGTCGACGGGCCAGACGAGCACCGGGAAGCCGGGGTACGTGAATGGCGTCGGCGTTAACTTCCGCAAGAGCGCGTCGACGAGCGCGTCGGTGTTGAAGGTCGGGTACAAGTGCGATCCGGTTACGATTCTCGAGCAGGGCGTTAAGGGCCCGGGCGCCGCGGCGTGGACAAAGGTCAAATACAAAGGGCTCGAAGGCTACATGGCGTCGTCGTACGTTGCCGAAGGTTCGTGCCCAGGAAAATAACTTCCCGCGCTCCGACCATCCAAAAAGTTGAATTCTGTCCGTGAAGTTGCGACGCTCTCCGCAGAGGTCTTCAACACATTGAAAGGAACCCGCATGCGCAAATCGATCCGAATCATCGTCGCCTCAGCGCTTTGCACAGGCGCTCTCAGCTCGAACGAAAAACCCGCGTCGGCCGCGTCGTTTGGCGCCGGCGTTGTGATGCGTCCGAATTTCTGTCTCAAAAACTGTAGCACGACCGTTTTCTCCATCGGCCCAGAGGTGAGCTGGAAATACTTTGCCTTTGCGTGGCGCTTCGCCTTTGAAGATGGCGTCACGTATCACAATCCTGACATCCGTTTCGCGTACGAAATCCCGCTCGGCCCGATTTCAGTCGCGCCCCTCCTCGAATTCACGCCGATGTTCGGGTCGACGAGTGGCATCTCGATTCTTCAGCTCATCATTCGACCGGGAGTCCGCGTCTACTGGAAACCAATCCCGCTCCTCGCCCTTTTCGTTGAGCCGTTCGCGCTCGACGTTGGTTTCTACTCGAAGGTGTCAAGTGGGAGCTTTTCAATGACATCATCCGACCTATCCCTTCGATACCACCTCGGATTCGGCGCGGCATTTCGGTTCTGAAGGCGTGACCCGAGATCGTTTGGCTTACTCGCGAGGCGCCGCAAGCGCTTCGGCAATCTCTTTGACGATCGCGCCAAAGAGCCCGATGTAGCTTTTAATTCCAGGACGCCCACCAACGGATGTCGGCAAGATGAGGAGTTTCGCGCCCGTCTTCTCGGCAACCATCGTCGGGTCTTTGCGCGGATAAAACGTCTCAACGAGCACGAGCGGAACCTTTCGCGTTTTCATCATCTGGATGAGGGCCGCGATGTGGCTGCCGGATGGCGGAATGCCGGGCTTTCGTTCAATGGCGCCGGCCTGTTTGAGCCCAAGCCAGCGCAAGAGGTAGCTCATGCTTTTGTGGTACGTGACAACGAGCTTTCCTTTGTGGGGCGTGATTTTGCGCTCCCAGCCCGCGATTCGGTCCGCGAGCCGGCTCGAAAACTCCTCGGCGCGCACGCGATAGTCGGACGCGTTCGCCGAATCAATTTCGCCGAGGCGCTGCGCGATCGCGTCGGCGATTCGGACGCCGTTTCGCGGGTCGGTCCAGTAGTGCGGGTTGCCGTAAGGGTGAATGTCACCCTCGGCGCGCGTCACGACCGCGGGCACTTCGATGACGTCGATCCCGTCGCTGGCGTTGAGGTTGCCGGGCGAGCCGAGCTGAATCGCTCCGTTTCGCGACGCCGTGAGGAGCGCGGGCAGCCAGCCGATTTCGAGCTCGAGTCCGATGTGGATGAGGAGATCCGCGCGGTGAAGTTTTAAGACGTACGACGGCTTCGCTTCAACGTAATGCGGATCAGCGGTGCCACGCGTGATGGCCGTCACTTCAACGTGCGGGCCGCCCACTTCGCGCGCAATCGCGGCAAGGTCGGTCGTTGTCGTGACGACGCGAACTTTCGCCAAGATAAGAGAAGAGAAACCACAGAGACACAGGGATAAGGAGATCGGAAGAGAGATGAGAATCTTTTTTGGGAAAGACATGATGACACCGTCCTTTAATACGCGTGAGCGCCGTGGGCGCCCATCACGATAATGAGTTGTAAATGCGCTTCGTGCGCCAAGGCGTCGCGCGCGGCCGATTTGTCGACGCTGTACTGGACGCGAAGTCGCGAAAATTCTGACGGGTCGAACGTGAGCGCCGCCGTGCCGCGGAAGTGCGTGTCGTCGCGGCCGTCTTCGAGCGTCTTTGCGGGCAGGCCGACGTAGTCGAAACGGCCGGCGGTCGCCCATCGCTGCGCGAACTGCCAGACGAGTTCCGCGTAAAGCCCACCCTCTTTGACGTGTCGAAAAAGTCCGTCGGCGTCCTTTTCTTCGCGCACGTGGAGTAAATACTCCGTCTGGAGCGAGAGTTTCATGTAGCGCGACGGGCGGTAGCGCAAGAGCAAGTCGGCGCCGTAGACCGTCGACTTCGCCCACGCGAACGATGGGTTGCCGCCATGCGCCGCGGAGAGTCCGAGCATGAGCCCGGTGTCGTCGTCCAGGTCGAAGAACTGCTCGATGCGCGCGAGGTACGCGAAGTCGGCCTTCTCGTTCGATTTAAAGGCGACGTCGTTTTTTCCCTGAAGTGCCTCAGCCGTAATGAGGAAAAACCACGGCAGCGGAACGAGCCAGTCGACGTGCACGCCGATCTCACGAAACCCTTCAACGCCAAAAGTCCGCGCGAGAATGAGCGGCTGATCGACGAAATCCCAGAATTCGGTGTGCTTGCCGTTGAAGCGCCCAAACGCCCCGCGCAGTCGCCCCGCGCGAATTTGAAACCCCTTGAGCGCCGTCGTCGAGACGTAGCCTTCCTCGAACGCGCCGCCCTCTTCGCCAAACGCGAGAAAAAAGTCGCCGCGAAAATACGGATCGACGATCGCTTGCACGGCGACTTCAATCTCTTGCAAGCTAAACCCCGTGCGCCGCGGCTGCGCGCCGACCTCGTCCTTCGGGTCGTCCGAAAAGTACGATCCCGCAAACGAACCAATCAGCGACAGGTCGAGAAACTTCTGCTGCGTCAGTTTCTGAAAGACGCTCGATGCCGTGGAGGGTGGGCGCTTCGTCGCCTCCTCGGCGAAACCGAACGGCTCAAATTTTATGACCGAGAGAACGCCGAGCGCGAGGCCCGGCCCAAACGTGCGTAACCACATAGGACCTCCTAAAGATTAAAAACCAGGACCAATCGTTATTGACGTGGAGGCTCTAGGCGGGAGGTCCGCGCGCGAAATGGTTCTCTACAAATGATGACGCCGGCGAACGGTTCTCGAATGATTCATCAACCTCAACCGATCGCTCGGCTGGCCGAACAACGTGCGGGGCGATTTCAACCCCGACGGATGGCGGCCGATGGCAAATGGAGCAATCGCTCGGTGCCGTGTCGCTGTGTGCGTGAAGGCTGACGAGCACCGGCGTCGCAACGAGCGCGACGGCTGCAGCGACCGCAAACAGAAGGCGCGACAATCGTTTCCGCGTCGACATCAACTCATAACTATGGGGCGTGTTTCGCGTCACTGTCAAGCAACCCTCAGCGGGTCGCGGCGCCATTCTTTGGGCCCGGGAGCTTCGCCTCAATCGCGCGCGCAAACCGAAGCAGCGCGGCGTTTCCGGCGACGGTCTCCTCATAGCCGTCGATCTTCACGAGGTAGCGCCCCTGCCAAAAAACTATGTTCATCCCGCCGTAAAAACCCTCAACGCCGACCTTTTCGAACTTGAGCTCCGGCTGCCGCTCCTCAGCATATTTTCCGTAAGCGCCCTTTGCGGAACCCATGTCGTACACGTAAACCGCGACAACGTTTTCGCCCCCCTCGCCGATCGGCCTGTATTCGACCGTTACGACTTCCGCAAAGCCCCACTTCAAATAACTCTCGGCGGCGCCGTTGATGAGTTCGTACAAATTCTTCTTCGAGTAGCTCCGCGCCTTGCCGGTCGTCTTCCAGCCGGCAACTGCGGGCAGTGCAATGCGCAAATCCTTAAGCGGCGGGTAATTCCCGGCGGGAGCGGGTGCGGAAGCCGGTGCCGGTGCGGATGCGGGAGCGGATTCGGGACCCCTTGCGGAAGCATTGTTCGGCACGGTGCGCCCCGTATCGAGCGCGTTCGTATGCGCGGGTCTGGCTTCGGCTGTCGCCGGCTTCGCATCAGGCGGCCGCGGCGCCGTCGCTTTGTTCGGCGAATCTTGGAGCAGCAGCTTTCGCTTCGGGTCGCGCGTCTCGCCGACGACCGTCACATAGACCGCCTTCTTGTCCTGCACGGGGCACGCGTATTCGCACGCGCCGCATCCGATGCAAAGCGCCGGGTCGACCTTCGGCAACTGCAGCTTGATCTTCTCGCCGTTTCGACCGGTCCGCGCGACCTCCTCGACCCAAATCGCTTTCGGCGATGTCGGGCACCACTCCTCGCACACGATGCACGGCACATCCATCGCCCACGGCAAGCAGCGCCCGAGGTCGTACATCGCAACGCCGATCTTGTTCGGCTTCCCCTCGAACGCCCCCGTCCCCATCTTCTCGTCCTGCGAAATCCGCCGAATCGCGCCCGTCGGACACGCCTGTCCGCACATCGTGCAGTTGTATTCGCAGTATCCAATGCGCGGAATAAGGATGGGCGACCAAAGCCCACCGATGCCAAACTCAAAGAGCGCGGGGTGTAGCGCGTTCCGCGGGCACACCTTCATGCACTCGCCGCACTTGATGCACTTCGACAAAAAGTCGTGCTCTTCGACCGAGCCCGGCGGACGAATCGCGCGGTGATCGTAGTTGACCGCGAGCGCGTCCGACGCGCGCACGATCGGCAGCATCACCGCGCCCGCGGCCGCGGCTGTGAGGACTTGGCGACGCCCGAGGTCTGGCATCGGCTGTACGCTCTCTTCGCGTTTCGGGAAAAACTTGAAGTCGATGACGTCCTCGGGGCACGCGGCTTCGCAATTCATGCAGAGGTGGCACTCGGCACCCTGCCATTTGACGCCACCCTGCGGATTGTCGGCGGCTTGGCAGTTGACGAGACACAGATTGCAGTCGGTGCACTTCGCGTGCTTCTTCTCCATGCCAAAAATTGAAAACCGCGCAAGGAACCCGAGGAACGCGCCGAGCGGGCAAAGCGCGCGGCACCAAAAGCGCGTGATGAGTCGATTCAGGAAGAGGAAGCCGAAAAAGAGCGCGGCGAGAATAAACCCGTAGTGAAAAAAGACCTGGTCGCCGAGACCGGGGCGCCCCGAGTTCGTGACGAGGTTGTAGCCGTACTCCGCGGCGGGCATGACCGCGAGGCCGATCGTGCGCACCATGAGGCAAATGGGATCGAGAAGGCCGATCTGTACGGTTGTGAAAACGCAGCCGACGAGCATCGCGATGAGGATCCAAAACTTCCAGCGCTGGTACGGCGAATTCTTGTTGCGTTCGATGCGGGTCATCCCGACGCGCGAGGGGCGGACCCACGACATCAGGTGGTGAAGCGTGCCGAAGGGGCAGATCCAGCCGCAGAAAAAGCGACCGAGCAGCATCGTGAGAACGATGAGCGGGAGCGCCCAAACGAGGCGGCTGTAGAGGGTGTGCGAGCCAAGTGTTGTGGCAAAGGCGACGAGCGGGTCGGTTTCGAGGAAAATCGACGACCACGAAATCGGCAGCTTCGTGGGTTCGCCTTCGATGAAGCGCGTTTGAACGAGGAGGAAAACGAAAAGAAAAAGAAAGCCGGCCTGCGAGACGCGGCGAAACCACACGAGAACGGGCGCCTTTTTCGACGTGGCCTGGAACTTCTTCGGGCGCACGAAGGCCGCGCCGCGCTTCAGCGAAAACCACTTCGACCAAACGCTTTGAGCCTCAGCCACGCGCATCGCCTCCACGGACGCCACAACGTAGACCAAACAAGTCTATTAAACCGCGATTCGCTCGAAAACTCCAATCACACGAAAGTCCGCGTTCTTGACACTTTTGTTGAGCGACATTATATATGCCCGTTCTTTCGCGGAATAGAAGGGGAGGGGAAACGTGAAAACAAATCTAAAAGCTCTTTTTGTCGCTTGTATCGCACCCACCGCGGGCCTCAGTTGTGGCGGTAGCCCGACGGGCACGAACGCGCAGGCCGCACAGGCGTGTCGCGACATGATTGGCGCGTTCGTCGACGTGACCATGCGCTGCAACCCAGGTGCGCTCGGGGCAACGAGCGGAGCGGCGCTCGCGTCGCAGGCCGAGCGCTCAATGCCGGGCGGAAGTTGCGACTCGTTTACCGGGCTTCGCGATAGCGCGTCGTTCTACGGGACCTGCCTCCCGTACATTCGCGCGCTTCCGTGCAGTGCCCTCACGAACGGGTCGACCTCGCTCAACTCGTCGAGCATCGACCCAAGCTGCCGCGGGCAACTCCAGATCGGAAGCTGGGGTGGAAGCGGTACAACGCAGCCGCCTCCGACAAGCGGGGGAGGCTCGGGCGGCACGTCGGGCGGTTCGAGCTCGGGCGGGTCCACGACGACGACGCCTCCACCCCCTGCGACCCCTGTGACGTGCGCAGAGGGGAACTCCGCGTACTGCAGCGGCGACGGCATGCGATGGACGGGGACGACCTGTTGTGTCGATAACGCGCCGATCTGTACCGACGGCAACTCCGCGTATTGCAGTGGGCCATCGATGGCTTGGACCGGAAGGAAGTGTTGCTTGCGAGGTAACGTTGAATGCACGGATGGCAACTCTGCGTATTGCAGCGGTTCCGGGCTTCACTGGACTGGCAGCAAGTGCTGCGTCGACGGACCCACGGTCTGCACGGATGGCAATTCGGCCTATTGTTCGGGCAGCGGAAAGCGCTGGACCGGCACGAAGTGCTGTCTCGTCGGCGGTTGACCCAATGTCTTTACTTTTAGAGTAAAGACGCGTAACCTTTACTCTATGAAGAGCGCCATCTCCAGCAAGGGGCAGGTCACGGTTCCGCTCGCGATTCGAAAGAAGCTCGGGCTCTTGCCCGGCACCGTCGTGAGTTTCGAGCTCGTGAAGGGCGGTGCGCTCGTCAAGAAGGGGACACGCGGCGTGCATCCCGTCGATGCGGCGTACGGCTGCTTGCGACTCGGGCGGTCGACCGACAGCCTGATCGACGAGATGCGTGGTCCTCGTCCACGCCGGCGTTGATAACCGCGGTCGACAGTTCCGTACTCATTGATGTTCTCGGCCCCGACCCGACGCACGGGGAGCGATCGCGCGTCGCCCTGCGCGCCGCCTACGACGCGGGATCGCTCGTTGCGTGCGACGTCGTCTGGGCCGAAATGAGGGTGCACTTTGCTGACGATGCGGCGTTCGATACGACCGTGGGCGATCTTGGCGTCGAGTTTTCAGCGATATCGTCCGATGCCGCTCGCCTTGCGGGAGCCCTGTGGCGACGCCAACTCCACGGGTCGGTGTCGGTCCGCAAGTCGCGCGTTGTCGCCGATTTCTTGATCGGCGCGCATGCGATGGCTGTAGCGGACGCCCTCTTAACGCGCGACCGCGGTTTTTATCGCAAATGGTTTTCTGGCCTGCGCATCAACGATCCGTCCGCTCGCTAACTTTCACGGCAACGCGCGAAGCTCGGCGAGATCGAGCGTGTCGGCGACGATTTCGCCGCCGTAGATCGACGAGAGGCGCCGCACATGCATGCGGTCGCCGGTGCGCACGATCTTGTCGTAGTCGAGGACACCGCCCGTCGACCAGACCTCGCTCGAAAACGCCGTCGTCGCCTGGTTGTTTTTGAACGGCGTGTACATGTCGACGAACCGCACACGAGCGCCCGGGCCCCCGTCAAATTCGCTTACGGCCGCTTGCACGCGCGTCACGAGTTTTGAAACCTGCTCTGTTCCATACGCTGAATCCGAGATGCCGCTGTCCGGCGCACGGTTGTCATCGGGAATGTGCCCCGTCACGTAAACGATGGGGCTCGCTTGGCAGCTCGACCCCGCAAGGAGACGCGCGATCAACGTCTTCAAGTTTTCCTTGTACGCCGAATCCCCCTCGCCGTAGTCATTGCCACCGCGCGCCGCGAAAGCCACGTCGTAACAGTGCGTTCGCGCGGTGAGCTCCGCCTCGCGCTGCGTCAGCCAACTTGGAATGTCGGTCCCCGAAATCGCGCTCGTGCGACCCGCATCGGTCGATGGATACGTCCCCGAATACGCATTATCGTCCGCGTCGAGCCAGCCCGCCGCACCGACGAATTCGATCCGCACGCCACCATCGCGAAGCGCCACGCGATCCGCAAGCGGCACCATCCACCCATACTCGTCGTTGTCGTTGCGCTCGTCGCCACCATCGCGCGCGTTGAGCGCCCCACTCGCAAGGAACGGCGGCGCCACGTAACGATTGCGTCGCTCGATGCTCTCGCCCGCAACGTAGACGCGGATCACGCGAACACCGCCCTCCCACAGCCCGCCATCGGTATTCGCCGCAGCGGAGCCCGCGTCCGCACCCGCATCCGCTCCCACGCTGCCCCCCGCATCCGCCACCGCTCCCGACCCCGCATCCGCTCCCGGCGTTGAACTCGACGTGCTCTTACACGAAATCGCCGCCACCAAAACCAAACCAATCGCTCGCTTCATCACCAAACCTCCGCCATACAATCGCTCGGCACGCACTGATTCGGTAAACAAACGGCCACGTTCTGTGTCATCGGCGTTTGACAACATGACGCTCCATTTCCGCACTGCTTCTGCCCCGGCGTGCAGGCGAAGACTTTGACACACATACCAACGCCGTCCACCGAAAGGTCCTTATCGCACGATGTTCCTGTGTACACGTTGCACTGCCCACCCCCCGGCGTACACGGATGCCCAATCCCCATGCAGTTCCCAGCCTCAGTCGGGCAAACGCCCGCATCCCCGCGCGGAGCGACGCAGCCCGCATCCGCATCGACTCCGCCCGTCGTGCCGGCATCCGACGCCGTCGTCGCCTTGCCACACGCCAATCCGATAAGCCCGACCCAAAAAACGACACGATTCATATGAACCTCCGCCTGAAGCGTTGCGGCCATGAACAGTGCTTGAAATTTCTGGCAAGATCCAGCATCATCCGCGGTCCCTAACGAAGGAGGCATCACGAGATGAAGAAGGTTGTGGTTGGAGGATTGGCGGTTTGCGTTTCGCTGCTGCTCGGCGCTGGCGTCGCAAGCGCGTGCGGTAAGGTGCACGGCGGTCACGGCGGCAAAAGCATGAAGGTCGTTTCGGCCACTAAGGACGGCGTGACGCTCGCGTTCACGAGCGATGCGGGCGACGCTGAAGCGGTTGCTGCGCTCCAAACGAAGTTCGCAGAAAAGGTCGAGAAGTACAACAAGGGCGAGGCGCCGTGCGGAAAGTGCAAGGCGAAGGCGTGCCCGTTCAAGGTCGCGGGGCTGACGCTTGCGGCGACAAACGTCGAAAAGGGCGTCGAGATCAAGGCGACCGGCGACGCGAAAAAGCTCAAGGCGTTTGCGCGGGCGGCGCGGCTTCATCACAAGTCGCACAAGGTGAAGCACGGACACGGTAAAGGCCACGCCTGCAAGAGCTGTGCGAGTGGTGCGGCGGGTGAAGGCTGTAGCTGCGGCAAGAAGGCGGCGGAACCGAAGACCGACGGAGCCGCGCCATCAGAAAAGAAAGCCGACGAAAAAAAGACGGAGTGATTGCTCGCTAGTTTCGCGCAAGAAAGAGGAGCCGCGCAAGCCGGCGCATCTCGGTAAAAAAGCCGGCGATGAATGACAGTTCGCCGGGCGATAAATCGGCGCGCCCAAGAATTTTCCGCAGCCGTCGCACCACGGTCTCCGGCGAACGCCCCGGTGGAAATCCTATCTCGCCGCACACCGCCCGCACATGGTCGTAAAACGCGTCGCGCGCGCGCACGTCGGTGGGTGGCCGCAATCCCGCATTCGCTTCCGTTGCGGACTCCGCCCTCAGATTCAACGCCAAGCCGCGGAGGCGCAAAGGTTCAATGAGAGATGCCTCGTCCCTTGGCGTCTCTGCGTCTTTGCGTTGAGATTCTATTCCCTCTTCTCTTCTCAACTCATACGCCACGCACGCAACCGCGTGACTCAGATTCATTGTCGGAAAGCCAGGCGCCGTCGGCAACATCACGACCGCATCGCACCGATCGATCTCCTCGCGCGTGAGACCCGTTCGCTCCGTCCCAAAAACGATCGCTACCCGCGCGCCCGGCCGAAACGCGCCGGCAAGCCCCAGCGACGGCAGAATCGTTGGGTTGAGGTCGTCGCGCTGCCGCACGCTCGTCCCAACAACTTGGTGGCAATCGGCGGTCGCCGCAGCGAGCGATTCAAACGTCACGAGCCGCGCCACATCCGCCGCTCCACTCGAAAATGCAGTGACCGCGTCGCGGTCGATCGACTCGCCCAAAACAACGCGCAGCTCTGCGAACCCAAAATTCGCGACCGCCCGAAACGCCGCACCGATATTCCGCGGGTCGACCGGCCGCGCTAGCACAATGACAACCTCGTTCATCCCTCGCGCGATCCGACCGATTCATGTCGCTCCTGTCAAGCCGGACACAATCCGCTGCGGCCGGAATCTTTTACGGCGTCACAACACTGAGCTTTCCACCTACCGCCTCACACACTAAAACAGTCAGAGCATTCAAGATGACCCGTTCATTTTGAACGAGCGACGGTGGCCTTTACTCGGGAGGCGACGAAAACCAGAGCCGCTGGTTCGATTATCTATGCGCGTTGATAACGGCACGCGAGTTGCCTCTCGCCTTCTCGAACGTCGTTTGCCGATCGGGGGGACAATGAACGATTCGCGATTGGCCGCGTGGCTTGTGGCCGACCAACTTGTCGGTCAATCAGAAATCGACTCCGCCTTAGAACAAGCATCCCGCGAACGACGGCCGCTCGCCGACGTCGTCGTCGAGAACGACCTCATCGCCGAATCCGCGATGCTTAAGCACATCGCGCAGCGCGGTTTCCGATCGCGCCTCCGACAGGGGGTCGGCCGCTACATCACCAGCAAGCGGCTCGCGGAATTCTGGCCGTCGCCGGAACTGATCAAACTGGTTCCCGCGAAGAGCGCCAAAAGAGCAGGCGTTCTCCCGCTTTCGTTCGACGCCGACAAACGCGTCCTCTCGTTCGCGTCGTGGACCCCAGTCGAACCGAACCTGCCGGAACTTCACGCGGCTGAGCCGCTTGCCACGACGAGCCCCGTCGCCGCGCTCCGGTGTGTCATCGATGCCGCCCTCCGAAAGGTGTACGACGGCGACGCATGCGCGTTTGATGGCCTCGATGTAAAAATCCGCGCCAACATCGCGACTCTCCTCGTTGCGTACAGCTGGGAGTGCGACGACGAGCAGACCCAAGTCCAGCAAATGCCAGCGCCGCCAAACGAGCCACCGCAAATCCCGCAGCCCGCGGACGAGCCGTACGCATCGATCATTCGCGACACACCCGATACACCAGCGGAAGAGATCGATGTTGTCGAATTCCTCGACGTCATCATGCGCTCCCGCCCTGAATTCTCGGCCGACCGATTCAGCGGACACTCGACCGAGGTCGCGCATCTTTCCTCACGCGTCGCCGAGAAGTTGGGGTTCACCGAAACGCGCGTCCGGTATGTGGCCCTTGCCGCCTACCTCCACGACGTCGGCAAACGAAGCGCGCACCACACGCTTCTTTCGATGCGACACAACGCGCAGCACGCCGAAGTCGCGCGCGATCAATACCTCATCCCGTCGAACATGTTCTTCCGCGCGCACTTACCCAAACCGGTTCGCGACGCGCTCATCCACATCTACGAGCACTTCGATGGCTCCGGCTTTCCGGGCGGCCTCGCAGGTCCCGCAATCCCAGAGGGCGCGCGCATCGTCGCCGCCGTTGACGCGTGCCTCGACCTCACACTCAACGCCGAAAACTACTCCGGCGTCGTCCAAGCGCCGACGGACGCCCTCGAAATCGTCAGCAAATACGCCGAAATTCTGTTCGATCCCGACGTCGTCCGTGCACTTTCGAAAATCGTGACGCTGGACGAAAACCGCAAACGGCTCGACGCAACGCGACCTTGGGTTCTGCTCGTTGACCCGGTTGCAAAAGACGTTTCAGAACACGAGATCGAGCTCGCGCGATGCGGATTCAACGTCGTCGTCTGCACCTCGTCGACCGCGGCCAGACGCCAACTTCGTGAACGTAATTTCGATGTCATCGTCAGTGAAGTCAACGACACGCCCGAAGATGGCTTCGATCTTTTGCTCGAATTGCGGCGCATTCAACGCGGCACGAAAACCCCGTTCATCTTCCATTCACACGTTTCCGACGCGATCTTCATCCGTCACGCGTACGCCTTGGGCGCAATCGACTACCTGGTCAAGCCGGTCCTTCCCGAAGTCCTTGTCGCCAAGGTGCAGCAAATCGTCGAAACAAAAAACCATCCGACGGCGCTGCTTTCGAAGGGTCACGGGATTGTTGGAACAGTTGCCGATATTACAATCCCCGATGTCATCCACCTTCTCGCTCAAGCGAAGAAAAGCGGGCAACTTCTCGTCAAGACCGGAGTCAACCAAGGCGTCATCACACTCGATCATGGGGCCGTCGTCGACGCGATTTCAAACGACCGACGCGGCGAGGACGCGTTCAAGTCGATCGTCGGATGGAACGATGGTGAATTCGCGTTCGATCCCGACGTGGGGGTGCATCCATGATTGCAACATGGTCACGAAGCTTCTTTGAGCCGTCGGAAGTTGAGCAGTCTCTCGATGCGGCTTTCCTCTCTGTTCGTCAAACCGCTGACATACCGACGGTGATCGTTAGGCCCGCCGTCGCGCCCTGGGAGGTGCGTGTGGCCTCGGCGTGGGAATGCCCGGTGTTCGGGTCGAGGCCCATCGTGAGCGCGTCGGAGCCGTGGATCGTCGATGACGAATTTGTTGTGTGTGACGAAGCCGCGGGCGCCCACTTGGAAACGACCGCGGGAATCATCGAGGCGTTAAAGCGTCTGCTCGAAGCACCGGCCGCCCGCCCCGCGCCGAGAAGCCTCGACAACGATCTCGCGCCACATGTGCCACACCTTGATGTGTGGGAGATCGAGGCGTTTCGTTCGGGCGAAACCGACGCAGACGCGTGCATCCGCACGATGGTCGCGGAACGCCTGCGCATCATCACATTCGACGCGTCGCGCCGCCGCGAGGTCGGACGGGACGCGGCCATGCGGTTGTCGATGGCGTACCTAGACGAGACATCGAAAACACTCGCGATGGCCCAGGCGGTCGCCAACGACCTCATTCGAAAGGTCAACGTCGCTGGGCTTCGAAACCTCTCCACCACGCGCGCCAAGCTTTTCGCGACGGCGGCCGAGCTTCGAGCCTTCATCGCACATGTACAAAGCGAGATCGCCGGCGACGTCACGAATGGCGACGGCCGCGAGCTCACCAATCCGTTTGGATCCGCCGCCGAAGTTGCATTTTTCAGCGAGAACAACGTGTGGTTCCTCGACGCCGAGATGCCGCCCGCAGCCGACGACGAGAGCGTGGCACCGAACGTCGAAACAAAATCGGCCACGCGATCCGCACGAACCAAACGAGCCCGCCAAGAGTCAAACAGGAGGATCGAACGAACGACCGTTGGAAAACTCGTCGTGTTTGCCTCAACGCTTCTCATGCTCATCAGTTCGATTCTCTACTTTGTGCTGGATCACCAGATCGCGGCGCACTATCGCGATCGCGCGCCGGACTTCGCTGAGTTCGACGCCAAGCAGTTCACGCAAGTTCTGCCGATTCAATCGGCAACGAAAATCCGTGACGTGGCGGATGTCGTCGTGCGCGTCGAATGGCCTGACATTCCCTTCGCACGAAAGCAAGAAAAGGTCGGAGCGCTGTTTAACATTCTAAGGCCGAGCGGCGTCTCCCAACTCTACGTTTTTGACCAAGCTCGGCAAATGGTCGCGAGCTGCAAAAACGGAGTCGTGACGGTGATCCGATGAGAGTGAGAAGTGGATTCGCGCTCATCGACCTGCTGATCTCATTATCCATCATCGGGATCCTAATGGTTGTCGCGGGATCGTCGTATCGTGCCCACATCGACCGCGCGGGACTCGCGGGGTGTATCGACCGGATTCGCGACTTGCGTCGGGCGGCGGTCGAGTACAAGTCGCACAACGATCTCGCGCTCTATGCATCGAGCGCTCAGTTTTGGCAAACGTACAATCGTGGGCAGCAGGACCCCGAATATGTCTACTGTTCGAACAACGAGGGCGCGCGCGGTGTCACCGGGCTCGTGCGCGATGGGACACCCACGCGCGGCGGGGCAACGGCGTTCGCGATCGCTTGCACGCACAACCACGGTCGCGCGGCGGCCTATGTTTTCGCTGGGAGCGTGATTCCGAACGCGATCATCGTCGCCACGGTCGCGGGGAACGTCACGTCACCCGTCGATTGCGCGTCGATCTTGTCCGATGGTGCCCCAGGATCGCCCGGCGAAACCGGTCGTTCGGGGTTTGGCGACGGCACGAATCCAGGTGAAGGCGCCGACCACGCGGAGAGCGGCAACGATGGGACAAACAACCCGAATCAATCAACGCGATGACCACCCGTCCAGCGGTGCCGCGTGACCCACGAGCGCCCCCTCGAGCATCTTCGTCACGACGACCGAAAGCAGCGCTGAATCAATCGTTTCCGATGCAACAAAATCTGGCGACGCTCGGTCAATCTCGCCCCGTGACGGCGGCGAATGCGAGGCGTAAAGCACCAGCGTTCGGATTCGAGGGTTGCTGTGTCGGAGAGCCCGTACAAACTGGTCAAGCGTCATCCCGGCAACCGGCGATCGCACGACCACGATGTCAATATTGAAATCGCGTGCCCGCTCAATCGCCACGCGGCCACTTTCGGCGAAAAGCGAGACCGCGACGGGCAGGCTTGGGATCGACCACCACTCCTCTGCAAGCCTTCCCGACGCGTCAACCAACATGAGCGTTCTCAGCTTCTGGCCCACGATTCTTCCCCCCGCGATGAAAGACAGCAAGACGCGGGCCGTGAGCCCGGGGTGTCAACCATTATTTTCGCTGGTATTAGACGGCGAAACTCCAGTTTGTGCTGCGAAACCCAGTCAAAATGAGCCATTCCTTTTGCGTTAACGCACAGCGTCTCTTCCTTGAACAGTTGAAACGGCAGTTGTATAAATGGAGCTAGGAAAAACATCGGGACTGTCGTGCAGCTCGGCTGAACTTGGGGGGTAACGCAGGGTGGCACCATGAAATTCGAGAATCCAATTGGCGCGTCGGCGCAGCTCATCGCGCAACGACGGCAGGAGATGCGTGTTTCATGAGCGCGCGCGTCCTCCTCGTCGAAGACAATCAATCCGACCGGCTGGCGTTTGAACGTTTCGTTGTCGAGCAGCAGCTTTCGTACAATGTTCGGCTCGCGAGTTCTGTTGTCGAGGCGCGACAGCTGTTGTCGACTGAGGAGTTCGACGTCGTGGTGACCGATTTCAAGCTCGGCGATGGGACCGCGATCGACCTCCTCGGTATGAACTTCGATATCCGCGCCGTTATCACGGCCAGCGTGGGAAATGAGGAAGTCGCCGTGCGAGCGATGAAAGCGGGCGCGCACGACTTCGTGATGAAGGATTCGACGGGAAACTACCTCAAGCTGCTGCCCATCACGATCGAGCGCGCGATCAAGAGCAAGAAAACGGACGAGCGATGTAAGCTCTTGCGGGAGCGCGAGTCGGAGGAGGCCGTCATCATGGGCGGTGCCGCACTTTCGGAGACGCTGAAGACGATTGACCTCGCCGCCGTGACGACGACCCCCGTGTTCATTACGGGAGAGACGGGGACCGGAAAAAACCTTGTCGCGAAGGCGATTCATTTCCGGGGGCCGCTGCGCGCCGCGCCTTTCGTGAGCGTCAACTGCGCCGCGATTCCCGAGAATCTCGTTGAAGGCGAGCTGTTCGGCTACGAAAAGGGCGCATACACCGGCGCGGTGACGTCGAAGCGGGGCCTCTTGGAGCTCGCCGAGGGCGGCACACTGCTCTTGGACGAGCTTGGCGAGATGCCGATGCACATTCAATCGAAACTGCTGGGTGTGCTCGACGACCGCCGCGTGAGGCGACTCGGGAGCGAATCGACACGCTGTGTGGACGTGCGCGTCATTGCGGCGACGAGCATTAACGTCGAAACGGCCCTCGGAAAGTCGTTGCGCAGCGATCTGTTTTATCGATTGAGCGTCATTCGCATCGCGCTCAAGCCGCTGCGTGAGCGTTGCGCAGACATTCCGGTCTTATGCCAACATTTCTTGAAGCGATTGACCGGCGACAGCAACGTCGAGCTCGCCGCGGCTGAAATTGCGCGCCTCCAGGAGTACGCGTGGCCCGGCAACGTACGCGAGCTTCGAAACATCCTCGAGCGCGCACTCATTTTGCATCGCGGATCCGAAATCCGCCCGTCGCTCTTGCTTGGCGACGCGCAAGCACAGACGACACTCGCGCAAAGCCCCCCACAGGCGGCGGCACCTGTGAAGACGCTCGTCGACGTTGAACGCGAACACATCGCGCGAACTTTTGATTGCCTCCACGGCAACATCACGCGGTCTGCGAAGGCGCTTGGCATCTCGATCTCCACGCTGAAGCGCAAGATCCGGTTTCACCGATTGGCGTGAGCCCTCATATCGTCACCGCGAAGAAGTTTGTGTAGATGTTGCGCGCGGCCCCGATCGTCTCGACCCCTGCGCGTCGCACGTGTTACCACTCATACATGTCGCACCATCAACCAACCGTACTGTCCGGCATGCGCCCAACCGGCCGCCTTCACCTTGGCCATTATTTGGGCGCGATCAAGAACTGGGTCGCGCTCCAGGAAACGCACCGCTGTTTTTTTGCGGTGGTCGATTGGCACGCACTCGCGGGCGAGGGGTACAAAAAGTCAAAGGAGATCGTCGACAGCACACGCGAGATGGTGCTCGACTGGCTCGCCTGCGGCGTCGACCCGGCGCGCGCAACAGTGTTCGTGCAGTCGCACGTCAAAGAGCACGCCGAACTTCACTTGCTGCTCTCGATGATCACTCCAACGCCGTGGCTCATTCGCAACCCCGCCGTCAAAGACCAGGCGCGCGATCTCGGGCTCGTGAAGGAAGGCGAGGACGTCACCGCGATCGACTACGGCTACCTCGGTTACCCGGTGCTGCAGGCGGCCGACATTCTCCTCTACGATGCGAGCGACGTGCCGATCGGCGAAGACCAGTTGCCGCACCTCGAGCTGACGCGAGAAATCGCGCGGCGGTTCAATTTCATTTTTGGCGAGACGTTTCGCGAGCCGGCGTCGAAGCTCACCGAAGTGCCGCGGCTGCCGGGGGTCGACGGCAAAAAGATGTCGAAGAGCCTCGACAACTGTATTTACATGACGGAGGACGACAAGGCCGTGCAGAAAAAGGTGCGGCGCATGGTGACCGACACGGCGAAGGTTCGGCTCGGCGACAAAGGGAATCCCGCGGTCTGTTCGGTGTTTGCGTACCACAAGATCTTCACGAAGCCCGCGCTCGCTGAAATCGACGCTGGGTGCCGTTCGGGCGCGCTCGGGTGCGGCGACTGTAAAAACCAACTCACGTCGAGCATCGTCACGCTGACAACGCCAATTCGAGACAAGCGGGCGACACTTCCCACGTCGATGGCGGATGAGATTCTCGCGAATGGGCAAAAGCGCGCGGCGAAAATCGCGGCCGCAACGATGGCGCGGGCGCGAAAAGCGGCCGGCCTCGCGCCCTATCCATGCGCGGTGTGAGGTCGTGAAGGCTCGCCTCAGGGAACGTTTCCGAAAAACGAAGCCTCTCCGCGATATCGAGTGCGCGGTCGTACGCGACGCGCTCGACCACAAAGACGCGTTCGCGCCCGGCATCCTCGACGGCCTTCGCTACGGCACGACGCTCGCCCGCATCGACACCGTCGACACCGCACATGGCAAAGTCCATTTCGGCGGCCCGCTCGACACCTTCCGGATTCGCCTCATCGATTCGCTCTCGCCTCACGTGCTCACGAACCCAGGACGAATCGACCGCCGCGCGGTGAACGCGATCGCGCCCGACCTTATCGCGCTCACGCGCCGCGTCCGAAAACAGCTCCTCGATCGCGGACAGATCTCAGCCGAGGCGCTCGACCGCGAAGTGGGAACGCGACGACTTGTGTTCGTCCTGGGTGGCGGCGGCGGCACGGGCTTCGTGTTCCTTGGGACGTTTCGACTGTTTGAGGAGCTTGGCGTCACGCCGAGCCTCATTGTCGGCACAAGCATGGGCTCGGTGCTCGGGCTCTTTCGCGCGCGCGACGAACGGTTTCGCCACGACGAAATTGTCGACGTGGCGTCGAGCGTCAAGTGGCGCGAGGTTTTCCGCCTGTTCGACATGGAGAACCGCTACGGACTTCCCGCAACGCTTCGTCTTTATTTACGACGCGGCATCGCCCACTACTTCGCGCGAAGCGACGGCGCAACGCTGCGCCTCGAGGATCTCGCGATTCCACTTCGCGTCGTTGTGACGGGACTTGAGAAGAAAGCGCTTCGACACGACATCCGTTACTACGAGCATTTGCTCGATACGCCGACCGGGATTTCGGGGCTCGCGATTCGGCGCCGCATCAAAGACATCATGACCGTCGTCTCCGAGTTCTTGACGACGGGCGACGGCCTTCGCGAAATCGTGCTCGGCAACGACCCGCTCACGCGCGCCTTTGACAGCGTCGACGCCGTCGGTTTTTCGAGCGCCGTGCCGGGCGTCATCCACTACGACGTCATTCGCGACGACCCGCGCATGCACGCGTTGCTCAGAGACCTTTTTGAACGCGAGCACATTTATCGGCTGATTGACGGTGGCGTGACGGACAACGTACCGGCGCGCGTCGCGTGGGACCTCGTCGAGCGCGGTGAACTGGGCAGTCGAAACGCGCTCATCGCTGCGTTCGATTCGTTTGCGCCGCAGCTTTCGCGTCACGTTCTTTTCGCGCCGGTGCAGCGCCTCGTGCGAAAGAACGTCGAGTCGTCGCGGCCGTACGCCGACACCTATCACGCGTTTCAGCGCACGCTGTCGCCGATTGAGCTCGTTCCGTCGGCGACGCGCGTTTCGCGGGCGGCACGCGCAGGGTACGCAGAGCTGCAAGATGAGGCGGCGTTTTATCGCGAGATGCTGCGGACGATTCCGCCGCCGTGAGGGGAAAAGGAGGGATTCCCCACGAAGACACGGAAGCACGGAGCGGATCACGGAGGGAAATTGCAGGGAGATGTGTGGGTGATGATGGGACGAGTTGTTTGGGCGTGCGCGATGTTCGCGTGCACGAAGAGTGGACCGGGGCCGGCGATGCGGCCGGAGAGCGGGGTCGAGACGCCGAGAAAGGAACGTGTGCGGGAGCGGAAGGAAATCTGTTCACGGCCACGGGAGCCAACGCCATGGTTTTGCAAAGACCCGAACGTGTCGTGCGAAGTCGACGCGATGCGCGCGCTGATTTCGATTGCGCGGGGGCCGGGAATGAGCGGCTGGAACGTGCCCGAGCTGCACCTGTCGCTCGACCGAGTACCGCCGCCGCTTCCGCGTGCGTCGATCCTTGAGACGAACCGCACGTGGATTACGCTCACGCGCGATGAGATGACGCGGGCCTACGCTTGGCTCGGCACAATCTCGGGTGGCATCGCCGACCACCGCCTGCTCACGGTGCGGCTCGCGACGACGCCGCCACTAGAGCGCCGCGTCTCGGTCATCGAAATCGACTGCGCGCTCCAAGAGCTTGCGCCACTTATCGCCGGAAACACGCGCGCGCACGTCGCGCTTTTCGACCACTTAAAACGCCTCCGCGACGCAACGCCGCCGATGCGCGGTCAGCGGCGCCGCGATTAGCGACGGGACTTATACTTGACGATCATCCACTGATCGCCTTTTCTATTCGTCGAGAGTCGCATGTCACGAAAGACGTTTTCCATCGTCGTCGGCTTGATCGGTTTCTTCCTCGCACTCGGAAGCCTTGCCGCCATAAACCTTATGGGGAGCTTTCTCGCCGATGCGCGAACTGAAAACATCGAGGGTCCGGGCGTCGACGTTTTCCTGCGCACTCCATACCCCGCGCCGGGCGGCGAAGTCGTCATCGACGTCGAAGCACGCGGTGGAAGTGCAGCCGGGGTCAAGACTGTTTTGGTCCGCGACCTGGTCGACCTTCATATCGAGGCGAGGGGAAAGGGGAAAACGTGGGGCGGACAGATCTCTACGCGCGGTCCGCGCGGCCACGAAACCGTCCCGGTACGGTTTCAAGTTCCCGCGCGGCTTCGTGCGGGCGATAAGCTCGACCTTCGAATTTACGTGTCGTACGTCGTTGCGATGTCGGGAGGCGGCGGCTTCACCAACGAAACTCTTTCAGCCACCTTGCGACTCGCCGTTCCAATTCTCTCCGAGTCGGGGCGACTCATCGCGCGCGCGCTCGCGATCGCCAGGGCGCTTCTCATCTTTGCGTTGTGGTTCGCGCTTGTTTGGGGCATAGCCATCGTCTACGCACGCGCCGACGATCGCGATGGACCGCGACAGGGGCACGACGCTGAGCTTGAAGCGATCTCATTCGTCATGGGTCTCGTCGGCGGTACGATCGCAGGTTACTGGTTGTTCGCACGAACGCTCATGGCGGCGATTGAAAGCCAGTCGACGGCTTGGGCCGTGGTGTTCACCGCGCTTTGGGTTGTTGGCCCGCTCGTCTGCGTGTGGCGATGGTGGAAGCGTCGCGCGAAGTTGCATCGTTATCAATGCGCTCTGCCGGCGAGCACGAACGACGGGCCTCGCGACGTTGAGCCATCGGAAATCGCAGCGTGGCTGGGCGGGTGCGTGAAGGGGCAATCGATTCTCGCGAAAAGCGGGAAAACGCGTGTACGCTGGTCGGGACGCCGAATCGCGGTGGATGGCCTCGTCATCGAGTCGGCTGATTTTCGCGACGCGCTTGAGCTCGCGCACCACATTGCTGCGCGCGTTGGTCGCCTCTCGGTCGTGACGCCGACGGGCCACCGCATCGACGTCGATCCCGCACGGACAATCGATGAAATCGCGCGGGAATACACCGATGCCCTCGTTGCCGAGGCACAACGGCTGCTCTCCTCACCACTCATGGCGTGGCGGCCTCCGCGTTAATCGCAGCTTAAAATCCAAGTTTGCCGGGATTCAAAATATGCTGCGCGTCAACGGCGGCTTTGACGCGCTGGAGAAGATCGCGCGCGCCCGGATCCATGCGGCGCATGACCGCGGGAACGAGTGACGGCGGAAGTTTGTACGGGATGTATCCCGCGTCGAGCACGACTTCGACGAGCTCCGCGTGGAGCGCACGGATGCGGGCAACGTCGGCCGGATCGGCGCGCCGAAACGTTTCGACGAACCGCATGACCGCGTAGTGACCGCCTTTCATCGGGCGCGTCACGAGAAGCGGCGGAAAGCCGTGTCGCGCCATCACGCAAAACCCGTCGCGCGCGGCCTCTTCCATCGTTGACATCGGCCCGTAAGCGCCAATCCACGTGAGGCCGCCGCCCGGGTTGTCGATGAGAAACGTGAGGCGAGTCGGCAAGTCGCTGAACTGCGAAAAGCCTGGGCTCGCTGCGATGAGGGCGTTGACGTCGAGCGGCGCGTCGAAATGAAACCCGAGCGCGCGGACACCGCGAATTGTGTCGGCGAGGATCGCGCGCTTCAAGGCAAGCTCTGCGTGCGTGTCGGCCGAAACGTCGACGGCAAAAAAAATCGCCGGTTCAGCTGGGGCGCGCCCGACCGGCACCGCGACACCGAAGAGCATTTTCGCCGCGGGCCACGAAAACCCGCCGCATTCATCAAAAAGACCCGTCCGCGCGATGCGCCGCGAAAACTCAAACGCCCCGGCCCATTCGTACGCCGGCACGATGACGCGCTCGCGGAGGCGCCGCTTCGGCCAAAGCTGCAAGGCGAGCTTCGTCACGATTCCCGTTGTTCCCTGAAAGTTAATGAAGAGCCCCGTCAAATCTGGCAGCGGCCCGCGCGAAAACCAAACCGGCGAAACCGAAGCCGCGCCCGTCCGCACAACCGTGCCGTCCGCGAGCACCGCCTCGACACCGTTCACCCATTCGCCCATCGACCCGTATCGCATCGTGAGCGTCCCGAGCCCGTCCATCAGGCAACACGCGAGAACACTCGTCTCGGGCGGCGCAAGCGGATAGTTCACAACAAATTCGTCGCCCGCGGCCGCGAGGCGTTCCTTCAAGTCGCCCCATGTAACGCCCGGCTCGACGAGCGCATACTGCTCCGACCGGTTGACGTCGAGGATCCGGTTCATTCGCGAAAGATCGCAGACGATGCCACCCTCGGCCGGAATCGCGAGACCGCCGACATTGAGGCCCGCGACACGCGACGTCACGGGGCAACGCGCCTCGCGCGCAATCTCAAGCAGCGCACGGATTTCATCGACGCTCTTCGGATAGACGATCGCGCGCGGCGTGTGCGGTTCGTTTTCGGTTGAGTCGCTCGCGTAAAGAGCGCGCGTCGCGCGATCGGTGACCACGCGGTCACCACCAAATCGGTTAACGAGGCGCAAGGCAATATCACCGCCCGTTCGCGCGTCTCTCGATAACATCAGAGCGTCCCCAGCGCGCGCGCGAATCGAAAAAGCAGCCGCGGATCGCCACCCACGCGAATCGCCCGCGTGACGAAATTCCGCACGACGCCGCGCCCGCGCGCACAATCGAGCAGCGCCGACAACGTTCCCTCGATGCGCGCCCGATGTTTCGGCGGCTCGCCCGTCCGAGAGTCCCCGCGCATCACTTCGACCGCGTCGCCTCGAAATCGCAGCGCGACGTGCATCGCGCCCGCAACAACTTCGACCTCGCCTTCGATCGGACCCGTCGCGTTCTCAAGGCGCGTCCGAAGCAACAGCCCGAGAAGATTCATCGACGGCTCGTCACGAATAACGACCTGCATCGCGCAAAGACTAACAGCCCGCGTCGCCGCGCAGCAAGGTGACTGCGTCCCCATTTGTTTGGCAATATGTGTCGTCCATGGAGTCCGAATCACCGCATCGCGAACGACGCCCGTTTCGACCGCTCTCGGTCGTTGCACTCTTCGATATCGCTCTGGCGCTCGTCGCGAGCAAGTTGCGACACGCCGATGTCGCCGTGCAGCAAGCGTTTCGGCGTCACCGTGGGCTTGGCTCGAAAGATCGAGGCTTTGTTGCCGACCTCGCGTGGACGTTTGTTCGTCAACTTGATCGCGTCGCACTCGCGCTTTCTGTGGCGCGCGGAAATCTCGCGTCGCCCGATGCAACCGACCCGCGCTGGCTGAATCCACGCGATGCAAAGCCGGCCGTCGCAATCTTCCTCGCAAACGAGCCGCTCAACGCGAACGACCAGCACGGGCCCACGCTCCTTGACGACGCCCTCGCGCGCGAACCGCGCTTCGAAGCGGCACTGCCTCTCCCCGCAAGAAACATGCGCGGACCTTGGCGCGCCGTGCGGGCGTTTGTCGAGGCGCAGCGGGGCGATGACCACCTCGCGATCGAGCTCGGGTATCCGGTTGAATTCGTTCGCTTGCTGGTCGCGGATCTCGGCGTCGACGCGGCACGCAACGCCCTCGCGGCGATGAACACGCGCGCACCAATGACGATTCGCGTGAATACGCTCAAGGCGAATCTTGCCGCCGCCAGAGACGCTCTGCGCGCGGAACGAATCGAAACAAAAGGACGACCGGAAACTGAAAACGCACTCGTCATCACGACCCGCACCAATCTATACGCCCTCAACGCCTTCAAGCACGGCCTCATCGAGGCGCAAGACGAAGGGAGTCAACGTGTCGCGGCGCTCGTCGAAGCGCAGCCGGGCGAGTCGATTCTCGACGCCTGCGCGGGAGCCGGGGGAAAAACGCTCGCCCTCGCTGCGGCAATGGAAAATCGCGGGCGACTTGTTGCTGTCGACGCGTCGCGCGAACGCCTCGCCGAGTGCGAACGTCGCGCCACGAGAGCCGGCGCAACGATCGTCAAGACGGAGCGCGTCCGCCCCGGGGCACCATGGCCTGAAACCCGCGTCCCGACTGACTTCGACGCCGCTCTCGTCGACGCACCGTGCACGGGCTCCGGGACGCTGCGTCGAAACCCTGAGATGCGATGGCACCTGACCGGTGATTGGCTGACGCGTTTTCCAGCGCAGCAGCGCGCCATTCTCGACGAGGCCGCGCGCCACGTTCGCCCAGGCGGCCGGCTCATCTACGCGACGTGCTCCCTCCTTCGTTGCGAAAACGAAGCCGTCGCCACCGATTTTTCCGCCGATTCTCAAGGCGCTTGGACGCTCGACCACACGATGCGCATCGACCCCGCGACCGGCGCCTCCGACGGCTTTTTCGCCGCACGCCTCTGTATCCGGAAATAAAGCATGACTTGAATCCCTCCAGTGTTTTGGGCACACTCGGAGCAGACATCAATATTGCAATTTTTGCGCAGGCCAGGTTTTAGATCCTGACCGTCGCACCATGATGAGGAGAAGATGAAGGGGATTATCTTTAATCTTTTGGAACACGCGGTTATAAAAGCGCATGGACCAAAAACCTGGAAAGCACTCGTTACACAAACGGGGCTCGCCCGACCCTACGCGGCCGCAGGGAACTATCCCGACTCTGAAATGATCCAGTTCGTCGGCGCCGCCGCGCATCTTCTCAACACTTCCGTCGCCGACGTCCTGCGCTGGTTCGGCCGCGAGGCGATCTCGCATTTGTCGACGCGCTACTCCCATTTTTTTGCCCCCCACAAATCGACATCGACTTTTATGCTGACGATCAACGACGCCATCCACGCTGACGTTCGAAAGATTTATCCCGACGCCGACCTCCCAACGTTTGACTTTCTCGAATCGACTCCGAATCGCGTTGTGCTTGCGTACCGGTCGGCGCGCCGCCTCTGCGCGCTTGCAGAGGGTTTCATTGCGGGAGCCGCCAGCCATTTTGGCGAAGATGCGACGATCGTTCACCCGACCTGCATGCTCCGCGGCGACGACCGCTGCGTGCTCGAATGCACGTTCGAACCGCGTCGCGGAGGCGAGCGTGGCGCGTGAAATAGAGGCACGAGCCTATGGCCCAGACTCGACCGACGAGGAGCGCGAGACGCTTCGAGCGCGAATCACGCTGTTCGAGCCGGACGTCGTTTTGTACCGTGAGGCGCCCATCCAAACGCCGTTTCAACTCGATGTGATGTGGGGGCGCATGGCCGAGCTGACCGCCGCGCTGCCGAATTATTATGCGCTCATCGACTTGACTCACGCCTCGCGCCCGCCCGCAGACGTCCGTTTTCATCTTCGCGTTCTTATGACGACACACCGACGACCGGCCTACACCGCGCTTTTCACCGAGGCGAATTTCGTCCTCAACGTCGCCGCTCGGTTCGTCATGGCCTCCGCGGGAATGAAGGACTTTTCGGTACACCGTCACCGTGACGACGCGATCGCGGCGATTCATATGGCGAAAGGTAAGGGGGCCGTGGAAGTCCGTGGAGCCTGATCCGTCCTCAAACGCGTCGAGGCTGATCGAAGAGATCATCGCGATCAGTCAAGGCGAGTGCACGATCACCGACGCGTCGATCCAAAACGAAGCGGATCCGTCGGTTCGTGAATTGCTCTTCGCGCTCCTCATGCTGAACGAAGACTTAGAGTGGCAACGGCGCGAGCGCACCGAGGCCCAGCACGCCGAGCAGGCGATGTCGAAGATGCTCAACGAAATGCTCTCGACCATCGACGACGCCATTTTTTCGGCGCCGATCGTTCCGGGCGGACGAACGTTTGTGAGCCCTGGATTCGAACGCATTTATGGGCGGCCGCGCGAGGCGTTCCTGCTCAACCCAATGCTCTGGCTCGAGTGCATCCACCCAGACGATCGGCCAATGATCGAAGCGGATCAGCTGACGCTCCCCGAGCGAGGGAAGTGGGACAACGAACACCGCGTCGTGCGCCGCGACGGAACGATCGCTTGGGTTCGGACGCGCGGGAAACTCGTGCGGAACGAGAATGGCGAGCCGACGAGATTGGTCGGGGTCACGACTGATATTTCGGAGCGAAAGCGCCTTGAGGCGGAACTGTTGCGTGAGCGCGACGAGGCGCAAACGGCGCGGCGCGAGGCCGAAGCCGCGAAGGAAGACCTAGCAAGTGCTTCGCGCATGCGCGAGGAGCTGATGGCGTTCTTGGTGCACGACATCAACAATCAACTTTCAGTTGCCGTGGGGAATGCCGAGTACCTCGCGGACGTTGCCGGGCTTAAGGGCGACCTCCTCGACGCGGCGGTCGCTGTGCACGATTCGGTTGCGGCGATGCGCGCCATGGTCGCGAATCTTCTCGACATCAGCCGAGCTGAAAACGGCGCCCTTATTCCGGTTCCCACGGCGGTTAACCTCCGGTCCGTCCTCGAGTCGGTTCGGCAGCAACACCTCACGCGGCGAAACGACATCACGATCGACGCACCCGACGACCGTACGGTCGCGACCGACCGCGAGCTCGTGCGGCGAATCGTCGAGAACCTGACCGGGAACGCCTTGAAGCACACGAAAAGTGGGAACGAAGTCCGCATTGAGGCGTCGATCGGCGACGCGGCGTTTGAGCTTTGCGTGCGCGACCGAGGACCGGGAATTCCGGTTGAGCACCGCGAGCGGATCTTCGAGCGTTACGTTCGGCTCGCGTCGCAAGACCCGCTCATCATGAGTCGCAGCCGGGGGCTCGGTCTCGCGTTTTGCCGCCTTGCGACAGAGTCGCTCGGGGGGCGCATTTGGGTTGAGGACAACAACCCGACCGGAAGCGTCTTTCGCGTGAGCATTCCAGCGTTCGCGCGCTAAATCTTGTGGGCGCTGCCCGCCCACGCCTGCAGCATCGCTTCCGACGCGGTTTCGTCGACGACGTACAACCCCCCGACCCGCCGGACATTCGAAATCCCAGGGAACTCGGCCTCAAGGTCGGCAACCAACTGGCGCCGTCGCTCGACCGTACGTGCGGCCGTACTCTGCTCGCGAAGCTCCGCGCGACGCGCAAGTCCGAGCTCGACGATTTGGCGAAGCTCCTCGGGCTCCCATGGTTTGGTGAGGAAACGAAACACCTCACCCGAGTTGATCGCCTTAAGCGCAACCTCGACGCGGGCGCGCCCGGTCAATAAGATCCGCACCACATCTGGAAACCAAGCGCGCACGTTTTCGACAACATCGAGCCCACTCACCTCGCCCATGTCGATGTCGGAAATCAGCAGGTCGACCGAATCGCTCGCGATGATCGTCAGCACTTGCGTCGGATCCGTTGTGGTCAGAATTCGGTGGTGGAGCGGCGCGAGTGTGCGACGAAGCGACGCAACGACGTCCGCCTCGTCGTCGACCAGGAGGAGCGTTGGTCCAGCCGCGGTCATACCGGCAGCCACCTCCTCCACCCGGTGCGCGAAACCGCCTCGGCGGCACGCTCGAGGTCGCGAATGAGCTCAAGCACCGACTGGTGGCGGCCATCGGGGTGCTTGGCCATCGCACGCGAAACAATTCGCTCAAGCAGCGTCGGCAGCGGTCCGTGGGGCGATTGAACCGTCGGGATCGGGCTCGCCACGTGCTTTTGCAAAACTTCGATCTGGCTGTCGCCTTCGTAGGGTGGGCGCCCCGTCAGCAATCGATAAAGGGTGCACCCGAGCGCATAAATGTCGATCCGGGGGTCAATTGGTCGGCCTTCGACCTGCTCTGGCGCCATGTACATCGGCGTCCCGATGACCGCGCCCGCAGCCGTTTCGTTGACCGTCGACGATGCGCCAACCACTTTTGCCACACCAAAATCGACGATCTTGATCCGATCGCCTTCGAGCACAAAAACGTTCGCGGGTTTAAGGTCACGGTGAACGACACCGGCCCGATGAAGCGCGTCGACCGCTCGCGCAATATTGATCGCGATGTCGATGGCGCGGCGCACAGGCAACGCCCCGTCCGCGAGGATTTGTTCAAGGGTGGTCCCTTCGAGGAGCTCCATAACCAAAAACGACTGGCCGCTCGCCAACCGCCCGTAGTCACTGATTTCGACGATCCCCTCGTGGCGCACGCGACTCGCGGCGATCCCTTCGCGTTCGAATCGAGCGGCGATCGCCGGGTCTTTCGCGAGGTCGACGTGGAGGACCTTGATGGCAACCTGCTTTTTGAGGGCCTCATGCTCCGCGCGATAAACGATGCCCATCGCGCCTCGGCCAATTTCACCGAGGATCGTGTAGCGCGGGACGCGAAGCGGCTGTGCCTGCGAAACCGCATCGGGCGGCGCCGGTGCTTGGACCTCCGTTGCGTCGAGGAATCGCGCATCAAGTTGAAGGCCACCCTGCGCGGGTTGAAAGGTTACGAACAGTTCGCGGTGGCGACCGTGGACCTGAACCCCGACGCGTCGATCCTGTTCTTCGGGGGATGTGAGATCGACCTTGGCGATGAAGGCGAACCGCGCGATGACAGCATCGGCGGAGATGTGCGGAATCGGGATTCGCGCGCAAATCGTTCCGTTGGTGTGCAACACAACATACGGCAGGGCGCCCTCACGCTCCACTTGAAAACCGTGCGCACCCAACCGATCGGCGAGACGGATCATAAAATCCGCGAGAACAACCGGGCTTGCCGTCGCGACGAGAGCGGTTATCGTGGCATCAGGCGGCGCACCCAAGTGAGCGGTGAGATTGAGATGGTTTTCAGGCACCCCGAAGAGAATAACGAATGGCCGCGCCGATGGGAAGGCGTGGATTCTATGATTGTCAACGCTCTCGGATTAGGATGTCTCGTTCGACAGAGCCGCCTCGTAAACCGAGGCGCACCGTGTGATTGAAATGTCAGAAGCCACACCAATCTCACCCGATCGACCTCTGCTCTTGGTCGTTGCCGTGGTCGCGATCGCGGGTGCGCAATCGCTTGCGGGCGGTTTCATCGAGGACGATTTCCAGAACATTGATTCTCGGTGGATCAAATCGTTCAGCTCGCTCGCCGATATCTGGACGATGGAACCAGCCGTCGCCGACGCGCGCCAACCGGTCTATCGCCCCATCGCAGCCACCCTATTCCTCGTGGACCACGCGCTCTTTGGCCCACGCCCCGCGGCGTTTCACGCGACCAACCTCATTCTCCACCTCGCGTGCGCGACGCTCGTTTTTTTTGTCGCACGCCGCCTCACGAGAAACGTCTCGGCCGCGGTCTCGGCCGCGCTCCTTCTCGGACTCCACCCGGTTCCCGTCGAAGCGTGGGCGTATATCAGCGCGCGTGCAGACTTGATTGCCACCCTGTTCCTGCTCGCCACTCTCCTCGCGATTGAGCGCGCGGGGCCCAAACCAACGTGGCGCGCCGCGATTGGAGTCGGACTTGTCGCCTTCTTGGCTTGTCTCGGCAAGGAGACCGCCCTCATCGGCCTGCTGTGGCTCTGTTTGCGCCCCAACGACGCGGCTCTGACACGGAACCCGACCGGTCTCATGCTTCGTCCGCGGGTCATCATCGGCGCGCTCGTTGCCGCGGGCGCAACCTATTTCGTCATTCGATCGCAATTCATCACAGTGCCGTCCGAGATCAGCGATTCCAAAACACTCATCGATGTCATCCGCGTGCTGCCGATTCTGTTCGGAATCGGCGTTGCCGACCTTGTCGTCCCAAATCACACCGCTCGGCGATCGATCGCAGAGGACATCGACGCGCTCGACGCCTGGGCGTACGGAGCGGTGGCCGGTGCCGTGATTGCGGTGATGATCGTCATGGTGCTCTTTGGGAGGCGACGACCGCTCTTGGCTTGGGGCACGTTGGGGTTTGCCGTTTGCCTCGCACCTGGCGCACTCGGGGTCATTCAACGTTGGGATGGTCTCGGCCGATATTTTTACCTTCCGCTCGCCTGCCTCGCACCCGCTGTTGGCGCCATCTTGGCCGCGTTGTGGACGCGTCTCAAGGTCGCACGTTTGGCCATCGTTGGTTACGCCGTGATTCTCGCGACGGTCCTTCAAGGTGCCATCCACGCCCTCCGCGACGACCGGGCGGTCGCAACCGCAGCCATCGACGATTTTCCGAAACGTTCGCACGGCTACGCGCTGCTCGGGTCTCTGCTCTGCCGCGAAGGCCAACTCCGCGAGGGAGCCAGCCTCCTCGAACACGCCATCGCGCTTTCGCCACCCGTCGCGCGCAATGGGTCGAACTATTTTCGCGTCTTCAATTTGGCGCTCTGCCACTTCAAGAGCGGGAGATTTTCCCGCGCGCTTGAAATCAACCAACTCGGCCAACGTCTTTTCCCGATGCTTGTTCATTTCCGATTGGGTGCGGCTCATTCGTTCCTCGCCCTCGGCGATCGCGGCCGCGCACGCGCGGAAGTTGAAGCGGGCCAACAATTCGCGCCGAACCACCCGGGGCTCAACCGACTGATGGAAACGCTCGCGCCGAGAAATGATAAAAAGAAAAAATGAGAAACCGGATTCCCTTTTTCGCCGTTTTGACGCTCATGGCAGGCGCGTGGTCGCAGAGCGCATCGGCGCAACAAACGATTTTCAATCACCCGAGCGCGGATCTGCTCAGCAAAGGCGCGGTCTACGTCGAGCTCGACGCAACGCTCCGGTATCAGTTCGGATTCGAGGGCCTCGTGCCGCGCGTCGTCTGGGCGCCCATCGAACGCCTCGAAATCGGTCTCAACGTCGGTCCGCTCATCGACCAGGCATTTGAAAACGATCCATCGCTCGCCCCCAACGCAAAAATACGCCTCTTTTCTGCGGCGGGAACGGCCGGAGAAATTTCGTTGTTGCTCGGCACGCGGATTTACGTCCCAGTCAAATTCGATGCGCTCAACTTCGAACTGTATTCGTTCGTCGCGGTTCAGACTCGCTTCGGTCTTCGCGCCACGGCCGGTGCTTACGGCGAATTCCCGACAAACGGCGTCGGCAAACTCCGCCCGATCGCCATGCTCGAATTCGTGTTGACAAAATTCCTGACGTTTGGCGCCGAGTGGTGGATGGAGCGCGACCTCGGGCTCGGGTTTGTCATCGCGCTCCCCGCAGGGTTCACGCTTTACCCTGCATACCTGCTGTCACCGGCTGCACGCGAACGCGACGGCTTCATCTTCGAAATCGGCAAACTCTTTTAGTCGCGCCAACGCGGCTTGGGGCCAGCTTTCGTCGGCTCTTTTCCGCGTGGTGTCTCGGGAGTAACATATCTTGCACGAGAGAGAGAGGACGGGAAACCGCATGCCCACTGGAAAAGATCTTCTGAAGGCCGTAAGGGCCGAAATTCGCGAGATAAAGGTCGCAGACGTGAAGCGCGTCGTTGACGCACCCGGGAACGGTGAGAAGCCAATCATTCTTGACGTGCGCGAGGGCGAGGAGGTCGCGGAGGGGCATCTTCCGGGCGCGATCGCGCTACCGCGTGGTTTTCTTGAGCTGCGCATCGAGAGCAAAATCCCCGACAAATCGACGCCGGTTGTCGTTTATTGCGCGGGCGGCAACCGAAGCGCGTTCGCCGCGCGCACGCTCGAAGAAATGGGATATGGCGACGTGCAGTCGATGGCGGGTGGATTCGGAAAGTGGGTCGAAGCGGGTTACGCCGTCGTGAAGCCGCGGTCCTTGACCCAGCTACAAAAGCAACGCTATTCGCGTCACCTGCTCATCCCGGAAGTCGGCGAGGCCGGGCAACTCAAACTCCTCGACGCGAAAGTGCTTCTCATCGGCGCGGGCGGGCTCGGTGCCCCAGCGGCGCTTTATCTCGCGGCGGCCGGCGTCGGCACGCTTGGCATCGTCGACAACGACGTCGTCGACATGTCGAATCTTCAGCGCCAAGTGATTCACACGAACGATCGCGTCGGCAAACCAAAAGTCGAAAGCGCGCGTGCAACCATCGCGGGCCTGAACCCCGACGTGAACGTCGTCGCGCATGAGCTGCGCCTCGACGTCAGCAACGCCGTCGACATCTTTTCAAAGTACGACGTCATCCTCGACGGCACCGACAACTTCGCGACGCGTTACCTCATCAACGACGTTTGTGTGCACCTCGGCAAACCGAACGTTCACGGCTCGGTCTACCGGTTCGAAGGCCAAGCGACGGTCTTCGCGCCGAAAAAAGGCGGCCCATGCTACCGTTGCCTTTACCCGTTGCCGCCGCCCCCCGAGCTCGCGCCGTCGTGCGCCGATGCGGGCGTCCTCGGCATCTTGCCGGGAATCGTCGGCCTCTTGCAATCGACCGAAGTCGTGAAGCTCATCCTCAGTGCCGGGAATCCACTCGTTGGTCGCCTCGTGATGTACGACGCTCTCAAGGGGACGTTCCGCGAGATGCGCCTCCAGCGCGATCCCGACTGCCCTATGTGCGGCGATCGCGCGGTGTTTAAGGGTTTTGAAGTCTACGAGCAGTTTTGCAGCGATACGTTTCGCGCGGCCGCGGGGTGAAGAAAAACAAGAAAGAGAAACCACAGAGTCACAGAGACTCAGAGCGCGGAAACACAGAGGTCAACTACTCCAAGCCGAAGTCGCGGATCTTGTACAGGAGCGCGCGGTGCGAGAGGTCGAGGAGTTTTGCCGCCGCGGTGCGGTTGCCACCGGTTCGCGTGAGCGCGTCGCGAATGAGCCGCGTCTCCAATTCGCGCGTCGCGCGCTTGACGGAAAGCTCCGAGGCGCACCGAGGCATCGACCCGGCATCCGACCGAACCTTCTCGGGAAGATCGTCAACATCGATTGTGCCGTCGGCATCGCATAAAACTAAGGCGCGCTCGATGACGTTTTGCAGCTCGCGAACGTTTCCCGGCCACGCGTACCGCACGAGCGCCTCTTCCACGTCCCGCGTGAAATCGACGGCTCGCGCTCGGCCACGTTCCGCGAGCTTTGCCGCGAAGTGCCTCGCGATTCAAACGGTAAAAAAGATCTTCGCGAAAGCGACCCCGCTTGACCTCGGCCTCGAGATCGCGAAGCGTCGCCGCAACAACCCGCACATCGACCGGCACTTCGTCCGTTCCGCCGACGCGCCGAATCGTCTCTTCCTCAAGCGCGCGCAACAGCTTGACCTGCATCGCAAGCGGCAGCTCGCCGATTTCGTCGAGGAAAAGCGTGCCGCTGTGCGCCTCCTCAAACAGCCCGTGCTTCTGTCGAACCGCATCGGTGAACGCGCCCTTCTCGTGCCCAAACAGCTCGCTCTCGATGAGCGCCTCGGGAATCGCGCCGCAATTGACCGCCACAAACGCCGCTCGCCGCGAGGCAAGGTGAAGCGCCCGCGCCACCAGCTCTTTCCCGGTTCCGCTTTCGCCAACAATAAGAACCGTCGACCGATGCTGAGCGACGCGGGCAATCGTCTCGCGAAGCGCCAAGACTTTCGCGCTTTCGCCAACAATCGCCTCGGTTCCGTACACGCGCTCAGCGTCACGTCGAAGCCCGCGGTTTTCGCCGCGCAATTTTTCGCGTTCCTCGGCCTTTCGCAGCGCCAGCACGACCTCGTCCGTTTTGAACGGCTTCGCGATGTAGTCGTAAGCACCCCGTTTCACCGCTTCGATCGCCGAATCGAAGTTGCCGTACGCGCTCATCAAGATGACCGTCGTTTCGATCCCGCGCGTCCGAATCGCCTCAAGCAGCTCAAGCCCCGATAAAGCCGGCATCCGCACGTCCGACACCACGACGTCGAATCGACCGCCCGCAAGCGTCTTTAACGCCGACGCGGCATCGCACGCAACCGACACGCGATACCCCGCGTCGCGAAGCACAATCGCGAGCATATGGCGCACGTTTTCTTCGTCGTCGACGATCAGAATGCTGCGGCTCACCGACTATAAATTACCACCTTTTTGAGACAAACACCTCCAGGGCGCGTACCATGAAGTCTGGGTTCGCGCGCGATCCGAGTGGAGTGTTGAGTGGACGACGAGGCAACGAAGTTGCGGGGGGAGATCGAGCGCCTTAAAGAAGAGCTCAAGGAAGCCGACGCCGCCGCAAGAAGCCAAGCCGCGATTATCAACGCGTCGCTCGACGCCGTCGTCTCGATGAATCGCGCGGGCCGCATCACTGAATGGAACGCCGCCGCTGAGCGGATTTTCGGTTGGACGCGCGCAGAAGTCATCGGCCGCGAGCTCGCCGAGGTCATCATTCCAGAAGCCGATCGCGCGCGACACCGCGAGGGCCTCCGTCGTTTCAACGAAACGGGAGAGGCGCGCATGCTGGGTCAGCGGATTGATCTCACGGGGCTCCGCAAGAACGGCGCTCTATTTCCCATCGAGATCACGACCACATCGACAGATTCCGGAGGGGCACTTTTCTTCACGGGGTTCATTCGCGACATCACAGCGCGCGTCGCGGCCGAGGCCGCGCTGCGAGCGACCGAAACACGGATGAATAGCATCTTAGAACACGTTCCCATCATTCTGTGGTCGCTCGACCGCGACGGAACCGTCACTTTCTCAGCCGGTCGCGGACTCAACGCGATGGAGCTGAAACCATGTGACGTCATCGGCCGTAACGCGTTCGAAATGTACCGCGAAATTCCGTGGGTGATTAACACGCTGAAGCGCGCGCTTGCGGGTGAAGCCTTTTCCGAGTCAGGAGAAATCGGCGGCGTTTGGTTCGACACCGCCTATGCGCCCCTCATCGCCGACGACGGCTCCGTCGCCGGCACCCACGCGGTCTCAACCATCATTACGGAACAGAAACGCGGCGAACGTGCCCTCGCCGAAACCGTGTCGCTCCTTCGCGCGACGCTCGAAGCCACGGCCGACGGCATTCTGGTCGTTGATCGAGACGGCCGCATCACAAGCTTCAATCGCCGGTTCGTTGAGATGTGGCGAATCCCCGACGACGTCATCGCAACGAAAAACGATAACCGCGCGCTCGCCTGCGTTCTCGACCAACTCGCGACGCCGGACCAATTCCTCGCGAAAGTGCGCGAGCTTTATCAACAGGCTGACGCAGAGAGCTTCGACGTTTTGCGATTTAAAGACGGGCGCGTCTTCGAACGGTTTTCGCTGCCACAACGAATCGACGGGAAGGCCGCTGGCCGCGTCTGGAGTTTTCGAGACGTGACGGAACGCCACCGCTCCGAAGCGGAGCGCGACAAACTCTTGGCGGAAGAACGCGATGCTCGCAAAGTGGCCGAGGATGCGGTCCGCGCGCGCGAGGAGTTCGTGTCGATCGCGTCCCATGAGCTTCGTAACCCGCTCACGTCGCTGCAACTCGCGCTGCAAACGGCCCTGCGCGCTCGCGCCAAGTTCGCGGCCCAAAACGATTGCGATCAAATCTGTGCCAGCTCCATCGAAGTCGCCGCGCGCCAAGGCCGTCGCATCGAACGCCTCATCGACAGCCTCCTCGACCTCTCGCGCCTCGACACCGGCCAGTTTCACCTCAACCTGTCCGCCGTTGAGCTCTCGCATGTCGTGCGAGACGTGGTGCTTCAGTCAACACCAGAACTCGAGCAAGCGGGGTGCGCGCTCTCGGTTTCGCTCGCCGAAAACGCGACAGGCATCTGGGATCGCGCACGCCTTGAGCAGGTCGTCATGAATCTCCTTTCGAACGCCGTCAAATACGGTGCGGGTCGGCCGATCGCCGTCACGGTCGGCGTCGAGTCGACGGAAGTGACGTTACACGTCGTCGACCAAGGGATCGGCATCTCGCCCGATGCGTGCGATCGCGTCTTTGATCGTTTCGAGCGTGGCGTTTCGTCCTCGCAGTATGGCGGTCTCGGGCTCGGCCTTTACATCGTGCGGCGCATCGTCGAAGCACACGGTGGCGCGATTTCGGTGCGAAGCGAACTAGGGGCTGGATCGACGTTCATGGTGACCTTGCCGCGACGACCGCGCGAGGAGAGCAGCGCATGATTTCACTTGCGCCGTTGGGTTCAAAAAGTGTAATAGCCGATACGGTTGTAGCGACGGAGCTGGCGATAATGGATGTTCCTGCGCGGGACGATGCTGTGGGGGATGATGGCATGGGAACTGAGCTCAAACACGCGAGAGTGGTTTTTATCGTCGAGGACGACGCCGATGTGCGTGCGATGCTTGCTCAGGCGCTTGAGCTCGAGGGGTATCGCGTCGCTGCGGCCGAGAACGGCCAAGACGCGCTCGACAAGTTGCACGCGGCGAGCCCGCCCTGTCTCATCCTCCTCGACCTCATGATGCCGGTCATGAACGGGTGGCAGTTCATGGCGGCGCAGGCGACCGACCCGGAGCTTGCGCGAATTCCGGTGGTGGTGCTGTCGGGCGACGCGACGCTCGACAAGAAAGCCGAATCGCTCGGCGCAACGGGCTTTCTGCGAAAGCCGGTCACGATCGACGCGCTTCTCGAGACCGTCGAGAAATTTAGCTGACAAAATCGGGTGCGCGGGCGATCTCGTTTTCGTCGCGTCATCGAGAAGTAATTCGTGTATAATGTTGCGTTTATTTCGACCTGGAGGTCGGGTGCACGTTTTTGCGAAATTCGTTCCGCTCGTTCTGGGCATCGCGATCGCCGCGACGCGATGTGGCGTCGACGCGCCAACCCGCGGGGGGATGAGTTGGGATGCGGGCCCGGGCGTACAGACGACGGTGCCGGACGCGGGTGAAACAGCAGACGCAGGCCCTCGCGCGCCATGTCCCGACGACGTCATCTGCATCGACCGACTCCCGTTTCACGACGAGCGCGACACGACCGCGTCGACGGTGCGTGGTTTCGATCGTTATTCATGCGCGGCCCCGACGAACGAGTCGGGCCCCGAGTTTGTTTATCGCTTCACGACCACAGAAGCCGGAATCGCCGGTATCCGCGTAACGAGCCGCGGCGGCGCCGACATCGATGCGCACCTCCTTCGCGGGCTCGACGCAAACACCTGTTTCGGACGAGACGACGTCGCGTTCTCGCGCTTCATCGAACCCGGAACCTACTTCGTCGTCGCCGACACGTGGGTCGACCGCGCGGGCACCGTACGCGCTGGGCCTTACCGCATCGACATTACCTGGACGTCGATCCCCACCGTTCGCTGCGACATGCGCACCGAAACGATCGAGCACGTAAGCCGCGGCACGCTCGATCTCCCCGCGACCGGCCCCGTCGTTCTCGAAGCGCACCTCGTCACGACCGACGAGCCGTTTGATGGCGGCTGGCCGTCAAGCGGCACCGATGGCCTCGCTCGCCACCACGCGCTGTCCGAGGCGGTGTCGGGCTTCGTCGCGAACCGAGGCGAGCCGTGGGCCCCATTCGGCGAGGGCGGATCGATGTTCGGCCAGGGGTCGAGTATCAAACCGCCGCCGGATCGCGAGGCGTGGTACGTCAACATGTACTGGCGACGCCGTCCCACCGTCGATACGCGCATGATCGTGCGGCAGCCGGATGGCGGCGCGCTCGCGGTCGTTGGCGCTGCGGGGTACGAAACGGGGCCTGGAAGCGCGACGGCCGTTGGCGGTGCGACTGAGGAGATTCACAAATTCCTTGGCACGGCGCACCGCTCGACGCTCACGATGGGGTTCGCGGTCGACCAGTCGCTCCCGTTCGGTCCTGTCCGCTGCGCACCGTAATCGCGCGCCCAAAGATTGACGTACGCAGTCGACTATGCAAAAAAACTTCGCTGTCGCTGATGCTCGTCACCAAATTGATGGCAGCAGTCTTTAGTGACAACGAAGCGCCCGTCATGGTGACGGGCAATTTGACGGAGGGTGAGCGCAATGATGAACGGTTTGCTGAAGTCGGGTTTGGTTCTCGCGTCGATGCTCGTCGCGCCGGTCGCGTTTGCGAATGGCGAGGCCAAAGGGGCCGCGGCGCCGGCCGGTGGCGGCGAAGGCGACATGGGGAAAATGATGTGCTCGGCTTTTGCTGGACAGAAGGCGGAGCAGATGATTAAGCGCGGGCAGACACTCCAGAAGCTCGGGAAGCTGCACGCCGATGGCGCGAAGGCGATGATGAAGCTGAAGCCGGCACCGGCCGAGGCGCGCGTGATGGCGCAGGACGCTGCGAAGACGATCGCGGCCGGGAAGGCGATGGCGGCGCAAGGGAAATGGCTGAAGGCGGCGTCGGAAAAGCTTGCGAAGAAGGGCGACCATTCAATGGCGGACCACATGGCGGCGTTCGGGAAGCTCCCGGCCGAGTGGCGGAAGAAGCACATCGATGACGGAAAGGCGCTCCTCGGTGAAATGAAGGAGTGGGCGGGGGAAATGGCGAAGATGGCCGAGATGTGGGGCGGGATGATGGAGAAGCTCGAAAAGGCGGGCGACGCGAAGTAGGAGCTTTAAGTCTTTCCGCTACTCTCCTTTTCGAACAACAGCCTCCTGCGCTAACCGGACCGCGTCGATCGGCAGCTCAGCGCGCAAGATCACATCATTGCGGCGATCGTCCAGCGCGCGCCCCGCAAGTTCGTGACTCCACCCGTCGCCCGTGTCAAGCGCGACGACCGGTTTTCCAAGCTGCCAGGCGAACGCGATTTCCGACAACGTTCCGCTCCCGCCTCCGACGGCGATCACGACGTCCGCGCTTGCGACGATGATGACGTTGCGCGCCCAGCCCATTCCCGTCGCCACGCAGACGTCAACGTGCTCGCTGACTGCACTCTTGTCGTAACCTGGGATGACGCCGACGACGTCACCCTCGCGCCACGCCGCGCTCGACCGCGCCCCGCGTGATGCCGCCTCCATCACGCCGCCCAAGCCACCGTTGATGATGCGAAACCCCGCATCGACGAGCGCCCGTCCAAGCGCCTCCGCGCTCCGCATCACGCCGTCATTCGCCACCGAGTTCCCGATCACAGCGGCCACGGGTCGTCGTCCCTTTCGTGCGCTTGTGGCCCTTTGAATCTCGGCAGTCACGACGCATCGACATTAGCACAGTCGGCCGCATCGTTTCCCTGATTCCCGGTTAGCGGCCAAGGCCTGCGTGGTGCGGGCGGGGTCTGGGCTCGCTCCGGCTCGCAAAAGTCCTCGGGTCTGACATGAAATGTGAGTCTGCACCAAGTGAATCAAGCATCATGAGAACGGCAATGCCACGCCCCATCGGCACCTCATCCCCTGCGGACGCGAACCTTCGCTCGCCCAATCCCCGCCCGCCCAACCAGAAACTGGCCGTTTCCCTGGAACGGCGGTTAAGAGACTTGGGGGTCGATCGATCGTCAGCCGACACCCAGCGGGTGAACTCTTCGTACCACCCTCAAGCCTAAGAAAAATCTACCCGGGAAAGCGGTCCGCCCGGATTTGCGTACGGTCAGCAGGGGCACCGCAAAGGCGCGAATATTCCGCGAGCAGTCTGTCGGCAAGCCAGTGGCTATTTCCGCTGCCTTCTGCGGATGCTCCAGTGGAGCGTCCGCGCAGCGGAAATGGCAAGGGCGACCGAATGGGAGCCCGAAGTCACCACCG
>JACPTQ010000044.1 GCA_016192705.1 Deltaproteobacteria bacterium | reverse complement strand
GACCCCCAAGTCCCTTAGCCGCCGTTTCAGGAAAACGGCCGGGTTCTGGTTCGGCGGGCGGGAATTGGGCTTGCTTCGGGTCGCATCCGCAGGGGATGAGGTGCCGATGGGGCGTGGAATTGCCGTTCTCATGATGTTTGAATCGTTTCGTGCAGACTCACATTTAATGTCAGACCCGAGGACTTTTGCGAGCCGAAGCGAGCCCAGACCCCGCCCGCCCCACCGCAATGTTGCCCGTTATCCGGGAATCAGGGTTTTCCCGTCGCGTCATGGTCGGCGCCGCGCTATACTCCGCGCCCTCGTTGAGAGTGGAGGTTGACCACGTGAGTTCGCACCGCGTTCGTTTTGCGCCGTCGCCAACCGGATTCTTGCACATCGGCGGCGCGCACACCGCGCTCTTTAATTGGCTCGTCGCGCGCGGGCAGGGCGGCAAGTTTATTTTGCGCATCGAGGACACCGACAAGGAGCGATCGACCGACGCGTCGACGCAGGCGATTTTCGACGGGCTCGCGTGGCTCGGGCTCGATTGGGACGAAGGGCCGTTTTACCAGTCGCGGCGCAGCGCGTATTACGCGAAGGCACTCGCCGACTTGGCCGCCGCGGGGCGCACATACAAATGTTACTGCTCGCCCGACGAACTTGAGGAGCGACGCCAGGCGGCGATGAAAAGCGGCGCGAAGCCCAAGTACGACGGGCGTTGCCGCAACCTGACCTGCGCGCCAAACGATCGTGCACCAGCCATTCGTCTGCGCGCACACGAAACGGGAACGACGCACGTCCGCGATTTGATTCGCGGCAACGTCGCGTTCGAAAACGCGGAGCTCGACGACCTCATCCTCGCGCGCGCCGACGGGAGCCCAACGTACAACTTCTGCGTTGTGGTCGACGACGCGGACATGAAGATTTCGCACGTCATCCGCGGTGAAGACCACCTCTCGAACACCCCGAAGCAAGTGCAGATCTATGAAGCGCTCAAGCTGCCGCTCCCCGCGTTCGCGCATGTTGGACTCTTGCTTGGTCCCGACAAACAGAAGCTCTCAAAGCGACACGGCGCAACAAGCGTGACCGCGTATAAAGAGATGGGGTTTTTGAGCGACGCGGTCGTCAACTACTTCGCGCGCCTCGGCTGGGGGCACGGCGACCAGGAAGTCTTCACGCGCGCGGAGCTGATCGAAAATTTCCGCATTGAAAACGTCAGCAAGGCACCCGCCGTTTTCAACCCCGAAAAACTTGCGTGGCTCAATCAAAAGTACATCGCCGCGCTTCCCGTCGACGCGCTCGCGGCACACCTCGCGGAATTCATTAAGCCACGCGGGTTTGACGTCGCCAGCGACGGGCGACTCCCCCGTGTTGCCGCAACGCTCCGCGAACGCGCGAAAACGCTCGTCGAGCTTGCCGACCAGGCCGAGTTTTATTTTGCCAACGATGTTTTGATCGACGCCGCCGCCCAGTCGAAATTCCTGACGCCCGCGAACGCTCCACTCCTCAAGCAAGTTCGCGACGATCTCGCGGGAGCGCCCACTTGGGATGTCGCATCGCTGGAAGCGCGGTTTCGCGCACTCGTCGAAACCACCGGGAAAAAACTCGGCGACCTCGCACAACCCACGCGCGTCGCCCTCTCGGGCCGTACGGCGAGTCCTGGCCTTTTTGAAATCATGGAAATCCTTGGGCGCGATGTGACACTCGCACGGCTGTCACGCGCGGCCGATCTTGCGCGCAATTCGAACTAGCGGTTGATCGCCCGCAGCCGCCTGATCTCGACGCAACCGTTTCGGTGCCCGCGCTCGCACGAATCGCGAAACGCACGCGCGGCCCGATTGCGATCGTGCGAAACCCCTTGCCCCTCCATCAGAAGCCGCCCGAGCCGCCAGCACCCAGCCGCATGACCCAAGCGACACGCTTTTTCATACAGGACAACCGCGCGCGGGTGGTCGACCGGAACGCCGCGCCCAAACACGTAGAGCGCCCCAAGCTCGCTACACGAAATGGCGTCATCGGCATCGCATCGCGCCTTCGCGTGTGCGCGCCCCTTCGCTCCGTCCGTTACGACCGGTCGGCGATTTGTTTTCCAGTCTTCGAGCGTTTTACACGACGCCTCGTCGCCCAGTTCGCACGCACGCTCGAGATCTTTCGCGGTCTCCGCGTTCGCGACGCCGCCGCCGTATTGGGGTTCGGGTGGGGCCGCAGCGCAGGACGCCCCACACACCGCCAAAAAGAGAATCGCCCTGGTCGCCACACCCTCGACCAGAGCGACAGGGCGTCGGACGTTGGTTTCTCCCCGCACTCCTTGCTTACAGTACACCATTAGCGCGTAAATCAGAAGGGGGGGCTAATTTTTCTTAATGGCGGCGCGGGCGCGCAAAACCCGTTCTGCGGGCGGCACGTCTGCCGCTGAGAGCGCCGTGATCGCCGCCGCTACGGAAGAAAAAGTGTTCGCGTTGAAATCGAAATCGGCGTCCGCGAGGCGCGTCTCCTCCGCGTCGATCGCGCGGACCAGCGTCGCCATTTCAACCGTCGCGCGCGCGAGTAAATCCTGCGTTGGGCGCGACACCCGCGAAAACTTCGCGGCCTGTTTGAGATAGATTGCGACAAAGGCCACGAAGAGAAGCGCGACGCCGATGAAGTACCAGAGCTGGAGCGAAGGATTCCCCATGATCACGGCCGCCGACCCCGTGATGAGAATCGTCCCCGCAATCAAATAAACGTACGTTCGCGGCACGACCAGCCGCGACAACTTCTCTTGGAGCTTTTCTCCCTCCGCAACGAGCGCAAGCATCTGCGGTTCAAAATCGGCAAGCGCCTTGAGCGGCTCCGCCACCCTTCGCACCGCCGCATCCGCCGCGTCCCTGTCGAGGCCCGCGATCTTCTCGTCGAGGCGCCCAAGGGCTTCATCCAGCCTGCGCGCAGCGTCATTGGGCAGCGCACCGATCGCACCCGCACTTGCCGGCTGATGTTCAGTCACTTTTCCCACGTTTTCTCCCAACGAGCAAAACCTCCCGATTCCCTTTCGCCCCCGCGATCGGCGCGTCAACCGTTCCAACGGTGTCGACACCGAAGCGGTTCATCACGGCCGAAATCTTCTCGACGACTCGCCGCCGCACCGCCTCATCGCGAACAACCCCGCCCTTTTCGACTTCGCACCGCTCCGCCTCAAACTGCGGCTTCACGAGCGCAACGACCCACGCCCGCGGCGCGAGAAGGTCTATCACCGGCGGAAGAACCGCGTCCAGCGAGATGAACGAAACATCTAACGTTGCAATCGCCGCGGCCTCTGGAACCTCGGCGCGGCCGAGCGTGCGCGCGTTGCACGACTCGACCACAACGACACGCGCGTCGCGCCGCAACTTCTCGTGAAGAAGCCCACGCCCGACGTCGACCGCGTAAACTCGCGCGGCACCGCGTTGAATCAAGCAGTCGGTGAAGCCGCCCGTCGACGCACCAATGTCGACCGCCACGCACCCCGCGACGTCAAGTCGAAATGAATCGAGCGCCGCCGCGAGCTTCAACCCTCCGCGGGAAACGTACGGAATTTTGTCCTCGGCAACGCGCACAACCGCATCTCGTGAAATCAAAAGCCCAGGCGTTAGGGAATCCTGTCCCGCGACATAGACACGCCTCGCCAGAACGAGCGCGAGCGCTTCGCGCCGATCCGCCGCATCACCGCGCGCGACAAGGAAATCGTCGAGCCGAACTCGCTTCCCTTTTGCCATTCCGTGTTTTCTAAAACAAGCGATTACGGCGCCACGACGCACATTCGGCGCGCGAGACCGCGAAGCGGCTCAGCCGACGCATCAAACGCACTGACCGCTAAAAGCGCCTCGTCAACGTTCGTCCCGGCTCCAACGGCGCTCCCAAATCGCGCGAGCGCCTGGTCTTCGACATCGCCACCCCCCGCAACCCGTGCCCCGAGCCGCGCGGCGAGCCCGACGATTTCCTCCGGCCCCGCTTCCGCACGCACCGCGTGCGCGCCCGCCGCGATCGCTTCGGCCCAAAGAACCGCCCGCGCCCGATCCTCGCGCGCCGCCTGCCCGAGCCGCTCAAACGCGAGTGCCGACAATCCAAACCGTCCGCCATCGTACCCTTCGGCCGCATCCCCGTCGGCAAACCGCGCGACCCAAAGCAACTCGACCGCCGTCGCGAGCGCCACGACGCGCTCGGGACGCGAACCCACCGCATCGGCCCCCGCGAAAACGAGCAACGCGCGCACCGGCCACCCGTCGGGCTCCACGTCACCGAGCGCCTTCGCCAAAATCGGCCGCCGCGCGGCGTAATAAAGGTCCGCGTTCACGCCCGAGTTCCCTCACGGCACGAAAGCCGTCCTTCGTCGTGCGTGATCGCGAGAGGTTCCGCTCGCTGCGGCTCGCGGTAGATGGCAAGCGCGTTCATGAATCAGCTAAGCCTTCGCTTCATTCGACAGCACGCCCCGAATCCGTTCGACGAGCTTTTCAAGGTCGAGCGGCTTTGTAAAGTAGTCGACGCATCCGGCGTCGAACCCCTTTTTCAAATCATCCGCGCCCCGCTTCGCCGTAATAAAAATGAGCGGGATGTGCCGAAACTCGTCGTTCCGCTTGATCGATCGGCAAAGCTCAAACCCGTCGATCCACGACATCATCACATCGAGCAAAATGAGGTCCGGTTGCTCGACGCGAAGCGCGCTCACGAGCCTAAGCCCATTCACCGCCTGGCGCACCTCAAACCCCTCGAGCTCGAGCGCCGTCTGCAGCATCTCCCGCGTCGCGCGGTCATCGTCGACGATGATGATCTTTTGCGTCACGCCTTTGCCTGCCCGTCACTTTCCGTCGGGGGCCGTAAACTCCTGAACACTGGAGTCTTTTAGAAGAACTTCCACGCGTCGCTCCGCCGCATCGAGCCGCTCGGTCGCCGTGCGCGCCAATCGAACGCCCTCCTCAAACGTCGCGAGCGATTCCTCGAGCGTCAGCTCGCCGCCCTCGAGTTTTTGCACGAGCCCCTGCAGCCGACCGAGAACAACTTCGAACGATTCCGCTTGATCCGTCACCGTCCCCCGCCTTTCCCCGAATGATGATAGGCGCCCAAAAACAAAACCGTCAAGACACCCCCCCCGAACCTTCACGGGAAATGTTGTGCGCGCGAATCTTTTTATGCAAGTTGGTCCGCTCGATTCCCAAGACCGAAGCCGCACGCGAGATGTTCCAGCCGACGTCGCGCAGCGTGTGCAAGATGTAGTCGCGCTCCATGCGGTCTTTGAAGTCTTTCAACGACTGGCCCGCGAACGTCGACACGTCGGGCGCGGCGATCGGCGTCGCCTTGATATAATCGGGCAAATCGGACGGGACGATCGTCTCGTTCGACATGATGACGAGTCGCTCAATGAGGTTTTTGATCTCGCGGACGTTGCCGGGCCATGGGTACTGTTCGAGGCGTTCCAGCACAGCCGGGTCGACCGATTTGACCTTGAAGCCGTTCTCCTCGCAAAACTCGCGAACGAACGAACCGACGAGCACCGCGATGTCGCTCGTGCGATCGCGAAGCGGCGGCGCATGAATCGGTACGACGTTCAACCGAAAATAAAGGTCTTCGCGAAACGTACCGCCCGTGACCGCCCTTTCAAGGTCTTTGTTGGTCGCCGCGAGCACGCGCACGTCGACCTTCACAAGTTCCTCGCTCCCAACGCGCGTCAGTTCGCCTTGTTGCAACACGCGCAAGACCTTTGCCTGCGCCGAAAGCCCCATGTCGCCGATCTCGTCGAGGAAAATCGTCCCCTCGTGCGCCACCTCGAACTGCCCGCGCTTTCGCTGCGTCGCGCCCGTGAAACTCCCGCGCTCGTGCCCAAAGAGTTCGCTCTCAATGAGCTCGCTCGGAATCGCCGCGCAGTTGACTTTAACGAACGGCCCGTTGGCGCGCGTCGACAGACGATGAATCGCCCGCGCGATGAGCTCTTTGCCGGTTCCGCTCTCGCCCGTGATGAGCACGCGCCCCTTCGTCGGCGCGACCTTTTCGATTTCGCCAAAAACCCGCCGAATCTCGTCGCTCTCGCCGATCATCTCGAAACGCGCGTCGATCTTTTCGTGGAGAACTTTGACCTCGGCCTTGAGCACACGCTTTTCGAGCGCGTTTCGCACCGAAACGAGCACGCGTTCGCGGTCGAGCGGCTTTTCAAAAAAGTCGAACGCCCCGAGCCGTGTCGCGGCGACGGCGTCGGAGAGCGAGGCGTGACCCGAAATCATGATGACGGGGATTTCGCCGTCGAGCGCGCGAATCTTCTCGAGCGCGTCGGTGCCGCGCATGCCGGGAAGCGCGACGTCGAGGATGACGAGATCGGGGATTTCCGTTTTCATCGCGTCGAGCAACGCCTCGGCGGCACCCGCGTCGTTGACGCGATACCCTTCGCCCTCAAGCACCATGCGGAGCGTGCGCCGAATGTTCACTTCGTCATCGACGATGAAGACGGTTCGGTCGGTGTTTTGGACGAACCCCATGCGCCGCGCAAGTTTAGACCGCCCAACGCGCGCTCGCCAAGCGGTTTTCAGCGTAGGGGCCTCGGCTCGAAAGGTCGAATGTTTTTTAGGAGTTAGATGGTCCAGATTAACGCCGACCGTCGTTGGATCGCCATTGCCAATTCGTGGCGAAGGGGTTGACAAATCGGTTTGAGAGGCGTTTCATACTTCGGTTCGCAATGAGGAGGAGCATCATGAAGACGGGATTTCTGGCGGTTGTTACGGTCCTGGCACTCGGGTTTGCGGGGAGCGCGTTCGCTGCGGACCATTGCAAGGGCGGAGTCGGCGCGAAGGTTAAGGCGGCAGCGTGCTGTAAGGGTGGCGTCACGGGCAAGGTCGAAGCGGCCGCGTGCTGCAAAGGCGGCGTGGTTGGCAAAGTGGCGGCGGCGACGTGCTGCAAGGGCGGTGTCACTGGAAAAGTGGCCGCGTCAAACTGCTGCAAAGGCGGCGTCACCGGCAAGGTCGCGGCGGCTGCGTGCTGCAAGGGTGGCGTCACCGGCAAAGTCGGGGCGTCGAACTGCTGCAAGGGCGGCGTCCACGGCAACATTCTTTGGGCCAACACCGCTCGCTAATCGCTCTCGGTCACCGTTCACATCTACGTTCTCGGCATCGCGATCGCTTGCTTTCGCGCATCGACAACCTTCTAATGTTTGTTGAGCACCCCGCGACATGACCAACCCCGATTCCGCCTCAACCGAAACGACGCCAACCGACAAGTCGCTTCCCGTTCGCACGTTGGTCGCCACGGTACTTGCGGGACTGGCCGGATTAGCGATTTCCCATGCGATCGTTGCCATCCTGGGCAATGTCGCGGTGCCAAGCTTCTCGAAATACCTCCTTCCCGTCGCTCTCGATCGCGAGCTCGTGGCCGTGACGGAGTGGTTTGGCGCGCCGGGCGGAGCAACACGCTGGATCTGGATCTCGTGGTTCGCGGTGGGCGCAACCGGATTGGCGTTTCCGTTCCTCTTCAATCGCCTTTGGTTCTCGCGGCGCATTTTGTCGATTCCGGGGATCACGCGCATTTTCGCGACGATCGTCATTCTCGGGTTCATTGAGTACTTGACGGCGAACGCACCGGGAACGCTCCCCGTAAACGCGCAGGCCGGTTACGAATCGTGGAAGCCGGGAGAATTCGCTGTCCGCGAGTTCGCGCTTCGCGTCGTGTTCGGCGCCGTGGGAACGGCCATCTTTTTCGTCATCGTTGGCGAGACCGCGCTTGGAGGAAATCCGGATCGTTGGTGGAATCCAGCGGCCACAAAGCGCTCCGTCGCGGGCGCGGCCGCTCTCGGCGCGGCGGTTGGTGCAATCATCGCCTCTATCGGCGAGCTCGCGAGCGATTCACTCCCAGCACTCCTTAACGCCGGTTTCTTTTTGTTCAGCGAGGCCTCCGAAATGACGCGTCGCGGATGGCAAGCGATCTCGGCCATGCTTTCGCTAACGCTTGCGCTCACGACGGCTGCGGTCGCGGCGCTCCTCGTCGCACTTTCACCGTCGCCCACCGGCTTGCGTCGCCGGGCACTCGCCATTGCAATCGCCGCGCTTCCAACCAGCGCGTCCGTGGGTGTCGTGCTGGGGTATCAACATCACATCAGCGAGGTCGGCGAGGGGCGATTCAAGAGCTTGACCGAGGTGGCCCGCCTCGAGCCAAAACCTGCGAACCGCGTGCTGCTTCTCGCCGGCGCCAAAGAGCCGGTGGCGTTTGTTTACGAAATGGAAGCGAAAGTCAGTGGCACAATGGACGACGAAAAGATCGGCGCAACAAAAACAAACATCGATCGCGTGCAACGGTATTTGGCCGAACGGGCAGGGCGGTGGACGTTCCACACCGCTAAGGCGTGGGATGCTGCGGGCGCGATTCTGGACCGCCTCCTTGAACCCGACGCGGCGATTCGCGCGAAGATGGCCGCGGCCGAAAAAACGTCGTCGCTCGTGACGGTCCAGCTTCTCGCGATTCGTATTCCGCGAATGCCCGTCACAGCGGCCGTTCGCGAGGTGAGCGGCTTCTTACTCGACGAATCGCGATTTCTCGCAAGAAGCGCTGGCCAGAAAAGTCGACTCGCCGCAATCGCGCGAAACGTCGGCAGCGCCGCGCGCGCCGCGGAGCTCGAGCGCGCCGCACAAGGAATGGGCGACAAACGGGCGACGGATTTGTCGGCGAACGAAGCGCGCACCGATGCAAACGGATCCGTTTCGGGTGTCGTCACGATCCGGGGCCGTGCGGCACCCAACTTGCGGGTGGCGCTTTACCGTTTCCCGACAGACGGTCGCGTTCAACAGCCACCCCTCGCGTCGATCAATCTTCTCGCCGCGACGGACACAAACGCGAACGGGAGTTTCCGATTCGAGGGGCTCCGCGGCGCGAAGGTCATGGTCGGTGTTTTGTTGCCGGAGAGCTTCGGCGGAAACCCAAGTGCCGTGCGCGCAACCGGTTCGCTCGGGCCCTTCGACATCGCCACGACGCCCAGCATCGACGCGGGATCGATCGACATAAACCCGATCGCCCGATGATTTCTCAACGGATCGCTAAACGCCCACGGCCTCCCGATTCCCAAAATCAAGGGCCACAACAATTCGTTGCTCACGGCGCGGCGCGAGAACGCCTCGCCACACCGCCATCCACACGGTCCCCTGATACGTACTCTCCAGCCCGCCTTCCGATTGCGAAACCGTCTCCAGCGCAAATTGCCAAAACTCGAGCGGCGACCCGAATCTCGCCCGGAGCCCGACGTTTCGATCGCCGTCGAACGCCACCGCGCCCGACACGTCCGACAAACTGAGCGTCTCGGCGAGTGAGTGTCGCGCGCCCGCAACCTCGGCGTAACGCGACGTCGCATCTGCCGGGGCTGCGAGCAGCGTGAACGCGACGTCGGTTGCATAGACAACCGGCACCTCCGCGTCAGAGAGGTTGGTGAGGATCACATTTACCTCAAGCGTTGGCCGATGGTGGGCGAGCGAAAATCGCTTTTCGACTTCGAGATCGCAACCGCGCACGACGCCACGTCGCACGCATCGAACCCGCGCCCATTCTGGGCCATCATCGATCCCCGCAACCTCGTAGGACGCACCAACGAAATCTCCAAGCTCGGCCGCACGCCCGCGCGAGGCATCGTTGACCGTGCACTCGGCATCTAAAAAGTGATCGTAAAACGACGCGCGATCGTGCGGATCAACAATCAGCTTTTCGGCAAGACCCTCTTCCTTAACGGCGGCGATGTCGTGAATCGACTTGGGGGCGGCGCTCGCATCGGCCGCATCCCTTGTCTTCGCCGCGTCGAGCTTTGCGTGATACCCCTCGCGTCGCCTCGTCAGCACCGAAAGGAAATTCGTTTCTCCCGTGCGCGAATCGAGCTCACACAACGTCGCGCTCCGATGCGGACGAATCGCGGCCACCGCGTCTTTCGTCGCAAGAACCACTTCGTCCTCAAGATCGCAATCGATGTCAGCGCGCCGAACCGCACGCCCACCGGCCGCATCCACCACGCGTTCAGCACGGATCAGGTGCTCCCACGCCGCGTGCCGAAGATGTTGGTAATAGAGCCCGCCGAAGAGGCCATGCCAATACCCGCAGTTGCACTGGGCCTGGTAAAGCTCGCGCGTCGCCAGAGCCCGCGCGCCGCTCGCAAGCGTCGCACCACGCAACCGCCGCGAAACATCGAGCATGCGCTTGTGGAGCCAATCCGACTCGGCGTACTTCGAGAAAAAGTTCGGCCAAATTCCGCCCCGCAAAAACGGCCGCGCTTCGTCGAGCTCACCGCGCGCCTCAAGCTTGCCACGAACATCGTGTGCCCGCGCTTGCGCATCAGACGGCAACGTCCATTCGCCCATCTCCTCATACGACGCCGTCGGCAAGTAAACGATCCCGCGCGCCGCCCGCTCTGCGAACGCCTCACCCACCGGCGTCGCCTCAATCCACGTCGAATTCTCCTCGAGCGCGGCAAAAAACTGCTCGAGCCAGCCCTTTCCAAAAACCCACTCGGCCGTCCCGGGCCAAAGCCCAAACTTCTCGCCGTCGTCGCCGTACGTAACCGCGACCGGCCCGCATTCGGCGTGCAGGCGCCGCAAATAGGCAAGCACCTCGTCGACCGGCTGAAACGGAATTCGATACCGAAGCCCGCGCGATATCGGAAACACGCCGACCGGCAATCCCGACTTCTCGGTTGTGAAATACCCCGCGAGTGGATCGTCGAGCAGCCCAGCCGACATGAAATGGGTGTCGTCAACGAGCGTGTACTGAACCCCAGCCGTGTGCAAAACGCGCGGTAAATCGCCATCCCACACGCGTTCCGCAAGCCACGCCCCAATCGGCGTCGCGCCAAACGAGCGCTCGCAAAAGTCGGTCATCATCGCGATCTGACCGATCGCGTCTTCAGCCGGAATCGCCGACAAAATAGGCTCGTAGTAGCCGCCACCCATGATTTCAACCTGTCGGCGCGCAACAAGACCACGAACGTCGGTAAGAAACGCCGGTTCATGCGCGGCGAACCAATCGAGCAGCGGCCCCGTGAAGTGCAGCGTCAATCGAACCCGCGGGTGCCGCGCAAGCACTTCCAGAAACGGCCGATAGCAGCGGTCAAAAGCGTCGCGGAGGACCGCATCAAAGTTCCCAACGGGCTGGTGGTTGTGGATGCAGAGGAGAAGTTGAAGCGGTTGATTCATGGGACGGCTTCTAGCTCAGGAGCGCGGCGTCGGCAACGACTTGCGCGCAACGATGCGTTCGTAAAGTGGCGCAGGAAGCGTCGCGCCAACACGGGCGAGCGTCGCGAGCGGCCACGGAAAAGCGACGGTGCGCCGGCGCGCCGCGATCCCACGCGCGATGGTGCGTCCTGCGTCGTCGACCTCGACGAGAAACGGCATCTTAAAGTTATTCGTCGCTGTGAGCGGCGTTTTCACGAACCCCGGCGTCACGACCGTCACGTCGATTCCACGCGGCTTCAAGTCGATGCGCAGGCTCTCAAAAAAATGCGTGAGCGCCGCCTTTGTCGCGCCGTAAGCCGCCGCACGCGGCATCGCCCGAATCCCCGCAAGGCTCGACACCGCCACGAGATGCCCCCGCCCGCGCGCGAGCATCCCGGGCAGCGCGAGCTCAACGAGCCTCACCGCGCCGATCACATTGACGTCAAACATCTTAGCGACGGCATCGGCCGTAACCCGTTCCGGTTTTGACATAACGCCGTAACCCGCATTCGCAACCACGCAGTCGGGGGACCCGAGCGCCGCTTCCAGCCTTTCGAAAGCCGCGCGCATCGCTTTTGCGTCGACAACATCGGCAACCGCCCAAGCGACGCGTCCGCCCGCTTTCTCAATCTCAGCCGAAGCGCTCCGAAGCTCATCCTCGCGCCGCGCCATAAGCCCAACAGCGCGCCCCCGTCGCGCGAGCTCGAGCGCCAGCGCGCGACCGATCCCCGATGATCCGCCCGTAATAAATGTCGTTTCCGTGTCCATCGCCACGAGCCTAGCACGCGCCTCGCCGATCCGACTCACAATCTACAAGCACATTGCCCTCCGCGAGCGTTCCGGCATTCGTTGGACGACCTGAACCCCGCATATGGCTCGACTTGACACCGTGTCCGCGAGCGAGCGATATCTTTTGCTGCGTTTTCGTCTCGTCTATCGGGTTCGCCCGGGTAGCTCAGTCGGTAGAGCAGAGGACTGAAAATCCGCACGGACGTGATCATGGGGGATCACGAGAAGCGATCATTTGTAGCCAGGACGCGGACTTGCGAAGATCGGCGATCGCGCGTGATCACGTTACATGATCCCGATTTCGGTGCATTTGGTTACAGTATGGTTACACCGATTGGCTTGCGGTACGATGGTGTCATGAGTGTATCGAAGGGACTCGCGACGGCAACAGTAAAGCTTGGCCTAAAACGAGAAGTTCGCGTGCGGCTTCCGGAGGCAATGACGCGTCGAATGCGGCTTCGAAAGGGCGCCAAGATCGAAGTCGTGTTCCTTGGAGACGGCGTCTACCTAATTCCGGCCGGGCGAATTCCGCGCGCGCAGCGGTTTTTCTGGACGCCGGAATGGCAGGCCCAAGAGCGGGAAGCGGACGCCGACAATGCCGCTGGCCGCGTCCGCGGTCCCTTTGATACCGTCGACGCTGCGATAACCGCTCTGCGCGCCTGAGAGCCGGTCACGCGTACCTTGCGAGAAACGCCCCCGCTCACCGCTTCACGCCCCAAGTCTGCCCCAAGTCGGATCGCGCCATAACTCCGCGAAATCACGGGCCGCCCCAGCGCCCCGGCCCTTGTCAGCCACTTCGGCGATGGCACCTTTAAGGCAATCCGAACTGCCCTTCTGCCAGAATCAGGAAAACTCTTTCGTTTTCTTGTCCCGTTTCAGGCTGGGGTACCGGGGCAACCAGTGATTCCAGGGGGTTGGATTGGGGGAGGCCTGGGGCAACCCAGGGGCGGGTCTGGGGCGCGAGTAGACACGAGGCCAACTTCGCCCTTCGGTGTTTGCACATCCTGCCGCGTTACGACCGGTAGCTTTGACGAACCACTTGATCGACTTCGCACGCGATTGGAGCGTCCCTCAGTGCGTCTAAACAACTCGGCCGTCGCGACATCATCTCCTTGACCCGCTTTGCCGCATCGATCCACGAGCAATCTTCACGGTGCGCGCCCGTATTGTTCTCCCGCGAAACGGACTCGCCACAATCCGCTACGAAACACCGGCACACCGAGCACGCAACAACGACTTCGTCGTGAACCGAGAACACGACCCTCAAGTTCGGCTGCGCGTCAATTTCGCGCATCTGTCCCGCGAGAATGTCGCGCGCGACCGCTTGGACCACATTCTCGACGATGACGTTGGGTGTCAGATGTCGCCCCGACCCTTTCTGGTTCTTTTGGCGACTCGGTTTCCGAACCCGCGGCTGGCCGTCATCTTCCTTGTCGAATTCCACCCGGTCGGAGAATCTGAGCGTATCTGCCACGCGCCCAAACCGGATCTCTTGCCCCCGCTTGACCCGCCGATAAAACAGCGAGCGCCCGGTCGGCAACAAGACTCCGATCGACAGCCCCACGCCTTCCACATCCGACGTCGGCCCGATCCTGCAGCCAGCGACTACGCTTGTCTTGCCGTTTTGCGCCGCCTCTACAAAAGCGTTCCAGAGGCGGTTTCGAAAAGCTCGAATTAACGGGAACTCAGACCGATAGCGCTCAAAAACCTTGGCGACCAACTCGTCGTCAACCTGGAGCCCTTCGCCACGGACCGTCTCCCGGAATCTATCGAGTCCCATGCCGTAGCAAAGACCGATGACCCCCACTTTGGCTAAGTGCCGGAGGTGGTTGTTTTCGCCGCCCTTGGTGATTTTCTTCCCGGGAAAAACCAATCCGGCGAACCAGATGTAAACGTCGTCGCCCGCCGCGAAGCGATCGACCAAGTTCGATTGTTGCGCGAGGAAGGCTGTAATCCGCGGCTCGATTGCTGCGAGGTCGCAGGCAACCCACGACTCGTTCTCATCGGGCACGAGCGCCTCGCGGATTATCGCTGCGTCAATCGCGCCCTGGCGGCGTTTTGGAAGGTTCTGAATGTTGAACTTCCCGGATTCCGTGCCGCCCCCAGAAAACCGACCTGTGTGGGCGCCCCCGTAAGTGAGCTGCGCGTAGATCCGGCCGGGGCCACGCTCCAGCGTCGACGCCAATTGGATCACTCGCGCGGCTGACGCGACATCCTCGCGCAACGTGAGGAACCGGTCGAGTTGTGGGTTGGCTTTCTTCGCCTCTCGCACCCCCGGGTCCTTTCGGTCGATTGACGTCAGGTCGGCTCCGAGGTTGATGCGGCAGAATTTCTTGGTCGCATCCGCGCTCCTAACCTTCGTTGTGTCGAATTGAGGGAATTCCCGCGCCATCGCCTCTATCAATTGATCCCGCGAGTTTTGAAAGTTGAGTCGATGCCGCTTTGCCGCCGTCGCGTCGATTCGAATCCCGGCCAAGTTCTCGCGGCACGTTTGGTTGACGACGAAAAACTCGAGGTCTGGAAAACGGCCGTCGCCGATGGCTCGCCGAAAGATCTCGCGCGAGATCAAGACGTCCATCGCGTTGTATCGCGCGAGATGATTGCGCGATGAAGGCTCTGCGAGAGCCCCTACGTCGAAGCTCGGCGCCACGTGCTTCTCCATCCCGACGAGATGCGCCCCGGTTTTCAATTCCCCTTTGACCCCGAGAAACCGAAGGTACGCGACCGTGTCGAAATGCCTTTCAAAAAAAACCCCCAGGTGAGTTCTTGCGACAAGCGCATCGAAGTTCGTGTTGTGAGCGACGAACCATTTTTGTTGCGCAGCCCATCCTTCCAAGACCTTTTTTGCAGCCGCCAGTCCGCCGTTTCCGTCGCGGTCACCGAAGAAGACGCTGATCTCACCGTCGCCGACGGCGATACTCACCGAAAGAATATTGAAGCGCGGGTCGTTGATATAGGCGTGCGGGGTCATGCGCCGCAGGGAGTATTCCGCTGTCATCACCGTTTCGAAATCGACGAAAACACCGTCGTTGACGCGCGGCCGAATCATTCTTTTTCTCCAGCGGCGCGTTGCCGAGGTCGTGTAACGAGGTCGTCTACCGAAAATCGCATCGGCTCGTTGGGGTCCGATTCCCCTTCGCCCGTAGGAGGTTGTCGCGGGCTGGCTCCTAACTCGGTGTTACTGATTGTGGGATTCTGAACGGGACCGCTGGCCGCAGGCTCAAGGCCCATGGCATCGCAAAACTTCAGTTCGGGGACGAGCACGAAATTGCGCTTGTCTCGCACCAGCTTGAAGGCGAACCACGTTCCATCGATCTCGATCCGCAAGTAGGGGCGTTTCCCTTGTTTCACATCGAGGTAATTGGTCTCGCGCTCGAGCCACATTTCTACTTGCCGGCGCGTCTTGAACTCGCCGAAGACCGCCTTAAACCCGGCATGTTCCCGAAGAGCATCGATCGCGTGAGAGAGCCTATACGACGGGAAAACTGTCGCCTCCTTGCCATCTCGCTCACGTGCTTTCTTTCGTTGGGAATCCCCTTCGTCGGCGGAAAGTGTCGAGGTGTAAAAGAGGAGGCCGTCGAACAGCTCCTGGAGATCGCGGCCACGAACTTCAGCGAGCGTGGCGCCGAACAGGTCGGCAAGCGCGGCTGGAATCAGCGGACGTGACCCGGCGTTGGTTCGGTCGAGGTACCACTCCACCGGCTTGATCTCGATAACAGACATCAGATTGGCCACAATGGCCGCCGCGTGCCCAAGAATCTCATTGCGCACCGCCCCGAGCGAGACCGACGCATCCACGGGCGCCACGGTCAACATCACCGCGCGACGGGAGATTTCACGTCGTTCGGGCGGATCCTCGGCGGAGTCAGCCAGAATCGTAAATGTCATGGGGATCTCAACTTCATCCTTATAAAGACCCCGCGCCGATATTTGATCCGTTCCGGCGACGCGAATGAGGAGCTCGGCCATTCCCGCCCGCTTGCCGGCCTCCTTGGCGCGCGCGAAGACCGCGCTTCCGGCAGCCGCGAATGATCGCTTAAGTTCCAGGTCGTCGGTCAAATTGAGATCGAACTTGGCTTTGCCGGTTGTGCCGGCCGCGCGTCGATAAATATCGGCGACGATTTCACACAAGAAATCCTTGCCTGCGCCGGGTGGGCCAATAAACCAGTAGAGACCAAGTTGCCCCGCTGCGACTTCTCTTAGGAGTGGCGACGCAATCGCCATCAGCAAGAGACGAACGTCGTTCTCGGTAGCAAGGGGGAGGCGTCCGGCGCGCCAAAGCTGAGTGAAGTATGGGAGTGCGTCAAAGCCGGCGTCTCCAGCCGTCGCGGGGGCCGGTATAACCGCGACGATCTGTTTTGAATTCGGCTCGATCCGCCAAGACTCGTGGACGAAAGCCGCGGGAAACGCGAGCTGCCGAATGCGCGGAACCCCGAGCGCCGCCAAGTGCTCCGGGTGCCCGCCCATCGCCTTGTTCCAGTTGGAGTCGAACGCGCGGTTGCAATCGCGTTTCGCGATGAGCCTCGATTTGTCCTCTTCGGCGGGCGCCTTCTCCAAGACATACGTGTAGCCGAGCGAGGCTCTCCACTCGTGGCGATTCGCCGTTACAGACAGCGTCGCTCCTCTCGCCGAGACTGCGACCGAATCAGCGTTGGGCGCGATAAGTCGCAAGTGCCGGGATGCGTCGTCGAAGTAAACCCGGGCGCTCCACCGGCCACTCACTCGGCTCCGGTAGAGCGATTCCCAATCGGATATGGTGGGCGGGTCCGCGAGAGTCGCTTTCTCCCGATCGGCCCACCGTTCCAAGCGCTTTGCGTCGGCGTGCGCCTTTGCATTCTCCCAAAGACGTATGTTCGCCTTCACTTGGTCGGCGGCAAGGGGTTCCTTGAACGCCGCCTTTGCTTTGTGCTCTACGAAACGGTAGCCGGCCCACGTAGCGGGAACGTCTCCGATAATGTCGTACCCGTCGTCACTGCTGTTTTCTCCTGTGGCGAGACTGAAAATCTCGGATTCTGACCAAGTTTTTCGGCCCCCGCCCCCGTGCCCCGCATAGCAGTTGATTTGAACTGCCCCCGAAAGTCTCCGACTGACTTCGCAGCATTTTGCGTCCCGGTGATCGACTGTTGGGCACCTTTCGTAGCGCAGCGACTCGCCGCACTGCTCCGGGGCTGGGATACCCCGCTCAGAAAGGTATTCGTCGACGCGCGTCCGTTCCGCCCTTGAAAGAGCACGTTTCCCACCCAGCAACCGATGGACTCGTGGCGGCAGGGCCTGCGTTAATTCGCCAATGTTCAGCGGCACATTGTTGAGCTGCGTTGCCGGAAACTGAATCCCCCGTACGTCGCCGCCAACGGTCTTCCAAGCGGTCGGAAGGTGCTGTCCGTGGGTCACCTCCCACGAGCCGGGATCAACACCGTCAAACGACGTCGCCAGGTGCATCGCTGCAATCTCGAACTCTTCTTCTTTGACGGGGTGGTCGAAGAGGTAACAGAACTTGGCGCCGCCTTGTGTTTTCCATGCGGCTGTCGGGTTCGAAACATCTGAACTCGCGATTACGGCGAGCACATCGTCGACCGGTAGATCGTAATCTATCGCGGCACCATAAACCTCAACCCCTGGATCACGGCGTTTGGTCAGCCTATTCTGGAGCCAGAACTGAACGTCAGCGAAATTGAGCGCCTTGCTCGCTTCTCCAAACCTGTTGAAAAACGCTGCGAGCGCCGGTGCCGGAATAAAAAACACGACGCAGCCGTTTGAAACCATCGGTGCAACTGAGACGCAGACCCGCTCGACGCCCGTCGATGATTCGCTCGCGGCTCCTCCCGCTTGTCCCAAGAACTCCACGGCAAAGCCGTCGCAGAACGTCGCAAAATCGTCTGGCACGTCGGGCCCGACAACAATCCCGCTTGGGCGCACATCGTTATTCGACTTGTTCGTATCTTCGTTCATTGCCCCCTCCGTGCATTTGCCAAGAATCGGCGAAAAGCCGCGACGGCAAATCGAAGCGCGCTCCTGGAGCGAGTCCGCCCCGCTCGCGACTCATTTGCCGCTCCCGGTGCGCGCGGTAAACGCGAGAGCCGTGATTTGTTCTTCGCTCGGCGGAACAAGCGACGTTGTGTCGACGCGCCAACTGCGCCCAATGCGAACCGCTCGCAGAGTGCCGTCTTTAATTCGGCGTCGAATGGTGGGCACGCTACAGCCGAGTTGAATTGCGGCTTCCGCCGGCGATTTGTACGGCGGCGGGAGGCGCTCCGCCAGCGCACCCACGTTTTGTTCAAGGCGGCGGAGTGCCGCCTCGACATTTGAAAGGCGCGACGGGAGATCGAGGAGGTCCGTTAGGGCGGAGGCGATGACCTCGGGCTTCATCGTTCGCCTCGCGTGCCATCGAATTCAGACGCCAGAGGCCGAAAGTCGGCGCCACCAAACTTTGGCTGTGCAATTAGCGGTTTGCCAGCTCTTATCCCCGTACTGGGTTGGGGAGGGCCGCTATCGCCATCAGCGTTTTGGGCACGGACCGACCGCCGCACTGGTCGGCGCGCTCGCGAGCTGCGCGATCGATTTGAGCGCGTCCGAACAGGGGTGCGGATTTGCCGCCCGCGTCGACGGGTCCTCCGGAGAGCACGGCCCTGCTGTGAACCGATCTTTGAAATCGCCGCCTCCAATTCATCAAAAAATGAAGGAACCGGTGACGAATCGATGACGGCCTTCAGCGCGTCGACCCCAGGCGTAGCAAAAAAATCTTTACCGCCGTTCAACGCGAGCACTGGGCTCAACGGTTTGATTTGCCACCATGGCCGCGAAAAGGGGGGATAGACGACTGCGGGTTCGATTGCGCAGCCGGCGGATAAAGCCGTCTGAACCAAGTCGGATAAATCAAGAGAAACTGCGGGTGCGAGCTTTTCTGAATTCAAGTTTCCTCCAATCGATTCTGTTCTTCGGCCCCGAATACGTGATCTCACAAAACGCGGGAACATGTCAAAACGCAGAAAAAAGAAATCGGCGAGAACTACTTTGCGTCCACGCCAATGTATCCATCGACAACACATGTTGGCTGAAGCACGATGGAAATTCTGAAATCAGCGATAAATCCTGACAAAAACGAACAAAGTGGCCTATCCCAGATAGTCACACAGTTCTTTATCGCTGCCCAATAAATATTCAAATATTATTCTGCGGGTATTTTAAATCAATTAAATATTCCGATTTGCGTCGGCGCATCGACAGATAATGCTTCCCGCGGTTCGGGTTCAGTCCCTTGCCGCGATTGTTGACCGACACACCGCCGCTGCCAAGCCACGGCAGACCGTCCGGGGTGTTGTTGGTCCGCATTCAGTCAAACAGCGACGAGATTTCGCGTGAAACCCAGGAGAGGCACGCGTTTCGGTCGGCGTGGGGCGGCTTCTTCGTGGGCTCGCCCTTCGCGACGGCGGTGGCCCAGTCGAGAACGTGGGAGACGGCGGCGATTTCGTACGATTCGAGGCCGAGCGCTGTCAGCTGCCGGCCATGGCGTTTAAGCGATGTTTCGTCATGGCGCTCAATCGCGTCGACGATCGAAACGAACGTGAGGAATGCGTTCGCCCGCGCTTCGACGTGCCGAAGCGACTGCTTCGCGCGGTCGGCCTCAATTCGACAACCAAGCTCCGACGCGCGACACGCTGCGAGCTCGCTCGTTGGAGTGTTGGCGGCACAAGTCAAAGCGAGAAGCGTCAAGCACAGGCATTTACGCATAGGACACCTCCAATAAACGACTCTGCACCCGTTAACTGACGGATAAGGACAGCCCCCAAAACAGGGCAGCGGAGCGACGAACCGCTGACCGGCCCTGTCAGTTGGTGGGGATAGCCTCGATAATGAGGAGGAATCGCCATGTTCCAACCATTTCGAAAGGTAGGTGTCGTTTTTTGGGCCGCGTGCGTTGCTGCCTTTTCGCTTTTTGCCTGCGGGAAGATTCAGAACGAATCGGACGGGGGAATTGCGGACGGTGGCGGCACGTCAGGTGGATCAAGCGACTCGTCGAGCGCGCTCTTCTACCTTGAAAGAGACGGTTGCACGAACCGCAGCCCGAAGGCCGTCGCGAGCCCGAACGGCGCGTTCACGGTCGTCTGGCTCACGCAGCAGTGCACGGACAGCGTTCAAAATGGGCTCTTCGGCGCGCGCTACGAAAACGGCGCCTGGTCGACCCCGCAAAAGCTCACCTCACAACCTTCGCTTTTCTCGGTTGCCGCAACTGGCGAATCGGACGTGTCGGTGATGATCACGCTGCCGAGCTCCGTTCAGATATCGGAGCTGCGGCACACGAAGCCGAACGGCTTTGGATACTTTACGCCGTACCTCAATACGCTCTTTCCGCCGCAATCGATCTACTCGGGATTCAACGCCGCGGGCCAAGGGGTGTTCGTCGCGCATTCGGCAAACGCGTCGAATACCGCCGACCAAACGATCGAACTCTTTACGTACGCGCCTGCATCGGGCTGGAAGCAAACCGCAACCACCGTCGAGCGGCTTACGCCTACGACGGGACAATCCCAGTGGTTGAGCCTTCTCGCGCTTCACGTGCTTCCGAGCGGAAATTCGAACGTCTTTTACCAAATCAACAAGACGGTTTTCAGTGCGCAGCCGTCGTCGCCGTCACTCGTGACGTCGTCTATCGAAGTGCGAAAATACTCGCCCGGCGGCGTGCTCCTCGCGCAGGGCAAGATCGCGGAGACGTCGGAATCGGTGCCGTCTGGGAGCTACGGCAAACTCAACCTTGGCGGCTTCATATCGCGTGTGAATCGGCGAGGCGACGCCGTCGCGTGTTACAGCTTGACTGACGAATCAGTTCCGGCCACCCGCACGTTGACGTTCCTCTGCCGTAAATCGCAGGGCGAATCGGATTGGGCCGCCGCGGAAGTCATCGCGACGATCGTCGCACCGTCGAGCAATCTCGTTGCAACCGCGCTTTCAGAGGTAGGCGACGCGGCCTTCGCGTTTACGGCGAGCGGCAAACTCCGTCCGTTTGTTTCGTCGGTGTCAGCGCTCGGCTGGACCGAAAAACCGATCGACGCGGACGATCTCCTTTACCCAGTCATGAACTATCCGCTCGGCGCCTTCCACAAGGCGGACAACGTTTTGCGGCTCGTTTGGCGCACCACAAGCCCAGACGTCACCTTCTACAAAAGCGAGCTTCGCGATGGCGCATGGACACCGCGCGTGTCACTCGGGAAGTTCGCGGCGACACCCACGAATTCAGAGGCCGGCCTTACCGACGGCCTTGTGCTTCAAGGCGGCAGCCAAGGCCTGCTCCTCTACCCGTACAACAACTCGGTCCGGCTCATCTTCGCGGGGCTGTGGCTGTAGGCGCGGAGTGGAGGCGACGATTCTTGGCGCTGTCCTACTCTGTCAGTAAGACCATGTAGACTCCGAATTGGAGGAGCAGCGTCTTGAAGCGTGTGCTATTCGTGGTGTTAGCGCTTATCGCCGCGTGCGATTCGCGCGGAATGGGTGGCGGCTGGAGTGCCGGGTCGCAATCCGCCGTAGAACAAGCGGCGGCGGCGCGAAAGCGCGAGCGGGCGTACATCAAGGCTGCGATCGTAGCTGTCGGACGGCTTGAGGGAACGCCGCATGTTGCGGAGGTCGGATCGAAGCGCGGGCAGCGCGCCGTTGTCGATCGCGCACTTCAGCGAACTACGACGCTCAAGGCGAAGGATCGCGAACGCGCTGTCAAAATGCTCCGGGCGATTCCCGACGACTGGCCACGTGCCAAGGAGCGACGGCAACGGCTCCGCAGGATCATCGTTGCCGTCGCGCAAGCCGACTTCGCGAAGAAAAGGTTCGACTCTTTCGAGACACGCTGCCGCGAGGCCGAAGCGATCGGCGGGTCAAAGGTCGTGTGGTGCGCGCTCGCGCGAACGCGTCTCGCTGAGCGACAGGACAAGGCGCGCATGAAAGACGCGTTAGGCCTTCTAAAGAATGGAGAAGGAACCCTTTTCGTCGAGGCAGCGTCGCGCGTCGAGGGGAAGCAGCGCGTTGCGGTGCTTTGGGCGAAGGCGTTTCGATTCGCAAAGGCGATCGAGAAGTCGGCGCCCGAGACCGCGTTCGCCATCGCACGCGCCTATCCGCCTCACTTAAAGGACGCCACGAAGGCCAGAGAACTTGCGGACAAGCTCCGCCCGCTCGTCAAAGCAACGCAAGCACCAACTCAGCTCGCGACCGTGTCGCCGCTTTCAGCCGCGCCCGACCCCGTTTCCGCACCCGCTCCTGTCCCCGCCGCCGCTCCTGCTCCGGCTCCCGCACCCGCAGATCCTGTTCGCGCGAACCTGCTCGCGAGTCCCGTTGCGCAAACACTCGTCATCGCTGGTTTTGCCGCGCTCTCGATGGGCGCCGCGCTCTTTGTTCGCCGCGCACGCGCGCGCCGTGCCGCTGCCAGACTCGCCGCGGAAGAGGAGTTCACCGTTCGCTCATTCAGGCTCGCCACGAATCACGCCCGCTGCCTCGTCTGCGGCCGCGACTTCGACCTCAACGCGCGCCCCGTCAACTGCGCGCGATGCGGAACGCCGCATCACATCGAGTGCTGGCAATACAACCGCGCCTGCGCCATCTATGCCTGCGACTCGCGCGAGGCCGCATGAATTCGTGGTCGCGTCCTCGCTGACCCGATCTGTCAGTTGCGCCCGCTAGTATCACGCCACAAGGAGGGCCAGAACTTGAGCACCAAGCGTGAAACGACAGCCGCCATCCCGACCGATTGCCTCGACGAGAAAACCGAGAAACCGAGCGACGCCGCCCTTTTGGAGGTCGACGGCTTCTCCTTCTTCTCGCAGATTCATCGGCCGCTTCTCGATTCGATCCGCGATCGCAACGAGGAGGGCCTCCAAATCGCGGCCACCCGCGAAGACGTGACCTCTTATTATCCGCGCTTCCGGCAGGTTTCAGCGTCACCCGTATTTTTCACCATCGGCACGAGCAACCGATGCGACCTTCAGCTACCTGACGGCGACCCCGGCATTTCGGCACGCCACCTGCTCGCACGCTACACGGCGAACGACTCACGCGAGGACGACGTGTCGGTATTCCTTCTCCACGAAGGAGACTCTCGAAACGAGTTTGCTTCCGAGAATCGCTCATTCCGTCACGCACACAGCCGGCGGTTCGCGATCCGCACTTCCAGGACAGAAATCCTCTTCTTGCCTGTCCGGCGTCGGGCCTGGCGAACTTCGGCGGCCGACACCTGGGAGAAATTGAAGTGCGGCTGCATTTACTTAAAGGGGCGCTGCCGGTCATGCGCGAAACCGGCGGCTGGCAACGAACTGACTCGCGGGCTCATTCCCATTGATGCGCTCGCGTGGCCTTCGGCGAACGCTGGGGTGGCTGCCGTTCTGCGACTTAGCGGAGACCAGGGTGGCGTCTCTCGCGTCGTCGGGGTCCCGCCGGACGCCGAGGGAGTCGTAATCGGCAGACGTTCGCTCGCAGCGATGGGCTACGACCTCCCGTCGATTTCAGAGCCGCACCTTGCGATCGTCCGAGACGGGGCGGCGGCGGCGACGGCACGGTATTTCGCCGTCGATCTCGCGTCCCAGAACGGATCGCTCGTCAATGGTTGGGGGTTCGACCAGGCGCCGCTCGACGCGAACGCACGAATCGAGCTCGGCGAGTCGATTGAGCTGACTTGGGAACAGAGCACATCGTCGTGAGGTGTGCCGCGTAAAGGAAGTGCCCGAACAACAGATTGAGGAGTTCAGGAATTTGCGCTTCGTAGCGCCGGATCGGAAAATTGGCGCGTGGCACGCGAGGCACAACTGACACGAACGTGGCAACTCATCACGAGCCTCGACCATCATCAGAACGGCTTGACCATCGATGAGCTTCGCGAAGAGCTGCGCGTTACGGAGCGAACGGTGTACCGAGACCTTGCGGCGCTTCAAGAAGCCGGCTTCCCGATTTTCAGTGACGCGGAATCAGGGGTCGCGCGATGGCGGTTCGTCGAGGGGTATCGTTTCGTCAAGGCGCTGCCGCTCAACGTCAAAGAAGCCGCGGCACTCGCGCTTGCAGGGGACCTCGTCAGGAGCTTTCACGGAACGTTTTTCGCCGACGCGATGAAATCGGCGTTCGAGAAAGTGCGCGGAACGCTGTCGCCCGAGGCGCTCGATTACGCGCGGAGCGCGGCGGGTATCCTTGGTGTGAGCGCGACGAAGCGGCACAATTACGAGAAGAAGGCGGCGATACTTGCATCGCTGCACGAGGCGACGCGCCTGCGGCGACAGGTCGACATCGTCTACGAGTCGTTTTCTTCGAGTCGCGTGGCCCGGCGAATCGTCGACCCGTATACGCTGCACCTTCATGGCGGCACGATTTACTTGATTGCCTACTGTCACCGGCGGCGCGATGTGCGGCAGTTTGTGGTTGACCGAGTTCGAAGCGCGAAGGCGCTGACCGAAACGTTCGAGGTTCAGGAGGGGTACGACCCGGAGCGCCACCTCGCATCGGCGTTTAAGATGTTTCGCGGAAAGCCTTTCGTGGCGCACATCCGCTTTGAGCGCCGCGCGGCGCGATACCTGCGGGAACGCACATACCACCCGTCTCAAACGATACGCGATCTCAAAGGCGGCGCGATCAAAGTCACGCTCGAAGTCTCGGGGCTCGACCAACTCGCCGCTTGGGTCGCCTCGTTCGGCGGCGACGCGACCGTCCTCGAACCCGACAAACTCCGCCGCGCCGTGATCGCGCGCGCGAACGGGACGCTCTTGCGCTACGGCGAGTGAAACCAATTTGACCATTGCCTTATCAGTATAATACGTACAAAATATATGAATTAGAGGATTAAAGGATGGCACGCACATCAGCGAGGGCTTTGACGACCAGCGAGATTCGAGAGGATTTTGCGGACACCTTGAATCGCGTCGCGTATGGCAAGGAGCGAATCGTCCTCGAACGGCATGGAAAGCAAGTTGCGGCACTCATACCGATTGAGGATTTGAGTGCCTTGGAGGAGATTGAGGATCGGCACGATTCGGTGGCCGCGCGGCGCGTATTGGCACGCGTTGCGGCGAAAAAGGAGAAGCTGATCCCCTGGAGTGAGGCGCGCAAGAAACTGAAGCTGTAGTTCGTGGCTTACATCGTCAGCATCGCTTCTTCCGCGCTTCGCGCCCTCAGCCGACTACCCAAGGACGCGGCGCGGCGAATCCGCGAGTTGATTGACAGCCTCACCGCTTCTCCGCGCCCACATGGCGCAAAGCCGCTACAGGGCGTGACGGGCGTCTGGCGTGCGCGCGTCGGCGACTACAGAGTGGTCTATCGAATCGATGACCGCGCAGTGACGGTCCTCGTCGTGCGAATCGGCCATCGGCGCGACGTTTACCGCGGACTGTGACGAAACTGCGGATGCGCCAAAGTATCGCTCGCGATAAGGTCGCACATGCAGGGGGAACCTCAAGCGTTATGGCGGTTGACAAACGACAAGGGCCATCGACAAGAGCTCAACATTTATCGAACAAAGAGACGGGAAATATCCACCTCAAACCCCTTACACAATCGAGCAAGTGTTGTGAGAGTGAAGTTATCGGTCGCGGACTCAACCCGCTGATATAGGCGCGTCGACATTTCTGACCGGTGGGCTGCCTCTTCTTGCGACCATGCGCGTTTCCCGCGTAAACGGGCAATATTCGCCGCCAAACGCGACTGAATGGCGCGATAAACCGGGCTCTCGTATTGAGCCGCGCGCTCTTTGCGGCGACGTCGAATCACACCAATGACCGTAGCCATCGACACGACTTGTGGGCCACGACGCTAGCGTCGTACACTATTCGGCGAAAGGTTCACCATTGGGCTTTCGGACGGAAGACACGCGCGCCTCCATAGCGGCGGAGTTCGTCGGGAACCGCAAACCGGCGAGGCCGGATGCAAAGTAAAGGACGTACAAAGAGCGGAAGCGCCAATAAGACTGCGGCGGTCCTCGGATTTGAGCAACAGCTTTGGGCAGCGGCCGACAAGCTTCGCAACAACATGGACGCTGCGGAGTACAAGCACGTCGTCCTCGGCCTCATTTTTCTGAAATACATTTCAGATGCGTTCGAGGAGAAGCACGCGACACTTGCGGCCGATAAGAAATCCGGCGCCGATCCCGAGGATCGCGACGAGTACCGCGCCGAGAACATCTTCTGGGTGCCGAAGGAGGCGCGCTGGGCTCACCTGCAAGGGAGCGCGAAGCAGCCGACAATCGGAAAGTTCCTCGACGACGCGATGCTTGCCATCGAGCGCGACAACCCGACCCTGAAGGGCGTCTTGCCGAAAGACTTCGCGCGGCCGGCGCTCGACAAACAGCGGCTCGGCGAGATCATTGACCTCATCGGCACCATCGGTCTCGGCGACAAAGCGAACCGATCGCGCGACGTGCTCGGCCGCGTTTACGAGTATTTTCTTGGGCAGTTTGCGTCGGCCGAGGGGAAGAAGGGCGGGCAGTTTTACACGCCCCAGTGCGTTGTGCGCGTGCTCGTCGAGATGCTCGCGCCGTACAAGGGCCGCGTATTCGACCCGTGCTGCGGCTCGGGCGGCATGTTCGTTTCGAGCGAGCGGTTCGTCGAGGCGCACGGCGGGCGAATCGGCGACGTGAGCATTTACGGGCAGGAGTCGAACCATACGACGTGGCGACTCGCGAAGCTGAACCTCGCCATCCGAGGCATCGACGCAAAAATCGCTCAGGGCGAGAGTTTCCACGCCGATGCGCACAAGGACTTGAAGGCCGACTACGTCATCGCAAACCCGCCCTTCAACGACAGCGACTGGGGCGGCGAGCGCCTTCGCGAAGACGTGCGTTGGAAATACGGCGTGCCGCCCGCGGGCAATGCGAACTTCGCGTGGGTGCAGCACTTCGTACACCACCTGTCGCCGACCGGCATCGCGGGCTTCGTTCTCGCGAACGGGAGCATGTCGTCGCAGCAGTCGGGTGAGGGCGAAATCCGAAAGGCGCTCGTCGAGGCCGACCTCGTCGACTGCATGGTCGCCTTGCCTGGGCAACTTTTCTATTCGACGCAAATACCGGTCTGCCTTTGGTTTCTCTCGCGCGACAAAAAGAACGGGCTCGGCGGGTTTGGCAAGAAGATGCGGAACCGCCAGTACGAGACGCTCTTTATCGACGCGCGGAAGCTCGGCACGCTCGTTGACCGCGTGCACCGCGAGCTGACGGCCGACGACATCGCGAAGATCGCGGACACGTACCATCGCTGGCGCGGCGACGCCTCGGACAAATACGAAGACGTGCCCGGTTTCTGCAAGAGCGCGACGACTGAGGAGATCCGCGCGCACCAGTTCGTGCTGACGCCCGGGCGCTATGTGGGTGCGGAAGAGATTGAGGACGACGGCGAGCCGTTCGACGACAAGATGAAGCGCCTCGTCGCGAAGCTCGACGAGCAGTTCGCCGAGGGCGCGCGACTCGAGAAGGAGATCCGAAAAAACCTGCGGGGGCTCGGGTATGGGGGGTGAGTGGCCGCTGATACCGCTCTCCGATCTCACGGAGCCCGAAACGCCTATCACCTACGGGGTAGTGAAGCCCGGAATGCAAGATCGCGGTGGCGTCCCATTTGTGCGCGGAGGAGACATTGCCAGCGGTCAGATCCGTACGGAACAGCTGCGCACCATAGCGCCCGAGGTCTCTTCACAATACAAGAGGACGCTCCTGCAAGGAGGTGAGCTTCTTGTGTCGCTTGTGGGTAATCCAGGCCAGGTTGCGATCGTTCCTGACAACCTTCGCGGGGCCAACATCGCTCGGCAGGTCGGCCTGGTTCGACTGAGAAAGGAAGTCGACGCGATATTCATCAAGTACTTTCTCTCCTCGCCGATCGGTCAGGCCGGCCTCGGGGCTCAGACGATGGGGTCGGTCCAGCAGGTGATAAACCTTCGGGACTTGAAGGAGGTTCGAATTCCGTTGCCTCCACTCCGCGAGCAGCGCGCGATCGCCCACATCCTCGGCACGCTCGACGACAATATCGAGCTGAACCGGCGGATGAACGAGACGCTCGAAGCGATGGCACGGGCACTCTTCAGGTCGTGGTTCGTCGACTTCGACCCCGTTCGCGCGAAAGCCGCGGGCCACCAACCGACGGGGATGGACGCCGCGACGTCGAAGCTCTTCCCGAGCGAGTTCGTGGAATCCGAGTTGGGGGAGATTCCAGACGGGTGGGGGGTATCGCAGCTTGATGACCTCGCTGCAATACACGGTGGCAAGCAGCTTACCACCGTGGCGTGTCAGCCGATTGGGCCGTTCCCAGTGTTTGGAGCCAACGGGATTATGGGTTTTGCGGATCGAACAACGCACGACGGGTTCGTGATCGCGTTCGGTCGCGTCGGCGCTTACTGCGGATCTGTTCACTGGACCTACAGCGGCGCGTGGATAAACAACAATGCGAGCTCAGTTGTTCCGAAGCGCTGGCCCGAGTTTGTGCTGCAGGCAATGCTCATGACCGAGTTCGATGGAATGCGCACGGGTTCGGCACAGCCATTCATTCCCAACTCGTCGATGGCCTCTTTGCAGGTCGTGTGTGCCCCGGACCAAATACTGGACGAGTTTTGCGCCGTGGTCCACTCGCTGCGCCTCAAGGAACACGCGTCGCACCGCGAATCCCGCACCCTCGCTGTTCTGCGCGACGCACTGCTGCCCAAGCTCATCTCCGGCGAGCTGCGGCTGGAGCAGGCCACGCGGTTCATGGAGAAGATCGGCTCATGAAACGAGAGGCCAGACTCCTTCTCGCGAAGGCGTGCGACTCGATTATGCTGAGCATCGAGCTCTTCAACCGGCCCCACGACCGTGGGCGTGTGAGCAGCACGCTGATCCAGATCGATCACGCCTTCGAGATGCTAATGAAGGCCGCGATTCTGCACCGCATGGGTCGCATTCGTGAGCGGCGCGCTAAGGGGACGATCGGCTTCGATGCCTGTGTGCGACGTTCCCTAAGCGATGGGACGATCAAGTACCTGAGCGAGGAGCAGGCGCTTGTTCTCCGGACGATCAACGGACTACGGGACGCGGCCCAGCACCACCTGCTCGACATCTCGGAGGGCCAGCTATACGTGCACGTCCAGTCGGGCGTTACTCTGTTCCGGGACCTGCTGAAGAGCGTTTTCGACCAGGATTTCACCTCCCACCTGCCGACCCGCGTGCTTCCGGTCTCGACTGCCCCTCCCACCGAACTGGCGACGTTGTTCGAGTCCGAGGTCTGCGAGATCAAGAAACTATTGAAGCCGGGCCGGCGGAGAAGACTCGAAGCCTTGGCGCGCATCCGCCCACTAGCGATTCTGGACGCCTCGATCCAGGGCGAGAAGGGCCAGCCCAGCAATGCGGACCTGCGGCGGATCGGCACGGAGGTCTCGCAGGGCCGCGCTTGGACCGACGTATTCCGCGGTGCCGCGGCCGTCGAGATCGCGGCAGATGGCACGGGACCGAGCCTTTCCTTGCGGTTGTCAAAGAAAGCGGGTGTCCCCATCCAACTGGTGGCCGAAGGGACTCCTGGCGCTTCGGTCGTCGCCGTAAGGCGCGTCGATGAACTGGGCTTCTACAGTCTCGGCGCGAAGCAGCTTGCCGAGAAGGTCGGTTTGACGATGCCGAAGGCTCTGGCTGTCGTGGATCACCTCGGGCTTCGCAGCCAGACCGAGAGCTACAGGGAGATCAAGATCGGCAAAGCCGTGTTCAAGCGTTACTCCCAGAAGGCGGTCGAGGCGATTCAGGAAGGTGTGAAAAACGAGGGCGCGGACGAGATCTGGCTAAAGCGCAGAGTGGGGGCCAAGGGGGACACGGCGTGACCACCTTCACCGAGTCGGTCGTCGAAGAGGCTGCGCTCGAGTGGTTCGGGGCAATTGGCTACGAGATTGTCCATGGCCCCGACATCGCGCCGGATGAGGCGGATGCGGAGCGGGCGAGATATGAGCAGGTCGTTCTCGAAGGCCGACTCCTAGAAGCGTTACGGCGCCTGAATCCGCGCGTACCGGCCGAGGGGATCGAGGAGGCGTTTCGGAAGGTCACGCGCATTTCGTCGCCGCAGCTCATTGACGCGAACCACGAGCTGCATCATTACCTCGTGAACGGCGTCAGCGTGGAGTACCTTCGCGCCGACGGAACGGTTGGGTACGACCCGGTGCGCGTGCTCGACTTCGACACGCCTGACGAAAACGACTGGCTCGTCGTCAACCAGTTCACCGTCACCGAATCCGGCCACACGCGCCGCCCGGACGTCGTCGTCTTCGTAAACGGCTTGCCCCTCGCGCTTTTCGAGCTCAAGAACGCGGCCGACGAGAACGCGACGATCTGGGACGCCTTCAAGCAACTTCAGACCTACAAGGACGAGCTGTCGGCGCTCTTCGCCTTCAACGAGTTGCTCGTCGCGTCGGACGGGCTCGATGCGCGACTCGGCACACTCTCATCAAACCGCGAGCGATTCTCGCCATGGCGCACGATCGACGGCGAGGACCTCGCAGCGGCAACGACCCCACAACTCGAAGTCCTTACCCGCGGCGTTTTCGATAAGCGCCGTTTCCTCGATCTCATCCGCTATTTCATTGTCTTCGAGAGCGACGGCGACACCGCCATCAAGAAGGTCGCCGGCTATCACCAGTGCCACGCGGTTGCCCGCGCGGTCGACGCGACGCTCGCCGCCTCTCGCCCGTCCGGCAATCGACGGGCGGGTGTCGTTTGGCACACGCAAGGCTCTGGAAAAAGCCTCACGATGTCGTTCTACGCGGGGCGCATCGTGCTACACCCAGAGATGCGGAACCCGACGCTCGTCGTCATCACCGATCGCAACGACCTCGACGATCAACTCTTCGGCACCTTCTCCCGATGCCATGAGCTTCTTCGCCAATCGCCCGAGCAGGCGCGCGACCGAACGCAACTTCGCGAGCTGCTCAAAGTCGCCGCGGGCGGCGTCATCTTCACGACGATTCAAAAGTTCTTCCCCGAAAACAAAGGCGCCCCGTTCCCAGTCTTGTCACACCGTTCGAACATCGTCGTCATCGCCGACGAGGCGCACCGCAGCCAGTACGACTTCATCGACGGCTTCGCGCGACACATGCGCGCCGCGCTCCCGAATGCGTCATTCATCGGCTTCACCGGCACGCCGATCGAATCGGTCGACAAGAACACGCGCCGCGTTTTCGGCGACTACATCAGCATCTACGACATTCAGCGCGCGGTGGAAGACGGCGCCACGGTGCCCATTTACTACGAGGGCCGGCTCGCGAAGCTCGAACTCAAAGACGAGGAGCGGCCGCGCGTCGACGAGGCGTTCGACGAGGTGACCGAGGGCGAGGAGCTTGAGGGGAAAGAAAAGCTCAAGACCAAGTGGTCGGCACTTGAGGCGCTGGTCGGGACCGAGCGGCGAACCTCGCTCATCGCTGGCGATGTCGTCAGGCACTTCGAGGCGCGGCTCGAAGCCATGGACGGCAAGGCGATGATCGTCTGCATGAGCCGGCGCATCTGCGTCGAACTTTACAAGGCGCTCGTTCTGCTGCGCCCCGCGTGGCACGGCGACGACGATGCTAAGGGCGCGATCAAGGTGGTGATGACGGGATCGGCATCGGACCCGGCCGATTGGCAGCCGCACATTCGCAACAAGGCGCGTCGCGAGGCACTTGCCAAACGCTTCAAGGCGCCAGACGACCCGTTCAAAGTCGTGATCGTGCGCGACATGTGGCTCACGGGCTTTGACGCGCCGTGCCTCCACACGATGTACATCGACAAGCCGATGCGGGGACACGGTCTCATGCAGGCCATCGCGCGCGTGAACCGTGTGTTTCGCGACAAGCCGGGCGGACGCGTCGTCGACTATCTCGGGCTCGCCGATGAGCTCAAGCGTGCGCTCCAAACGTATACAGAGAGCGGCGGCCAGGGCAAAACGGCCGTCGATCAAATGGAAGCCGTGGCGGTCATGCTCGAAAAGCACGAGGTGTGTTGTGGCTTGTTTCACGGATTCGATTGGGAGGAATGGACGCGCGGGACTTCGGGCGAACGCATGTCGGTTTTGGCGGCAGCGCTGGAGCACGTGCTTCCGCAAGACGGCGGGAAAGACCGGCTGCTCCACTCCGTTACGGAGCTCTCCAAGGCGTTCGCCCTCGCGGTGCCACATGACGAGGCGATCCGTATTCGCGATGACGTCGGTTTCTTTCAGGCGGTGCGGGCCGCGATCGCGAAGACGACGGCCGGGGACAGGAAGTTGTCTGGCGAACTCGATTCAGCGATTCGGCAGATCGTTTCGAAGGCGGTCGCGTCCGACGAGGTCATCGACATTTTCGCAGCGGCGGGACTCAAGACACCCGACATTTCGATCTTGTCAGACGAGTTTCTCGCCGAGATCCGCGAGATGAAACACAAGAATCTCGCCGTTGAGTTGCTTCGAAAACTTCTTGCCGACGAAGTGACGATTCGCTCGCGCCGCAACTTGGTACAGGCACGATCGTTTGCGGAGCTGCTCGAACAGGCGGTGCGCCGCTACCAAAGCCGCGCCATGGAGGCCGCGCAGGTCATCGAAGAGCTCATCGAACTTGCGCGTGAGATGCGGGAGGCGGATAGGCGGGGAGAGAAAACCGGCCTAACCCCCGACGAGCTCGCCTTCTACGACGCGCTCGAAGTGAACGACAGCGCCGTGAAAGTCTTGGGTGACGCGACACTCGAGGCGATCGCGCGTGAGCTCGTCGAGACCGTTCGTCGCAACGTGACAATCGACTGGACCGTGAAGGAGAGCGTCCGCGCGAAGTTACGTGTTATCGTGAAGCGAATTCTCCGAAAGCACGGCTATCCGCCGGACAAGCAGGAATCGGCGACGCAGACAGTTATCGCGCAGAGCGAGCTCCTGTTCCGCGATTTCGCCAGTTACTCAATCGAGGCCGGCGATGTGCGCTAGAGATCAACGAATGGAGGGAGACGGCTTTGTTCCAGCCGAGCGTCTCCACCTTCAGAACGGCGCGACAACCTTTTCTCCGAGTCGCGCGAGCGTTACAGCCGGCCGATCCCGCGCCGACGTTGCTCAAATCCTCAAAACGTTTCGCGATCGCCTTCTGAGAATTGACAAGAGTAACCCGAGCATCAAATTCCGCAAGGTCACTCAAAAATCAAGTTTCGACTTGGGCGGCCGACTGCCGCATCTATCTTCCGCGCTTCTAACTGCGATCCAACGCCCCAACTTGAACATTTCGCTTCTCCCCGATCGACTCTTGACTGAGGACGCCGACAAAAGTCGCGAGAACCTCCGGCGCCTCAAGAGAACAGCCGACGCTCTTGCCGAGGAAACCGGCAAGAGCAATTTGTTCGTAGGGCTTGCTTGGCTGGAAGGTTGGCTGTCCAAGGATTTTCTGGTGAGAGCCCCTCTCATACTTATTCCTGCGGCGGTAGCGCATGAACAGTCGGGCTGGTTTCTTAGTGCGGCCGGCGAAGTTACCCCCAATGACGCCCTCGTGAGGGCAGTACAGAAGCATTGCGGTGTCAGCATAGCGGATCAGTTTCGCGACGAGATATTAGGAAGACTAACGGACGATGATTCTGTGGATGGGGCGAAAGCTTTTTCGCAGATTACATCAATCCTCGCCGAAGCAGGGATTCATGTTCAGGCGCGCCCTTATGAGCCATTTGATCGTATTCCAGACCTGAAGGACGAAACCGGCTGCGGGGCATATGGCGAGACCCCGCTTGCCCTGGTTAGCTACTCGGTCCTTGGCATCTTTCGGCAGTCAAGCACTTCCCTTCACGCGGATCTCGAGAAGTTGCTTGGCCTCGCTGAACAAGATGATTTAGGGCACCCGGTGGTTAACAAGCTCTTGGGCTTCACCGATGGCGGAAAAGAACGCAGAAATCCGGCATCTTCAACAGACGTAGTGAACGGGATCGAACTTGATTTAGATTCCATCCCCGATCGCGAATTCGACGGCGTCGTCCCCAGCGATCCGTCCCAGGAGGCTATTCTCGTTCGGGCGCAATCCGACGACTGCACTGTTGTCCATGGTCCCCCGGGCACGGGAAAGTCCCAGGTGATCGTGAATCTCATTGCGAATGCCGTCGGCCGAGGTCAACGTGTCCTTGTCTGCTGTCAAAAACGCGTCGCTCTCGATGTCGTGTATCGGCGACTGCACGAGGTCGGGCTGTCAGGAATAGCCTATATCCTTCACGATGAAACTACCGACCGCGCTGGCATTTACTCCAAGCTGACCCACGTCGTTGAGACGACAACGAGGGGTGCGTCGACCACGTCCAGTACGGCCGCGCTGAGCCTCGAAATCGACGACAGGATTAAGGCGATTCGCAGAATCACACAGCCCTTACATTCCCAATTTCACGGCACGCAACTCTGGGAAATCTATCGGAAAGCAAAGACGGGGTTCCGGCCCTATATCAGGGTTCCAGATGACATCATCGAAAACGTCTCGGCTCTCGAAAAAGCCTGCGCCCTTGCCAAGAGACTCGCCAACGGATTCGACCGATTCGATCGGACTGCATCACCGGTCTACCTGAGGAAAAAATGGGGTAGCCTGTCGAACAACGAGAAACTGCTCCAACTCCAACAATTCGAGCGGGCCATTGACCTTCTGCGCCGCGCGGCAACGACCTGGAACATCCACGACGATTCGCAACGGGAACAGGTAGTCTGGGCTATCACCGTGAGTGATGCTATCGGGTTGCGGTGGTATCGCGGCTTTCTGCCGCGTTGGTACCGTTCCAAATCAATCATAGCCAACACAAAGATGTGTCGTCCGCCGGTCCCGTTTCCGGAATGGCGGGCGGCAATCGAGCGAGCCGAAGAACTAAAGGCCGCGGTTCGCGCGCTGAGCCAGTTTTGGGAACCACAATGGATCGACGGCGTCCTTTCGGCGCTTGGTGATCCGCCCAAGGCCATAGAGACTCTTCAGGGTACGCTGGCCTTCGTTAAGAAACACTTCTACGACATCCAAGATTATGATCTGAGCATCAAGGAGATAGGTCCGCTTGCGCCCGTTTTCGCGGAGTGCGCAGCGCGACTAAAAGCCGGCGAAGACTGGTCCCCGCAAATCGAACAAACAGTACTTCTCGGCTGGATTGATGAAGCCGAGAATAAGCACCCAGACATTCGTGGAAATCCGCTCAAGAATTACGAGCGGCTCCGATCTGAGTTGCAACAGAAACTCGATGAAAAGCTGTCCGTTGTCGCGCACAACCTTGTCCAAGAACACCGGAACAAGATTATCGCCTGCCACGCTGGGGATGCTTCCAGGTGGAGTAAGTTCGTCCATGAGCTTTCAAAAAAGCGGGCGCGAAAACCACTCCGCGCCCTTTTTTCATTGTATCGCCCCGCAGTGCTTAGCGTTGCGCCGTGCTGGCTTGCGACGCCTGAGGCCGCAGCGGAAGTTTTTCCATTCGAGGAAAGCGTCTTCGACCTCGTCGTATTTGACGAAGCGTCTCAGCTCACCGCCGAGCGAAGCCTTCCAGTAGCGTTTCGAGGAAAGAGAATCGTGGTCGCGGGAGACGAGGAGCAGATGCCGCCAAGCCATTTTTTCGAGTCAATGACGGCTGACGACGATGAAGAAGTCGACGCGAATAATGGAATCGAGGGTGATATTGATCGGACGGAAGTGCGGGAAACTTTGAAGGCCGATAGCCTCCTTAGCCTCGCGAAGCGCTTTGCAGGCACCAGCGCTCTTTCCTGGCATTATCGGAGCAACCACCAAGAATTAATCGAGTTCAGTAATCAGGCGTTTTACGGCGGCGGACTTCAGGTCGGCGCCAATGTCTTGTGCGGCGCTGAGTCGGCACCCCCAATCCGGTGGATGCAAGTTGAGGGGCGCTGGGAGGACGCGGTGGCGCTGCCGTACACCGTTGATTCGGCCAGACAACGTGGGTTTGGAACGCAGAATCGGCGCGGGAAGTGGAATCTCGTCGAAGCCAAGATCGCGGTAGACATTATGGCGGATCAGCTTCGCTCGTCGGCTGAAGAATCGTTCAGGAGCATTGGCATCATCACCTTCAATATTCATCAACAAGCGGCCATTGAACAGGAGATCAAGCGGAGAAAGGAGATGGACGGCGATTTCGCTGCGTACTACCAGGAGGCAGAGGCGAAAGAGCAAATAGATGAACGGCCGATTGTGAAGAACATTGAGAACATTCAAGGCGACGAACGCGACGTCATCATCTTCAGCGTCGGATACGCTCCGGTCCTTGTGAAGAAAAAGAATAAGCAGGGAAAAGTAGAAGAGCGTAAAGAGCTGCGATTGCAGTTCGGGCCGCTCAGTGCGAGCGGGGGCGAAAACAGACTTAACGTCGCCATCACCCGAGCAAAAGAAGCAGTTTTTGTCGTCTGCTCTTTCGACCCGAGTTTCATCCCCACCGACGGTGACGCCGCTGGCCGAGGAAAAAAGTCGGGGCTTGGACGCGTGCGGTTTCGGCAATATCTCGAGTACGCAAAGGCCGTGTCCGAAAAAAATACGAAAGTCGCAAGAAAAATCCTCGCCGACGTGAATCCCGCAATCCAAGTAGGCGACCAGACCGCAGTCAAATGGTTCGACTCTCCTCTTGAAGAACAGATTTATGAGGCCCTTGTCGCAAAGGGCCTTGAAGTCGATACACAGGTCGGGCTCTGCGGGTATCGAATCGACCTCGCTGTGCGTGATCCGGCTAATCCGACTCGATATTGCCTCGGGATCGAATGCGACGGTGCCAAGTTTCATAGCGGAAGAAGCGTTCGCGAGCGTGATATCGCTCGACAGAGATTCCTCGAAAGCAAGGGATGGAGAATCGCCCGCATTTGGAGCACAACCTGGTGGCGAGACCCTGACGGTGAGATTCGCCGAATCTGCGACGTGGTTCGGCAACTAAGTTAGCGATTCTTGCGCCCGGAAACGTGAGCAGTTAGAGGACCCAATTGGCCGCCGAGCACATATACAACGACGTCACGCGCGCATTCTTGAGCAACATCGAGAACGGCAAGCCGGTATCGCCCGAGGCAGCCGCTCGATACGCGAAGACTTTGGGTTACGCCGAGGAGCAGTTCATTCGCCTCGCGCTGCAAGATCAAATGCGTCGCGCTGGGCTCAAGTATGAGGGCGCCGTGCGGCACCTCGTAACGGTTCCACCATAGATTACGGGCGAACTTCCGGCGGCAAACGAAGCAAGACCTCGTCAAGAACTTCCTGCGCCACAGCGAGCGTTTCCCGGACCTCATCAGCGTCTGGCTCCGACGGATCGCCGGGGTATCTCGACGACCATGCAAAGACCGAGAGTCGTTCCGCGCGCTTACAGAGCGGCTCGAGCGACGCGTCGACACCAGCGCACTGTTGCCCAACCTCCGTGAGATCGTGGGTCCTCCGAAATACAACATCGTGCCACACGAGGTACCCCTTCATCGCTTTCTCGACCGCCTGCTGCGCATGAAACGCCGCGTTGTCGAGGAGCGGCGTCGCCGCGTTGGCGAGCAACTGCGCCGCCCGAAGGTCCTCGCTGGCCTTCGCTAACCACGCCCGCGTTTCGTCTACGCGAGCGGGATCATGCGGCATGAAGGAGTTTCCCCTCACGCACGACTGTCGCCGGAAACGAAGCTCTAAGGTGCAGACGCCGCGCGAACTCACTTCGCGACCAGACGACGATATCGGTCGCCGCACCGATGTCCCAGAGCGAGCTGTGGGCGTCTTGAGCTATCCGGTACGCCGGCTGCGGGAGGTCGCTCACGACCATGACGATGTCGTAATCGCTGTCCGCGTCTGCTTCGCCTCGCGCGCGAGACCCGAAAAGATAAAGCGACTCGGGGTGAAACGCCTCGACGAGGCGCCCGACAATCCGGGCGAGCGTCGGGTCTTGATTCAATATTTGACTTTCGCTCATCTCACTTGATCCTACCGATATAAGTGGTTTGGTCAAGGATCAGCCACGGAAAAGCGAAGGCGATGATTGAGACGTCGGCTGCGGCGCGGTGGGGCATAGCCGTTACGACGTGCGCGTCACTCCTGCGGATCGGGAACGGGAGGAGCGACCATATCGCGAAGTTCGGGATGTTCGGCGAGGATAATCGCTTGCGCGAGACGATCGATGTCGGCGCGCGAGAGCCCGGTTTTCGAGAGGTCGATATGCACCGTTTTCGCCGGCTCCGGCCTTGTCGCAAGGAGGCCCAAGTCTTGGACGAGTGCCACTCCGTCTTTTCGCGCACTCCGCATTTCACGAAGCGCCTGAATCCGCCCCGGATGGGTGAGCGGCAACTCGTTAAATAGGCGGATCGCTTTTTGTTCTATGTCCTGAAGGAGAGCGAGTGTGTCGCAAAGATAAACCTCCCGCGAGAACTCTGAAAAGAACTCTGCAGAACGTTCGCGAAGAACGCGCAGGTCGTTTCGAATTACTTTGGGAGAAACGCCGAGTTCTTCGGCGATCTCGGCCAACGAGCTCCCGCGGCCGAGCAAGCGAGGCAGTCTGCGGCGGCGGGCTTCACGGCCAGCAGAGGGCGCGACTGCCTCCTCGTCTACATCACTATGATATTCACAATTACTCATAATTATATTATACAGATTCTTCCTCGCTGAAAGCAAATCAGTGCACTCTGATCGCCAGAAAAACAAACCTGTTTGTCAGAAAATTTGGGCTGTTTAGACAGTTGGAGTCCCAAGATGTTTTTCATGGGCATGTGAACCTAGGGGTATCCCCCCTCAACGGCGAACCACTGGAAAAACAAAACCTCATCGCCTCAGCGTCGGGGGTGCGTTTCTTGACCCTCTGTTCATACCGTCCGGATACCGCGTTGTCCACACAAAGACTCTATAAATACATATATTTACAGTAATTATTGGATAATAGTCATCGCGCGGCCAGTGCTTTCCTTTCCTCTGAATGCGCCGATCGCCATCATGATTTTCGAGATAAAATGGGCCCATAATGGGCGTCGCACGGGCTGCGCGGTTTATTTCTTTACAAATATGCGTATATATAGCAGCAACAATTCCGTGTATTGACTCTATGAATTTATATGCTAGTCTTTGGCGAAACTATGATACATGGGTGCGTTTCGGCTGAATTTCAAGGGGTGCTGATGAGGTTTAAGGTCGACATCCAGGTGACAGACCAGGTTTCTCTGCTCGTTTCAGGTGACAGCGATGCACCGCTCTCGGCCATTAACTCTGAAATCGAACGCTTTGTTTCGTCGCTTCGCGGTGTGCTTTCGCAAGAGTCGGAAGGTGCGGGGGAAGGTTGGTATTCGGCGTTTACGGAAACACCTGGCGGGCGAGTCATCTTGACGGAGGGCCCCCTTCGAAAAGCTCAAGTCGCGGACGCTGCGCTTCTCATTATTTATGGTTACCGCCACGTGGCGAAAAAAGACGCCGTCCGTGCGACCGCGATATCGGCCTCGCTTAGGGAGTCTGGTTTTCACGGAGCGAAGGGGCTCGCGCAGAAACTCAGCCGGCATAAGAAGTTGCTGCATGCCACCGGAGAGCGTCGCGCTCGGACATATAGCCTAACGGACGATGGGGTGAAGTATTGCGAAGAGTTGATTTCAAAAAAATGAGGAGGATTCGATGGCGAGAAAAAAAAGAAAGCGACCACACGGAATGGGGTGTGTCTATCAGCGGAGCCCGGGCGTTTGGTGGGTGAAGTGGCGCGAGAATGGGCGCGCCCGATACTCCGGGGGCTTCCCGACACCCGAGTTAGCAGAAAAGGTCAGGGATAAAATCGTCTCGGACATTAAGGCTGGGCGTGCCGGGCTACCCGCCGATCCGCGTGGAGTGCCGACGCTTGGTGCGCTTGCGAAAGATTGGCTCGAACGCCGAAAGACCACGCATCGGTCAGCGAAGGCCGATTATTACCGGTGGAAGAATCATTGGGATCCGTTCGTGGGGAACTTGCGCCCGGCGGAAGTCGACGCGGCGAAGATTCGTTGCTTCGTTGAGGCAAAACTCCGCGAGAATCTCAGCTCAACGACGGTTCGGCATTGCGTAAGGCTTTTGTCAACGTTTTTTGCGGACCTCGTTGAGCGCGGACTCGCGCCATCGAATCCGGTTCTTGCGCTCCCGCGGTCTACGCGACGCCTCATCAAGCCGGCGAGCGACCCCCATGCGACGCCGTTTATCGAATGCCCAAGCGATGTGAAGAAAGTGTTTCTCGCGCTTCGTGAGCCCGTGAACATCGCGTTCGCCGTCGGCGCCTATGCGGGCTTACGTACCGGCGAAGTCCTTGGGCTTGAGTGGGGCGATATCGACCTCGCGACGCGCCGAATCCACGTACGGCGGCAGGTAAGCGGCGGCCGGATCGCGCCCCTCAAGGATGACGAAAGCCGCGTGGTGCCGATTCAGTCGGGCCTTGAGCCCATTCTCGTCGAGTGGCGGCTGAGAACCGGCGGCGCTGGTCTCGTGTTTCCGCCGAAGTACGGAAGCCGTGGCGGGACGACGACACGACGCGCGACGTTCATGCGGCCACACACGCTTGCACGGAATCTTCGACGTGCGCTCAATATTACGGGGCTAAAGGACTTGACATGGTATCAAGCGACAAGGCATACCTTCGCAAGTCAGTGGATTCTTGCTGGCGGTTCGATGGAGAAACTGCAAAAGGTTATGGGGCACAGCACGATCAACGTTACGGAGCGGTATTCGCATCTGCGCACCGACCTCTTTCGCGAGTCCGATTATTGTCTGCTCAACGTTGATCTGAGGCCAAGTGCCGAGCCCGTTGCGTCGATCGTCAACAACGCAGCGGATGCCGCCGTGCCAGCCGAAAAAGGTACGTTTGGTTACGGTATGGTTACAGAAGGCGCGACCCGCAGAGGACGTGGTCGCATAACTGGTTGAAAGCATTGCGTTTGCCCGGGTAGCTCAGTCGGTAGAGCAGAGGACTGAAAATCCTTGTGTCGATGGTTCAATTCCGTCCCCGGGCATTTTTATTAAGGGACCGTCACAGATTTCGCGAGTGAGCGCGGCCGGTCGATCGGGCGTTTCAGCGCAACCGCCGTGAAGTACGCGAACATTTGACCGCAGAGCAGCTCCAGAAACGGCGCAATCGATGGGTGCACATCCGGGAGCAAGACGCGCTCGTCGAGGAGCGACGCGAGCGACTCGTCGGCGTCGTACACGAACCCAACGACATGCCCTTCGCGCGCGCGAATTTGTTCGATGTTGGCAAGCACCATTTTATGAAGCGCTTCGTCGCGCTTCGGCGGCACAAAAATGAGAGAACAGATGTCGTCGTCAATGAGCGAGAGCGTCCCGTGTTTCAAAAACCCGGCTGGCATCCCTTCGGCGTGGCGGTATGCGACTTCCTTCATCTTGAGGGCGCACTCAAGCGCAATCGGGTAATAGACGCCGCGCCCCAAAAAGAGCCAGTCCTTCCAGCCGCACGTGTGTTTCGCAAGCGTGTTCAAAAAACCCGACTTCTCGTTCAGCACTTGCTGCACAAGGTCGGGAAGCGCCGCAAACGCCGCCGCAACGTCGGCCGCATCGCCGCGCGCCGTCCCGTCGGCCCGCGCGAGGTCCGCCGCAATGCGATAAAGCGCCACCATCTGCGCGAGCGCGGCCTTCGTGCTGATGACCGAGATTTCGGGCCCCGACATCTGCAAAAGCGCGACGTTAACTTCACGCGCGAGCGACGACCCCATCACATTGACGACCGCAGCCGTTTTCGCGCCCGCCGCCTTCGCACAGCGAATCGCTTGCATCGTGTCGTACGTTTCGCCCGATTGGCTCACGGCGAGGACAACCGTTTCCGCATCGACCTCCGCGAGCAGCGTAAACTCATCCGCCGCGACCGCGCTCACAAACCGCCGTGCATGGTCTTTGAAAAGGTACTGCCCAACGAGCGCGACGTAGTAAGTCGTTCCCGTCCCGACGAGATAAATCCGCTTGGCCGCGCGCAACATCTCAACGACCTGCGCCATTCCGCGTGCGTCGACACCAAGCGCCATGCGAATCGCGTGTGGCTGTTCGTGGATCTCCTTGAGCATGTAATGCGGGTAGCCGCCCTTTTTCGCCATCTCGGCGTCCCACTGAACCGTCGTCACGTCCTTGCAAACAACTTCGCGCGTGAGCCGGCTCTTAACCCAAAAATCGTCCTTCGTGATGACGCCGTATTCGTCGTCGTCGAACACGACCGCGCGCTTCGTTTTGTCGATGAACGCGTTGAAATCACTTCCGATGTAGTTCGCGCTTTCGCCGAGCCCAATGATGATGGGGTTCTTGTGCTTGGCGACGAACACGCGCCCCGGCTCAAGGGATGTCACGACCGCAAACGAGTACGCGCCGTCGATGAGGTTGAGCGACTGCCAAAACGCCGTTTCGAAATCGGCCGCGCCGAGTTTCAACTGCTCCTCGATGAGGTGCGGCACAACCTCGGTGTCGGTCTGCGATCGAAACTTGTGCCCGTGCGCTTCGAGCCGCGCACGCAGCTCCGTCCAGTTCGCGATGATGCCGTTGTGCACAACCGCGATGCGACCGTCGCACGATGTGAACGGATGCGCGTTCTCGGCCGAAACCGCGCCGTGCGTCGCCCAACGCGTGTGCGCAATACCGGTCGCCGCGTCGAGATCGCTGAACCGCTCAGCTTGGCTCACCTCCTCGACCGTTCCGACGCCCTTTTTGACCGCGAGCGCGCCGTTTTGCAAAACCGCAATCCCGCACGAATCGTAGCCGCGGTATTCGAGCGTTCGAATCGACCGCACGAGCGTATCCACCACGTTCCCTTGCCCGACAACGCCGGCGATCCCACACATCGCGCTACTTCCGCCCGTGCGTGAACTGGTGCGGCACAACCGCACGCGCCTCGATTACCGTCCCGGCCGCGAGCGTGTTCGACGCACCGATGACCGCGCCGTCGCCCACGAACGACCCGAGCTTCGCGAGCCCCGAGGCGATGCTGCGCCCGGCGATCTCGACGTCGATCGCGCGGTTGTCCAGTTGGCGGTTGATCGTCATCGTGCCCGCGCCAACATCGACCCCCGCGCCGATCACGCTGTCGCCGAGAAACGACAAGCGCCCAACGTGCGTGCCGCCGAAGATGACGCAGTTCTTAAGCTCGACGCCAAAGCCGACTTGCGACTTCGCACCCACCGATGTGAATTCGCGAATCAGCGAGTTGTTCCCGACAAACGTTTCCGCGCCGACGAAACACGGCCCACGCAAACACGCTCCCGCTTGAATCGTAACGCCCTCCGCGATGCGCACCGGCCCGACGAGCGTCGCCCCCTCGGAAATCTTTGCGGTCTTCGCGATCGACGCAGCGTCCCAGCCCTTCATCACGATGCGATTCGCCTTGAGCACATCCCACGGGTAGCGCAAGTCAACCCAATCGTCCTCCCAAATCGACGCGTAGAGCCGGTCTTTCGCCACAACGCGCTCGAGCGCGCCAATCATCGAGCCGCTCGCTTCTTTCAGGTACGAGAAAAAAATCTGTGGCAACACAAAAACGCCCGCGAGAACGTAATTCCCGAGTCCAACGTCTTTCGGTTTTTCGACAACGCGCGAAATGCGCATCCCCGATTCCATATAGATGATGCCGTACGGATCGGTTTTCGACGTCAAGCAAACCGCCGCGACGGGCGCGCGGTGCAAGTGGTGCGACTGTTGCGCATGAACAAAAACGTTCGACGCGGTGAGCGTGTCACCGTAAACGAGAAAAAAGTTTTCGCCCGGTTGAAACCGGCCTGCCGCCTCGAGGATCGCGCCACCAATCCCCTCAGGTCCCGATTGCCGAACGATGTCGACCGAAACGTGTAAGTGGCGACCGTCGCCCAAGAGCCGCGGAATTTTTTGCTCGGCTGGGTTAACGACGACGACAACGTCCGAAACGCCCGCCTCACGAAGCAGCTTGACCGTGTGCTCAAGAACCGTCGTTCCGCAGATGTCGACAAGCGACGCCGTTCGGTCCGGCGAAAACGGCGTGAGGTGCGTCCCTTTCCCAGCCGCGAGAACAATTGCTTTCATCGAACCTCCGTCTCGGTCTTGCTCAAGGGGTAACGCACGCGTTCACCCGGGTCAACCAAACGAGACAGAAGGCCTATTCCCAGCCTCGATGCCCGATCGACTCGGCCAGATTTCGGCTGGCGCCATCGGCTCGCCGCAAGATTGAGGTCGACCGCCGATTCGGGCCCGGGCGTGTTAGGATGGCCGCGGGATCACAAAGTTGCGCGCCTTCGATAACACTCTAACCCAGCTGCTCAACCGCGACGTCGCCGAGGTGCGCGCGTGGGAGCGTGCAGCGTTCGAACAGCTCGCGGGCGATCGGGCCGGGCGCATCGTGCTGTTCGGAGCGGGAAACCTTGGCCGCAAGGCCGCTCGGGGCTTGGCGCGAGCGGGGGTGACTCCGCTGGCCTTCGCGGACAACAATTCGGCGATCTGGGGCCAAACCGTCGCGGGGCTGCCCGTCCTGTCTCCCGAGGAGGCCGCCGCGCGCCACGGACAGGACGCCGCCTTCGTGGTAACCATCTGGTCAGCGGGCTCGACATCGCGCTTCGCCGCCACGCGCGCTCAGCTCCATCGACTGGGCTGTTCCTGCGTCCTGCCGCTGGGTCCACTGTTCTGGCGACATGCCGCCCACCTCTTGCCCCACTACGCCCTCGATTTGCCGCATAACGTCGTCGCCGAGCGCGATGCCGTGCGCGAGGCTGCCACGCTCTGGAGCGATGACCGCTCGCGTGACGAGTACCGAGCGCAGATCCGCTGGCGCCTCGAACACGATTTCGACGTCTTGCCCCCGCGGGCCGAGGAGACCGAGTACTTCCCCGAGGATCTGCCCGACCTCGGCCCGTTCGACCACTATGTCGATTGCGGCGCCTACGACGGCGACACCGTCGGCCGTTTTCTGTCTCGCCGCACCCCGTTTTCCCGCATCACGGCGTTCGAGCCAGACCCGGACAATTTCGCCAAGCTCCAGGCATTCGTGTCGGGGCGACCCGCCGCTGATCGCGATCGCATCGTCTGCCACCGGGCGGCTGTGTCTGACGCAGAGGGGACGCTCGAATTCTTCTCGGACGGTATGCCCGACGCCAGCCTCAACGCACTGGCCCGCCAAGACCGCCGGACCGTCTCGGTCGCGGCTATGCGTGTCGACGACGCGCTGCAAGACGGGCCACCAGCCACCTATATAAAGCTCGACGTCGAGGGCGCCGAGGCCCAGGCGTTGCGTGGAGCCGCCGGCACCATCGCTCGCCATCGGCCTTCGCTGGCGGTTTGCGTTTACCACCGGCAGGTTGACATCTGGCAACTCCCCTTGCAGCTCAGGGCGATGTGCGACGGCTATCGCTTCTTTCTCCGCGCGCATTCCGAGGGCGTATTCGACCTGGTCTGTTACGCAATACCAGCGTAAGCAGTGCTGGCGCGAGAACGCACGTTCAAATCTCCATGCGCCGTCTTAGCGATAGACGTTGCTCCAGACCTCGAAGCTCGAGCCGTGTTCCCACACAATGATGGCGTTCCCGCTTTGATCCATTGCGACGTCTGGTCGCTGCGCAGCCGCATCCAAAACGGTGTCCGCGATCTTCGTGAGTGGGCCCCATCCCGCGTCGCCTGCGTCCGGGTCAAAAACGCGCGCCCAAATCTCTGTCGGTGCCGGAGGCGTCGAGAATTCCCACGTCGCAACCGCCTGTCCCGACGTTGAAACGGCGAGGCGCGCCGATGCGATTCCACTCGTCGTGCTCAAAAGCGTCGTCGCCGTCTCCCAAACCCCAGCCCCCGCCGCATTGTACCGCCGCGCGTAGATCTTCGAAGTGGAGCCGGACGTCCTCCAAATGAAGATCGCGTTCCCCAAGTCATCCATGCCAACGCGCGGTTCGACGCAAGTCTCCGTGTCGTTGTCAAGCTGGAACCCAGTCGGGGGATCGTGCCACAGGGCTCCACCGTTCGAAAACCGCGCCGCCCAAACACGCGGACCAGAGCCGGTGTTCATCACAAAAGCAGAGAACGCCTTGCCACTCGAATTCATTGCAAGCCAATGTGAGCCCGCATCCGCGGTGTTCCACATTCCCTCGGATGGAACCGTCGGTAACCCTGATGAATGATACGCATTCATGTAGAGACGCGATCCAACCCCGACGTCGTCCTGAACCCACGTGACGAAAACCCGACCGGTACCGTCGATCGCGACGCGGGGATCGCGCGTGGCGGTCGGTGTGCCGTTCTTAACGTTTCGCGGCGAATCAAGCGCAACTCCATTCAAGTACGGTACGGTCCAAGTCGCGACGCTGCCATTAGCGGTCGTCCACGCGACGATCGCACCGCCGTCTTCATTCATCGCGACAAACGGATTTGCGACGGGGTAACTAAAGGCGTCGACAACGCTCGCGTCTTGGCGCCATCCCGAACCGGGCGAATAGGTCGTCATGTGTGCGAGGCGTTTTTCTCCACCATCCGTGTCGTTTGCCCACACGACCGTGGCGCCGCCGCGACCCGTTGCAATCGCGGTCGGCCAAGCCTGGACCGAGGGGCTTGCGTTCAAGATCGTGTCGATGTCGAGGGCCGTCTCCCAAGCGCCCGCGTCGGTTCCCGCGTCGAACGCATATCGCGCGGCCCAGACGTTCGCATACGCCCCGCCGTTAAGGTTGAGCCAGACTGCCATGAAATCGCCGGCGCCAAGTGGCGCGACGCGCAATTCCGATGCCGCGTAAACATCGCCGTCGACGCGCGCCGGCCCGCGCCACAGTCTCACGACCGGAGGTTCCACTCCCGCGTCTGTCCCCGCGTCTGTTCCCGCATCCACGCCCGCTCCGGCATCCGTCCCCGCATCCGCACCCGCACCCGCGTCCGTCACCGCTCCCGCGTCCGCGCCTGCATCCGTACCTGCACCCGCATCCATTCCGGCATCCGCGCCACTTCCACAATTCCCGTTCGCGCATATGCTGACCGCTATGGTTGGCAACGGTGCCGCGAAATTCGTCGCCGCGCTCGTGCCGTAACCCAAAATGTTCCCAGACCCATTCTTGACACGCGCGACAACCTGAAACTGGGAAGGCAGCGCGTTGCCCGATAACGTCACCAAAAACGAATTCGTCGTCAGAAACACATTTTGCGCGACCTTAAAGAGCGCCTCGAACTTCCCGTCGCCATCGGCGTCCTCCGTCGTCAGCGCGAAGTTGACGCCGCCAATGACTTGATTCGTCGGGACGATGTTCGACACAGCAAAAAGCGCCGCCGCGCCACTCAGTTCGTCAAGAAAAAACTCGACGCTCGCAACCTGCGACGACGTGATCGAGTTGGTGTCGAGCAGAAGTTGAATATCAAGGCCGGGCGATGTTTTCGTCGAGCACGCGACAAACGCACTCAGAACGGCTGATTTACCGATAGACGTTGGCCATGACATCGAAGACTCCCGTGTTGACTTGCCACACGACAACCGCGTTTCCGCCTGGATCGACGGCAACTTGCGGGTTGATAGAAAGGACTTCTCCGGTGTTAATGCGAATCGCGGAACCCCAACCGATTTGCGGGATGTACGCGTTTGCCCAAATGTCGGTGTAGGTGCCGCCACCATTGTCGTGCCCCCAGACCGCAACCGCACGCCCATTCGCGCCGATCGCCACCATCGGCTGGTCTGCATGTCGCCCAACCGTCTCGATCTGCTCCGCCGTGCCCCACGTCCCACCGTCCGCCGTCGTGAATCGGTTCGCCCAAACGTTCCACACGGTCCCCGACCACTGGCGCCACACGGCGATCGCGTTTCCATTCGGGTCGACCGCGAGGCTTACCTTCTCCGAGTTTTGACCCGCGGCGTTATCCGAGTCGATGCGGCTGGGAATTGCCCAACTCCCACTCGCGGCCGAATTCGTTGACCACGTCGCATAAAGAGCGTACCGGTCGGTCAGGTACGCGGGCCACGCGACAACGAAAACCCCACCCAGCGATGCGGCAATCGCCGATTGACCCGCATCTCCAAACGTGTTGCTTGGAAAAGCCGTCGTCGTCCCCCAACCGCCCGCTGCAAACCGGTTGTACACGACCGTAATTGGCTCATTGGCCGCCGCCTTTTTCTGCCACACCGCGACGCCGACCCCCGCGTCCGTAACGGCAACGCTTGGCCCGAACGCACTCTGCGGGGTTGATGTCTCGATGTTAATCGCGGTCGTGTCCCAACTTCCGCTGCTGATCGCCGTCGCGAGAATTCGATTTGTCACACTGGCGTCGGAATCTCCTTCCGCGACAACAAAACCGGTGTCGTTTGCGTTCATCGCAATCACCGGATGTCCAGCCTGATCCGGCGAGAAATTCCCGATGAAGTTCACGCTCGCGTCCCAGTTGCCCGACGCCTCCGCGACGTTACCCCAAATGTTCATTCCCGGTGGGCCCGTGTGGTTGAAACGGTAGACCGTGTACGCGCGACCTGCGGGCGATACAGCGAGCGCGGGGTAAAGCGCCTCCGAACCGGACGCTGGAAGGGGGACGACCGAAGCGTCTGCCCACTGGCCCGACGTGCCGGCGTCGTATGTGTATCGGCTCGACTGAATTTGGTAGGCGCCAGGCGCGTCGTATCGCCAAACGACGACCGCATTACCTTGCGAATCAAGACCGACCCGAGGGAAACCCGAGTCATTCGCCAAGTTCTCGATTCCAACCGCCGTTCCCCACGATTTCGCGGGCCCCGCATCGAACGGTCCCTCTCCAGCATCCGCGCCCGCATCCGCGCCCGCATCCGCGCCCGCATCCGATCCCGCATCCGCACCCGCATCCGCACCCGCATCCGACCCCGCATCCGACCCCGCATCCGACCCGGCATCCGCGCCCGCGTCCGACCCCGCACAAACACCGTTCGCGCAAACGTTGACCGTAACCGCAGCCACAGGGCTCGCGAAGTTCGTCGCCGCGCTTTCGCCAAACCCGATCACTGTCCCCGACGCGTTCTTCACGCGAGCAACGATCTTGAACTGCGTGCTGAGAGCGTTTCCCAAAAGACTCACGGTCAGCGCGTTCGTCGTCAAAAAAACGTTTTGCGCAACTTTAAAGAGGAGCTCGAACTTCGCGTCGCCATCAGCGTCTTCGGTCGTCTGTGCGTAATTGACGCCGCCGAGAAGCTGGTTTTGCGGGACGAGGTTCGACACCGCGAAGAGCCCCGGCGCTCCCGAAAGCTCGTCCAAGTAAAACTCGAGCGACGCAATCTGAAGCGTGTCGACGTTTGACCCAACCACGATCTGCAGGTCAAGGCCCGAGGTCGCCGTCGACTTGCTGCAAGCAGGTTCTATCGCGAGGGCGACCGCAAGCGCGCCCCACGCTAAGTTTTTCGCGGACAACGACTTCGAACCCACTTACTTTTGGTATACCATCGCTCGCGTTGATGCAAGGCGACCCGCAACCGTTTCGTCGACTCCTTCCTGCCGGTCCCAAGCGTCCCATCCTCGTCGAGATTCCGCATGCGTCGACCACCCTTATTCCAGAAGTTGAGAATCTCCGGGCCTTAACCGATCACCAAATCCGCCGCGACGCCGACCTTTTCGTCGATGCGCTTTGGGATTTCGCGCCGTGCGCGGGCGCGACCGTCGTCGTCGCAACACAATCGCGTTATGTCGTCGATTTGAATCGAGCCGAGGACGACGCCGATTCGTTGTCGGTTGAAGGGTTTTCTGGAGACGCTCGGCCACGCGGCGTTATTTGGCGCGTCGACACGGACGGCCACCCGACCCTTAACGCGCCACTGCCGCGCGCCCTTTTTGATCAGCTCATCGAATCGACCTGGCGACCGTACCACCATCGCATCGGCAACGAACTCGGCGCGATTGCTCTCGAACACGGGTTTGCGATTCTCGTCGCGGCACATTCGATGCCCTCGGTCGGACGAGCCGCCCACACCGATCCGGGAACAGATCGCGCTGACGTTGTTCTCGGCGATCGGCACGGATTGTCGTGCGATCCGCGCGTGACAGAGTGGGCGAAGAACCACTTCGAGCGTGCCGGACTTTCGATTGCGCTCAACGATCCGTACGCGGGCGGTTTTTCGACCGGGCGCTACGGACGCCCCGGCGATGGTATCCACGCGCTTCAAATTGAGCTTTCGCGCGCCCTCTATATGGACGAGGCAACGCTCACGTTCCACCCGCGCGACGCGCGCCATATTTCGCGCATTCTCGAACACCTCATCGAATCGGCTCCCGCGCTCGATTGACGTGCGGCCGAAACGGTGGTGCGGTTCGCGCGACTCTGCTAAATTCCCCAGTCGTGATCCGAAAAGTCGTTATACCCGCAGCTGGACTCGGAACGCGCTTTTTGCCGGCCACAAAGGCGATCCCAAAAGAGATGCTGCCGATCGTCGATGTTCCGCTGATACAGGTTGTCGTCGAAGAGGCGGTCGCGTGCGGCATCGATCAGGTCGTCATTATCACGGGACGCGGCAAAGACGCGATTGCCGATCACTTTGATATTTCGTTTGAGCTCGAGGAGGTCCTTGCGCGGCGCGGGAAAGACGATCTCGTGCGCGAATTGCGGCGCATTGCGACGCTCGCCGAAGTTGTGCTGGTGCGCCAAGGTGAAGCAAAGGGCCTCGGGCACGCCGTGCTTTGTGCGCACCGGGTTGTTGGCGACGAGCCGTTCGCGGTGGTGCTGCCCGACGACATCGTCGACGCCGAAACGCCGTGCCTCAAACAACTCATCGATCTGCACGAGTCCCACGGCGGTGGCGTTGTCGCGCTCGAGAAGATGCCGCGCGAGCGGCTGTCAAGCTATGGAATCGCTGACGTCGCGTCGTCGCCCGCGCCGCGCACCCACAAGCTCTGTGGGCTCGTCGAAAAGCCGCCGGTCGACCGCGCCCCGTCCGACCTCGCCATCATTGGCCGCTACATCTTGCCGCCCGACGTGTTCGCGCACCTCGATCGCATTGCCGCGGCCAAGTCCGAGTCTGGCGGAGAAATACAGCTCACCGACGCACTCCACGCACTCGCTAAGGAAGGGAAGATGTGGGGCCTTGAGTTTTTGGGGCAGCGATTCGACATGGGAACGCCCGCTGGATTCTTGGGCGCCAACCTCACGTTCGCAATGAAACGCGCGCCGCTTCGCGCGGCACTCGCGCCGATGTTCGAAAAGATGGCGAAATGAAAAAGCGGACCATCATGGCGCTGGTTGTTGCGCTTGGATTTCCGGTCACGGCCGTCGCGTATCTTCCGCCGGCTTGGTTCATCGTCAAAAAAATGCTGGAGCGTGTACCACACAAAGACAGTTTTATAGCGCGGGGAACGGCGCGGCTTGCGGGGCGGGACGGCGCGGCCACGCGGGTCGTTCTTTTTCAAGCACCAGATAAGGTTCGCGTTGAGACGACGAGCGACGGGAAAACTCGCGTCGATGTTTGGGACGGTGCACGTCGCCTCGTGAAAAGCGAGTCGGGCGCGGTCGACGAAGCGTCGGGGCCAGAAATTCCGTTGGGGGTCGTTTTTGGCTCAATCGATCCACTCGCGGCGCTCAAAGCGCGGGGAGGCGACGCGAAGGTTTCGATGACACTCGACCGCGGTCGCGCGACGTACGTCATTGGCTCGCGCGAAAAAGGGAAAGCACAGCTGTGGATTGACCGCGACACCTTTACGCCCTCACGCGTCGTCGTGCCAATCGGTTCGGCGGCTGAGGGAAGCGGCGCCACTGGCTCATCGGTGGAGCTTCGCTTCTCGGATTACGACCTGTCTTTGACTGCCGGAAAATTCCCGCGGCTCCTCGAGACACTGGTCGATGGAGCCCGCGTCGACTCGTTTTCTGTGGAGTCGTTCGAAGCCGGCGTGGCGGTTCCGGCGAAGGCGTTCGAGCGCGACGGGCTCGCCAGCACGATCAAGTGACCCGCGTCGTCAGCGTCGCGTTTCCGGGAACGAACCAGGATGCGTTTTCGTATGCGGTGCCTGACGCAATCTCGGCCGGCGTTGTGATCGGCGCCCGCGTCGCGGTTCCGTTTCGGAAGGGCGAGAAGGTCGGCCTCGTCATTGGTGAAGCGCCACACCCGGACGGAAAATTCGAGCTTCGCGAGGTCGTCGAAGCAGTCGACCACGCCCCGCCGTTCCCAGCCGAGATCATCGGCCTCCTTCAATGGGCGAGCCGGTATTACGCGGTACCGCTTGGCGAGCTGCTTCGAAACGCCTGTCCGGCCGCGATCTTTAGACGATCGAAGCGACCACCGCGTTTGCCGTCGCGAGCCTCCGAAGATCCGTTGTTTCCGGCGACGAACAGATCCGCCGAGACCGTGACGCTCACCCATGCACAAAGGGCGGCCGTCGAACGGATTTCGGCGGCGATTGGGGCTCACGAGGCGTTCTTGCTGCACGGGGTCACAGGGAGCGGCAAGACCGAAGTCTACCTGCGCGTCATCGCGCGCCTACTCGATCGCGGAGCGTCGGCCATTGTTCTCGTCCCCGAGATCGCACTCACGCCGCAGCTCTCCGCGCGATTTCGTGCCCGCTTTGGCGACGCCGTCGCCGTGCTGCACAGCGGTCTCGCCGATTCGACGCGCACCCACGAATGGCGTCGCACGGCCGGGCTCGCGGAGCCACGCGCGCGTGTCGTTGTCGGAGCGCGCTCGGCGATCTTCGCGCCTCTCGCGAATCTCGGCGCGATCATCGTCGACGAAGAGCACGACGGTTCGTTTCGGCAAGAAGAAGGCCTGCCCTACAACGCGCGAGACCTCGCCGTTGTTCGCGCCCGCGCGGCCAGCGCCGTCGTCGTGCTCGGCAGCGCGACGCCAAGCCTCGAATCGTTCCAGGCCGCATCCGACGGGCGCTTTACGCTTCTCGAGCTCCGCGAACGCGCGACCGCACACCCACTTCCCGTCGTCGACTGGGTCGACCTCCGCAAAGCGCCGCGCGCAATTCTCGCTGACCTCATTACACCCGACCTCGCAACCGCACTCACCGATGTGCTCGCGCGCGAAGAGCAGGCGATTCTCTACCTCGACCGCCGCGGCTCTTCGCCGGCCGTCGTCTGCCAAGCGTGTGGCGCCGTCGTCCACTGCGACGGGTGCGAAATCCCGTTTGTTCACCACCGTGCACGCAATCAACTCCTTTGCCACACCTGTGGCAACGTTCGCCAAGTTCCCGCGGCGTGCGCGACGTGTGGCGCCGCTGAGCTCGCCTTTCTCGGTGTCGGCGTCGAGAAGGTCGAATCGGCGCTCAATGCGCGCTTTCCCAGGGCCCGGATCATCCGCCTCGATCGCGACGCCGTTCGCACGGCGGCGGCGCTCGACGATGCCCTCGGCCGCTTTGCGCGTCACGAAGCCGACATCCTCGTCGGAACACGCATGGTCACAAAGGGACACGACTTCCCGCGCGTGACGCTCGTCGGCGTCCTTCTCGCCGATCAAGGTCTCGCGCGCCCAGACTTCCGCGCCGCCGAACGAACGTTTCAACTCGTCGTTCAAGTCGCCGGGCGCGCCGGCCGCGCCGATCGTCCCGGCCGCGTCCTCATCCAAGCCTTCAACATCGACCACCCCGCTCTTCGCCTCGCGCTCACCCACGACGTGAAAGCGTTTTTCGCGCACGAGCTCGCCCTCCGGCGCCGCCTCACTTACCCGCCCTTCGCGCGCCTCGTCATCATAGAAGCGCGGGGCCGCACGCCCGACACAACCGACACCGCGCTCCTCCCGTTCGTTCGCGCGCTTTCGGGCAACAACTTCGTGCGCCTCATCGGCCCGGCGCCGGCCGCTCGCCGCCGCATCGCGGGCGCCTACCGATCGCACCTCCTTTGTAAAGTTGCGCCCGATCGCATCCGCGGCCTAACCGATCGCATCGTCGACACACGCGCAACAACACCGCCGCCAAAGGGTGTGCGGATTTTCATCCAGGTTGATCCGTACGTTGTGACGTGAGTGGAGAGTTTTTGAAATGAAAATGAGAGAAAGCTATTCGCCCTTTTCGGCGGCGCCCTTCTCTGGCGCGTCGGCCTTGGCCTTACCCTTCTTGCCGCCACCCTTCTTTCCACCGCCGCGTCGCGCACCCTTCAGAACCGGCTTGTCGTCTTTCGAGCAAGTCCACTTGCGGAGCATCGCCTTGCAGCCGCCGCTCGACGATCGCTTGGCGAGCAACTTCTTGTCGGCTTTGCAAACTGCGTAGCACGGTACGGCGCCGCCTTTTTTCGCCCCGCCCCTCTTTCCTTTCTTGACCTTCTTGCCGCCGCCAGCCGCCGCAGCCGGCTTGTCGCCACCGCCTTCATCGGCAAAAACCGTCACCGCGGGGAGCGTGAACAACAGAGCCACGAGAACCACCAACAGCCGCTTCATCCGTCTACCTCCGTTCGACCTCTTGTCACCCAAAAAAACCAAACACACGAGTTTGCACCCGCAAACCGCAAAAAGCATAACGCGCCGTTTCCTGAATTACCAGTATTTCAAAGCGTCGAAAACAAAACGGTGGGTTTGGTCGAAGGTTATAAGAGGGGAGTCACGATCGTCGTGATGCTCTCGGGAGGAACGCAGAAATCGTTCGAACCGCTCGACACGGCGAAGTTCGTCGAGGCACGTGAAATTTGCTCGGTTGTCACAATACGCTCGCCAACACCGCCGAGCAGAGTCCCCGGAGCGGAGAGTGAAAGCGAGATGCCGGTCGACCAGTTGTTTATGATAACGACGACGAGCCGATTGCCGGGCGCGACGAATGCGCTCGCGCGAACGCGGGCGTTCGTCGATGTCGCCGCGACGCGAACCGAGCCGGGCCGGACGTAGCGCGCATACTGTGACATCGCCGTTCCAATCGGGAGCGCCGCGTAGGTCGCGAGCGCGCCGCTCGCATCGAACGACACCGTCGCGAGCGCCTCTTCGTAGTCGGGCCGGTCGAGAAACCAGTGGCTCATCTGGTCGAACGCCGCGACGTTCGCATAGACAAGCTCGTCGTGAACGTGGTTCACGCGTGCGAGTGCGCTTTTGAAGCGCCCGAGCCCATCGACCGACCCGCTCGACTCGGTCATCCACACGGGGAGTCCCCACGTCGCCGCGAGATCCCGGATCTCCTGACGCGCGGCGATCGGTCCGGCCGGCGGCGCGCCCATGCCCGACGTCGCAAGCATGTCGCGCGTCGAGACGTACGCATCGTACGAATGATACGCGATGGCGCCGAGGTAACCGCGCGCCTCGGTGTCCGCCAAAAGCGCGCGCACATACGGCAGCGCGTTCGCGGGGCTAAAATCGTCGGGCGCGACGAGCTTCGTTGAAAACCCGAGCGCGCGAAACCGCCGCCCGGCGTACTTCACGACATCGACGAGCTGCGCGGGCGTGAGACTCGCGCCGAGACCCGTCGCAAACGATGGCTCGTTGGCAATGCTCAAGTACGGCACCTCGACGCCGAGGTCGGCATATCGCTTGGCCGCCGCCGCGATGAACTCCGCGAACTCGGCTTCCATACCGGGGGCCACGCGCGGGCTACCAGCGGCGGCATGCATCCAGTCGGGCTCCCACTCGACTGAGTTGACCGGGAAAAACGTCGTGAGCCCAAACGGGATCGAGTCTTTGACGAGCGCGGCCGTGTGGTCTGGGCCGGTCGCGAGCGAGCCGATGGCGTCTTGCGTCGGACGATAATCGAAAACAAATTTCGTCCAATCAAACGCCTCCGCGTCACCGTTGTCATTCGTCGGCTCGATGCCGCGATACGGCAGGCGCGCGCGCGACATCCCGAGGTCTTCGAAAATGAGTTTTGCCAACGCCTGGCGCTTTGCGGGCGTCGCTGACACGACGGGCGGAACGGTCGAAACGTGCGAATTGTAGAAACGATCGTTTTCGAATGGAACCGCCGTAGCGCCAAATCCAGACACCGTCTGGAAACGGGCGCTCGTGTTCACGTTGACCGTCACCCGCGCGGGCGGCAAACCGGCATCGATCGCCTCATCGCCGTGGGCCGGCGGATGGCCTGCATCGTCGTGGTGACCGCCGTGCCCAGCATCGACGACAGCTGGTTGACCCGCGTCGGCGACGGTGTCAAAGCGGCAAGTCGAATCGATCGGCGCACCGGCATCTCCCGTAACGGGACCTCTTGGGGCGGGTCCAGCAGAGGTTTGCGAGCGATCGGGTTCGGCACGACAGGCCAAACTCAAAAAAAGAAAAGCAAAAACTGTCAGACGCTTCATCGCGATCCCTTCCGTCGTCAACGACTCTCCTCGAAGGGATTCAAAGCAATGTGCGATCCCAAACGGCGTCAGCAAAAACTCTCCGGAATTCAGTCGGATGCGATCAGTTTTGGTCGAGCGAGGCGGAAAAATGATCCGCAAAATCGCGGTCGCAGAACGCGGGACAAATATGGTAGACTGCGCGACTCGATTATGGTGATTGGGATTCGCAAAGCGTGTTCAAAGGTGGCGATCGCGCTTCTTCCGCTCGCTTGCGTGAACGGTGGACCGTCCGGAGGATCCGCGACACCACCACCGGCGCGAGATGTTGTTCCCGCGACAACGCAACGCGCGGGCGACCCCGATGCGGGCTACGTGGCGCTCGTCAACAACGGTTACGTTTCGTGCGGAATCCCGTACTCGCTTTACGCGCGATTTGCCGGGCCGGCGCCGGCGTCGATGCGCTTGCCGGGGCGAACAGGTCGAAACGCGACGCTCCCATACAACATGACCGCCTTCACGACGAAGGCCGGCGTCGAAGTCGTTTCGGCGAACTGCCTCACATGCCACGCGGGCCACATCAAGGGGCGCCTCGTCGTTGGGCTCGGCGCGGCCGACGGCGATTTCACCGACAACTATGGAGCGGCCGCAAACCTCGCGGGAGCCGCCGAGGGCTTCTTGGACACCGACGCCGAAAAGGCGGAGCTTCGCAAATGGGCAGCGCGCACGAAGGCAATCGCACCGTACGTGCAGACATCGACGGTCGGCGTGAATCCAGCCGACAACCTCGCCGCCGTTTTGTTCGCGCACCGCGACGTCGCGACGCTCGCCTGGTCCGACACGCCAATTCTCGAGCTGCCGCCGGAAATCGTCGTACCGGTCGATGTGCCGCCGTGGTGGCGAATGCGAAAAAAGAACGCGATGTTTTACAATGCCGCCGGCCGCGGCGATCACGCGCGCATCATGATGACGGCGTCGACGCTTTGCACGGACAGCGTCGAGCAGGCGACCGAGATCGACGCGTACTTTAACGATATTCGTGCGTTCATTGCGTCGCTCACGCCGCCACCTTATCCATACGCCGTCGAGGGCGCGCGCGCGGAAATCGGCCGCCGCGTTTTCGAAGGTAACTGCGCTTCGTGCCACGGCACGTACGGCCCGGACGGCGAATACCCAAATCGCGTCGTACCGATCGAAACCATCGGGACCGACCCCGCGCTCGTTGTCGGGTCGACGCAGTTTGCGGACCTCTACATCGCGTGGTTTAACGCGTCGTTTTATGGGCGCACTGCGCGACTCGAACCCGAACGCGGCTACGTCGCGCCACCCCTCGACGGCATTTGGGCGACGGCGCCGTATCTGCACAATGGGTCGGTGCCAACAGTTGCCGCTCTCCTTGAAAGCCGCACGCGGCCGCGGTTTTGGACGCGCACGTTCAATTCGAACGACTACGATCCGATCGCCGTTGGGTGGCGATTCACGGAGGTCGACGGCGGAAAAGCCAACGAGCCCGACGCCGAAAAGAAAAAGTACATCTACGACACCACAGAACTCGGCTACTCAAACGCGGGCCACACGTTTGGCGACGCCTTGACCACCGACGAGCGCGCCGCGGTCATCGAATACTTGAAGACGCTGTGAGCGCGCCACGGGCACTTGGATTGACAGGGGCGGCATTCGGGTGTAATTACAAAGTAATTATTTCCTAGGAGGTCCTGACGGTGCGTGCGAATCTCGTCCGAATCGGAAACTCGCGCGGCATCCGGATACCAAAGGCGTTCCTCGAGGAGTGCCGGCTTTCGGATGTGGTCGACATCCGACGCGTCGGAAATCGGATCGAGGTGCGGCCCGTCAAACAAACGCGACAAGGTTGGTCCGAGGCGTTTCGCGCCATGGCTGAGCATGCCGATGATGCGCTCCTCGACCGCGGCCAGACACGCGCAACGAATTGGGAGAAAGAGGAGTGGCGCTGGTAGTTTCTCGGTTTGACGTCTTCCTCGTGCGGCTCGACCCAACCGAAGAACGCGAAATTCGGAAGACGCGCCCCTGTGTTGTCGTTTCGCCCGATGAGATGAATCGCTTCATCGGAACGGTCATCGTTGCGCCGATGACGTCGAAGGGCCTTGACTATCCAACGCGGGTGCCGGTGCGATTTGCGCGAAAATCGGGCCAGGTTGTGCTTGACCAGATTCGGACGGTTGACAAGGAGCGACTGATCAAGCGAATGGGACGGATCGATACGAAGGCGGGAACCGGCGTTCTCGCGATCCTGGGTGAAATGTTCGCGCCGTAACCGGCGGGGAGTGGTTCATGAATCGAATCTTAGTGGCCGATGCGCTAGCGCCCGAGGGGCTCGATGTTTTCAAGGCTGCGGCGGGAGTTGCGGTTGACGTGAAGGTCGGGATGAAACCCGACGAACTCGTGCGCGCGGTGCCTGGGTATCAGGCGCTTGTCGTGCGAAGCGCGTCGCAGGTGACGGCGGCGGTGATCGAGGCGGGACGCGACTTAAAGGTCGTTGGGCGCGCGGGGATCGGCGTCGACAACGTCGACCTCGATGCGGCGTCGAAGCGGGGCGTTCTCGTCATGAACACGCCGCTCGGGAATGCGACAGCGGCCGCCGAACACACGATCGCCTTGCTCTTTGCGGCTTCGCGCATGGTCCCGCAGGCGACGGCGTCGATGAAGGCCGGCAAGTGGGAAAAGTCGAAGTTCATGGGGCGCGAGCTTTTCGGGAAGACGCTCGGGATCGTCGGGCTCGGGAACATCGGGCGCATCGTCGCCGATCGCGCGCGGGGCTTGAAGATGAAGGTCGTCGCGTACGACCCGTTCTTGTCGAAAGAGGCCGCGGCGCGACTCGAAATCACGCCGGTCACGCTCGATGAACTTTGGGCGCGGGCCGACTACTTCACGTTCCACACGCCGCTCACCGACGAGACGCGGAACCTCGTGCGGCGCGACACCATCGCGCGCATGAAAGACGGCGTCGTCATCGTGAACTGCGCGCGCGGCGGCATCGTCAACGAAGTCGATCTCGCCGAGGCGCTGAAGGCCGGGAAAGTCGCGGCGGCCGCGCTCGACGTGTTTGAAAAGGAGCCGCCGGGGGCGTCGCCGCTTTTCGAGCTCTCGAACTTCATCTGCACGCCGCACCTCGGCGCGTCGACGGGCGAAGCGCAGGTCGCGGTTTCGGTCGGCATCGCAGAACAGATCGTCGCCTACTTGAACGACGGTATCATCGCGGGCGCTGTCAACGTTCCGTCGCTGTCGCGCGAAGTGCTTGACGCGCTTGGTGCTTATTTACCGCTCGCGCGAAAACTCGGATCGCTCGCCGGGCAGCTCACACGGGGCGGCGCGTCGCGACTCACGCTTGAGTTTGACGGCGAAATCGCCGAGCGCGCCACGGCACCGCTCACGAACGCGATGGTCGAAGGGTATCTCGCGACGCACCTCGAAGGCGCGCAAGTCAATTTTGTCAATGCGCCGATTATCGCGCGCGAACGCGGCCTCGACGTCATCGAGGCGAAGTCAGCGCGGGCGAAAGACTACGCGAGCCAAATCACGCTCAGGGTTCGTCAGGACGGAACCGAAACGCTTCTCGTCCAAGGGACCCTCTTTGGGAAAAACGAACCGCGGTTGACGCGCATCAACGAGTATCGCTTCGAGGCAGTCCCCGAAGGGCCGATTCTCATCGTGCACAACCACGACAAACCCGGCGTCATCGGCGCCGTCGGAACACACCTCGGGGCGCGCGGCATCAACATTTCGCGCATGCAGCTCGGACTCGTGAAGGAGCGTGCGGCCGCGGTCGCGCTCTGGAGCATCGACGCACCGGCAAGCGACGCCGTCCTCGCCGAGCTTCGCGTGCTTCCTCACATCATCTCGGTCACGCAGGTCGTGTTGTAGTAGCAACCGATGATCGAATGCCCGCCGCCAGGGCCAATGCGTGTCGGATGGAGTCGCTCTCTGCGGTCGAGACTGAAGGCGTTCGGGTTGGCTCTCGGCTTTGTCGCTGTCAGCGTGGCAGTGCGGATGGTGCTCTGGGAGTCCGCGTCGTTTCTCGGCGAAAAGTCGCTCGTCCGGAACTTTCTCGTTGGTGCGGTGATGTTGGGGCTTGTCGTCGCGGCGACCGTCTTCGTCCAGCGCCGCAGCCGCGCGATTGAGCGGCCGGGCCTCATCTTGATCCCGACCGCAACCTTTGCGACCGCACGCCTCGCGCTCATCGGACTCCTCGCGGGCAGCGCCATTTTCGCGATCGTGTTCGCGACGGTGCTCGCAACCGGTGGGCTCGAAATCGCGTGGCGGCCGGTCGAGCCTCTCACGTTTCTCGGAACTCTGGCCGCCGGCCTTTTCGCGACGATCCTGAACGCCGCTTGGGAAGAGTACACGTTTCGAGGCTGGGCGTTCTCGGTGTGCGCAAAGGCGATCGGCCCGCACGCAATTGCCATCGGCCTAGGGGCGGCGTTCGGCTTGGCGCACCTCTTCAACCCGCACCCGACCGTCGCCGCTATCGTCTCGGTCGCCCTCGCGGGTTTCCTCCTTAGCTACGCAATGCTCGTCTCGCGCAATATCTTGCTGCCAATCGGGTTGCACGTCGGGTGGAACTTTACGCAATCGCTGTTGACGTCGCCTCGGTTTTGGGAATCGACGACGAGCGCGGATCCGTGGCTCTCGGGCGGCGAGTGGGGTCTCGAAGCCAGCCTCGCTGGAATCATTGTCACAACTCTCGGCGCTGCCATCGCCTTCGCCGCGTTTCTTCGATTCGAGCGAAGGTCTGTTTGAAGTTCCCGAGTTGTTGCCGTAGAAGCGGCCTATGAAAACGCTCGAATGGAAGTGGCTGACGGCGAATGTCCTGGCGGCGGCGTCGGCTCTCGCGTGTGCGCCAGCGCTCAAAACGCCGGCCGAAATCGTCGACTTCGCGCGGGCACCGGGGGTCGGCGATGTCGAGCGTTTGTTCGACGCGCTCCGATCGCCGGTTGCGCCAATTCGAGCAAACGGCGCGTGGGCGCTGGGATCAAAGGCGCTTGATGACGGCGCGAAACCGAATCACGCGATGATCGCGAAGCACCTCGTCCGCGCGTTTAATGCCGAGTGGAAACGGTCGGGCGGTCCCGACGCCGCAGCGCTTGGCGCGATGATTCGCGCGATCGGAAACACCGGTGAAACCGCGGATGGTGGGCGCGTCGCGAGTTACCTTCGTGTGCTGTCGCCTTCGCTTCAGGGCGGGCTCACGCAGATGGCGCTTGGATTCGCGGCGCGCAAAGTCGATTGGGCAAAGCAGCTCGACGACGCCATCGCGAAGATCGCTGCATCGGAAGAAAATCCGATTCGCAAGCTCGCGCTCATCGCGGCGGCGCGCGCGAACAAGCCGCTCCCGGCCGCAACTTTGGAGAAAGCGCTCGCGAGTCGCGATGCGGAGATTCGTGCTGCCGCGGTCAAAGTTGCGCGCGGCTCGAACGATGTCCCGACGGAAAGGCTCGACCGCTTGCTTCAGAACGACGCCGATTGGCGCGTCCAGGTCGAAGCGGCGCGAACTCTCGTTCACCGCAAGGAATCGGCGCGTATCGCGGATTTCGCAGTTCGGCTGTGGCGACAGATTCGCGACAACGCGAAGGAACTCGAAAGCGTCAAGGGGGTCGTCGTGCTCGCGGCACTCGAATCGTTGTTCGTCGCAAAGTCGCTCCCACCGGCCGTGCGCGTGGCGATCGAGGAGGTTTACGCGACCGCTAAAGACATTGGGCTCACAACCCCTTGGGTTACGTGTCGCGCCGCGATGATTCTCGATGCCATCGATAAAACCAGCGTCCGGACGCGCGATTGCGGAGGAACTCGAATGCCAACCTGGCGACGCGCAGGTCTCGTCGCCGAGCTCGCCGCGAAGCTCCCGCGCAAATCCGAAGCGGTTACCGAGTTGATAACGTCCATCCTCAAGACGGCGGACACGCGAGTTCGTGCAGCGATTTTGCCCGCCGTTGTTTACCTCGAGCCCGAAGTAGCGCGGCCGGTTTTTGTCGAAGCCCTCGCAGGCCCAGACCCCGTCCTCGCCGCCGTCGCCGCCGACACGATCGCGCAGCAGTCACGCATATATTTCAAACGATCCAACCTAGGGATGGCCATGATGGCCGCCGCGCGACGGCACGCGAGAGGCGAAAACGTCGAGGCCATCATCACGCTCGCAACGGTGCTCGGGCAGTACCCCCCAGGCGAAGTTGACGCCGTGTTTCACGAGTTGTCCGCGCACCCCGAGCCGAGCGTCGCGTCGATCGGCGCACGACTCGATCGATTCCACGCGCACCTAAACCCAAAGTTCAAGCGCCCGACGAAATGGAGAGGACTCGATGCCGCCGCCGCGAAACCCGCCGCTCTTCCGCGCACCGCGAAAATTGTCACATCGAAGGGCTCGATCGAAATTCGCTTCCACGCTGACGTCGCACCGCGCACCGTCGCGAACTTCGCAGAGCTCGCGCGAAAGGGGTTTTACAACGGGCTCGATTTGTACGTTCGCGGCAGCGTCGGCATGGCGCTCGCCGGCAGACACACGGGCGGCAGCCAATTTTTCATCACGCACTCCGCACAGCCGCATCTCGACGGCCGCTACACGAACTTCGCGACAGTGATCGCCGGGTTGGACGTCGTCGACCGCATCATCGTTGGCGACAAGATCGTTCGCGTCACGGTCGACTGAGTCTCGCCACGACAAGGGCTCCTTCCTTGCGGAGTATCTTATGGGGTATACTTGGAGTATGAAAGTCAAGACATCCGTGACCCTTTCAGCCGACGTGGTTAAAATGATCGACCGTTCACTTGGTCGCGACGATACGCGATCGGCATTCGTGGAGGCCGCCGTGGTTCATTTTCTGGCCGAAAAGGCACGAAAAGAACGCGAGGCACGCGACCGCGCAATTCTCGACGCGAACGCGGATCGATTGAACGCTGAGGCGGCCGACGTTCTTCGGTATCAGGTGCGTGGTTGAATCGCGGCGACCTTTATCGGGTCTATCGCGGATCGAAGAATGATCCGCGGCGCCAGCGCGTCTTCGTCGTGGTCAGCCGACAGGTCCTCCTCGAATCCCGCTTCTCGACGGTAATTTGTGCGCCGATCTATTCGTCGAATTCCGGCCTCTCGACTCAAGTCGCCGTGGACATTGAAGACGGGTTGAAACACGCAAGCGCCGTCCATTGCGATGAGCTCATCAGCTTGGAGAAAAGGGTCCTGACGAACTTCATCGGTACATTGCCGGCGCGAAAGATCGACGAGTTGAATCAGGCGCTCGCCATCGCGCTGGCGATTGATGGATGAGTCAAGATTGACTGGCGCGCCCCGCGTGCATCACGACGAGTGACGACAAAAGCCAGAGGACACACGTCAGCGCGGGAATAACAAAGTAGAGCGGATGCTGCGCGGCGGTGCGCTCGATGATGAACGACACAAGAACAAACGCGAGCGCGGCGACGGCGGCGATGAGCGTCAGTTTCGCGACGAACGCCTTCGTCACGCTCGGCCGCTCGGCGTGAACCAAGTTCACGAGTGTTCCGGCGAACGAAACAAATCCGAGAACAACAACAACCGCCGCGAGTCTCTTCGCGGACGACGCGAGTTCCGCCGCATGCGCAACCGCGGGCATCAGCCAACCCCCGACAAACATGGTCGCTGCCGCAAATCGCATGACCGCGCGTTTACCACATTTGCCGCTTTCTTGCGCGATCCCAGTTCGGATCGCCCGTCGCAATCAGAGCTTCGGCGTTCGACCCAGGCTCCACTTGAGCGCGGGCGGCGTCACCATGGTCGTCGCGATGACCATGACGACCACAGCCGAGAACGTCGCGTCGTCAACGATTCGTCGCCCACCGATCGAAAGCGCGAGCCCGATGTTCGCGAAGATGAGGCCAACCTCGCCGCGCGGGATCATCCCGATCCCCACGCTCAGCCGATCGACGCCCTTCGTCAAAACACCGAGCGAACAGGCTTGCTTACCAATTATCGCCGCGACCGTCAGCGCGCCCGCGAGGCCAAGGACACTCGGATTCGCGAAAGACCGAAGGTCGGTTCGCATTCCCATGAGCACGAAAAAGATCGGCACCAAAAACGACGAGATGGGGTGGATAAGCTCCTCGAGGCCGTGCTCGCCGCGATCCACAAAGTCACGGTAGTGCGCCTCCTCCAAGATGAGACCCGCCGCGAAGGCGCCGACGATCGGCGCGAGGCCGATGACGTTCGCGAGCCACGAAAGAAGAAAACAAAACGCGAGACCGATTGCGAGGAGCACGCCGCGCGCCTTGAGTTTTGAAGCGAGTGCGAAAAGTCGCCGCGAGAACACAACGCCCAAGAAAAGCGCGACAACGAGAAAGCCGGCGGCCTTACCGAGGATGAGCGCGACGTCGCCCACCGCGAGACTGCCACCGAGATTGGCGGCGCCGATGATTCCCGTGACCACCGCCAAGATGACGAGTCCGAGCACGTCGTCGATGACCGCGGCGCCGAGAATAACGCGCGCCTCGTTCGACTGCGAACGCCCGATGTCCTTAAGGACGCGCGCCGTGATGCCGACGCTTGTCGCCGTGAGCGTCGCGCCAATGAACGCGTGAACGTAGGGGCCTTTGTCGGGCAAGAGCCACGCGCCAACGCCCCAGCCAAGCCCAAACGGCACGATGACGCCGAGCGTCGCGACGAGGAGCGCGGACCATCCGACCTTGAGCATTTGGCCGACCGTCGATTCGAGGCCAACCTCGAACAGCAAAACGAGAACGCCGACGCGCGCGAACATGTCGATGAACGGATCGGTCTTGATCGGTTCGAGTCCGGTGTAGCCGACGAGCGCGAGGTTTCCGAGGATGACGCCGATGACGAGCTCGCCGAGAACCGCCGGTTGCCCGAGCCTCACCGCGAGATCGCCGCCGAGCTTCGCCGCGAGGAGAATGACGACGAGCCAGAGCGCCACCAACGCCACGGGATCGGCGTGCCCGCCGCCTTCTGACGCATGGGCGGGCGCGGCGACGAGCAAGAAAGCGAATGACAGAAGCACGGCCGCTCCGCCAATCGCGAACGCTGACAATCGTTTGGACGCGTGGCCCATCAATCTCGCCTCAACGTAAAAGAAAACTTGGCCCCCTCGCCGAACCGGCTCTCCACCTGGATCGTTCCACCATGCGCTTCGACGATCCCCTTCGCGATGTAAAGGCCGAGCCCGGTCCCGCGCTCCATCCCTGCGTCGGCTTTCCAGAATCGGTCAAACACGTGGGGCAAGTGGTCTGGCGCCAAGCCGGGTCCAGTATCCGCAACCGCAAAGCAAATGAAATCACCGTCAGCTTTTGTGGAAAGCCGCACAGCGCCCCCCTCAAACGAGAATTTGACCGCGTTACCAACCAAGTTCATGAGCACTTGTACGATGCGACCGCGATCGGCGGATACCCGAATATCCGCGGCTTCCACAGAAGCCTCAAAGTGAACTGATTTCGAAGACGCAAGAGGATCGATTGCGTCCGTGACTTCGCGCACAATTTCCCGAACATCGACCGGTTCGGTTGTGACGGAGAAGCGTCCGGCATCGATGCTTGCGGCGTCGAGAAGGCTCTTGATGATGTCTGCCATTCGCGCGGCGACCCTGACGATCCGATCCCCGTGTTTCTTTCCCGCGTCGTCTCCGTTCTGAAGAAGTGAGCCGGCCAACATGATGGCATTAAGCGGGCTTCGGAGGTCGTGCGCCACAACGGCAAGAATTTCGTCGCGCGCGAGGAGCGCTCGGCGGGCGGCTTGAACGGCGGCCGACTCCCGCTGGTAAACCGTTGTAAGATGTCGAAACAACACCCAAGCCAAAACACAACACGCGATAAACGCGACGAGCAGCGCCGCAAGCGACGTCAGGGCAGCCTTGGAGGCCGTCGCCTTCGACAGATCCAGCGCGGTTTTCAGCTCCGCATCGCCAATCTGCGAGAACGCTTCAATGGCGTCGTCGAGCTTTCGACGTTTGGGAACCACTTCCTGCTCAAAACGTCGGCCAACTTCCGCGAAGTCGGCGTTCGTTGGGATCTCGGCGACAAGTTGACGCTGGGCGGCGTTATAGGCCTTCGCGAGGTCCGACACGCGTGTGAGCGAGGCGCGCGCGAGGGGAGTGCTCCAACGGGCGCGGAGATCGCCAAGCGAGCGACTAAAATCGCGTTCAGCGCCAGCAAGCCTCTCAAGATATTCCCCGTTTCGCGTGATTAAGTATGCCCGACTGGTTGCGACCATCGACTCCTCGGCGGTCTCGAGCCGCTCCGATAAGAGAGCCCGCTCAAACTGCTTCCGAACAATCGATTCACGATCTTCAACAATGCGTTCGAGATTCTCGATCGCCAAGACTGCGGCCCCTCCCAAGAAGACGAGAAGGATCGCAAGACCGGCGGCCAACCGAATGCCAAATCCTATCGGTGGGCTCAAAGGATTTCCGCCCACTCGGGCGAGGCGGCGAAAGCCGCGTGGATGAGGCCCACGTGCGAGTAAGCCTGCGGAAAGTTTCCGCAAAGTCGGCGCGTCGCGGTATCGAAGTCTTCAGACAAGAGTCCGAGCGGTGAAAGCGCGGCGTGAACGTTCGCCATAACCGCCTTCGCTTCCTCGGCGCGTCCCGTCACGGAGAGCGCCTCGACGAGCCAGAACGTGCAGATGATGAAAGCCACCGTGGGCGAACCAAACCCGTCGTCGCGAATGTACCGAAAGAGCCAACCGGCGTTCCCGAGCCTGTTCGAAATTGCGGTGAGCGTTCCTTGCAGTCTCGGATCGTCTACCGCCAAGAAACGCAGCGGCGCCATCTGCAGTAACGACGCGTCGACGTCGCGCCCCCCGTAGTGCCCAACAAAACTGCCGAGATCTGAACTCCAGGCCCGCGAACACACCTCGGCGTGGATTCGGCCAGCCGCCTCCCGAAATTCGGATTCGAGCGCAGGTGCGTGCCGTCGCGCAACCCGCGCCATGCGATCCGCCGCGGCCCAACACATGACGCTCGAAAACGTTTGCGGCTTCCACTCCGTCCGATACTCCCAGATGCCGGCGTCGGGTGTTCCCGCAACCGCAATCGCCTTGCGCGCCAAGCGCTCGATAAGATCCAACGCGAGGGGTGACCGCTCCCTGCCGAAACGTTCATCGAGAAAAACCGGCGTCAGTGCCAAGACCATTTCGCCAAAGATGTCGTTTTGTGGGTGCCGCGCCGCTGCGTTGCCAATTCGAACCGGCCCCTCACCGCCAAACCCCGGCCACTCATCAAGGCTGCGCTCATCGAGGTCGGACGTGCCGTCGACCCTGTAGAGCGGCGCCAAACAGAGTTCGTCCGTCGAGGCCACGACGTTTAACAAGAAGCGAACGAAACTCTCGCGCTCTTCGAAGTGACCGAGCAACCGAAAAGCGCCGAGCGCGTAGTACGCGTCACGAAGCCAGCAGTACCGGTAGTCCCATGTTCGCCCGCTTCCCGGCGCCTCGGGTATCGACGTTGTCATGGACGCCACAATCGCCCCCGTGTCTTCGAAAACGTGAAGCTTTAGCGCAAGTGCGGAGCGGATAACCTCGCGCTGAAAAAGCGGCGGAATGTTGCAGTGTTTCACCCAGCGCCGCCAATAACGGGACGTCTCGTCGAGGAAACGACTGCAAAGCGCGGGCAGCGGCTCCTCGATCGGCGCACCCCACGTGAGCGCGAGGTGGCGTCGCTCGGTGAGCGCGAAGGCCGGCCCGCCGAGGTAGGCGAGTGGGATGTCGGTCGTGAGTCGAAGCGGACTTGCGAAGCCCTCGAACTGGATGTGGTTTGAGCCAAGCACCACGTCGGGAGCGGCCTTCGACCACCCGAGCCGCGGATCACACGAGACGTGGATCTGCGGCGTGCCCGCGACCGGCTCGACGATGCGAATCAGCTGCGTCGGTCGAAACACACGGTCGTACTGCATGAAGCGAGGCGCGAAATCGATCACGCGAAACGAGCCACCCGGGCTCGTAAACGTCGTCTCGACGATGTTCGTGTTCTCCAGATAGCGCGACGTACCCGCCTCGCCATCTGCGGGCGCGACCAGGAATCGCCCAGCGTCCTCCTCGTCAAGGAGCGTTGCAAAAACGGGGGCCGAGTCAAATCGCGGGAGGCAGCACCAAACCACCGCACCGGTGCGTTCGATGAGCGCGGAAAACTGACAGTTGCCGATGAGCGCCAGGTCTTCGAGCCGCATACCCTCCAGGGTAGCAGATTATTGTTGGATCTCCAACTAAAAGGTGATTTAATGTCGGTGCATGCGTCGTGCGATTCGATTTGTCGTCGCGCTGGTCATCGGGCTTGCGCTCGTCACGTGGGTGGCGTCCGTTCTCGTTAACCGAACGACGCGGGACTGGTTCGAAAAAGACGTCAACTTGCGCGCGGACTTGGCCGTGAGCGGAGCGCGCCACACGCTCACGTCGCATTGGAGCGCCGCGGAACGCGCGTATCTGTTCGATCGGCTGACGGAGATTGCGCACGACGAGCGAATCATGGCCGGGGCCGCCTGCGCCGCCGACCTCACGCTCCTCACGAAAACGAAAGACTACCCGGAGGGTTTCTCGTGCCGTGAATTGGGCGCCCACGTTCGCCCCGCGACCGATTCACCCGCATCCGCATGGAAAACATGGAGAAAAACGTATGAGCTCCCGGGTGGCGACGTGCACATCACCGCGATTCCAGTCGTCGATGAAAAAACGCCGCTCGGTTTCGTCGTCCTCGTTCACGACTTGAGCTTTGCCGCGCGCCGTGAGTCCACGACCCAGCGGTTCATTCTCCTCGCATTCGCCCTTCTCGCGCTCGGGGCATCGGCCGTGACGATTCTCAGCGTTCGCTTGTCGTGGCGTGGTTGGAATCGCGATCTTCAACTGTTTCTGCGCGGGCAGAGCCGGCGCCCAGAATTTCAACCGATCCTCCGCGACGTGCGCGATCTGGTCGACCGCATCGTCGACGAAAAGGAAACCGACCGCGAGGGTGGCCCTTGGACGCCCGAACGGCTGAAGCAGACGCTCAACCGATTTCTGCGCGGCGAAAAGGTGGTGGTCGTCGCGAACCGCGAGCCGTACATCCACGACCGCGCAAGGGACGGCGGCGTCACGGTCGTCCATCCGGCAAGCGGCTTGGTCACCGCGCTCGAGCCGGTCATGCGCGCCTGCTCCGGCACGTGGATCGCGCACGGCGGCGGTTCGGCGGACCGCGAAACAGCCGACGCCAACGGCCGCATTCGCGTGCCACCGGGCGATGAGTCGTACATCGTGCGCCGCGTCTGGCTCACGAAAGAAGAGGAGCAAGGGTACTACTACGGCTTTTCAAACGAGGGGCTTTGGCCACTCTGCCACATCGCGGATGCGCGCCCGACCTTTAGGAACGACGACTGGAAACATTATCAGGCCGTCAACGAGCGCTTCGCAGACGCGGTTGTCGCCGAGGTCGATTCGGACGATCCAATTGTTCTCGTGCAGGATTACCACTTCGCCTTGGCGCCGCGAATGATCCGCGAACGGCTTCCGCGCGCAACCGTCATCATGTTTTGGCACATCCCGTGGCCAAATTCGCAGCGGTTCGGCATTTGCCCGTGGCGCAAAGACTTGCTCGATGGAATGTTGGGCGCCAGCATTCTCGGCTTTCATACGCGGTTTGACGGCAACAACTTCGTTGAATCGGTCGACCGGTTCATCGAGGCGCGCATCGATCGCGAGGAGAGCGCGGTCGTGCAACAAGGGCGAAGCACGTTTGTGCGGCCGTATCCCATCTCACTCGAATGGCCCACGCGTTGGGCGAAAACTTCGCCGGCCGTCGATGACTGTCGCGCGAGCGTTTTCCAGGAGCTCGGTCTTCCGGCAGACGCGCTTCTCGGCGTCGGCGTTGACCGCCTCGATTACACGAAGGGCGTCGAAGAACGTTTCCTCGCCGTTGAGCGCCTGTTGGAGCGCTTTCCAGCGTTTCGCGGCCGATTCACATTTGTACAATTGGCGGCGCCGAGTCGAACGGCCATCGAACGTTACCGACAGCTCAACGAAAACGTCGAGCGCGTCGCCGCACGCGTCAACGAGCGTTTCGGCGACGGTCGTTATCGACCCGTCGTTTTGATGCGCGCGCACCACGAGCCGCCGACCGTGTTTCGGTTTTACCGCGCGGCGAACGTTTGCTACGTGAGCAGCCTTCACGACGGCATGAACCTCGTCTCCAAGGAATTCGTCGCGGCGCGTGACGACGAACGCGGCGTCTTGGTGCTCAGCCAGTTTACCGGTGCCGCGCGCGAGTTGACTGAAGCGCTCATCGTCAATCCGTACGACTTAGACGAAGCGAGTGCGGCGCTTGCGACGGCGCTCCAAATGTCAGCCGAGGAACAGCGAGAGCGAATGCGGGCCATGCGGGCGTTTATCGCGGAATTCAACGTCTATCGATGGGCTGGGCGAATGCTCGTCGATGCGGCCCGGCTTAGGCGCCGAGACCGACTCACGGGGCGTCTTTCGGACGCATTGGCGGTTGGAGGCGAACAGGTTCGATGAAAAGTATTTTTTCTCCGGAGGGTCGCGAAGTTCTCGAACAGTTTGTCTGGTCGAACGTTCTCGTTGCCTTCGATTTCGACGGAACCCTCGCGCCCATCGTCGCTGTGCCGGAGCGCGCTGAAATGCGGAAACGCACGCGGGCGCTCCTTTGCGCGGCGACCAAACTCCTTCCGATCGTCGTGATTTCGGGCCGCGCCCAAATCGATGCGAGGCGCAAATTGAAGGGTGCCGACGTGGATGGCGTCGTTGGAAACCACGGGATCGAGCCGTGGCAAGCGAACGATCGCCTTATGCACAAGGTCGCGGGCTGGCGATCGGCGCTCGACGAGTGGCTCCTGCCTCTGCAGGGCGTCCAAATTGAGGACAAGGTCTACTCGGTTGCGATTCACTTTCGAAGGTCGCGCGAAAAGAAACGGGTGCGTGCGTCGATTGACTCCGTGCTCGCCACGCTCGGTGACGTGCGGGTGATTCCCGGCAAGCAGGTGGTCAATGTGTTGCCGAAGTCCGCGCCGCATAAGGGAATCGCGCTCGAACGGGAACGCCGACGACTCGGGTGTGACACCGCGATTTACGTGGGCGACGACAGAACGGACGAGGACGTGTTCGAGCTGGATCAGCCGGGGCGACTTCTGTCGATCCGCGTGGGGGCGACCCGGAACTCGCAGGCGGCGTACTTCATCCGAAGCCAACGCGAAATCGACGAGTTCCTGCGGCTCGTCATTGAGTTTCGGCGACGAGCGTTGCCGTTGTCGCGGATCGCGCGTTGAGTGCTTCGATTCAGAGCGCGACCGACCAGCCGCTGCTCGCACCCGGCGAATTGTTCGAGTTTCTTCGGCTCATCTGGGCCGTCGACCACGCACTCCAGCGCGCGTCGAAACGAATGGCCACCACACTCGGTGTGACCGGGCCTCAGCGTCTCGTCATTCGGATGATTGGTCGGTTTCCGGGAATAACAGCGGGCCAGCTTGCACGCCTCTTCCATGTTCATCCCGGAACGCTCACGCCAATGCTCAAGCGCCTTGAGCGCGATGGACTCGTGCAGCGCCGCGCGGATCCGCGTGACGCTCGCCGGTCGTTGCTCGGCCTCACCGCAACGGGCCGTCAGCTTCATGGCGCGACCGCAGGAACAATCGAGGACTTGATTCGAGCGGCGCTGGCGTCCGTTTCGTCCGTGGAGGTTAAGGGAGCCCGGGCGGTTCTCGAATCGATCGTGCGCACGTTGGAGGACAATTCGATCAAGGGAACGACGCAGCGACGGCGCCATCGATAAAAACCCGTGTCGAGCGTCGCTTCGACCCATCCGAGCCCGCCTTATCTTGCTCGGCCGGCCGTGCTAAACCAATCGGCTGGAGGTTTCGCATGGGACAAATCGACGGCGGCTGGATGGTCGCGAAAACGCTGAAGGCTGAGGGGGTATCGTGCGTCTTTACGCTGTGCGGCGGGCACATCGCGCCGATTTACGAGGGGTGCTTGAAGGAAGGGATCGGCATCATCGACACGCGACACGAGCAGGCGGCGGGGCACGCGGCGGACGGGTGGGCGCGGCTCACGCGCGGCGTCGGCGTTGCGATTGTCACGGCGGGGCCGGGTGTGTCGGACGTCGTGACCGCGGTTGCGAACGCGTACTACGCGCAGGTGCCGCTCGTCGTGATTGGCGGTGCGGGGCCTTTCTTTTTGATGGAGCGCGGGTCGCTGCAAGACATGGATCACGTGTCGGTCATGAAGCCGATCACGAAGTGGGCGAAGTCGTGTCACGAGACGCGGCGCATTCCAGAATATTTGACGACGGCGTTTCGCATCGCGCGATCGGGCGTGCCGGGGCCGTGCTTTTTGGAGTTGCCCGTCGACGTGCTCATGAATTTCATCGAGGAGGAAAACGTCGATTGGCCGCGCGACTATTTGACGCGGGCGCGACCGTTTGGCGACCCGGAGTACGTCGACCGCGCGGTCGAGACGCTCCACAAGGCCGAAAAGTGCGCGATCATGGCGGGCTCGCAGATTTGGTGGGACGACGCGGCGGCCGAGCTCGTTGCGTGTGCGGAGGCGCTCGAATTACCTGTCTACACGAACGCGATGGGGCGCGGGTCGATTCCGCCAACGCATCGGCTTGCGTTTCAGTTGTCGCGACGGCAGGCGCTTTCGCAGGCCGACTGGGTTCTCGTGGTTGGGACGCCGTTCGATTTTCGGCTGAATTATGGGCAGTCACCGACGTTTGGCCCGCAGACGAAGGTCATCCAGGTCGACCGCGATGCGCATATCCTTGGAAAGAATCGCTCGTGCGAAATCGGGATTCACGCGGACGCGAAGGCGGTGCTCGCGGAGATGGCGCTCAAGGCGCGTGCCGTTGGGAAACCCGATCGCGCAGCGTGGATTGGGATGCTGCGCGACGCCGAAACAAAGTCGCAGGAACGGCAGCGCGAGAAGGAAAAAAGCGACGCGATTCCGATCACGCATTACCGCTTTGCGCGCGAGATCGCCGACTTCATCAAGGACGACCCGAACACGCTTCTCATCGGCGACGGCGGCGATATCGTCGTTGCGTCGGCGAAAGTTTTGCCGCAGCGAAAGCCGGGCGGCTGGCTCGACCCGGGACCGCTCGGATGCCTCGGCGTCGGCGTGCCGTTCGCGATCGCGGCGCGAAAGCTTGATCCCAAGCGGCGCATCCTTCTCATCATGGGCGACGGCGCGTTTGGGCTGAACGGCTTTGAGGTCGATACAGCGCTTCGCTTCAATTTGCCGTTTGTCATCGTGCTCGGGAACGATGGCGCATGGGGACAGATTCGCGGGCCGCAGATCGCCTTCTATACGGAGGAGCGTGCGGTCGCGACAAAGCTCGCGATGACCCGCTACGACAAGATCGTCGCGGCGATGGGCGGACACGGCGAACACGTTACGAAGCCGGGCGAAATGCGCGGGGCGCTTGAGCGCGCGTTTGCGTCGGGCAAGGTCGCGCTTGTAAACGTCGAGATCGATCCGACGACGATGCGCGAGGAGGCGATGGCGAAGGGTTTGACGATATGAAGAACCAGCGTGTGAAGGCCGACTCGACGATCGTCGTTTGCGTGGATTGGCAGGAGAAGCTCGTCGCCGCCATGCCGCCGGAGATCCGCGCGGCGAACGAGGCCAAAGCGGTCGCGCTCTTGAAACTCGCGCGTGGTCTCGAAATTCCAGTCGTTGCATCGGAGCAGTATCCGCAAGGGCTCGGCCACACGGTGCCGGCGCTTTTGGCGCACATCGACAAAGCGAAGATTATCGAGAAGACCTGTTTCGGTTGCGGACCCGCGACTGGATTCGACGCCGCGCTTTCAGCCGCCGGCGCGCGCAAGGCCGCGATCGTCATCGGCATGGAGGCGCACGTCTGCGTTCACTCGACCGTCCTCGACCTTATCGACCGCGGCTTCACGGTTCACCTCGTTCGCGACGCCGTCCTCTCGCGCACAAAGGCTAACTTTAAGAATGCGCTCGACCTCGCGCGTGACGCCGGCGCCACCGTTACAAACGCCGAGACCGTCATTTTCCAACTCCTCGGCACCTCAACGCACCCGCTCTTTCGCGATTTTTCAAAGCTCGTCCGCGACTTCATGTAGCGCGCCAGCGTTGACAAAACGCGTCAAATTGATGAGCATCGCGCCTTCATTCTGTTTGGGAGGATGACAAATGAAATCGGCGAAACTCTTCTTGATTGTTCTGGCCGTTGCTGCGAGCGGGTCGGTTGGCTGCGGCGCTGTTCATCTTCGGGCTTCTTTTCAGTCGCTCGGCGAGATGAATTTGGAGCGTGACGCCGCCATCCGAAAGGCGTTTGATGAATCGCGCGGCAAAAAGATCGACGGGCTCGAAAAGATCTCGGTGCTGGTCGATACCGTTCCAGACGGGATCAAGTGGGACGGTCGCGTAATCTCCGTCGAGCCTGGGTTCCAGCACGTCATCGTCGGCAAGTTCGCAGTGACACCAAGCTTCCGCTTCTTTCCCGACTTCGTCGATGATTGGCGCAAGGGGCTCTGCTGGTGGCAGCAGCCGCTCGTCGTCGCAACATTGTTCATTTGGATGGCCGTCCCGACTTACTATGCGTGCTTTTCAACCATCGTGCGCGACAAGCGCGAAATCGTGACCGAGGTTAAGCGCGTCACGGCGGTGGCGGGCGGCGACATGGCGATGATTCAGTTTATTTGGGGGCACGAAGAGGTCGCTCGGGGCGCTAGCGGCTGGATTCTGCGGCGCGACCCGAAGGTGCCGAAGGACAACACGAAGCCGATGCCGAAGCCGCCCGTCCCGACGCGGATTTAAGCGACGACCGTTACACCTCGATGGCGTGACGGGGGCCGAGCTTCTCGATGATCCGAGAATCGCTCGTCGCAAGGCGCCAGCTGCGATAGCGCGCATGGCCAACGATGAGGCGGTCGAATGGATCGCGCGTCCAGGTGACGTCGCGCGCGGCGTTGAACCAGGCGAGCGCCGGCGGGTCGTCGACAACCCAGCGCGGATCGTCGATGAAGGCGTCTAGGCTCCGTGGTGAATAGGCGTTCAGACGCCCCGCCTCCATGAGAAGGGTAAGCTCGAGTACCGTCGCCGGTGAGATGGCGTGCGGCCCCGGAAGAGCGGCGAATGCACGCATGCGGGATTGTCCCGCTTGAAGGAAAAGGACAGCGTTGGTGTCGATCAAAATCAACGTTTTCGCGTCGTGTCACGAAAGGTCACGTTCCCCGGTTCCCAGTCCCACGTCCACTGACCACTCTCAATCGCAGGATCGACGATCTTGAAATACGGCGCGACCTTCTTGCGCGTGCGGCGCCTATGCTCGGCCCTGAGCACGAACCGAACACCACGGCGTTCAATCGCCACGGTCTCGCCGCGTTCCGCGGCATCGAGAAGGGATGAGAAATGCTGTCGTGCCTGCGCTGCCGTCGCTCGTTTCATTTGTACATTGTACACGCATACGTCGACCGGCTCAATCACAACCGCGCAACGGCCGATCGCCCGCCATCGACGAAGAGCGTTGTGCCGGTCACGAAGGGTGCGTTTGCAAGGTAGAGCGCGGCGCGCGTGACGTCGTCGGGCGAACCGAAGCGCTCGAGCGGAATCTGTCGCCGAATCGACTCGGCCTCAGTCTGCGCCAGATCTTCGGGAGGAAGAACGGTTCCAGGCGCGATACCGTTCACGCGAATCGTCGGAGCGAGCTCAAGCGCGAGAACACGCACCAGCATTTCAAGCCCCGCCTTCGCCGCGCAATAATGCGCAAATCCGCGCCAGGCATGGAACGCAGCGACGTCGAGCATAACGATGATGGACGCCGCATCCGATTGTTGGAGGTGTGGAAGCGCCGCGCGAACCCATTCGAATGGCCCGGTCAGATTCGCGGCGATCATGCGGTCCCACTTGTCCCGGGTCATTTCGGAAAATGGAGCGCGCTCAAACGCCGCGGCGCTCACCACAAGATGGTCGACCCGACCGAGACCTCGTACAGCATGATCGACCGCGCGCTGAACCTCGTCGCCACTCGTCTGATCGGCAGCGACGACGACGGCGCGGCGGCCCAACGCGCGAACTCTCGTCGCCGTTTCCTCGGCATCTTCCTTTGACCGAAAAGAATGTACGGCGACATCACAACCGGCCTCAGCTAAACCGAGCGCGATGGCGCGCCCCAGCCGCTTCCCGGCGCCGGTCACGAGCGCAACGCGCCCTCCAAGACCGCTCAGACTCTTGCCTCCCGACGCTGCTCCCGCGGACTCTCTCGAATAAACGTAACGCGCTCTTTCATGATGTCGACGTGCGGCTGCGCCTCGTCGCCAACACCAAAAACGGCGCTCAAGATTTCGCTCGGCTTCGGCATGCCATCGAGCCGATTGACGATTGCGACGCGCGCCTCAACGTCCGAAACCGCCTCCATCAACGAAATGGCGCGTTTCAAATCAAACCGTTTTTCGCGGTCGTCCTTGCGTCGCACAAACTCAAACGCTTGTGCCGCATGAAACTCGGCGACCTGCGCGGCGATGCCATTCGGCGCCGGAAACGTAAATAGGTAATCGACCGACTCAATGATTTTTTCGAGCGGCGGTGTTGGCGCCGGCACGACCTGCACGTCGTAAATCGGAAACCCATCGAGCGATTCGCGCGCCAGGCGCTCGTAGATTTCCGCGGCGCGCATCGGTCGCTCAAGCTCGACTTCGACGATTTCGGCACGCGACTCAACGCCGAGCCCAAGCGCCGGCGAAAAACTCGCCTTCGGCTTGGGATGAAAACCGTCCGACATCGCGCACGGGATTCCGGCGCGCTTCATTGCGCGAAGGAGCGCAGTCATCGTGTCGAGATGCCCAAAGAGCGCCCCACGCCCCATCTTGCCGTAGCGAATCCGCGCGACCATGCGGCGGGGAGAAGGCGAACCCGAAGAAACCACGGTGGCACTGAAGCACGGAGCATTCACGGAGGAAGCTGTCTGCAACGGAGCAACTGCGGCGGCCGCATAAGCGTGCGGCACGGGCTCGGCGGAAACCACGGGGAGCGAGACGTTGTACGTTCCCTCCTTGTAAATCCGGTTCTTGACGACTTTGTGATCGCAGACGCCACAATCGTAGCAGCGCGGCTTCTCAGCGAGCGCACAATCGTCGACGAACGCCTCCGCAAGTCCAGCCTGATAATCTTCCCAAAAAAACGACTTTGGCATCAGCGAGTCGATGTGATCCCACGGCAACACTTCGTCGCCGTCGCGCTCGCGCAAGTACCACGCGATGTCGAGCCCAACATCCGCCATCGCTTGCCGCCACGCGTCGAGGCTGAAGTGCTCGGTCCATCCGTCGAAGCGCCCACCGCGCTCGTGCATGAGCGCAATCGCGCGACCGACGCGGCGATCCCCACGCGACAACACGCCCTCGATGAGCGTTTGCGGCGCATCGTGCCGCTTGAAATCGACGCGCGACCCCTTAAAGGCCCGCCACAGTAAACTTTGCTTTTCGCGCGTCTCTTCGAGCCCAATCTGTCGCGACCACTGAAACGGCGTCATCGGCTTCGGCACAAACGTCGACACCGACGCCGTGACCCGCGCGCGCCGATTGATCGACCGCCCCACATCGAGCGCGTGTTTTGCGAGCTCGGCGATCGCCTCGACATCGACGTCGGTCTCCGTCGGCAGCCCGATCATGAAGTACATTTTAATGAGGTCCCAGCCGGCCCCAAACGTCGCGCGCACTGCATTCAGCAAGTCTTGTTCGTCGTTTCCCTTGTTGATGACCCGCCGCATCCGCGCGCTCCCCGCCTCGGGCGCAATCGTGAACCCACTTTTTCGGATGCGCCTGATTTCAGCAGCAAGGCGCGGCGTCAGCGTCTCGGTGCGCAACGATGGAAGGCCAACCGAAATTTTTTCGCCGTCGTAGCGCTTGAAAAAATCCTCGAGCAGCGGATTCAAGCAGCCGTAATCGCCAGCCGAGAGTGACAGAAAGCCGATCGATTCGTGCCCCGTCGAGCGCAACCCAATGTCGGCGAGTCGAAAAACTTCTTCGGGCGATCGCTGTCGCGTCGGTCGCGCGATGTACCCCGCTTGACAGAAACGACACGCGCGCGTGCACCCGCGCTGAAGTTCAATCGGGACGCGGTCGTGGATCGCATCGATGTTCGGCACAATCGGCCGCTCGGGATACGGCGCCTTGTTCAAATCGGCGACGACGCGTTTCTTGATGACACGCGGGCCCGGCCCGACGTGGCGAATCGCACGCACGCGGCCGTCGTCGTGATAGTCGACTTCGAAAAACCGCGGAACGTAAACCCCCTCGATTTCCGCAAGCGCCGCGAGTTTCTCCGCGCGCGAACACCCCGACATTTCGCGAACCCGGCGCACGACATCGACGACGACTTCTTCGCCGTCGCCAATCACCACCGCATCTAAGAAGTCAGCGATCGGCTCCGGGTTAAACGCCCCCGGCCCACCAGCCACGACGATCGGGTCCCGCTCACCGCGGTCTTTCGACCAAATCGGCACGCCGCCCGCGTCGAGCATCGACACAACCATGCCGTACGACAGTTCGTACTGAAGCGTAAACCCGACGACGTCAAAGTCACGCATCGGCCGCTTCGTTTCGAGCGACATGAGCGGCATCCCGGCCCCGCGAAGCGCGCGCTCGAAGTCGGGCCACGGCGCGTAAATCCGCTCGCATGCGACGTCTGGCTCGGCGTTCAAGATGTTGTAAAGGATGTGCAGCGCGAAATTCGACATCGCCATTTCGTAAACGTCTGGAAACGCGACGGCGACGCGCACCCGCGCATCCGGCTTAACGATTTCATTCACTTCGCCGCCGAGATAGCGCGCTGGCTTTTCTACTCGTTTCAAAAGCTTCAACAGATCGTTCACACGCACTCCGTTCTAACTACAAAAGGCCCGCAATGTTACGTGCCCTGGTGATGAACGTCAACCGACGTTCTAAAAAGCCCGGCCTTATGCTGAGTCTATCGTGGCAGCGCGAGGCGCCCTGCGCACGATGCACGTTCCGCGAGCTTTACACACATGAACTTCGTCGGCTTCTGGATTGCGGCACACTCAGCCTTGCTCACGTTTGCTGCCGCGGGGTAACGAACATAGTTCCCGACCCAGGCGAGTTTTTTTCCTGCCGCGCCGTCGGTCGGAAACCCAGCAACCGTCAAGCGCCCTTTTTTGACGCAGCAGTTCGAATCGCAAAGCGCGTTGTAAAAAAGCTGCCCCGAATTGTCGCTCACGACGAGCGCCGTCACCCAGCCGGCCGCTTCCATGATCCGCGTGCTGTAATAAATGTTCTCGTCGGTGTGGCGCGCCTTGGGTTCAAGCGTGATGGCGCTTGCGGCGACGCCACGCTGCCTAAGGAGTTTGCGCAGCGACTCTGCTTCGACTCCGGGCGAATGAACCGATGCCCCGGTTACGATAAAGCGGCGCCCGAGACCCGACTTCGAGAGCTTCACGGCGAGATCGACGCGCCGTTTTTGGCAGGTGGTCGGTTTCCCCTTTCGATCGTTCGGGCACCCAAGCACAATGATGACGTCGTGCTCCGCGATGAGGCACGCGCTTGCGCGCTTCGGCGGCAAATACGGGTTCATGGGGAGCGGGCCCGGGAACAGTCGATCCATTGTCTCGACAGGGCACGAGGCGACGGCCGCGGGCGCAGGCGACACTTGCGCGACCGACTCGCTTTGCGCCTTGGATTGACGCGGGATTGCGGCGAGCGCCGTCGCGAGCGCGAATACGCTTACAGACATGGTAGAGTGCAGGTCATATGGTGTCATCATGATTGAGTATACCTTTCTTCTGAAAGACGGTCATGCTCGGACGATCGTTGTCGATCCAGAGCGCGTCGCAAACGCGTCGGCACCGATGGGTGCTGCCGATGCGCCGCCGTGGACGCTGCTTGAAACAAACAAATGCCCGCACTGCCCGCTGTCGTCGCGCGAAACACCGGTCTGCCCACCGGCGTACGACGCCCGCGAAGTTCTAAAGCTCTTTAGCGACATCGTTTCGTGCGAGGTGATCGACGTGCGCGTCAAAACTCCCGAACGCGAAATCTCGAAGCGGTGCGACGTGCAGACCGCGCTCATGGCAGTCCTCGGGCTCATCATGGCGTCGTCGGCGTGTCCCATTCTCTCGGAGCTGCGCGCGATGGCGATTTTTCATTTGCCGTTTTCTAACCACACCGAGACGATTTACCGCACGACGGCGAATCACTTGCTCAAACAGTTTTTCGCGGCGCGACGCGGCGAAGAGCCCGATTACAGACTCGAGAAATTGCGAAAGCTCTACGCCGATCTCGAAGAGTTGAATAACGCATTCTTCGCACGCATCAAGGCGGCCGCCAAGGAAGACGCGAATCTGAACGCGCTCATGCACCTGCTCGCAATGTCGATGCTCGTGACCGCGTCGATGGACGAGGGGCTCGTCGAGCTCGAGCATTTTTTTCTACCAGCCCAGCGCTAATAACAAGCGAAGGCAGAAAAAAAGATGTCGCTGTTCGTGTTTGGGTGGCGGTTGTCAGCCCAAACGACGCCAAAGGGTCCACCGTCGGGCGGCGCGGCGATGTCGAGCCAAAAGACTCCGGTACTCGAAGGGATCGACAAGACGGTCGTCGCGGCAACCCCAAGCGCAAGCCCCGTCGGACTTCCGCTCGCGCCGACTCCGCGAAAAACAATCTCCCGCTTTCCGCCCAAAGTAAGTTGCACCCACACGACACCCCATCCGGCCTGCTGCGTTCCCCATCGCGTCGCAACAAACGCTGCCGCGCCGATCGCCAGCGCACCCGCGTCAACCGATGTCACAGCCACCGCCGTATCCGAATTATCCGCGACGACGAGAGCGTCATTCTTCCCGTACAGAAATGCGAAACGGTTGAGCGCCGCGTTCCAGGCAATTCCCATTGGGTAGCCGCCGTCGACAATCACGCTGGGTCCGTCTTCTTGGATCGACGCGGGCGCGCCACCCGCGGGGTCGATCCGGTTGAAGACGGAGTTGCCGGCCGAGTCGACATAAAAAAGCCCGACGATCGTCCCGTCGTGGTCCGCATAGTTTCGGCGGTCGGAATCTGTCGCGTAGTACAGGTAGCTGCCCTGAGCGTACGTGCGAACGGGAGCCGTTGTCGCTGCGCTCGGCGCGGAGCCGAGAAAGCTCGTTTCGCACAAACGATTATCCTGACAAGCGCTGGACGTTACATTATCGAGGCTAAAGAAATTGTAAAAGCGATCCCCCGTAGGGACGTAGACGAGTTTTTCGGGGCGCGCCAATTCGCCCGCGTCATACCCAACGGCAGTTGCATGCTCCATGGGCACGTCGAGCGCGGTGAGACAGCCGCGATTCCCGCCTGCGTCGACGTCAACGTAACGGAAATAACGCCCGAACCACGATGCGCTCCTCACGCCCCACGCAACGCCAACGCGTCCGTCAACGGGATTCCGCGCCGCGACTGAAGAGAACAGCATTGAACCGATCGCGCCCGCGTCGCTAACCGGAATGGGGAGACAAGCAACGTCGGGCGAACTGTTTGAGAACCTGACAGACTGGGCGATGACGTTGGAGTTGAAGGCATTATCCTGGATCCACGACACGACGTAGTGCGAAGGCCCCGCGGTGATCGCGGGAACGTAGGCGGAGTAACCGGAGTCGGCGGCGTTCGAAAGATTTAGGCCACCCGCATTCTGGTTCGAGGTCTCGTGCACGCACGTTCCGGCATCGGTCGTGTTGCAACGTTCGCAAGGCGCGTTGCACGCCGTCGCGCAACAAACCGTCGATCGCCAACAAAACCCCGACGCGCAATCGTTCGGGGTAGCGCAACTTCCGCCGTTCGCCGTTTTCGATCCCGCATCGAAGCCTGCATCCGAGCCACCATCTGGTCCCGCATCGCCACCCGCGTCTGGTCCAGCATCGGTGCCCGGCTCATCTCCTCCTGCGTCCTTGAAGCTCTGCCCGAAAAGCGGGTTTGTTCGCGCGCACGCGACCAGCGTCAAGACGGACGCTGAAACAATCGCGATAACGCGCAAGCCCACGATCACCAGTCTGAGGCAAGCCGGTCGAGCGCCGCAAGATCCTCGCGGGTATTAACACCGAGAACTTCGCGCGCGTCGCGAACACAATGCGCAACGACGCGCTTTCCTTCCCGCACCGCCATCTCCACGAGATCCGTCAAATAGAATTCGCCCTGCGCATTCTCCGCGCGAAGTCCCCGGATCGCGGCGCGCAGCCACGTCGCGTCGATACCGTAGAGGCCCATGTTCGCCTCCCGAATCCGCCTCTCACGCGCCGTCGCATCTTTCTGCTCGACGATTCGCACCGGGGGTACGCCCTTTCGCGACCGATCCCGTAAAACGCGTCCGTACCCCGTCGCATCACGAAGCCGCGCCGTTACGAACGCGAGCGTTGCCGGCGACTTCGCAAGCGCGCCGAGAGTTGCCGCGCGCTGAAGCGGCGTGTCGCCGGAGGTCACGACGATGCGCCGCGCCCCGCGTCCGACGCGCCCTAGACCGACGCGCACCGCGTGCCCCGTCCCCTTTTGCTCCCGTTGCCACGCGAATCTTACGGGCGCGCGCGGAAACGCCCGACGCACGATGGCTTCAACCTTCTCGCGTTGATGCCCCACAACAACAACGACCGGCGCGAGTCCCGCCTCAAGGCACGCCGCGACAACGCGAACGACCATCGCCTTGGCGCCCACGCGATGCAGCACTTTCGCGCGTCGCGACCGCATGCGCGTTCCCAAGCCCGCCGCGAGAACGATCGCCGCAACGCCGCCCTTACGACGCCTTGGTGCGGCGCCCATATTCCCGTCAGATCGACTTAATCCCAAGAATCTTTCGCGCCTCCGTCACCGTCGCGACGTCGCGCCCGCGCGCCCGCGCCAGTTCCGCCGCCTTTTCAACCAGCTCGAAACTCCCCTTCGCGAGCACACCTTTCTCCATATAGATGTTGTCCTCAAGCCCGACACGAACGTGCCCACCAAGACTGAGCGCCTCTTCAACCATTGGAAACTCGTGGCGCCCAACCCCCGCAACCGTCCAGTGACAATCGGGCGGAATCGAACCCGCGAGAAACCGTAAATTCTCGGCGCGCGCCGCCATCGATCCCCTGACGCCGAGCACGAAATCGAAGTGGCACGGCAATTTGAGAAGCCCCGCGCGCACGAGCTCGAGCGCGTTGTCGACCATCCCGACTTCGTAGACCTCCACTTCGGGGACAATCCCGCGCGCCCGAATCCGCCGCGCGATCTCCTCGATCGCACCACGTGGATTCATAAACACCTCGTCGCCGAAATTGCACGACCCCGCATTCAGCGTCGCCATCTCGGGGGGCGGCGTCACCGCGAGCGGCCCACAGCGCTCTTCGACGCTCATCCCGAGCGCACCGCCCGTCGATACCTGCGTGATAACGTCACACCGCGCGCGGATTTTCCGAAGCGCCTCGTCGAACAGCTCCGCGCGCTGGGACGGGCGACCGTCCGCCTCGCGCACATGAAGATGCACGACCGCCGCGCCCGCTTGCCACGCGCGCTCTGCCTCGAGCGCGATCTCGTCGGGCGAAATCGGCAGAAACGGCGTTTGTTCCCGCGTAACCTCGGCACCGACAAGCGCCGCCGTTATGATGACGGGCTGCACGTCTTCATCATATATAAGCGCGTCGGACGTTGACAGCCTCGGCTCACCACCCGTAAATTGAGGATTCGGAAGCGGCGATGAAGCTTTGTCACAAGTGCAAAAAAGAAGTTGACCTAGATGTCGCGATCGGTCGACTCGAGCCGTGCCCACACTGCGACGCGTATCTGCACTGCTGCTTGAATTGCGATTTCTATGACACGGGTGCGCAAAACGAGTGCCGCGAACCAATGGCCGCTTACGTTCGCGACCGCGTCGAAGGAAACTTTTGCACTTACTGGCGATTCAAAGACACGAAGCCGGTCGACCTCGTGTCGGCGCAGGCGGCGCGCCTCGGGCTCAAGGCGCTCTTTGGCGGCGAGGGTCCGAAAGAAGACACGCGCGACCAAAAGGACAAGCTCGCGTCACTTTTCAAAAAGCCGCCCGCACCCGCGGATGCCGAACCCCAACGCGCCTCCGACCCTCTCGACGCCAAAGCGAAACTCGACGCGTTGTTTAAAAAGAAATCGACGTAGCGCTTCGGCGAACGCGATGACGACGGCTCGGTTGATCGCAGTTTGGATTCTACCTACGCGTCGGCGTTCCGCGTCGTCGACCCGCCCTCTTCGGCTTCCATCAACGCATCGAGTTTGTCCTCGACGGCGGCCACCGCGTCGTCCTGCGTGTCGAATCGGTCGCACGCGCAGCAATGAATCGCGATGCACTGCGTGTAAAACATGTTCACGCCATCGACGAGGTTTTTTTCGATCGCATCTTTGACGGAGTCGTCGACATCTCGCGACGGCCCAGGGCACTCGTAACGCGCGGTTTTCAGCTCTTCCAACTCACGCGACATCTCATCGATCAATTCGGTTCGCTTCGTCATCGGATTCCTCAACTCCAACCCCACCCGGGGACAATTGTTATACCACGCGCCCATTCATCGGGCGAAGATTTTTTTGTTACGGCTGCCCCGTGCAGACGCCGTTCTTACACTCGAGCGCCGAAAACGCGGTCATGATCGTTGTCAGGTTGCGACCATTCGGCGCACCAACCCCAAAAAGCGACTGCAACGAATTCGTTCCGGTTAACGCGATCGAGTCGATTCGATAAAGCGCATCGGTCGCGAGATTCCACTCGGCCGATGGCGGCGTCGGCACGGTCACCGACGAACCGATGAAGTAAATGAACCAGCGACGAACGCGCGACGTTCCAAAAACGAGCCGGTGAAGCCGCGCCCCGCTTATGGTCGGCACGGCCGATAAAACGCGCGCGCCCGCATCGTACGTGGCTCCAATGGGCAGCGCGAGAAACTCGACGGCAGCACCGGCATCAAACGGCTCGAACGCAACCGTCGTTGGCGATTCGGGCATGACTTGCGATGGCTGATAAACCTTGAGGAGCGACGACGACGCGACGGGCGGCGCATCGGCGGCTGTTCCACTGAACGACGACGCCAAAAGGAGAACAAGGTATGGCGCGCCCTCGATGCCGCCATACGATGGCGTTATTTGCACCGGCATAACGGTCTGGTTACCGGCGTCGCCGAGGTCGGTATCGACGATGCCGTCGGGCGTCTCGCCACCCGACTGCGTGTCGCGCGCCGCGCCGAGCCCAAGCGGCGTAAACCCCTGGCCGGGAACGAGCGCACCGATCACGCCGACCGACGCCTTAAGGAATGCGGCGCCACCGTATGAGGGGAGGCGTGGCACGTCGAGCGCAATGTTCGTGCTCAGCGGGCGCGATGCGGAGAGCGTCAGGTTCGGCATGTTCGCGAAATCGGGCGTCGTACCGCCGTCGCTATCAGAAATCGTCGGAATTTCCGTGACCGTGTAGTTCGCCTGAAGCGTGTGGTTCGACTTGGCGAGAATGGGAACCAGCGCCGTCACAATGGCACCCGGATCCGACGCAACACCCGCGAGCGTCAAAACGGTTGCAACCGCCTCGCGTGTCGCAAGGCCCCATCGCACGCGCTTGCCGCCAAGCCCAAGCGCCTGATACTCGCGCACGAGGAGCGCCGTCGGCTCAAGGTATGCGAACACGCCACGCGGAAGTTTCAGCGTGAGGCCCATGAGCGACGTCGGGACTTGCTCGCCAACGACGAGGTCAAAACTAAAGTCGAGCATCGTGCCAGGGAACGACAACCCCGCGATCCCGATTTCAACTTTGTCGGCCGCGACGCCGGTCATGTCGTAGCTGAACGTGCCGTGAATGCCGCCGGCCTTTGTCGAATCGGGTGCCGGCGTAATCGCGACCTGCATATCCGACGCCGCGTAGCCGACCACGGTCACGTAGTTGTACGACGCGTGATAAACCGAAACCTCCGAAAGCGGCGGTGCCGCGGCGAACTCGACGATTCCCGCGTCGCCCGTCACGAGCGAGGCCGAGCCTCCATCGACGGGACTCACAACAACGGTTGCGCCCGAAATCGGCGCGCCCGAGTAGTCGTCCACAACGATGACGCGCACGAGCCCCGCGTCAACATTTGGAAGCACGTTGATCGTCGCCGGTGACGACGCCGCCTCCAAAGACCCTTGGACCGTACAGGTGATTTGCGCGGCGCCAGGCGCCACACCCGCCTCTACGGCACCCGACGCGTCGATCGCAACAGCCGCCGTGTCCGACGAATTCCACGCGAGCGTCTGTCCTGCGACCAAATCGCCGCTTGAGCCAACCGCCGCCCCGACGCACGAGCCGCTCGTGCCAACAACGAGGAGCGATGGGCAACTCACGACGGTGCATCGCAAACCCGCCGCAGATGGTGGTGACGCGCACCCGCCCGCAAGGCAGACGAGCCCCGCATCACACGCGGCGCTGCTTGTGCAATGGGGCAGCGCGCAATTCCCGGCGACGCAAACGCACTCCGGTCCTCCATCGCATCGCCCCGCGCAATCCGCGTTCGCCGCGCACACAGGCGTCCCTGAGTCCGTTTCGGTCGTCCCGGGAACTTCGCGCTTCTTGCAGCCGACGACCGCACAAACCCCGACTACGAAAATACCAAGCGATGTCAACGAAATCTTCACTGAGAAAGCCTCCCGCGCACGCGCTCTCTTCAATATACCTCAACAGAGTGCGGAAAAACTCCTTGAAGCGCACGGGGGTGACGAAAACGCCCGCCGCGCGCAAAGACGCATCCTTGACAGCAACCGTCCCGCTCAACATCCTGGGCGCATGCCGCCTGCTGCCACGACCGACCCCACGCGCGCCCTCGTCACGGCGATAGCGACCGATCTTCGTCGCCGCCTGTCGCGTCGGGGACTCGCCCTCGCGCTTCCGACCGCTCTTCTCGCGATGGCCGCGGCTCTGTTCGTTATCGGCTACACGTGGCGCGAAATCGCACGCCTCTTTGCCGCCGGCGCCGTTCCCGCCACGGCGTGGTCGACCTTTCGCGAATGGCTTTACTTTGGCTTCGTCGCAGCATCTGGCGTCATTTCGTACAACACGCTCGCCGCGCTCTTCCGTGCGCCGTGGGTTCGCCTCGTCGCAACGCTCCCCGCGCCACCGCACGCCCTACTCCGCGCGCACCTCCGCCAAATCGCGCTCGCCCATCTCCCGCTTCCGATCGTCGGCATCGCCGCACAAATCCCGCTGCTTCAAGTCGCCGATCCGATCCTCTTTTGCGTCGGCGCCCTCCTCTTCGCGCTCGGATATCCGCTCGCCATTCTCGTCGCCATCGCGTTCAATGTCGCGGCCGCCCGCGCCGTGGCCCGCGGCGGTTCCGCTGACTTATCGGGCGGCTGGGTGCCGGCGGCCTCCGCCCCATTTCTCTATACGCCTGCGCTCGCTCTCGCGACGACCGCGCTCCTCGCGATTCCGCTCCAACGCTCCCTCGAGATCATCGCCTCGTCACCGCAGGCGACCGCCGTTGGCCTCGCCGTCATCGCGCTCCCCATTCCTCTTCTCTACGCGTTTGTCCGATCGCACTTCTCGAAACACCACAGCGCGGTTCTCCCAACAGTCTTCGAAGCCGACTCGGTCGGCACCAAAGCGATCGCGGCGACCGCGACCGCGTCGCAATCCCCACTCCACGTCGGCGTCTTCGGCGCACTCCTCCCACCGCGCGCACGCGCCGCCTACGCTAAAGACGCGCTCATTTCGGCGCGCCGGTATCCGGCTGGCCCGGTGTTTCGCTTCTTGGCGTCGCTCGCCCTCTTCGCCCTCGCAATTCGACACAGCGCCCCCCACGCCGACGCGCGCATCGTCGGATTCGCGTTCGCCCTCGTGGCGCTTGCCGCGCGCCTCCCCATTTCACTCGCCGATGCGCTTATTGAGCCACCGACTTCGCGCCACCTCCTCCCGGGAATTGCTTTAAGCCGCATCGTGGGGCGTTACTTTTTTTCGTTCCGCGTCACGCTTGTTGCCGCGCTTCCGCTTCCCCTTGTGGCGCTCATTTCGCGAAAACCCGATGTCGCATCGCTCTTGCCGTATCTCGGCCTTGCCGTCATCTCTTTGCCCGCGATCGCCATTGGCCTTCGTGAACGACTCGAAAGCACAGCCGCGGCGAATGGCGCGTATGCGTCGTTTGCAATCGTTTCCGGTGCCGGACTCGCGTGGCTTGGGGTTGTGTCGTGATTCGGGTCGACGCGCTCGCAAAACGCTTTGGCAAGCGCGAAGTGCTCGCGGGCCTCTCCCTTGAGATTACGCGCGGCGAAGTCGTCGGACTTCTCGGGCCAAACGGCACTGGAAAATCTACGCTTCTCAATATTCTCGCGGGTTTGCTGCGCCCCGACGCGGGAACCGTTTCCGTGGCCGGCGTCGATCGATTCGTCGATCCCGAAGCCGGACGACGCGCCGTCGCCTACACACCGCAAGTCCCGGAAACGTTCCGCTATCTCACCGTGCGAGAACACGTCGCTTTTGTCGCCGCGATGCGCGGACTCACCGACGCCGATACGCGGCGCGCCTATGACGAAGTCGCAGCCGAACTTTCCCTCGAAGCCTTCGACGGTCAACTCATCGGTGAACTCTCGCACGGCTCGCAGCTTCGCGTCGCCGTCGCCGCCGCGTGGGTGGCCCCAACGCCCGTCGCCCTTTACGACGAGTCGCTCGCGGGGCTCGACCCCGTCATCGCCGACACCCTCGCCCGTGGCGTTCGGCGCCGCGCCGATGCGGGGCAAGCCGTCCTCATCGCATCGCACGACCTCGACGCGCTCGCCCGCATCGCCGATCGCGCCATCTTGCTCAAGGAGCACCGTGTGGCACACACCTTCGCGCGCGCTGAGTTCGTCGACGGCGCCGGCCTCGCGCGCCTTTACCGCAAAGCCGTTTCTCGAGCCCCGCAAATAGAGCCACCACCAAATGAGGTAAGCTGACATCGATGACGACGCACAGCCAAAAGCGACTCGGCATCTTGGTGGGCGGCGGACCCGCGCCCGGCATCAACAGCGTTATTGGCGCGGCAACAATTCGCGGACTCCTCTCGGGCTGCGAGGTGCTCGGCATCCGCGACGGCTTCAAATGGATCATGGAAGGCGACATCGACCACGTCACGCCGCTCACGATTGACGCCGTCAGCCGTATTCATTTTCGCGGCGGGTCGTACATCGGCATCAGCCGCGCGAACCCCACCAAAGACGAGCACAACCTTGAAACAAGCGTCATCTCACTCCTTCGCCTCAACATCGACAAGCTCATCACGATCGGTGGCGACGACACAGCTTTCTCGGCGTTTCGCCTCGAGGAGCGAAGCGAGGGGCGCATCCGCGTGGTTCACGTTCCAAAAACGATCGACAACGATCTCGACTTGCCGAACAACATGTGCACGTTCGGCTACCAGACCGCGCGCCACATCGGCGTTGAAATCGTCAAGAACTTGATGGTCGACGCGAAAACCACGTCCCGCTGGTACTTCGTCATCACCATGGGTCGCAAAGCCGGGCACCTCGCGCTCGGCATCGGCAAGGCCGCGGGCGCCACGCTGACGCTCATCCCCGAAGAGTGGAGTGGCCACGTGCAACTCACGCGCGTTGTCGACACGCTGATCGGCGCCATCGTGAAGCGACTCGCGGGGGGGCGACCAGACGGCGTCGCGGTGCTCGCGGAGGGACTCGTTGAAGGGATGGACGCGAGCGATGTGAAGGCGATCGCCGGTCTAGAGCGGGACGCGCATGACAACCTTCGAATCGCGGAGATCGATTTTGGCGAAATCTTGAAGACGAAAGTTCAGGCGGGCCTCAAGCGGTACGGCATCAAGGCGACCATCGCCGCTAAAAACATCGGCTATGAGTTGCGCTGCGCCGATCCGATCCCGTTCGACATGGAGTACACGCGCGACCTCGGTTACTGCGCGGCGAAAGTCCTTGACGAAGGCGGCGGTGGCATCATGGTGACAATGCAAGAGGCAACGTTTCACCCGATTCCATTGGGCGCGATGATCGACCCCACGACGGGCCGCACGCGCGTTCGCATGGTCGACATCAATTCCGAGCGGTACAAAATCGCGCGGCGCTACATGATTCGACTGCGACGCGACGACTTCGACGACCCGCACGAGCTTGCGAAGTTCGCCGCAACGGCTGGCATTTCACTCGACGATTTTCGCCGCGATTTCGGCACCCTCATCGACGACGAGCCGCCGCCCATTCATTTATTTCGCAACTAAGGATTGCGCGCGTTGTTGATGCAGCTCGTCAGCGCGCTCGTCTGCGTCCACCCGCACTTTCCGTCCGATTGGCGCTTGCACTCGGCCGTCCGATAACAAGCGTATTCCGGGCGGAACTCGCACGTGCTGATGCCGCTTCCCGTCGCCGGGTCGTAGCAAAGTTGCCCCGAGCAGCCACCCTTTTGGCACGTGCCGCCCGAGCCGCTTCCCGGCTTTCGGTACTTGTAAGTCACCGTCCCGACCGAAACCGTTCCCGACGTCGAGCTGTCCGGGTTCACCGTCACCCCCAAATCGCGCAGAATCGAGAGCGTCGGTGTCTTCGGTGAATACGTCGTCGGGGCGTAACACGGGGCAGCAACGCAAACCGCCTGCACCTTCTTCATTGAATGGAAGTGGATGACGATCTTGGTGCCGACCTTGAACTTGAGCTCGTAGTTCGTCGACGAGCCCGAGATACAAAGTTTGGCACCGGCAAGGCCCGCTGACGCACCGGTCGCCGATAAATCCAAGCAATCCTCAGCCGCAACCGCCGGCGCCGACAAAAGAGCCGCGGCGAGTCCTAACGAACAAAATCGAACCATAAAAAAACCCTCCTTCCGTACCCCGCAATGTTTGACGACGGAACGGGGGATTTATTCATTCGGCTTCGGATGCGCCCATTTTTCGCGATTCGGCGCTATTTCTTCACCGCGACAGCACCGCGGTTCGCGAATTCCTCGATTTTCGCCATTTGCGCGCTGATGGGAAGAACCGCGTGGACGACGCCTGTGTCGATGGCTTCCTTCGGCATCCCAAAAATGACCGCCGATTCCGCCGACTCCGCGACGACAACACCGCCTGCGGCCGCAACGACGCGCACGCCTTCGGCTCCGTCATTCCCCATTCCGGTCAGAACAATCGCCATCATGCGGTCCTTGAACGTCGCGGCGCCCGACGTGAACAGCCTATCCACCGATGGCGCATAGCGGTCGGCCGTTCGACGCGCGGGTGTCCGAACGATGGGGCGTCCCAACCCATCGGGCTCGACGACGACGTGACGCCCGCCGGGCGCGATAAGCGCGGTCCCCTGAAGGATGCGATCGCCGTCCTTCGCTTCGACAACGGTAAACGCGCTTCGCTTATTCAAACGCTCCGCGAAAACGCGCGTGAACCGCTCCGGCATATGCTGCGCAACGACGACCGCGATGGGCAGTTCTTCGGGAAGCTTCGTGAGAAGTTCTTGAATCGCGTTTGGTCCGCCGGTCGACGCTCCGATGGCAACGAATCGCGCGGGCGCAACCGCGGCGCGCACTTCTGCAGCGACCTTGCGTGCGGAACGCCCCAAAACCGGCGCCGGGCTGGGCGGCGGCGTCGGCACGGAAAATGGCCGCTTTAAGCGATCGCGATTGAGCAATTGCGCCGTGAGAACTTTTTGCACGAGTTGATCGCGAACATCGTCGAACCCGCGACCCGCCTCGGCGCCCGAAGGCTTCACGATAAAATCGAACGCACCTAAATCGAGCGCACGGAAAACATTCTCGCGTTCACCGTACGACGACAACACCACGATGGGCGTTGGGCGCCGCGCCATGAGCATGCGAATAAACGTGAAGCCGTCCATTTCGGGCATCGCGAGGTCGACCGTCACCACGTCCGGCGAAAGAACGAGGGCTTGCTGCAGTCCGTCGGCTCCGTTCGACGCAGATCCAACCACGGCGATCGCCGGCGACGATTCAAGTGCCGTTGTGATGGCGCGACGACTCGCAACCGAATCGTCGACGACGAGGACTTTGATTTTTTCGCCCGTCACAACCGCGACCCTCCGCCCGCTTCACCCGTTGGCAAGGGCTTTTGATACGCGAGGCCGCTCGCAAGCTGCGCAACACGAAATTCTGTCGACACCGAAAGGAGCGATTCGGCATGTCCAAGCATAAGAAATCCGCCTGGCCTGAGAATGTCAAAAAAGTCGCTGACCGCACGAATCTTGGCGTCGCGATCAAAATAGATAAGGACATTCCTGCAAAGGACAACATCAAACGAACCCAGCGCTTCCATCCGTGCCCGGTCGAGAATATTCGCGTGCGCGAATCTCACCTGCGCACGAAGCTCCGCAGTCACCGTCGTCCCGCCCTCCACGGGCCTAAAATACCGGTCCTTGAGCGCAATTGGCAAACTGCGAAACGCGGAATCACCATACACGCCGCGTCGCGCGCGCTCGATGACGCGCCGCGAGAGATCGGTCGCGACGATTTCGCACAGCGGAACGAGCGTCCGGCCCGCTGACCGCCGAGCCTCGAGAAAAAGAATCGCGAGTGAGAACGGCTCCTCGCCGGTCGAACAGCCGGCCGACAGAATGCGCACGGGACCTTGGCGCATTCCCGCCTTAGGAAGACGCGGCAACACATCGTCGATCAACGCGCGGAGCTGCGTGATTTCCCGAAAAAAATACGTTTCGTGGTTGGTCAGCGCCTCAACCGCCTCCTGAAACTCGTTTTCTCGCGCCGTATCCGTGAGGAGTCGCAGGTGGTACGCCCGAAAGCCGGTCAACCCGAGCGCCCGAACGCGCGTCAGCAGCCGACGCTCGACGTAGGCGCGCTGATCATCCCGAAACGTCAGCCCGGTCTGTGCGTACAACGTATTGCGAATGAGCCGGTACTCGTCGTCACCAAGGGGTGGTGACTCTGGTGCACCTCGCCGCACGTCAGATTCCGCGCGACTCTCGTGCGAGCGTCACCAACGCATCTTCGAGCGCCCGGCGAACAACGACGTCTGATTCGCGCTGAAGCGCGGCTCGTAAAGGTGTAAAGCCATTCCGGTCGCGACGCGAACCAAGCGCGCGCGCAGCAACCGCGCGAACATCCCATCGCTCCGAGCCGAGGTTCTCGACAAGAATCTCGAAAGCCGCGGGAACCGGCGCGTGGCTCAACGCCGCGAGCGTCTCCTTCCAAACCTCGACGGACAGCGGATTAGAAAATCGTTCGACGCCACGCCGCCTTTCGCCGTCGTAAAACGCAAGTATCGCTTTCCAAGCCGATTCACGCCCGCGGGCCGCTCTCGCCGCGAGGGCCCGCAAGGCCGCGAGCGTGACGCTCAGATCCGACCCATGCGCAACTCTCGCGAGGGCTTCTGTCCCGAGCTCGTTGTCATCGCTCTCGAGCGCACTTGCCGCGGCTTCGCGAATTCGTGCGTCGGGATTGTCGAGCAGCGCGACGAGTAAGGTGCTTCGTGATTCAGCCGACGCTGCATCCGTCGTGTCCATCGAATACGACCCGAGCGCGGCAACGGCCGCAACACGCACTTCCGTGGCCGCGGTCCGCGCAAGTTCGCGACAGCGCGACAAGATCAACGGCGAACAGATTTCGGCGAGCGCGCGGATGGCGCACACGCGATCCTCATCGGGTCCGTCGTCCAAGAGTCGAACGATTCTTTTTTCGTTCGCGTTTGCGCCAAGGGCCCCCTCAACCTCGACCCCGCGCGCGGCCCGGTAATCGTCGTCCGAGAGCGCCGCCAAATCTCGCGCAAGCGTTTCGGGCTGCCGGGTCGCCAAGGCGCGGAGGCTCCGCGCGGCCAAATCACTCACCTCAGAATCGATCGATTTCGCGCACCGAAAGAGAATCGGGATCGCGCGTCGATCCGCTACGCGGCCCAACGCGTCAATGAGATGACGGTCGGGCTCGGGTCCGCGCTCGCAACGCGCGATGAGCGCGGAGGCGCCACGAATGTCCCCGAGAACATCGAGCGCCCGCACAATCCAAACCCAATCCTCCACGGAGGCTTGCCTGAGCGCCCGCGCCAAATCATCCGCCGCTCGTGAATCAAGCGCCCGAAGCGCGTCATCGACATCCGCCTCAAGCATCGGAAACTGCCGCGCCGCCAACGCGAGGGCCAGCGCCGATCGCGCGAACCCAAGTCGCCCAAGCACGAGAGCCGCCGCACGCGCAACCGATTCATCCGCAAGGAGCGCTTCGATCCGCGTGACGAATTCATCCTCGCGATCGAGCGGAATCGCCGCCCTCACCCGGCGCGTCACAGCGTCGCGAGCCGACGGCGTCGTGCGATCGTTCGATTCCAACCACGCCCCAAGCGCTCTCACCGCCGCAACGAGGGTGCTCACGCGCTCGTCCCCGAGCGCCCCGAGTAAGGCGTTAAGCGAGTCCTCTCCCGGCGTGAACCCCAGGACCGCCAACGCCGCGCGCCGCTTGTAGGGATCGCGCAGGTGCCGACCGAGGGTCACCGCCGAAACAGCGCATCGACGCCGTGCGAGCGATTCAAGGCACGCCAATTCAAAAACCAACTCGCCATCATCGAGTCCCGCAATGAGCGCCGATTCCACGTCGTTGGAATCGAAGTTCCCGAGGGCCTCGGCCGCCGCGATACGAACGTTGACATTGGTGTCGCGAAGCGCCGACAGAAGGACGTCCGCGAGCGATGGATGGGAAATCTCCCCGGCGACGTCAATGGCGAGCTTCCTCACGTCCGCATCATCGGCGCGAACCGCGCGCGCCACCGCGGGTGCAACCGTTCGACCGTACCGAATCATGAGATCGCACGCGGCGTTCCGAAGCCCAGCGTTATCGCCCGCGCCAAGACCCGCAACGAGGGCATTTTCGATTCGTATCGAGGCCGGGCGTCCGGCCAACTGCTCAACCGCCTCCGCACGAACCCGAAAACTCGCGTCTCCCAACGCCAAAAGGCGCGCCTCATCCGCAGCGTCGTCCGCCGCGCCGCGTCGACCCTTGAGCGCCGCGTACCGTTCCTCTTCGCTCATCGCGGAACCCTTCATTGGGGCGGCTCGCCCACGCCACGCCGAATCGCGGCAACATCGATGGTCGCGCTTGAACCGAGAATCTCTTCGATCTTCAAAACCAGATACATTTTTCCGTCGCGGCTCACGACACCGGAAAAATATGAAGCGCCGCCATCCGACACATAACCCGGCGCGTCGCGAATTTCTTTTTCGGGCACGCGCAAAACGCCCACCTCGTCGACAACAAGCGCAATCGCCCGTCCCTTGTGGTTCACGACTACGAACTTCGTGCGCCGCGTGGCCGCCGTCGCCTCAAGACCGAATCGTTTTCGCAAATCGATGACCGGTATGACCGATCCGCGAAGTTCGATCAGCCCTTCGACAAAGGTCGGCGCATTGTGCACAGCGCGCACGGGCAACGGATTCACAATTTCCCGAATCTGCATGATGTCGAGGGCGTAATCCTCTTGACCCACGCGAAACGTCGCGAGCTGAACCACGGACTCAATGGGTCGCGTCATGAATCACCTTTTGCCTCAAGTTCCATCACCGCATCAAGATCAAGAAGGATGAGCGTCCGCTCGTCGATACGCCCAACCCCAGCGACGGACTCAATCACGGCCCGACCGACGGCTGCGCCTCTGGGCGGCGTCATCGGGGGCGGCGGCTCGATTGCGGCCGCGGTCAACCGAATCACGTCGGTCACTTCGTCAACCAAGAGGCCGATGAGCTCTGCGTTTCGCTTGACGACAAGGATACGACGCGACCCGAGCGGCTCATCCGGCGATTCAAGCCCGAGTCGAAGTCGAAGGTCGACGACGGCGATCATCGCGCCGCGAAGGGCCATCACGCCCATCACATCGCGCGACACGCGTGGGACCGGCGTCACGACGCGCATCTTCGAGATTTCGCGGATCTCACGAATGTCTACACCGTACTCTTCCCCGGCAAGCCAAAAACATAAAAACGCCCGCGTCGCCTCACCCGCGCTCTCCGTCACCCTTTCCGCACGCGCCTCGTCAAGCCGCGCAAACAAGCTGTGAAGCGGGTCTTCGCGCGTTTCGGTCACGCCGCCACCTCACGCCGCAAAGCCTCTTCGACGAGCGCCGCGACGTCCAGCACGAGCACCGGCTCTTGGTTGCCGAGCTCCGTCGCACCCGCGATTCCCCGCGCGCCCGATAGCATCTTCCCCAGCGACTTGATAATGACGTCCTGTTGCCCCGCAAGATCCTCGACGAGGATTCCAAGGCGCAGTTCGGCGATGCCAACGACCACAACGTACCAAGTGTTCGCCGCGCTGGTGATGGGACGCGTGGGTCCAAAGCCAAATGTCTCCGCAAGGCGCAAGATGGGGAGCGTCACGCCGCGCAGCGTCACCACTTCGCGCCCCGCGAGCCGATGGAGGCGGCTCGGGTCAACGGCGATGCTCTCGAGGACCGACGACAAGGGGATCGCGAAAACTTGCCCCGCTGAACGAACGATAAGCGCCGGGAGAATCGCGAGCGTGATCGGAAGCGTAATCGTAAACGTCGTTCCTCTGCCAGGCTCCGAGTCGATGTCGATGACGCCCGACAGTTTCGCAATGTTGTTCTTGACGACGTCCAGTCCCACGCCGCGCCCCGACAGCTCGCTCACCTCGCTCTTCGTCGATAACCCCGGAAGGAAAATGAGATTGAGAAGGTCGCGCGCCGACATTTCGGCGAGGCGGGTCTGTGTCACCGCGCCGCGCTCGAGCGCCACCTTCCGAATTCCGTCCGGGTCGATGCCGCCTCCGTCGTCCGCAACCTCAATCACGACGTGGTTTCCCTTCTGGTACGCGCGCAGCTCCACCCGGCCCGCAGGCGGTTTTCCGCGCGCCGCACGTGTCTCAGGCGCCTCAATGCCGTGGTCGATGCTGTTTCGCAACATATGAAGAAGCGGGTCCGACAGCTCCTCGACGATCAGCTTATCGAGCTCGGTGTCGGCGCCGCTCACGACTACTTCGACACTCTTCCCGGCTGACCGCGAAATCGATCGCGCGACGCGTGTGAGCTTGTCAAAAATCGTCGAGAGCGGAACCATGCGCACTTCAAGCAAGCCCTCGCGAAGCTCGGCCACGCGGCGATCCAAAATTCGGTACTCACGATGAAGCTCTACCGCGAGGTGACCCAGTTCGGGCTCACCCTTGAGTCGTTCCGTGACGCGCAAGATTCCCGCCTTCGCCAAAACGAGCTCGCCCACGATGTTCATCAGCGAATCAAGGCGCGCGATATCGACGCGCACCGTTTGTGACACGCTTCGAAGCGAAATCGGAACGTTGTCGCCAGCGCTCGGAGGAGCCGAAGCTGCACCCGCGGCCACGCCCGGGTCCGCACCAACATTCGCAGCGGCGGCACCCTTACCCGCTCCAGCTTCCGTGGCCGCGCCCGCCCCCGTCGCCGCTGATGCTGTCGGCGTTATCGTCACCAAAGGAAGCACGGACACCACCGCGCCCGATCCAAATAGCGCCGCCGCAACGTTCGCCTCGGGCACCACGCTTCCAACAATGAACCGAAACTCGAGTCGCACATCGTCGCCCGGTATGGGATTGGGAAGCGTCGCGATCACTTCACCCACCGGCTTCAACCGCTCGCGCATCCCTGAAAGCCCGCTCTCGATCGCCGTCACCTCATAAGCCACGCGAACGTCGTAAAGCGTTGCCCCGCGCGCCAAGTTCTCCCGGAGCCGATGCTCCTCGTATTCAGACAGCACTTCGGCAATCGCCGGTTCGACCGGAACCCGCGGCAGCCCGCTTTTCTGCCACGGCGCCTTGGAACGCTCAGCCGCATCAAGCCGCGCCGTCAACGCGTCCATGTCGCGCCCGTGTGCTGGCCCGCCCGCGACCGCCGCGAGTTGCGCGTGAAACGTCTCGATCGTTTCGTAAAAAAGGTCGAGGTTGTCGCGGTCGAGCCGAACCCGCCCGAGCCGAAGCGCGTCGAGAACGTTTTCGAAGTGGTGCGCAATCCCACCCACCTCCGTCTGACCAAACATTCCCGCGAGCCCCTTAAGCGAATGCGCGTGCCGAAAAAACGTGTTGATGAGGTCGGGGTCGACGCCGCCCGATTTCGTTCCCTGGTCGACCGCCAAGAGCGTCGAGCTCAGATGGTCGACGATCTCCTGCGCCTCCGCGAGAAAGTCCTCAATCCCACCAACGAGCGACGACGTCATGAACCTGCCAGGCGCGACACGTGCGCCGCCAGCTCTTCGGGCGAAAACGGTTTCGCAACATAGGCCGACGCACCGAGCGCGAGCCCCTTTTCGCGATCGCGCTCCGTCGATTCGGTGCTGATGAGAATGATGGGCGTCGCCTTGTTCCGCGGGTTGCTGCGAATAAAGCCGAGAAGCTCGAGGCCATGAAGATCGGGCATGTTGATGTCGAGCAAAATGATGTCGTACGCCGCGTGGTTGAGCAGCGAGAGCGCCTCAACGCCGCCCTTCGCCTCGTCGACCGCGAAATCGCCGAGCGTCTCGATCGTCGTCGTGACAAGCGTCCGCATCGCCGCCGAATCATCGACCACGAGCACCCGCTTTCGCATCACGCCGTCACACCTCGGATCCGCGATTTCGCTAGCCGTATTATATAGGAGGCAAATCGGAAGCGACAACGAACGGTTAGCGACGCCGAGGTCGCTCCATCAGTGCCCTGATTTGCTCGGGTTATCGGTCCCTTCGTTCGGACTGTTGTCAGTCCCACTTCCCTCGCCGGGATTCGTTCCGTCGCCAAGTCCAGACTTACTTCCCGACGAACCCGATGAGCTCGAATCGCCGGAACTCGACGAATCGCCGGAGCTGCTGCTGTCGCCCGACGATTTCGAATCGCCCGAACTCGAGCTATCACCCGACGATCCGCTGGATCCGCTCGATCCCGATGAGCCGCTCGATCCGCTGGAGCCGCTCGACCCGCTGGAGCCACTCGATCCCGACGACCCGCTTGATTCGCCCGAGCCACTCGATCCGCTCGAGCCCGACGACCCACTGCTTCCGGGACAGCTCCCCGAGGTCGACACGGTCCCTGCCGCCGCGGCAACAGCGATGGCATTCGGCAAAAGGTTGTCCGTATAAACGTACGCCGCCGCGGTTCCATGGTCGTGCAGGCACGTGATGCTGAACGTCGTTGCCCCGGCCGTCGTCATCTGGCCGCTTCGCGATAACCCCGTCACCCCCGCCGCCGATTCGTCGTTCGAGCAATAGACGTAGTTCGCGTCTTGCTCACCTCGATTGTACGTCTGCCAAAACTGACCGCTCGACGCGTACCGTCCAATGTCGTTGTGGTGCTTGTACTCCATCGCCGAGCGCCGCCAGTCGCGAAGCTGGTCAAGACACCCCGAAAGCCCCGCCCGATCAACGTACCGCTTGTACGAAGCGCCCGCCGTCACAGACAAGATCCCGATGATCGTCACCGACGTCATCAGGTCGACGAGCACAAACCCCGCCGATCCTCCCTTACACTTCGACCCACCTTTATATAAAGCCAACACGGCCCAGTCCTCCTCTCTTACACCTATAGTGTACCTCTCTCCGTCGACAGTTCGATAGCCCCAACCGGCCTCGGTACGCGACTGTCGCACCCTGTTTCTTTACAGGCGCAGTTCTCCCACATATTTTCGCCGCATTGGCGCGAAAGCCAGTGGCTTGAGCGCGCGGCGAAAATGGGGAGCGCCTGCTTGCAGAGCGCGAACCCCACCGCTACATTCAATGGGGTTTAGCGAGGAATTACTTTGTCCGTTCGCCGTGCGCGCACCGTCCTCGTCCTTTGCGGGTTCAATGTCGCCATTTTGCAGCTCTTCCTCGTGAAGGAGTTGTCGTCGCTTTTGCTTGCCGCCGAAGTCGCGTTGACGTTGGTCACGACGGCGTACTTTGCCGGATTTTCGGTTGGCTACGTCGTTGCGCACCGCCTCTCCCCCCAAACGCTCGCGCGAATTGGGCTCGCGGCGTTCTTCTTGCACCTTGCGCTCCCCTTTCTTCCGAGAGCCGTCGTCGGCCTATTCCACGATTGGGGCCTTCGCGCGTTTGTCCCGTTCGTACTCGTCGGCGTCGCGGTCTTTGGCGGAACCGCGTTCTACAGCATCTTCTTGCCACGCCTCGTCGAACGCGCGGCCGCAGGTGCCGTCCCATTTCGCATCTACATGACGTTCGAAGTTATCGGCATGCTCTCGGGCCTCGTCGTGATGTTCATCGCCTCGAAGGCTCCGTTCGCAATCGTTTACGCCGCATCGGCCGCCGCGTTCATCACCATCCTTCATCTCACCACCGGGCCACACGTTTTCGGGCGCGCAACGGCCGCGGTGTTGGCGCCATTCGCCCTGGTTCAAGCACTCGCGTTCGAGCAGCTCGACTTCGCATCAACGGCCTACGCGTATCGCAACATCTACGACTTCAAAGAGCTGCGGACGGTCGAATCGGCACATTCGCTTTACCAACGGATCGCCGTTGTCCAGGCGAAATCTGGAACGCGCTTCCTTTACCTCGACGGTTTTCAGCATTTTGGTTCGAGCGATTTGTCGCGCTTCAACGATCTCATCGCAGGGCTGCCGTCGTCGATGAATTCTCTCGGGTCGGTACTCATCGTCGGGAGCGGCTCGTTTTTCGCGGCCGACCGCGCGAGCGAGACGGCGGCGCGCGTCATGAACGTCGAGATCGACGAGCGTGTTGCGGAGATTGGACTGCGCGACCTGCGCCGTGGAAAACGCCCGGCTGAGAAGGCCGCATGGTCGATGGAGGTTGACGACGCAAAGCATTTCGTTGCCACGACGGCGGAAAGGTTCGACGTCATCGCGATGGACATTGCGGGACCGTTTCAGTTTCAAGTTGCGCTTCTTTACACGCGCGAATTTTACGAAGCCGCGAAACGGGCACTCACGCCGCGCGGCGTTGTGGCGGTGCAGCTGAGCGGAGGATTCGCGACGCCCGGTCCAAACGCGACGCGAATCGCGGCGACGCTGAATTCGGTTTTTCGTGAGGTGTTTGTCGTTGACCCGCACGGCGGCGACACGGCGTTTGCGTATGCGTCGGATGCGCCAGGGTTCGGCGTACGCGAAATCATCGCGTGGCTCGATGCGCGCAGCATCAAGGCGCGCGTGTACGGCGCAGACGACGTGCGGCTCAAGGTTCGCGCGACGCCGCCGTTTTCAAAAGGGTCAATGGACACGGTTGTTGTCGAGGGGTTGAAACGCCTTTGGAACCGCTTCTTCCGCGCGAGGCGGCCATGACGTTCGCTCGAAACCGCGTGGCCGCCTTCGGCGCCGGCATCCTTTTCGCCGTTCTCCAGTTCGGCTTTTTCTTTTTCGTCCAAGCCGAAGTCAGCGCGACGGTTGTTTCTTATTTTTCGGTGACCGCCGCCTGGCTCGTCGGTCTCATCGCCGGCCTTTGGATCGCAAACGACCGCCTCCTCAAACTCGCGCCGTTCGCGGCTCTCGCCGCCTTCTACGCGGTCTGGCTCCTCACACACCTCTTAACCTTCTCAGCCGCCGCCATCCCAGTGATCGCTCTTTTCGTCGCCGCGGGCGGCGCCTACGCGGGCGTTTTTTTCCAACAGATGGCGACACGCGCACCCGACGTGCGACTTGTGCTCCTCGATGAAAACAACGGCTTCGTCATCGGCATCGTCGTCGCTCTCGCGGGATTTGCAACCTTCGGCTTCTTTTTCTTCGCGGTCGCACCGCCCGTCATCGCCGCCGGCCTTGTGGCACTTCGACCCCGCGCGGTCGCTCCATGATCGCCGCCACCCTGTGGGGCGCACTTCTCGCGCTCGTCGCCCATTTCGGTTTTCTCGCTGCGCTCGCCCCCGCGGGCACCAGCGACGTCGAAGCCGCCATCAACGAATCGCTTCGCCCGCTCGCACCCGACCTCATGCGATTTCAAATCGGCCTCGCCATCGCCGTCGTCGCCCAGGGTGCGCTCATCGGCTTTTCGCAATCTGCGCTTCGCCGTTTCTCAGGTGTTCTCAAACCGATATCCCGCATGGGCCGCATCGCCGCCGATCTCCTCTGCACTCTCGCCGTCTTCACGCTGCTCCTCCTTCGCGACGCCGGCGCTCACCCCGCGCTTTACGAAGTGACGCTCGGCGCGCTCATCCCCGTCATTCCGCCGCCTGTCATCGACGCGGTTCTTGCTGCGCTCGTCTTCGTCCCCATCGCCATCGGCCTCTTCCGTCGCCGCACCCATCTTCGCTCCCACGTCCCCGTGATTGTAGTCGTTGTCGTGCTCGTAAACGTGCTCGGTCTCGTGCTCCTCTTCGCCTCCCGCCCCGTTCCACGCGGGTTTGGTCGCCCCCACGTCGTTCTCCTCGTCGCCGATTCGCTTCGTCCCGACCGCATCTCGATGAACGGTCACACCCGCCCCACAACCCCCAACATCGACCGATTCGCCGCCCGCGCCGCAACATTCGACGACGCCATCTCGCCCCTCGCGCGCACCGTTCCCGCGTGGATTTCTATCCTCACGGGCCTTTACCCGCACAGCCACGGCGTTCGCCACGTTTTCCCGACGCGCGCCCGCCGCCTCCCGACGCTGCCGTCCGTCGCGCGCGCCTTCCGCAACTTCGGCTACCGCACCGTCGCCATCTCCGACTTCGCCGGCGACTTTTTCCCAACGTTCGACCTCGGCTTCGACGAGCTGATCGGGCCGCGCCGCCTTGATCTTCGCACCATCTACGAACGCGAAGTTCTCATCCGCTCGCCGGTCGTTCTCGCACTCTTCAACAACCCGCTTGGCCGCGCGCTGTTTCCGGTCATCGGCTTCATGCCCGAAAACGCCGAAGCCGCGCGACTCGCCACACACGCAAAGAACGTTCTCTTGAACGCCGACGAGCCGCTCTTTGTCGTCGTTTTCTTCTCGACAACGCACATCCCGTGGGCACCGTCGTACCCATTTACCGGCCGGTTTCGCGTGAATGGGTACAACGGACCCTACCGCTCCGCCTACCTCGTTCACAGCCTCGCCGACATCTCGAAGGCCAACAGACCCGCGCCAGAGGCTGACGTGGAGCAGATTCGCGCAATCTACGACAATGCGCTTTCGGAGGTTGACGCCGCGATGGGAACAATCTTCGACGTCATCGATCGAGAGCCTGGCCTTCGAGAATCGGTTGTGATGGTGACAGCCGACCATGGCGCCGCGCTTTCCGAAAACGGCGGTGGCACGCTTCACGGCGACGATTTCGTCAACGACCTGTCCAACCGGGTCCCGTGGCTTGTCCGCGCGCCCGGCGTCGTTCCCAGCCTTCGCATCCCCGAAACGGTGAGCCTCGTCGATCTCGCGCCGACGCTTGCCGAACTCGCGGGAATCCCGTTTCCGTTTATCGACGGAGCCTCGCACGCGCGACTCCTTCGCGGCGATTCGTCAGCTCGCCCTACGCGCCCCGCGTTCGCGGAGACGGGGCTTTGGCTCACCGGCTCACTCGCGCGCGGCCCAACGATGCGTTATCCGCGAATCGAGCGCCTCCTTTCCGCTGGCCCCGACGACGGTTTTCTCCTCTCACTTCTCCCGCGTCACGAAAACCGCGTCGTCGAGGCGAAACATCGGCTCGTAAAGCGCGGGCGCGATCGGCTCGTCTATTCGCCCACGCAATCAGGCGTCGTGTGGAATCCGCCGCAGAGTCCGCTTCGCGATGCGCTCCTCGATTGGCTTTCCCACGACCCGCTCCGAGTTCGCGACGCCCGAGACCATTTCATTCGGAACGACTCTCCATGAAACTCGCAACGGGCCTCTTCATTATCTCTGGCCTCGCTTTGTCGGCGACATCCGTTTGGGTCGTGGCACCGCGAGAACCGCCGCGCGTCGACACGCCGATTCGCCTCGCGGAACGCCTCGACCTTGCGACGCGAATCACAACCGACACACGCGCGCTCGCACCCATCGTTCTCTTGGATGTCAAAGACCCGCCGCACACACCGTCCCCGTGGCGTTTCGAAGTGGCCGCCCGTCGCCACGTCGCCTACACGATCGAGGCGAACGTCTTCGATCCCCGAAAGGCGACGCGCCTCTTCGTCGAAAACGAAACACCCGACCGCTCGAAATTCCCCCCGCTCCCACCGACCGATCCGGCGGCCGACGAACCCGACGGCTGGGAGCGCGCCGATACCTATTACACGGATACCGTTTCCGACCTTTGGTACATCGGCGACGATCGGCGCACCGACCTGCCACTTCGATTTACCATCGTCACGAAACCCGGACCCGGCGCGGATTTGGTGCGACTTAAACGCCTTCGCGTCCGCGAGCGCGGCCACCGCGATCCCGCACTCGAAATCTCGGAGCGCGTCGCGTGGAACCGCGGCCTCATCGATAGGCCCCTCGATCATCGCGGCACATCGCTCGTCGTCGATTCGATTCTGGCCACAAGCGACAGCCGCTACGAATTTGAAATTCCGATCTCAACGAACGCCGTGCTCGAACTTTTTACCGTCGAAGTTCCCCGCGCCTCTGGTCCGACGAAACCAGCCGAGAGTCTCATGCGGATTCAGTTCGGACGTGGAAAGCGCGAGATGGCGCATCTGGTGGTGCGCCCCGGACCGGACACATGGAAACGTCACGTCGTTCCGATTCCAGCGGGTGCGTCGTCGCTCACCCTTGAATCGCAGGGACCTGCAACCGTTGCGTGGGGTGCTTCCACCCTTTGGCAACTGCCAGCCACCAAGCGCCCACACGTCATCGTCGTTGTCCTTGATGGCGCGCGGCGCGATGGCCTCTCGGCGTACGGAAACCCGCGCGAGACAACGCCGTTTATCGACGGCCTCGCCGCACAAGGGGCGCTCCTCGAAGACGCCGTTGCGCCCTTCGGCCAAACGTGGGAAGCGATCGGCGCTCTCTTTTCGGGCTACCATCCCGAAACGCACGGCGCCTTCAATGGCCGCCGCCTCCCGACGGGTCAGCCGACCGTCGCCGCCGCGTTCGCTCGCGCAGGCTACCGCACGGCACGAATCGGAACGCCGCACCTTCCGTCGTTTCTCGTCGAAGGCTTCGACATCGTCGAGCGCCCGCACGACGTCGAGCCGTGCTTCGAGCGCCTCGTCGCGAATTTCCGCGCCGCGCGTGACGTGAGCGCGCCTGTTTTCGCATGGGTCCACTTGAACGGCGTCCATTTCCCCTACGACCCGCCGCGCGCACACCAGCGTTGGGACCGCGATTACACCGGCCGATTCAAGCACGTTGTGACCCGCCCCGAGTTTGACAAAATCGCCGTTCACCCAGACCGCAGCACGCCACGCGAGCGCGCACACATCATCTCCCTCATCGACGCCGGCTATCACCACATCGACACGACGCTTCGCCGTACACTCGAACGACTCGCCACCGAAAAGCTCGTCGACGACCTCATCGTTGTTGTCCTCGGCGATCACGGAACGCACCTTGGCGAACAAAACCTCTGGTTCGTCTTTGGCACGCCCAACCTCGCGTCGCTCCGCGTGCCCGCCGTCATCTACGCTCCCGGCCGCGTCCGACCTGGAACCCGCATCAAGTCGCTTTCTCGCCTCGTTGACATCGGCCCGACGCTGCTCGATCTCGCGCAAATCCCCGTCCCCAAAGGCCTTGACGGCATCTCACTTCGACCCGAACTCGAAGGCCGCGCGGGCCCCGTGCGCGTCGGGATGACGCATCACAAATCGATTCGCGGACTCGTGACGCCGGATCACCTCTTCCTTGAAGATACCGGCAACACGATTCTTTCGTGGCCGTCCCACAACGCAAAAGCGCCCGTTGACAAAGTCCAGCTGTACGACCGGCGCACCGACCCATTCGGTCAAAAAAACATTGCCGCCGCGCACCCCGACATCGTCGCACGCCTCCGCGCGGCGCTCACCGTCCTTGAAAAGGGGCGTCGACACACGCCGACGACACCGCTCTCCGCGGAAGTTCGACGGCTCATGCGTCAAGCCGGCTACCTGCCCGAGTGAATGACGCGCGCACGCGATTCCGAACGGAAACGGCTTCGTCCCAACGCTCGGGCGCTGCGTAAACGCGCGCAAGCTGCACAGGTCGGCTGTGGTTTTTGAGTAGAGACGCAACCTCTGAAATCGGCCGAACGCGATCGCCGTCGACCACGAGAAGTGAATCGTCGCCACCAAAATATTTCGAAACAACTCCGCGCGACGTGGTTGTGAAATTCAAAGCACCGGCGCCGTCCAACTCGGACGCGATGCGATCGACAAGCGCCGGCTCGGCATCCGTCTCGTACAAAAGCTTGAACGGCACGCGCGCGACGATCCGCTCTGCCCAAGGCTCGTGCGACGCACGAAGATTCTCGACGAGCGCCCCGTCGTCACAGTGCGCGAAGGCTCCCGGCTCGGCAGGAATCTTGAAGGTCGCACCGCTCGACGCAAAGTGGCGACGCAGCATCTCATCAAAGGCGACGGGCGTCGGATGAAAATAGACCGCCAAAAACATTTGAAGTCGCGAGAAAAGAAAATCGTCGAACGCGTAGAGCGCCCGATGCGACAGCGCGAGACGAGCGGCGTTATCGACAACGGTCATGGTGACGTTTCGCACAATCCACTCGTGGTCGTAACGCCCATACGAAACGCCGGTGTGATGGCTGTCGCGCAAAAGGTAATCCATCCGGTCGGCGTCAAGCTCGCCCGCAACAATCGAGTGAAGGAGCGGTCCGAAATCGACGCCTTCAAAAACGAACCGTGGCGTGTTGCCCAAAACACAGAGCACATCGTCAACATCAGTCCCCGCGCGCATAAGCGCCGAACGGCGGGTGCCCAACGTCGTGCAGAAGCGCCGCCATGCGGAGCGCCCGTCGCATCCGTTCGCGATCCGCCGGCCGAACGCGCGCATCCGCGAGAACCGCATCAAACACGCGCGTTGCGACGTGCATAACGCCCAGCGCATGCGCGTACCGGCTGTGCGTCGCGCCCGGGAAAACGTGTTCGACAAACCCGAGTTGCCGAACGCCCCGAAGCCGCGCAACGAGCGGATGGTCAATGACGACGCGCTCGTCTCCCGAAACGTCTATCGTCCCATGCACCGCATCTCGAATCTGAACGGGACTCACCTCTTCATGACGCGCGTTCCCGACACTCGGTCGGCGACGCCGATCCCGCTCACGACGACCATAAGCCCATGCACCGGCAGAAGCAGCAGGGCGACCGCTCCGCGAATCACACAGGCGCGTGACGACGCCGCGTTTCCCGTCGCCGCGTCCACAACACAAAGGCCAACTTCGCGCCGACCGGGAAACAGCCACGCGGGGCTCGCATCGCGAAACACCCAAAGCACAAAACCCAAAAGCGCTAAAACCAAGACGACGAGGCGCTCGAGTCGCCATGCGGCTTCGAGCTCGCGCTTAACGCCAATTTTTCCGGACATCGCCTTGTCGATCACGCTCAAGTATTTCAGTGGATCGCGCCCCGACGCCGCAGCCGGAACTTCGGGCGCCGCACCCGGCTTCTCCACCGAAATCATTCCTCGCAACGTCCCCGCGAGGCTCGCGAATCCCACGTATTCGACAAACTGGCTCGTCCGATAGAGCGCGACGTTTCGCGCAAACCGAGCGACCCGCGCCTTCGCCCCGTCGATCTTCGACGCCGCAGCGCCAATCCGCTCACCGACCGCTTTTTTCACGGCAGCGATATCGACTCGCGACTCGCTCCGCTCGGCGAACAAAACAATCGCCTCGTACGATTTCGCCAGTTGGTCAATAAGCCGCTCAAGCGCCGGCTCTTTTTTCGCTTCGTCGACGAACCGCTCGCGGAGCTTTTGCGCGGCCGCACTGTCCCACGCGGCCCCGCGCGCATCCCCAACAACATCGCTAAGCACAGACGCCACCGCCTCCCACGTCGCCTTCCCGTCGTCGGCAATAAATTTCTCGACGTCTGGATCGGCTTTCCACTCTCGCACGATGTACGGTCGACCTCGCCCGACTTCCGACCACACCCCACAGAGCGCAGCCGTTACAACTCCGCCAGTTCCAGCGAGAAACAACGGAAACAAGATATAAAAAAGCCGCCACAGATCGAGCGCAAAGGCGGCGCCACGCGGATGTCGAACTCCAGCCTCCATTGTTCGCCTCTCGCCATCCTTGATAATACGTCGTTCGTAAGAGCGCAAATCGCGAGACGCCCAGAGGCCGTTTTTGGGCCGTCGGCCGCGAACGGCTGGCCTAAAATTGTCACTCCGCCGGTTTTCCGTGAACGACGCCGCCTTTTTCGACCACAACCCATTGAAATTACATCGTATTAAATCGAGTCAGCTTAATATTACGTGGCACCCTGGTTGCTCATGAACCGTTATGCGAATAATTGAATCTTGATTGCCACGGTCATGGCGCCGGTCGAAGAGCCGGCCCTTGAAAGGAGGGTAGGCCACGATAAGCGTGGTCACTGGTTCAAGAAATGGGGGATTGTGAGGGCGACGTTATTTCGCCCATGGTTTTTACGGCGTCTCATTTGACGCCTTACACGAGGAGGCAGAACGAATGTTGAGCAAGCTTAGAAGCAAGAAGCTGAAAGGCTTCACACTCATCGAGCTCATGATCGTTGTCGCGATTATCGGTATTCTCGCGGCGGTCGCGATTCCGGCGTTTATGAAATATATCCGCCGTTCAAAGACCAGCGAAGCAACGATGAACATCCGCAAGTTGTTCGACTCGTCGGTTTCGTACTACGAGGAAGAGTTCGCGGCTCGCACGGGCACCATCATCGCGAAGCAATTCCCAGCGGGTCAGAATCCGACTCCTACAAGGGGGATCTGTTGCGGCCAAGCAGGAGACAAATGCGGCGCGCCGGGGTTCGGTGGAACCAGCTCGACCATCTGGAACAGCAACTCAACCTGGAATGCGCTCAACTTCGCGGTTGACGATCCGTTCTATTACTCGTACCAGTACTCGGCTGCCGGTACGGACACGGCGGCGTCATTCACGGCACACGCCTGGGGTGATTTGAACTGCGACGGAGTGTTTTCGCAATACGAGCGTACCGGTCGAGTCGACGCCTACCGTAACGTGCAGGGCGGCTCGGGCCTTTATAAGTACCAGCCGCTCGAATAGCACCCGCGCCTCCTCTCCAATCCAACCTGACATCCTCTGACAAAAAGCCAATCGCCTGACAGTAGTGTCGTGGAGTCGATTCACGGCCGGTGACCTGTGATTTCGATGCACGTCTGTAGGGGCGTTCATCCATCCGAAAACAGCTTGCGCGGCGCGAAGATTCTGTGACGGCCCTCGGAATAATCCATAGAAACAGTGACTTCGCGCGCAAAGACCATTTGCAGCAGCACATGGAACGCCCGTTGCTCTCTTCTCGTTCATAACATATTCGCCTGGAGTCGCTCTCCCGGGCGATAGGGGCGGGGAACGATAGGGGACTGTGGGGTGTTGGGGATGTGTAGGGGCTTGCGTGTCTCTAAACACCCTATCACAGTCGAAGCGTTCCTCGCCCCGTTTTTTTCTCAGCTTTACATTTCCCAATCCCCGGATAACGGAAAAGACTTCAGTGGGGCGGGCGGGGCCTGGGTTCGCTCCGGCTCGCGAACGTCCTCGGGGCTGACGTAATGCGAGAAATGCAGAATCGATAAAACCTGATGGCAGCGGCAAATCCATGCCCGGTCGGCACCTCAGCCCCTGCGGACGCGAGCCTTCGCTTGCCCAGACCCCGCCCGCAGATCAGAAATCCGCCGTTTTCCGGGTATGGCCGTTATAAGGCTTGGGGGTTGATCGATCGCAGGTCGACGCCCGGCGGGTTAACTCTTCGTACCACCCTCAAGGGCGAGGAACACGTACCGGGTAAGCGGTTCGTCCGGAGTTGCGGCGGGTTGGCAGGGGAGCCGCAAAGGCGCGCCTCCGCAGGGTCTGCAGCGCAGTATCCATTGAAACCTACGGGTTTTCGGGCGCCACTTTACACTGATTTTATCGCACGATTGCATTCAGACCCGAGGACTTCGGCGCGCCGACGCGGCCCTCTGCCAATCCGACGCCCTCGAGTGACATCACCGCTTAACCGGGGATTGGGGCTTTACATTCGTTCCAACCGATGAAAAAATCTGTGGCACCATCATGGAACGAAAATCTATTCTCATTGTTGAGCGCGGCCCGAAGATGCGCGGGGCGCTGGCGACGTTGTTTTCCGAGTCGGGATACGAGACGGCTGCGGTTGCCACGTGTGCCGAGGCGCTCGCAGAGCTGAAGCAGAAATCGTTTGACGTCGTTGTCACCGAAGTTGATCTTGATGGTCCGAGTGGCTTTGACGTCGTGCGGTCGGCGCGCGAAATCAACCCGCAGCTCGCGGTCATCGTGCTGACGGCCGCCGAGGACGTTTCGTACGCGATAGAGGCGTTGCGGGTCGGAGCAAACGATTTCTTTATCAAGCAGCGAGACGGGATTGACGATTTGAAGGCGGCGGTAGCGCGGGCGAGCCGTGCACCAGCGCGCACATCGGGAGACGGAGCCGCAAGCGTAAGCGAGGATCTGCTTGCCGACATCGACGAGCTGAATGAAGGGTTTTTGAAGAATATGATCGCGCTCGACAAAGAGGTTTCGGATTTGCGCGACCAGATTGCGGGTGGACCGGGAGGCGATGCGGACGACAGCTATCGCGTGCTCGTTGTCGACGACGAAGAAATCATTTTGAACGTTCTCGAAGATTTGCTCACGGGTGAAGGGATGGCGGTGAAGTCGGTCGGCTCTGCGGAAGAGGCGGTTGATATGCTTGCGAAGGAGCGATTCCACCTCGTTGTGACCGACAAGAACCTGCCGAAAATGACTGGCCTGGAGCTCATTCGGCACCTGAAAACGCAATACAATGGGATTGAAGCGATCATGATCACGGGATACGCATCAATGGAGTCGGCCGTTCAGGCGCTCGATTACGGCGCGGCTGGTTATCTGTTGAAGCCGTTTTCGGATATTCGAATCATTCTCGACAAGATCGCCGAGGTGAGAAAGCGGCAAACCGACCGAACCAAGGCGAGGCGCTACTTTGAATCGTTCAAGAAGCGCAACGAGCAGTTCCTCGAGCGGTATCGCGCGATCAAAACGAGAATCGCAAGCGCGGGCGGCGAATAGGCGCGCGGCGGTGTCGGTCTATTTCGCGAGCAATCGGCCGATAAGCCAGGGGCTTGTCGGCGCGAGCGAAATGGGGAGCGCCTGTTCACAGAGCGCGAACCCCACCTTCTCGCTCCCAGTCGTCGCAACAACGCGAAAACCGGAGTGGCTTAAGGTGCGTGCGCCGGGCGGCGAGCGGTACCGTGCGACGCGGGCGACGGTTGAACGTCATGGACTCCACACCGTGTGCGAAGAGGCGCGGTGCCCGAACATCGGCGAGTGTTGGGGAGCGGGAACGGCGACGATCATGTTGCTGGGCGACGTTTGCACGCGCGGTTGCCGGTTTTGCCACGTCACGACCGGGAATCCGCGGGGTGCGCTCAATCACGACGAGCCGGCGAATGCGGCGCGCGCGGTCGCGAAAATGGGGCTCGACTATGTTGTTCTCACGAGCGTCGACCGCGACGACCTTGAGGATGGTGGCGCCGCGCACTTCGCGGACACCGTGCGCGCGATTCGAGCGGCGGTTCCGAGGGTGCTCGTCGAGACGTTGACGCCAGACTTTCGAGGCCATGAACGAGCGCTTGCGACACTTTTCGAAGCGCGCCCGAGTGTCTTCGCGCACAACATCGAGACGGTTCGGCGGCTGACCAGGACCGTGCGTGACCGAAGAGCATCGTACGATTTGTCGCTTGCGGTTCTTGAGGCCGGACGGCGGGCCGGACTCACAACGAAATCGTCGATCATGGTCGGACTTGGCGAGCGCGACGACGAGATTCTCGAGACGCTCACCGACCTTCGAGCGGTGGGCGTTTCGCTCGTCACGATTGGGCAATACTTGCAGCCGACGAGTTGGCACTTGCCGGTCGTGGAGTTCGTGACACCGGCACGATTTGACGCTCTTCGGGATGAATCGTTGCGGCTTGGTTTTCGTTTCGTGGCGTCCGGGCCACTTGTGCGGAGCTCGTATCGCGCTGCGGAGTTGTTTATTGAAGGGACAATCGATGGAGAGCGTTGAAATGGCCGCGAAAAAGACGAAGCCCGTCGTTGCACCAACGCCAAACAGCGGAGTTTTTTCGGTGATGAAGGCGGATGGCTCGGTCGATGCGCGTCGCGACCCAAAACTGTCGACAGCGGCCGCGCGACATCTTTATGAAACAATGGTCCGGACGCGCGTTTTGGACGAGCGGATGACGATGCTCCAGCGTCAAGGCCGCATCGGATTTCACATCGGGTCGATGGGTGAGGAGGCAACCATCGTCGGAAGCGCCGCGGGGCTTGACGCGGGCGATTTCATCTTTCCGTGCTACCGCGAAATTGGCGCGGCGCTCTATCGCGGGTTTTCGCTCGAGACGTACATGCACAACATGTTCGGTACGGCCGGCGACACCGTGAAGGGGCGACAGATGCCCGACCACTACAGCGCGCGCGAAATCGGTTTTGGCAGCGTCTCGTCGCCGGTTGGGACACAAATCCCGCAGGCGGTCGGTTACGCGTGGGCGGCGCGCCACAAGGGTGAGAAGAGCGTGGCGCTTGTTTATTTTGGCGAAGGCGCAACGAGTGAAGGCGATTTTCACGTGGGGCTCAATTTCGCCGGAGTCATGAAGGCGCCGGTCATTTTTTTGTGTCGCAACAATCATTGGGCGATCTCGGTACCGGTCGCGCGACAAACGCGAAGTGAAAACATCGCGGTTAAGGCGGAGGCGTATGGAATTCGCGGGGTGCAGGTCGATGGCAACGACGCGCTCGCGGTGGTCGCCGCAACTCGCGAAGCGGCGGAACGCGGACGCCACGGGGAGGGCGCGACGCTCATCGAGTGCTTGACGTATCGCGTTGGCGCGCATTCAACGTCAGACGATCCGCGCGTGTACCGAGCCGACGAGGAGGTCGTCCCATGGCGAGCGCAGGATGGAATCGACCGAATGCGGCGTTACTTGGAACGGCGCGGGATTTGGAAGCCCAGCGACGAGGAGACGGTGCGGACAAAGGCGGACGATGCCGTAAAAGCAGCCATCAAAACCGCGGAGGCGACGGCGGAGCCTGACCTCGAGACGATTTTCGAGGGCGTCTTTGCCGAGCAGCCGTGGCACTTGCGAGAAGAGTGGGATGAGGCCGCTCGCGCGCGGGATTTGAAATAGCGGGAGGGACAATGCCGACGTGGAACATGATTCAGGCGATAAACGACGCGCTCAGGGTTGAAATGCGGCGCGACCCGAACGTCGTCGTCTTGGGCGAAGATGTCGGGAAGTTTGGCGGCGTTTTTCGGGCGACGGAAGGACTGCAAAAGGAGTTCGGGGACGAGCGCGTTTTTGATACGCCGCTTTCTGAAGGCGGAATCATGGGGACCGCGATCGGTATGGCGGTTTATGGACTGCGGCCCGTCCCAGAGATCCAGTTTTCGGATTTCATTTACCCGGCGTTTGATCAGATCGTGAATGAGGCGGCGAAGTTTCGTTATCGCAGCGGAGGGCAGTTTACGGTGCCGATGGTGATTCGCACGCCTTGCGGCGGCGGAATTCGCGGCGGCCATTACCACTCGCAAAGCCCAGAGGCTTATTTCATTCACACGGCCGGGCTCAAAGTCGTGATGCCGTCGAATCCGCACGACGCGAAGGGGCTGCTCCTGTCGTCAATTCGAGACGACGATCCGGTTGTTTTTTTCGAGCCGAAGCGAATTTACCGCGCCGCAAAGGGCGAGGTGCCGGAGGGCGATTACACCGTGCCGCTCGGCAAAGCGGCGATCTTGCGGGAAGGTCGAGACGCGACGATCATCACGTGGGGCGCGATGGTGCATGAGGCGCTTGCGGCGGCGACGACGCTTGAGGGCGACGGCGTTGGTGTTGAGCTGATCGACTTGCGAACGCTGTGGCCCGTCGACATCGATTCGATCGTGGATAGCGCGAAGAAGACGGGACGCGTCGTCGTGGTGCATGAGGCGCCGCGAACGTGCGGGTTTGGCGCTGAGATTGTGACGCTGATCCAAGAGCGGGCGTTCCTGCACCTCGAGGCGCCGATTAAGCGCGTGACGGGGTACGACACGCCGTTTCCGTACACGCTCGAGAACGACTACTTGCCGCGTGCACCGCGGATCGTGGATGGGGTGCGCGGCGTATTGAACTATTAGCGAAGTGCGGGCGAGACGAGTCCCGCCGGATGGGAGAAGAAATGCTTTTCGAGTTCAAACTTCCAGATATTGGCGAAGGAATTGTCGAGGGCGAGCTCGTAAAGTGGCTTGTGAGCGAGGGCGATGATGTTGCCGAAGATCAGCCGCTTGCGGAGGTCATGACCGACAAGGCGACGGTTACGATTCCTTCGCCGAAGCGCGGCAAGGTCGTGGCGCGAAATGGCAAAGAGGGTGAGATTGTTAAGGTCCACAGTACGTTGGTCGTGATCGAAGTTGCAGGCGCGGGTGCGGTCGCGAAGTCGAATGCCGGCGGCAACGGAGCCGGAAATGGAGCGCGGGCAACAGCGTCAGCTCCGGCGCCGGCGATGGCGGCTCGGATCGCGTCGACACCGGCGACCGCAACGAACGACCGCCCGCTCGCAACACCAGCGACACGCCGATACGCGCGCGAAAAAGGAGTCGACATTTCGACCATCAAAGGGAGCGGGCCCGACGGGCGCATCACACGCGAAGACATCGATGCCGCCGGTAAAAGCCCAACGCGCGCAATCCAAACGACGTCGGTCGCCACCACGGCGCCCGCCTCCGCACCCAAGATAACATTGCCCGATACGCGTCCATCGTCACCGACATCCGCGGCTGGCGACGAGCGAATCGCGATTCGCGGAATCCGAAAGCGAATTTCAGAGAAGATGACGCAGTCGCGAAGAACGGCGGCGCATTACACCTATGTTGACGAGATCGACGTCACAGAGCTTGTGCGATTGCGCGAAAACGCGCGTGCGATTGTGGAATCGGAGGGCATCAAGCTCACTTACCTTCCATTCATCATTCAGGCGTGCGTTATGGCGTTTCGAAAATATCCGACGCTGAACGCGCATGTCGACGACGCAAAGGCCGAAGTTGTCGTCAAGAAGGCCGTCCATATGGGAATCGGAACAGCGACTGACGCGGGGCTTGTCGTTACCGTCGTTCGAAACGCGGATGCGCGAAAATTAAAGGATCTCGCCGTCGAGATTGCGCGCCTCGCGGAGAGCGCGCGTCGCGGGCAAGCGAAACTCGAAGAGATGACGGGGAGCACCTTCACCATCACGAGTCTCGGCGCCGCGGGCGGCATCTTTGCGACGCCCATCATCAACTACCCTGAAGTCGCCATCATGGGTGTTCACAAGATCGAGAAGCGTGCCGTCGTCGTGAACGACCAAATTGTCGCGCGCGATCGCATGAACCTTTCACTCTCGTTCGATCACCGAATCATCGATGGTCATGTCGGCGCGGCTTTCACCGCTGAGGTAAAGCGCATCCTCGAGAACCCGACCCTTCTTTTCCTCCACCTCGTGTAACGCTGCGCCAGATCTTTTTTCCACTCTCGACGGCCGACTAAAAAGTGGCCGAGTGTTGAAACGCCGTCTACTCGAAACCACGCGCGACGCGACTTGAAATCCGCGAAATCACTGAACCGTCAGATCCCTTGCCACGCAAGAAAACCACGACGACGAACCGCGCGCCGTTTGCCAATTCAACAATCGCCGCATCGTGATGCGTGCCTGCCGTTAGTCCAGGTTTCGACCAGAAACGCGCACCCACGGGCAGGCCGCGCCCGATGGGAAGAAAGCGCGGGTCCGACTCATCGTTGACGTGCCGCTTCAAAAGAAACTGAACCTGTTGACAGCGCGCGGCTGATAAAAATGCGCACCGCGCGATGCCGACGAGCAGATTCGCGGTCGCCTCCGTCGACATGGCGTTCGTGCCATCGGCACGCCGAAGCTGCTTGTCGCGGGCCGACACCCGCGTCCAGATGCGGTCGTGCGCACGAATCCCCTTGGCACCCAGCCGCGCCATCTCATCTTCAAGCGCCCGTCGACGCCGTCGAAATTCCTCAAACTCACCCCCGGCGAGCGTACGGCCCTGCGACGTCTTCGTCACGACATCCATCAAACGACCCGCCGCGGGATTATGGCTGTGGCGAACCATCTCCTCGACGTTCCACGCGAAATCAACTGTCAAGCGCACCGAGCCCGCATCCAACCGCCGCATCAGCGCAACCAAATAAACGAGCTTCACAACGCTCGCCGGGTAAACCGCCTTGCCGCCGTCAACGCTTCCCCTTCGCGATACATCGCGCGTGTCGACCACCGTCGCGTTCACGCGAAACACCCCCCGCTCCGCCTCAACGATTTCGCCGAGCCACGCGCTGAAATCTCGGCACTCCGCCTCGCGCGGCGCACACGGCCGGCTCGCCGACCCAAAAGCCGCGCCTAAAAATGCCGATACGACAACGATCGCCGCCACGTCGCCTTTTTGATCCCCTTCTTAAACTCTTTCAGCCGCTTCTTCGCCTTCTTCGCAAGCTCGTTTTCTGGGTACGCCTTGATTAACTCGTTCGCCGCCGCCACCGCCAAATCTTTCTCCCCAAGCGCATGAAACGCGAGCGTCATATTAAAAAGCGTCGCCGGCAAAACATCGCTCTGCGGCCACTGCTTTCTCACCTTGTCGAACTCCTCGACCGCGCGCTTGTAGTTCCCCTCCTCAAAAAACGACTGCCCGATCCAATACTGCGTGAGCGCCGCCTTTTCGTGTTTGTCGTGCTTCGACAAAAAGATTTCCCACAGCTTTCGCGCCGTCACGTATTCGCTCGCCTTGAACCGCTTCGCCGCCTCCGCAAGCAGCCCCTCAGGCGTATCGGGCACTTCCGTCGGCAGGCCCTGTGCGATGTTCCCAACCTTTTTCTCAAGCGCCGCCTTGAATTCGCCGTAGTCCTTTTTCCACTGCTCAAACCCAAACGAAATCTCTTCGATTCGTCCCGTCATCTTTCCAATTGTCTGCTTGACCGTGTCCATCTCCGCACCAAAGGCCGCGTTATTCTTCGCTAGAAAATCGGTCGATTCCTTGATCAGTTTCTGTAGCTTACCGATGTGCGTGTTGGCTGCCGCGACGAGCGCCTCGAATTTTAGCTTCTGGTCGTGCGTCCCTTTTTCGAGCTCCTTGACCGCGTCCTGAACTTTCTTGATGTCCGCTCGGATGAGATTCCCCTGGCTGGTCGTCACACAACCGCTCAACGCCAGCCCAACGCCAAAAGCGAGAATGCTCTTTGACTGCCCCATGTGTGCGCCTCCAAAACACGAACGGCGGAGATTTTCAAAACCTCCGCCGTCCATCTTAACTGCCGCTCACTGCGGCCACTTCGCTAGTCCTTGAAGCTGAAGTCGCACCGCCGATCCTTAGACCAGCACGCGTCGTCCTTGCACGACTGCGCCTTCTCCTTGCCCCACGACTTCGTCGACGTCTTGTCGAACCCAGCCGCCTTCAAGAACTTCTCGGCCGCCGAGAACCGCTTGACGCCCAGCGCCATGTTGTACTCGGTCGTGCCGCGCTCATCGCAGAACGACTCGATGAACACCGCCTTGCCCTTCTGCTTCGCGCAATCGGCGTTCTTCTTCATGATCTCCTGCGCCGCCGCCGTGAGCGTGTGCTCGTTGTAGTCGAACGAAACCGACTCGAGCTTGCACTCGACGACTTCTTCCTTAACCGGCACGCACTCGCCGTTTTCGCACTTCGTCCCCTTCGGGCACAGCTTCGGATCGTCCGTGCACTTAATCTTCACACACAACCCGCTCTTGCACGTCTCGCCCGCGGGACACGGCTTCGTGTCAGAACACTGCACGTCCGGCACGCACTTGTCGTTTTCACACTTCTGTCCGTCGGGACACTTGAACTCCGCGCTACACTCCGGCGTACACGCGTGGTTCCGGCAGACCGCCTTCTTCGCGTCGTTCGGGTTCATGCGCGCGCAATCCGCGTCGGTCTTGCACCACCCCTCCTTCACCTTACAGCGATTCGCCTTACACTCCTCGCCATCCTCGCCCTTGCAGTGCTTATCTTCCGCGCACTCTTCACACTTCTTCTTGATACACCAATCGCGCCGATCCCCGGCTGGCTTCAGCTTCGGGTCCTTCGGCTTCGTGCAATGCTCGTCCTTTTCGCACTCCGGAAAGGTGGGACCACATGCCGTTCCCCCGAGCAGCAACGCGGCAAGGCCCACAGCTACCCAGCTCGCTTCAAAACGTCTCATTGCCAGACTCCTTTTCAACTTCCGCAACGTTTCAACCCTCACCCGTTCTTCGAGAGCGGGCGAAAACTTGGTAAACTTCCTCGTCCGATCTTTTATTGACCGACGGATGCCGTACGCTAAGACGAACCGGAGACGCATGTCAACTGTTTTGCTTTTTTTGCTCGGTTTTTTCGCATTTACGCCTCTTGGCGCCCTTGCTTCGTTAACGCGCATCTGCGAGGATTCAGCGCTCAAAAGGCTGTGAGCATGTTTGTCATTCGCGAAGCTCTCCCGTCCGACCTCGACGACGTTAAGCGTCTCGCCGCCGATTTCGACACGGTTAACCTCCCCGACGACGAACGCGCGCTCAAGAAGGTGCTCACACAGTCGCGCCAGTCGTTTCGCGGCGACAGGCCGGTTTTGAAGCGCGAGTACCTTTTCGTTCTCGAAGACACGGAACGCCAAAAAGTTGTCGGAACGAGCCTCGTCATCGCGCAGCACGGGACGCGCGAATCGCCGCACGTTTATTTCGACGTCCTCGACGACGAGCGGTATTCGACGACGCTCGACCGACACTTCAAGCACAAGGTTCTTCGCATCGGCTACAACTTCGAGGGCCCAACGGAAATCGGCGGTCTTGTCCTCGACAAGTCGCTCCGCGGTGATGCGCGTCAGTTCGGTCGGCAGCTCTCGTTTGTGCGTTTCCTCTTCATCGCGATGCACCCGCGGCGGTTTCGCGACACCGTCATCGCCGAGCTGCTGCCTCCGCTCACGAAAGACGGCAAGAGTCTCCTCTGGGAATCGTTCGGAAAAAAATTTACGGGGATGTCGTACATCGAGGCCGACTTCCTCTCGAAGGAGAATAAGGAGTTCATTCGGACGCTTTTTCCGTCGCAGAGCATTCACGCGACCATTTTCCCGGAGAAGGTGCAGCGCGTGATCGGGCAAACGGGGCAGCAAACAAAGGGCGTCGAGCGGATGTTGATGCGCATCGGGTTTCGATACGCGCACCGCATCGACCCGTTTGATGGCGGGCCGCATTTTGAAGCGCGGGTCGACGAGATTTCACTGGTTAAGAAAGTCCAGAAGCTGCCGGTGAGCGACGACGAGCCACTCGATGGAAGTCCCGAGGCCCTCGTCGCGGTTGAACGAGCGAACGGCGCACTCCGTTTCCAGGCGGTGCGGGCGCCATACACGGTCAAGATGGGGACCGTCGACTTGCCGCAGGCGGCGAAAGATGCGCTTGCGCTTTTGCCCACGGAGCGCGTGTCGGTGCTCCCGCTCGAGTGATGACGCAAGCGGTGTTGAACGACAAGCGTGCCGCGATCCCGCGCGGAAACTATATCAACGGAAAGTTTCGCGTGCCGCGACACGCAGACGGCGCCATCGAAAAGCGAAACCCCGCAAACCTCGACGATGTTGTCGGCGCGTTTTCATTTTCGCGCGTGGCGGCCGACGAGGCGATTCTGGCAGCCCGTGAAGCCCAGCGTGCGTGGGCCGCGCGGTCCCTTGAAGACCGAATCAACGCCATCCGAAAGGTGCGCGCAGCGGTCGTGAATCGGCGCGAGGATCTGGCGGCCGCGATCACACGCGAAGTCGGAAAACCCCTTTGGGAAGCGCGTCGCGAGGTTGAGTCGATGGCGGGACGGCTCAACGTCGTCGTCGACGCGGGGCTTCGCGACGTCGCGGATTTCGTGCCGGCCGGCGTGCGGGGCGGATGCCGCTACCGACCGCTTGGCGTCATCGGCGTCATCTGCCCGTTTAACTTCCCGGCGCTTCTCGCGCACGGTTTCGTTGTGCCAGCGCTCGTCACAGGGAACACCGTTGTCTTCAAGCCAAGCGACGTGACGCCGCTCGTCGGCCAGGTCTACGCGGAAATCATCGACGACGCGAATTTACCGAAGGGCGTTTTCAACATGGTGCAGGGCGGGGGCGATATCGGCGCGCGGCTTGCCGCGAGTCCCCGCGTTGATGGCATCTTTTTTACCGGGTCGGTCGCAACGGGTCGCGCGATCGAAGCGGTTTGCGCAACGCAACCAGGAAAGATGCTCGTCCTCGAAATGGGCGGAAAAAATGCGTCGGTTGTCCTCGACGACGCGGACATCGACCTCGCGGTGCACGAGTGTTTGATTGGCGGTTACATCACGTCCGGCCAGCGCTGCACGGCATCGTCGCGCGTTGTCGTGACGCGGAAAGTCGCCGACGAATTCGTCAAGCGATTTATGGAACGCGCGAAGGCCATTCGCGTCGGCGATCCACGCGCGGCCGACACTTTCATGGGGCCCCTCGCGTCCGAAGCAATCGCGGAGCGTTTTCTTGGACGCGTCGCCCTGGGACGCAAGGAAGGTGCGGTCGCGCTGATCGATGGGGGCCGGTTCGACGCTCGCGCAAAGGGGAATTTCGTCGCGCCGTCGGTTCACGAGGTCGTCGCACGTTCAGGGTCGAGCGCCTACCAGAGCGACGAGTTGTTTGGACCCGACGTTGCGATTTATCGCGCGAAGAACATCGACGCGGCGATTGAAATCGCGAACGACACGCCGTTTGGGCTCGTGGCGAGTGTGTTCACAAAGAGCGAAAAATCGTATCGCGCGGTCGCAAACGAGGTTCGGGCGGGACTCATCAACTGGAATCGGCCGACCGTTGGCGCCGATGCACGGCTCCCGTTTGGCGGCGCCGGCGCGTCGGGAAATCATCGCGCCGTTGGGCTCCACGCGATTCGCTGGTGTGTTACCCCCGTTTCGCATCTTGAAGAGCCGGTTGGTAATGTCGAAAAGTGGCCCGGCCTTGGCCCCGCGCCGAAAACTCCGTACGAGCCAGATTGAGGGGCGGTCGGGTCCGCTCCCGCGTCCGCTCCCGCTCCCGCACCCGCTTCCGCATCCGCTCCCGCTTCCGCTTCCGCTTCCGAAGAAGATTTCAACGCCAAGGCGCAAAGACGCAAGGAATGAGACCACTTCCCGTGGCGTCTCTGCGCCTTTGCGTCAAATCCCCGCTTCCGCTTCCGCACCCGCTTCCGCAACCGCATCCGCATCCGCTCCCGCTTTCTCCCCGATCGCGCCTCCTCTCTTGCCGCTTCGCGGGCCCTGTTCCTTGCGGGGGCCGCGCTCAGCGGCTTCGAGAGGAGGTTCTCATGTCTCATCGGTTCATCGCGTACGACGTGGCGTTTCAGTTCGCGAGTCGCGTGCGTCCTGTGCTCGATTCGCTGCGCCGCAAAGATCGTTCACTCGAAGATCAACTTCGACGTGCAACGGCGAGCATCGTTCTAAATATTTCAGAGGGTGACGGGAAAAGTTCGCTGCGAGACCAAGCGCGATTCTTCGAAATCGCTCGTGGGTCGTGTCGCGAAGCGCGCGCAGCCCTGAAGCTCGCGGCGATATGGGGATACGTCGACGAGCCAACGGTCGCCGAGCTGGACGCGATCGCCGATCGAGTTTGCGCACTGCTTTCGAAGCTCATCGCACGAGCCGCGTGAGCATCGCGATGACGCGACTGAGCAGCGCGCCCACCTCGGCTGGCGCGTCGTCCATCAAATCCAGCAACGCCGCGCTTTCACACGCTTCGCCGCGCGCGATGGCATAGCATCGGCGTTTGTCCGCTTTCGCGACCCGACCCGCTCCCTCGGCGACATTGGTGAGGACTGACAGCGAGGCTCGACGAAACTGATCTCGAAGCACTGGATTTGCGATTGGCAATGATTGCGCGAGTCGCGCGAAGTCACACGCAACACGATAGCAATCGAGACGTTCGAGGGAAGCCGTCGTGGGAACGGAGTAACGATTCATCGGGAACCTCCTTTGGAGCCCAAGTTCGAGTGGGCCCTCAACCGAAGCGCGGAGCGCGAAGGGGGCCCACGAGAACGCGGGCGCAAAAGGAGGTCGCGAACAGGCAACCTCGCTTCCGCACCCGCTTCCGCAACCGCACCCGCTCCCGCCCCCGCCTTCGCCCCCGCTCCCGCCTTCGCATCCCCCATTGACGTCGCCAGGGAGCCATGGCTTCATCCGCTCGCCACACGGTTCGCGTTCAATTGCGAGCGCGCTCTGCGGCAAAGACGAGGGGTATCAAATGTCGGAAAAACAAAACCACGAGAGCGGTTTTCAAACGGCGATAAAGGACGAGAACCTGCGCTTCGACGGAACGAAGCTCGGGCTTCGCGACTACGCGGCCGACGAATTGTAGGCTGCGGGCTCCGTTCCGTCGCCCTCGCCATTTCGCTCGCGCCGAGAAGCCACTGGCTTCTCAGCAGACTGCTCGCGAAATAAGTTCGCGCGTTTCGAAGACCGCGCGAAGGATTCGTTTCGATCGTGGAGACGCTGATTGAGGTTCTTCCCAAGTATCAAGACCGGCTGCCCGCGAAAGGGTGCGACGCGGTCACGCTCGAAAAACGGCTCGGCCGCTACGCTGAGCTCACGCAAGCCCTCGCGCGCGTCGAGAAGCTTTCGGAGATTGTGCGCGAAACGCGCCTCGCGGTTTGCGATGAACTCATGAACGACGTCTATCGCGTCCACCGGCTCGCTACCGCACTCGGCCGCGAGGACGCAGAGATTCGCGGCGCGTTCGATTTCATCCGCGACTGGCTCTCGACCGGCCCGCGCGACGCCGGGGAAAAGGCATCGCCCGCGCCAGGTCCGACGACCGACGTCGCACCCCGCTAACCAAAAAACCCAATCTTTTCGCGGCAACGCCGGCTCAGACGTCGACACCCTCGACCTTTACCTCGACACCCTCGACCTTTATATCGGCACCGTCGACGTCGACCTCGGCGCCTCTGACGTCGACCTCGCGTGCCACGGCCCAGACCTCGCGATGTTCGACTTCCATTTAATGACATTTGGCTATTGGAAGAAGTTCGAACCGACAAGTTCGAACCGACCGTTGACTCGCTGCACATCCTTCGGCATCATGCGTTTTCTCTAAAAAGGGTTAAGGGGCGAAACTCAGATGTCTACAGAGGATTCCAGGCCACGTCGTTCGGTCGTTGACGGTCGATCGAAGGGCCGGCGCGCACGCTCAGAGAAGGAAATCACTCCGGCGACTCAGATCCGAGAGAGTGCTGTTCAGGCGGGTCAAAAGCCATCATCTCTTTTGTGCCCACTCTGCCATGCCGAACTGATCCCTTAAAAAAACGACGACTTGGTCATCGATCACTGTCTGCAGTGTCGCGGAACTTGGTTTGACCATGGAGAGGTTGAACGATACGCGCAACTCAAGGGTTGGAAGCGGCAAAGAGGCGGGATCAACTTCGTAACAATGGCTCCTGAAGAGCTACACTCCAACACGAATCGTTGCCCTCGCTGCCGCGTCCAGATGCGGTATTTTGGATTCGTCGACGCTCCCCGTCTGCTGATCTCTGATTGCCGAGAGCACGGGGGTTGGATGCCCCACGACCAGATTGAGGTGTTCAGACAGTCGTGGGAGCGTCACGTCGAGAATAAGCCGCACCTTACGGATGGACTCTTCGACGCATTAAATGCGATTGGGGCGCAGTCCATGGGAAGCTGTTTTTCTGATCAGATGATCGACCTGCTGGATGCCTTTTTCACCTGGCTCGACGAGAATTACGACTAAGGAACGTTCGCCCTCGCCCTCACTTCACGACTTTGAGGCCGAGACGTTCGAGGCGCGAGCGGAACTCGGCCGCGCGCGCCGTGTCGCCGGTGCGCGAAAAGTAAGCCCAGAGTTCGCCGACGGCGTCGACGTGGTCGGGCTCAAGCTCGGCGGCGCGAAGCCACGCGGTGACGGCTTCGGCTCCACGTCCCGTGCGATAGAGCGCGAGGCCAAGATTGTAGTGCGCGGGGGCGTAGGTTGGATTGCGCGCGAGCTCGACACGAAATTCGGCTTCGGCGGCCGGAACGTTGTTGCGACGCAGATGAACAACGCCGAGATTGTTGTGCGCGATGGTGCGATTTGGGTCGAGGCGGAGCGTCGCCTGGTACGCCGTTTCGGCGGCGTCGATGTTGCCGTGCACGAGAAGCGAATTGCCGTGCGTCATCTGCGCGAGGGCGAGGTTGGGCGACGCATGAACGGCGGATGCGGCGAACGCGTGGCGGTCTCGAAAGCCGTCGCTGTAGCGAAAGGCGAGGGCGCCAAACAGAGCGACAACGGGACCTGCCAGAAGCGCAACCGCGCGAAGCGATAAGGCGAGGGCTTGGATTCGTACAGCGGCCGCGTAAAGAAGTCCAATCATTGGAAGATAGAGGCGGTTTTCGAGGATGAGCGTGTCGCTGACCGGGAGCGTCGGCGCGAGCGCGAGAAAGAAAAACGCGAATCCAGCGGCCATGCGGCGCGCGACGTCGGCGTTCACGCGATAAAATGCGATTGAAACAACGGGAAGCGCGGCAAGGGCCGGGAGCCACGAGCTATCTTTCTGGTGCGCGAGGGGCGCGAGGTCGAAGGGGAAAACCGCTTTGCCGAGAAAGAGAAGGAGCGACGGGAGCTCTGCGACGGCGACACCCGCGCGTTGAAAGAGCGATTCGGTCGAACCCTCGGCGCCGATCTGCGCGCGGAGCGTGGCCCAGATGATGATGGGCGCTGCTGACGCGGCCAGGAGGATCGCGAGCGATCGGGACGTCGGTCGGACGCGATCGGCAAGCCAATGATGACCCACGACCAGTAAAGGAAGCATGATCGCCGCCTCCTTAGAGAGGAGTGCGAACAGAAACGAAACTGCGTAAGCGGCCCAGAGCAAAAGTCGACGCGCGGCCGATTGCGACTTGGGTGCTGCGAGATGCGCGATCCACGCGAGGATCATAAAGATGACGGCGATCGTGTCGTTTCGCCCCGGAATCCAAACAACGGTTTCGGTAAGCGCAGGGTGAACCGCGAAAACGGCGGCGCAAGCAAGAGCCGCGTTGCGATTCGCGAGGAGCAGCGAGAAGAGCGCAAAGACGAGAAGGCACGCGGCGGCATGAAGCGCGACGTTCGTGCGGTGGTATGCGGCGGGCGACAGGGGACCGCCTTGTGCGTCGAGCATGTACGTCAACGAAACGAGCGGACGATAGTAACCCTCGCCGCGGCGCTCGGCGGGAACGAAGTACGGTTCGCGAAAAAGTTTCGGCGCGTTCGACAGATCGGACAGGAATCGCGCGCGGTCGATGACGAGGCGCGAGTCGTCGACGTAAGCGAATTCGAACGACAGCGTGCGCCCGTAAAGAACCGCGACGAGCGCGAGAAGTAGAAGGCATCGCCAAACCTGTTTTATTCGTTCCGCGCGCGGCGACGCCATTTCGATCTCAGCCGGGAAGCGCGATGGGGGCCCGTCGCCAAACTTCGCCGTCGTGCGTGGCGCGGCCGTCGCGCTCGAGTTTCATGAGGTGGGCCTTGAGAGATACCTTCGCGAAACGATGCATGGTGGCCGGCACGTCGGTGTAGACGGCCGACGTGAGGTCGTCGAGCGACCACGCGCCATCGCCAATCGCCGCGAGGATTTGCGCCTCGCGAAGCTCGCGGTGGCGAATGACTTGGTCGATGTGGCCTCGCGGATTCGTGATGATGGGGCCATGCGCCGGGAAGATGACCGACGCCGCGACGTCGCGCACGCGCTTGAGCGACGCGATGTATTCGCCCATGTCGCCGTCGGGCGGCGGCGGAACGATGACGGTCCCAACGCCGGCGAGCAAATCGCCCGCGAGCAGCGTCCCCGTCGTCTCCTCGAGAAACGTGAAATGCCCCGGCGCGTGTCCCGGCGTGAAGAGCGAGCGCAGTCGAAAGCCACCGGCTCCGTCGAGCGCGAACGTGTGCGCATCGGGGATGACGTCGTCAACGACACCCGCGTCGAGGCGCTTCGCTGTTTCGGCGTGCGCAAAAACGCGTGTTCCAAAGCGCGCGCGAAACGCCGCCGCGCCTCCCACATGGTCACCGTGGTAATGCGTGAGAAGAACGGCCCGCAGCGTGCGACCTTCGCGCAAGAGCGCTTCAACGAACGTGTGAAGCTTCGTTTGCTCCTCGTCGTACGGCGAACCTGGGTCGACAACGACGATGTCCGCGCCTCCGACGATGAAGCAGTTCGTGTGCGTGAACGGCGGAAGTGTCGGTGCGCAGAGCGGCAACAACAGCACGCCCTTTCGCATTTCGATGCGCCCCGCGGGAGCGCCGCCCGCCTCGGGCGTTGCGTAGAGCCGCTCGACAGCGCCCGTCCACCCTGGCGCCAGCGATTGAAGCACGTGGAGCGTCGGCGGCGCGAGCAACACGTCACCGCGCTCCCACCGCGCGATGGCATCGGCTGGCCGAATCCATTCGCACGCGTCAAGCTCGCCGCCCTCGCAGAGCCGAACGGCCGTCACCTGTGCGTCGTTTGCCCACGCAAGAAAAAAATGCGTGTCGTAACGAAACGGCGAAAACTCCGGCGTCACCCAGCGTCCCGCTGGAATGAGCGTCGCAGGGTCTACGGTAACGCTGACCTCTTCCGCCAACTCTCGCACCGCAGCGTGTCGAATCGCCTCATCGCTCCCCGCGGGACCGTCATCCGCGTTCGCCGTCCCGCCGGGGTAAGTGTGAAACCCGCCAAGCACACGAAGGGTCGGCGCGCGTCGCACCCAGAGAATCTCGATGTCGTCGTTTGCGTTCCGCCGCAAAAGCACCACGGACGCTGCAATGCGTGGAGTTACAGGCGCCATGCGGAGTAGCGTACCACACGATCATCCGGTAAACTCCGCGGCAAGTGAGGATCCCATGAAGCGAGTCATCTTTCTCGGTTTCGTCGTTCTTGTTTTTGCCGGGACGTTTCACTGTTTCGAAAAGGCGAGCGAGGTTTTTTGCCCCGGAGTGGGCGCGACGACCCTCACGTCAGGTCAGCAGTGTCCACCGGTTGACGGCGGAACCTCAGATGCCGGAAAAACCGATGCGGGGGTCGACAGTGGCGCAGACGCTGGTCAGGACGCAGGCGACGGCGGTTAACCAGCACCCGCGGATCAGCGGCGCGGTTCCAGCAGAAACTCCTCGCGAACCGCTATCTCGTCGACAGTTCGATCGAGCTCTCCGACAGCAACTCCAGACAGGACCGACTTCTCGGTTTCACTCTCCCGCGTGAATGCGCGTTTCAACTTCCACCCGTTCGCGACAATCGCGCGACAGCCGAGCTCGCGTGCGCGCATCGCGTGTCGCAAGGCGGCCACGTTGTCGCCCGCACGCCTCCGCTCACCAACCCGCGCCATGTGCTGCCAAGCCCGCCGCAAGTCACCCGTGAAGTTCCGGTTCTTCGCAACCGCCCGCGCCGCGTAGTCGACGACCGCCTTTGTCCGCGCCACCGCACCGTCGATCACCGCGCCGCGAATCGAAACCGCGCCGCTCGCGCCCGCTCCAACGACGCTCGCAACGACAAAAGCGGCGATCAACGCTTCCCGCCCACCGCCGCCGACTTCCCCGACTGCTTAAAGATATGCCACGCCTTCAAGTAGTCGTGCGCCGCCTTGAGCTGAAGGTCGCTCGCATCCCCCCAGCTTTCAACCTTGGCCTCTCCCTTCTCGTCCGGCTTCACGTCAGGCTTCGGCGCCGCTGGCTCCCCTTCTTTGGGCTTTGCCTCCTCCGTCCCCGATCCCGGCCCTTTCTTCTCCTCGCGCAAATGCCCGCGCAAATCTTTCTCGCGCGTCGACTTCTCGGTGGCTTTCGCGATCGTTCCCTCCGGCACCACAATATCCGGGGAAATCCCTTTCTCCTGAATCGAGCGCCCCTTCGGCGTGTAATATTTCGCAACCGTCAATTTCAGCCCCGACCCGTCTTCGAGCTCGGTCACCGTCTGAACGGACCCTTTGCCAAAAGTTTGCGTCCCCAAAATCACCGCGCGCCCATGGTCTTGCAGCGCCCCCGCAACGATCTCCGATGCGCTCGCGCTTCCGCCGTTCACGAGAACGACCATCGGAAAATCGGTGCGCGTCCCCTTGGGGTGCGCGAACTCACGCTCGACCGACCCCTTTTGCCGCCCCTTCGTGAAAACGATGAGCCCCGATTCAATAAAAGCGTCGGACACACGCACCGCCTGCTCAAGCAATCCGCCCGGGTTGTTTCGCAAATCAAGCACCAGCCCTTTGAGCGGCGCGCCAAACTGCTGCTCGAGTTTCTCGATCGAGTCCTTAAGATAAACGTCGGTCCGCTCTTGGAAGCTCTTGATGCGCACGACGCCGACGCCACTACCCAGCAGCCGCGAATCGACGCTCACAACTTTTATCCGATCGCGCACAATCACAAGCTCCTGAATCGTGCCGCGTTCGCCTTTGCGCCGGAGCGTCAGCTTGACCTTCGACCCCTTCGGCCCGCGCATCTTCTTGACCGCGTCCATGAGCGACATCGTCTTCGTCGAGTCGCCATCAATCCGCAAGATTTGGTCGCCCGACTTGACGCCCGCACGATGCGCCGGCGTTCCATCGATCGGCGCGACGACCGTCAGCACGCCGTCCTTCGTTGTAATTTCGATCCCAAGGCCACCAAACTCGCCGCTCGTGTCGACCTTCATCTCCTTATAGAGGTCGGGCGGCATGAAAACGGTGTGCGGGTCGAGCGTGTCGAGCATCCCTTTGATTGCGCCGTAAACGAGCTTTGTGTCGTCGACGGGCTCGACATAGTTTGTCTCCACGTAATGGAGAATCTTCGTAAAGATGTTGAGCTTCTTGTAGGGCGTGCCGTTCTTAGGCGCCGCATCGACAAAATGTTGGACGGACAACCCCGCGAAAAACGCAACCGCGACGAGAAGAGCCGTCGTCCACCGTCGCGACCGCTCGCGATGTTCATTCATGGCGAATCCTCCGAAACATCACCCCCAGTATACGGCAGGTCGCCGGGTTGCGCCTATCGGGTGGGCCAACCTGTCAGCTGCAACCCATCGAGTTGCCGCAGTTGAGGCATTTGTAACAGGCACCGTTGCGGACAGTGACATGCCCGCACTGGTTGCAAAACGGCGCGTCGCCCATCAACTTCGTCATTTGGTCGTCGAGAGCACTCTTGCCGTGCGCCGTCGCTGCCGTCGTCGCGATGGCTTCCGCGTGCGGCGCGCGCGATACCGACTCGGCGTCGACGCCATCGCGAAGCTGATTCACGGTTAACGTCTCCGGATTCGGCGGCACCTGCACGAAATCGGTGCGCCCCAGGTACTCCATCCCGAGAACGCGGAAAATGTAGTCGACGATCGACGTCGCGAACTTCACGTTCGGGTGGTCGACGGCGCCCTGCGGCTCAAACCGCGTGAACGTGAAGATGTTCACGAACTCCTCGAGCGGCACACCGTATTGGAGCCCGAGCGACACCGCGATCGCGAAGCAGTTCATCATCGAGCGATACGCCGCGCCCTCTTTGTGAATGTCGACGAAAATCTCGCCGAGCATCCCGTCGTCGTATTCGCCGGTGCGCAAATAGATCTTTTGTCCGCCAACGCGCGCCTCCTGCGTAAACCCGCGGCGCTTTCGCGGAAGTTTTTTCCGTTCGAGTTTTGCCGGCGCCACAACCACGTGCGAAACCGCCGTTGCCGTGTCCGCCTTCTTGTCGCTCGACGTCGAGAGCGGTTGCGACATCTTGCACCCATCGCGATAAAGCGCGACGGCCTTCAAGCCGAGCTTCCACGACTCGACGTAAATTTGCTCGACGTCATCGACCGTCGCGTGGTTCGGCAAATTGATCGTCTTCGAAATCGCGCCCGAGATGAACGGCTGCACGGCCGCCATCATCCGCACGTGCCCCATCGGCTCGATGTAGCGCGTGCTGTGCGGCCCGCACTTGTTCGCGCAATCGAAGACCGGCAGATGCTCGGGCTTCAGGTGCGGCGCGCCCTCGACCGTCATGCGCCCGCAGACGACTTCATTCGCCTCGCGAACATCGGCGTCCGAATACCCCAGCGCCGCGAGCAAATCGAACTTCGGCGCCTTCCACGTCTCGTCGTTAAATCCGAGCCGCTTCATCGTTTCGCCACCGAGCGTCCACGGCGCAAACGCGGTCCTCAAATCAAACGCCCCTTTAAGCCCCGCGTCGACCTTCTGAATTTCGTCGTCGCTCAGCCCCTTTTGCCGGAGCGCCTCGTGGTTCACGTGCGGCGCGTCGGCGAGCGTGCCCGTCCCGAGCGCGAACCGCAACACCTCGTCAACCTCGCTCGCGCTGTACCCAAGCCGCTCGAGCGCCATCGGCACCGAATCGTTCACAATCTTGAAATAGCCGCCCCCCGCAAGCTTCTTGAACTTCACAAGCGCGAAGTCGGGCTCGACCCCCGTCGTGTCGCAATCCATGAGGAGCCCAATCGTCCCCGTCGGCGCAATGACCGTCGCCTGCGCGTTTCGCACACCCCACCGCCCGCACGCCTCGACGACCGCATCCCAATCCTCCTTCGCCGCGCGCCACAAATTCGGCGGGCACTCCATTGCGTCGATCACATACGCCGCATCGCGGTGCTTCTTCATGACGCGGTTCGTCGATTCCGCATTCGGCTCGTACATTGGGAACGGCCCCTTCGTCGCCGCAATTTCCGCCGACGTTCGGTACGCGTGCCCCGTCAAAATCGCCGTGAGCGCCGACGCCGTCGCGCGCCCCTTGTCCGAATCGTACGGAATCCCTTGCACCATCAGCATCGTCCCGAGATTCGCGTACCCGAGCCCGAGCGGCCGATAGTCGTGCGAATTCTTCGCAATCGTCGCCGTCGGGTAGCTCGAAAAATCGACGAGAATCTCTTGCGCCGTCATGAGCACGCGGATCGCGTGCCGATACCCGGCCACATCGAACGACCCGTCCTCATTCAAGAATTTCATCAGGTTGATCGACGACAAGTTGCACGCCGAATCGTCTAGAAACATGTACTCGCTGCACGGATTCGACGCGTTGATCCGGTCGGTCGCCGCGCACGTATGCCAATCGTTCACGGTCGTGTCGTACTGCACGCCCGGGTCCGCGCACTTCCACGCCGCCTCGGCGATTTGCCGCATCATCCACCGCGCATCGAACGTCTCGCACGGCTTCCCCGTCGTGCGCATTGTCGTCGCCCAGGTGCCGCCCGACTCATACGCCTTCATAAACGCGTCCGGGATGCGAATCGAGTTGTTCGAATTCTGCCCCGCGATGGTGTGGTACGCCTCGCCGTTAAAGTCGCTCGGATAACCGGCCCCGATGAGCGCCTGCGCCTTTTTTTCCTCGCGCATTTTCCATTGGATGAAGTCGACAATCTCCGGGTGGTCGAGGTCGAGGCAAACCATCTTCGCCGCTCGCCGCGTCGTGCCACCCGATTTCGTCGCACCCGCCGCGCGATCGAACACCTCGAGAAAGCTCATGAGCCCCGACGACGTCCCGCCACCCGAGAGTTTTTCCTGGCGCCCGCGCAGCTTCGAAAAATTTGTCCCCGACCCCGAGCCGTACTTGAAAACGCGCGCCTCGGCCTTCACGAGCCCATAAATCGACATCAAATCGTCATCGACCTTTTGAATAAAGCACGCCGAGCACTGCGGGTACTCGAACGCGTTTTTCGTTTCGACGACCGCATTCGCATCAAAGTCCCACCTAAAATTCCCACCCGACCCCTCGATCCCATACGCGTGATACAGCCCGCAGTTGAACCACACCGGCGAATTGAACGCGCCGACCTGCTTCACCAAAATCGCCTTGAGCTCCGCTTCAAACGTGTCGGCGTCCTCGCGCGTCGCAAAATAACCGCCGAATTTTTCACCGGCGACGCGAATCGAGTGAACGATCCGATGCACGACCTGTTTGACCGACGTTTCGCCGCCCGTCCCTTGCGAAAGCCCCGCCTTCCGAAAATACTTCGACGCCACGATGTCCGTCGCGAGCTGCGACCACCCGGCCGGCACTTCGATCGCATCCATGCGAAACACTTCGCTGCCGTCGGGATTCGCAATGACGCTCGACCGCTTGTCCCACGCGACCTCGCTAAACGGGTCGACCGCCGGCCGCGTAAACCACCTTGGAAAATGAAGGCCCGCCGCTGCCCCTTCTTTTTTCAACCCGACCCCGTTCTTCGCAAGGTGCCCGTTCTTCTTTTTCCCGTTCGTTTCACGCGTCGCATTCGGATTCATCGTCGACTTGCCCTCCTTGTCGGTTGCGGTGCCGCTGGTTTCCGAGACTACGCTCGCACCATAACGAAACCCAAATCGACGCGTCAAGGAATTCACACTATATATAGTAGACTCAATTGCCTAAACCATCAATATCTTGGGGTTTAGGCCGTTTTTCGCAATGGACGCCCATTTGTCACCCGATCGCCTTCGACAACGCGCGTCAACGTCGTTTTACCAAAAATTCACTCCGTTTTGGCGCTCGCTGTTCCGGAAATCGTCGTCCCAACGAGGGTTTGCCGCGTAACGCACCGTGCGAGCCTCTCTCTACGCTGAATTCATTCAAGACCAAAGATGATTTCCGCGCCGTTACCGGGCTTCCGTGCCTTCGAAAAAACAAGGCGCGCCCCGGTAGACAGTCGGCGCGTTTCATCCAAGACTCTCCACAGGGTTTTCACACCTTGTCCCCGAAAGTTGGGTCGCCGCTGTGGAGAACCGGCGCGCTTGTCAAACGATCTCGGCGCGAATCGACGCTATCAGGTCCGAAATGTCGGTCGTCCGCTTCTTACACGCCGATGCGCGATCCAAAAGCTGTCGCGCAAGCTGTTTGTTCCCCGTTTCGGCGTTCACGATCGCGAGGCAGATGTAAACGCGTGGCGAGTCGGGCGCGAGGGCGAGCGCACGGTCGATCATTTTGATCGCGTTTTGCACTTCGTTGGGGTCGGGGAAAACGTATTTGAAGTGCGCAAGCCCTAGAAAAGCGAGGAAATCCGGCTCCCAAGGCGCGAGCTCGCACGCTGTTTGGAAGCAGACGACGGCGCTTTGGTATTTTCGCCGCAGGAGAAGGAGGTCTTCGCCCTTTTCAAACTCCGCGACGGCAAGCGTCATCAGGCGCTCTCGACCCACGACGCGCTCGCGGTAAGCGCGGCGCTTTGCGTCGTCGATAAGTTCGCGGTACGAACGCTCGAGAAGTTGATGCAACTCGGTTAGGGCGGTCGCGTCCTTCGCTTTGTCAAACCGCGAAAGTTCGTATTCAGCCGTGAGGCGCGCGAAGGCCGCTTCAACTTCGTCGCGCGAGGCAACCTCCTGGACCTCAAGCACCTCAAAATGGTTGCGGCCCCGGGTGCGACGCAGCTTGTCGTCGAGCCGGTCGCGCGGCGTCTCCTTCTTTTTGAGCGACTCGGGAATCGACGCCGACAGCTCGAGAACGCCGAGGTCGACGAGCGTTTGGAGGTAGAGCGCCGAGCGCAACCGGTTCGTCGTGCTGATAAGAAAGACTTCGCGAATGCGACGCACGGGGCCAGAGATGAGCGCAAAAAACTCGTCGTCGCGCTTGCGAAAGCGAAGCGCCGAAATCGGCACGCGCGGATTTTTTCGAACAAGGACGTATTTATCGAGATTGTCAGCGGCAAATCGGCGCGTCGTCTCCTCGGGCGTCGCCTCCATCATGAATCGAAACATCGTCGCCGGGGTTGTCGGTTGCGTCACGGTTAAGCCGGCCGGCAACCTCTTTTTTCCAACGAATTCGTACGACGCCGTCGCGTTGTCGAGCGACGCCCGCAGGAGAGCCTCGATGACCTTCTCATCGCGATACCGAAGCGCGAGAACCGCGTCGTCGCCTTTCACAACGCCGATTTCAACGAGCGCCTCGACCGGGCCCTTTCCGCCCCCCGCGACCAGCGCTTTGTATCGATCGTGGTCTTTCCCCTTGAGTCGCTCTGCCGCACGAAGCAGCTCGCCGAGGTCGTCGTCGGGATGCGTCGTCGCCGCGCACACAACGACGCCATCCTGCAAAAAAAGCTCGCGCCGATGCTTGTCGAACGCGACGCGCAAAACGCCGGTCTGTCGCTCGTCGATCGCAAAACGCAAGAGCGTTAGAAAAGGTGTGTCGGCGAGTTTCCCGGCCGGCTTGATTTTTCGCCAAGTGCGCGCGAGCTCGATGGGCGCGACGTCGTCGTTTGCTTCGGCGGGCGCTGGCACTGGACCGGGTGACGACGTGAAAGCGTCGAGCGCGTCGCCCGCGTCAACATCGCCAGCAAGGACGCGGATTTCACGGTCGACGGCGGGCGAAACGGCGACAACACCATCGACGACGAGGCCCGCGACGGCACCGAGGGCCCCGAGCCTGTCAAACCCGCACAGCTGCGCGAGGTCGGCCACGCGCGTCGCACCGTCGATTCGCGACACGAGAAACCCCTGCATCATGTCGAGGTCGCGCGTCGTGATATCGAGCCCCGGCTTGACGCCCGGCTTCTCGTCCCAAAGCCGCGACGCGAGCGGTTCTGGAATCGCAAGCGTCATGCGCGAGCTCGGTGTCGGCACCGCTTCCTCAACCGGATTCAACGCCAAGGCGCCAAGGCGGGAAGGCGCAACTACAGACACCACTTCCCTTTTCGCCTCTGCGTCTTTGCGTCGAAGCCTCTCCCCCCCTTCCCCAACCACCTCCAAAAAACCCGACACCACATGCCGCTCAAGCATATCGAGCGCCGCGTTCTCCTCGATCGCAACCCCTTCAACGACCTCCCACGCCGCGCGTTTTCCATCGATTCGAAGG
>JACPTQ010000006.1 GCA_016192705.1 Deltaproteobacteria bacterium | reverse complement strand
GTTCCGTCGCCCTCGCGATTCTGTTCGCGTCGGCAAGCCACAGGCTTGCCAACCATTGCTCACAGAATACGCGAGCCTCTGCTTGCCCAAACCCCTCCCGCCATCTCAAAAGTTCACCGTTCAGCGCGAATTGGCGGCGGTGTGTTTGGGGGTTGAACGATCGCCCGTCTGCACCCGAGGGGTGAACACATCGCACCGCCCTCAAGGGCCAAAAAATATCTACCCGGTAAGCGGTTCGCTAGCTGTTGCGTCGGGTTGGCAGGGGCGCCGCAAAGGCGCGCCTATTCTGCGAGCGGTCTGCAGGCAAGCCGGTGGCTTGCCTGTGCGAGCAGAATGGCGAGGGCGACGGAACGGAGCCCGCAGCCCCACCTTTGCGCAGGGTCTGCAGCGCAATATTACTTGGAATCTACGGGTTTTCGCACGCCATAAGACAGTGGATCGATCGCTCGTTCGCGTTCAGACCCGAGGACGTCGGCGCGCCGACACGGCCTCCTGCCAACCCGACGCGCTGCAGAGAATCCGCCGCTTAACCGGGGATCGGGGGGTTACAGGTTGTCGGTTCGAGCGCGCTGGCGCCGCCGCGCGAAAGTAACGAGAATCGCACCGACGGCAAAGAGCGCGAACAAGGATGGTGCGCCGCCGCCGTTTTCAGCTCCGATGCCACACGAGCACCCTTCGACCGGAATCGCACGGCCGCCGGCGAGACCGTTTTCGTCGCCGCCTGGGAATGTGCCGCCCGGGTGACCAAGCCCAGAACCGCCACCATCCGCGCCACCGCCCCCTCCGCTGCCACCGCCTGTGCCGGGCCCTGTCCCGCCGCTTCCACCGTCGCCGCCTCCGGAGCCTCCGCCCGCGCCGCCATCCGCCGCAGCGCCTCCGTCCAAGTCGATCGTCCCGCTTGGCACGCACGTCAAGCCATTGCAGACCCAACCCGACGGGCAGCGATTCACAACGCACCAACCGTTTACGCACGTCCCGCCGTTGAAACACTCGCCGCCACTCGCGCAGCGCGGTACGCACCCGCCACAGCCGCACCGCTCCGGCCCCGTCGGCCCATCCGCGCACGTCGCGCTCTCGTCGATCTTTCCGTCGCAGTTGTTATCGACCCCGTCGCAAATTTCAGGACTTGGGCGAACATCGCCCTCACACTGCCGCGTCCAGAGCCCATTCACGCACCGCTCGATCCCAGGTCGGCATACGCCCTCGCCCGATCCACACGGCTTTGTTTGTCCGTGAGTGCACTCGCAGTTTTCGTCGACTTCGCCGTTACAGTTGTCGTCGATGCCGTTCCCACAAATCTCAGTTGCCGATGGCACCCGCGCCGTGCACCCTCCCCACGCACCGCCCGTGCATGATTCGACTCCGCTCCCGCACGCCGTGCTGCAGGGACGACGCATCGGCAATCCGTCCGGCCCCTCGTCGGTTGTGCCGTTGCAGTTGTTATCGATGCCGTCACACACTTCTGGCGACGGCTGCCGCGCGGTGCAACCGGCCCATCGGCCCGCGCCACACGTCTCGGTTCCGCTTCCACAAATCGTCGAGCACGACCGCGTCAAACCTTCGTCGATACGCCCATCGCAGTCGTTGTCGATGCCGTCGCAGATTTCCGCCGTCGGCTGCCGCGCCGAACAGCCCGACCAAACGCCGGTCGTGCACGTTTCCGTTCCGCCGCCGCAAGCGCTCGAACAGGCGCGCGTTAAGTTTTCGTCAACCTGCCCATCGCAATCGTTGTCTTTGTTGTCACAAATCTCCGTCGATACTGAATAGCCAACAGCGCTGAGCGCGAGCCCGAGCCCGGTTGAATTGTCCGCTTGGTAATAACAGGTGTCGCTGCGCGTTGCGTCGTTGCCGCCCGCCCAGCACCCGGCGCGCGCGGTTCCACCTTCGACCGCCATTTGGTTGAGAACGTAGGCGTCGGTTTGGCCGCCAAACCCGACGACGAACGTTGTGATCCCAACGGCCTTCAACCGTTTAACGGAGTCAATCGGCGTCAACCGTTCGCCCGAAACGCCGCAATCCTGTGTTCCGTCGCTGATGATGAGCGCGAAGTTGCGCTGCGTCGTCGTACGCATCGGCGCGTAGTTCGCGACGGCGTCGACCGACGAGGCAAGCGGCGTCCAGTTGCCCGTCAGGGATTTGCTGTTCATCGCCGAGATGATCGCATTCTTGGTATTTGGTCCCACGCCGACCGAGACGTTGCCGACCGCACACTGCGACGTCGACGGGAACATCATGAGCCCGAAATAGAACTTTGTGCCGTAGTTGTTCAGCATCGTCGTGATGGCGTTCTTCGCGAGCGTCCACTTGTCGACGCCGTTGATCTGGCCCCACATGCTCCCCGACGCGTCGAGAATGATCAGAAGGTTTGGGTATTCGCAGACGGCCTCAGCGCGTCCTACATGTAGGTAACTCAAGGCAAAAACCGTGACACCGAGGATGGCTTTTCTTGGGCGAGTCGTCATTCCTTACATTTCTGCACTCTGTGTGCCGCTACAAGGTGTTACGTTTTCTCGGTCTTTTTTAACTTGGGCTCCGTCAACCGGGGGCAGTTGTGGCCAAATGGTGTCAGAAGACCCCACCGGAAACCTGGCGGTTGTGTTTTGCAACGCGTTGGTTTTGGCGTCATTTCCCGTCGATTGCGATGTCGCGAGGATGTTCAAGCGACTTGAACGCGAAAACCGTCGACTCGCCGCGCGCGGACATGAGGGCCGGTTGGCGACCGGAAATGATCTCGCCGCGAACGCCAAGCGCCAGTGCGACCGGAATATCGGCGGCGCGCTCAAAGCCGGCGTCGGATATTTTTAGGCGGTTGGTTCCGAAGCGAATCTGAATGGGTTCGCTGACGAGCGCCATTTTTAGGATGATGCTCATCGCGGCGTCGACGCGGGTGCGGGCGCCATCGATGAAGCGGGTTTCAGTGGCGAATGGCACGCGCCGGCCGTTGAGGCGAACGATGAGGGCGCGCTTTGCTCGTTCGGAAAGGTAGGTTGAAAGCCGCGCCTCTTCGGCGCCGTCGATTTGCCGATCGTGGTTTGTGTCGAAGAGCGACCGCAACATGCGCGCGCGTTCGCCGACGGCAACTTCAACGTGAAAGGCGACGACGATGCGGTGTGCGGTTACGGCGACGACAAGCTTCTTCGGATGGCTGGGGGCGTGGGTGAAGGCCGCGAGCGTTGCGAAGAGGACGGAGGCGGTCACTCGGGCGACTGTTTGTCCAGGTAGCCGCGGTCAGCCAGCGACAACAACGCCTGGAGAGTCTCAAGATCTGTTTGGTGAGAGGCGTCGAGGATGGGTTGAAGCGAGCCGAAGTTCAGCGCGAGCTGGAAAACCGTGAGCTCGGCCGTCGAGAGGTCGGTGAGCGGAACCGCGAGCGGAGCCGGCAGGCTGAAATGCGGGTTTTCGATCTGGCGCGTTTCGCGGAGGTGGCGCATTTCGTCGAGTTGTCGCAACCCCTCCATGAGAAGGGGCGCGGTTGCGAGTTCGATCGAATCGGTGGTCGATGCGGCGTCCGATTTGTTGGATTCGAGCGTGTAGTTGCCCGACATAAAAGACAAAATACGGAAGAACGCTTTTTGCGAGGGACAGTCTGGTTGGTCGTCAATGCTTGCCGCGGTGAGCTTTCCGTCGTTGAAGACGATGCGCCCGATGCGATCGCTGCGGATGACGAGCGTGCCGGACTTGCGCGACGTTGAGAGGAGGTCGACGAGACTCGAAACGGGAACAGCCGCGAGCGACCCAAAGAGCGCGGGCGCCGTGACCGTTGCTTCGACGTCGGACTGGGGCGACTGTGGAACGTGGCCGTCGTACGGTCCGAGGGCGAGGATGCTGGTGCCGATGAGGATGCGGTCGCCATCTTTCAAAAGGACGCGCTTGATTCGCTCGCCGTTAACGAAGGTGCCGTTGGTGCTTCCAAGGTCTTCGAGGACAATCGTGTTTTTTCGGGTCGAGATGCGGGCGTGCTTGCGCGAGACGAGGTCTTCGACGAGCGAGAGCTCAATTTCGGGGGCGCGACCGATAATGAATTCGCGCTCCCAATCGAGCGGGAATTCGCTGCCGCGGTATTTCCCCGAGAGAAATTTCAGCGCCAAAACTGACGGTGCAGATTGAGGGGCCCGCGACACAAGGAAGATTATAGCGTGAAGCGCGCGGAAATCTCGTCAACAATCCGCCTCGTCGGATGGAGAGTTCGGTTTGGCAGGTGATTTGCGGCACTCGCGAAGAGCGGCCGTGTGCCGTGAGGGCGATAAACGCGGCGTCATTTCAGGTTGAGGAGGCGACGCGGTTGAAGCTCGTTATGGGGCGTCATGTTCGCGAGGCCGATGACGTTGTTGTGGGGGTCGATGACGACAAGGGGCGAGCCCCTGGAGTTACACGGATTTGTGGCGATGCCGGCGCAACGGATCGTCCGGCCGTGTCGGATTTCGTCGACCTGGTGCGCGTCTAAACGCAGGGTGGCGTACCGTTCGGCAAGTGCAATCGGCGGAAAGAGGCGCGGTGCGGATTCGAAGGCGTCGAGGGGTTGCGCGTCGGTAAGCGACACGAATCCAGCGGCGAGTCGGCGAAGCGATGTGAGGTGCGCGCCACAACCAAGCGCGTCGCCGATATCGGTCGCGAGGGCGCGAATGTAAGTTCCTTTGCTGACGCGCGCGTGGAGGCCGAGGCGGCGTTCGCCCTGCGCGGTGATGGAAAGCTCGTGGACGGTCACCGGTCGCGCTCGGCGTTCGACGACTTTCCCGGCGCGCGCAAGCTCGTAAAGGCGTTTTCCATCTTTCTTGAGCGCGGAATACATCGGCGGCGTTTGGAGGATGTCGCCTGAAAATGCCGCGCGGATCTCGTCGAGTCGCGCAGCGGTGAGCGCCGGAACAAGCGATTCGGCCGTGACGCGACCGTCGGCGTCGCCGGTGTCGGTTGTGACGCCGAGAAGAAGTTCCGCATCGTAGGTCTTATCGTCGTTTTCGAAGAGGGGGATGAGCTTCGTGGCTTCGCCGATTGCGATGATGAGCAGGCCCGTCGCCATCGGGTCGAGCGTTCCAGTGTGCCCGACGCGCTTCTCGCGAACAACGCGCCGCACGCGCAGGGCGGCGTCGAACGACGTTATCCCGCGGGGTTTGTCGATGAGCGCGAACGCGGTCACGCGCGAATCTGTGAAATCAGCGCGGCCACGACACGATTCTTGATATCCACGAGCGAACCCTTGACCGTTGCGCCGGCCGCCGCGCGATGTCCACCTCCGCCGAAAACGAGCGACGTCGCCGCGACATCGACGGTGCCGCGCGAGCGGAGGGAAACTTTGCAGGTACCGGGCGTCGGCGTTTCGCGAACCAAAACCGCCGCTTCGACACCCTCAACGGAACGCGCGTAATTGACGAGTCCTTCGGTCAGCTCTTGATCGGCCCCACTCGCGGCAAACATTTCTGACGAAATCACGAGGCTCGCGATCTTGCCATCGGCGTGAAGCTCGAGCGTCGGCAGCACGAGCGCTGTGAGGCGCAACTTCGCGAGCGGCTGATCATCGAAAACACGCTGTGCGCACAGCCACGGGTCGGCGCCCGCGGCGAGGCAGTCCGCCGCGACGCGCATCGTCTCTGGGCGCGTGTTCGAGTACTTGAACGATCCGGTGTCGCTCGTAATTGAAACGTACATCGCTTCGGCCATTTCGCGGTCCAGCGTCACCCCGAGCGCGTTTACGACGTGGTAAACCATCTCGCCAACCGCCGCTGCGTGGTCGTCGATAACATTCAAATCGCCAAACCGCGTGTTGGTGACGTGGTGATCGAAATTCACGAGAACGCCCGCGCGCTCTTTTGGCGGAAAGTGGCTCCCCATGCGCGTGAGATCACCGCAATCAAAAACGAACGTTGCATCCCACCTGTCGGCGCTGGAAACCTCCCGCACCACGCGGTCTGCGCCGCGCAAAAAATGGTACATCCGCGGAACACCATCTTCCGAATAGACCACAGCCGTTTTCCCCATCGCACGCACAGCCGCCGCAAGCGCCATGGCGCTCCCAATCCCGTCGCCATCGGGACCCTTGTGCATCGTGCAAAGGAAGCGCGAGCCCTCCCGCAGGATCTTTGTGACCGCTCGAACATCAATCATGGTGGGGCTCCTCAAGGTCTTTGAGCAGGCGCGAAATCTTCTCGCTGTGTTCGAAAGACCCGTCGAATCGAAAAACAATTTCCGGTCGGCTTCGGAGCCGGATGCGCGCGCCAATCTCGCGTCGAATGAACCCGGCCGCGCTGTTGAGCCCCGTTTCCGCGTCCGACTGCGCCTTCGCGTCGCCCACGAGACTGAAGTAAATCGTCGCGCGTCGCAAGTCGGGCGACATAACAACTTCCGTCAACGTCACAAAGCCGATCCGCGGATCTTTGATTTCGCCGCGCGTCAGCATCTCTGACACAACGGCGCGCACCTCGTCGCCGACTCGTTTGGGCCGATCCCTCACCGTCAGCGCCCCTTGTACCTCACGCCATCGTACAGCTCATCGCCGTACGTCGTAACTTCCGTTTCCCGTCGCCCGATAAACGCGAGCCCCATCCCTTCGATAAACGAAACGATCGTCGCCATCATTTCATCCACAAATCCAGACTCGTTCCCGATGACGGCGAATCCAATGACTCCCTGTCGCGGGTCATCGTTGGCGCCGACCTCGGCGACAGCGACGTTAAATTTCGTGCGCGTTCGGTCGATGAGTCGCCGCACGACGCTCCGTTTCCCTTTGAGCGTAGCGTTCTCAGGAATGATGAGCGAAAGTCTACAGATGCCGACGAACATCGCGTGCTGATTTCACTCGCAACTACAGCGTCGCCGCAACCGCTTCCAGTTCAAACGCTTCGATGATGTCGCCCGGTTTCAGATCGGAATATCCATCGAGCACAATGCCGCATTCATACCCATGCTGCACCTCGCGAACATCGTCCTTGAACCGTCGCAGCGATCCGATGCGCCCCGTATGGACGACAACGTTGTCGCGAAGCAGCCGAATCTGCGCGCTTCGTGTGATCTTCCCGTCGGTCACAGAACTGCCCGCGATGGTTCCCGCCTTCGTGTGGAAAATCTGCCGCACCTCGACGCGCCCGAGCACCTTTTCTTTGAACGTTGGCGCGAGGAGCCCTTCCATCGCCTTTCGAATCTCCTGCGTTGCGTCGTAGATGATGTTGTACAACCGAATCTCAACGCGCTCGCGCTCCGCAAGCTGATTCGCCTTCGCTTCGGGCCTGACCCCGAACCCAACCACGAGGCCGCGCGACGCCGCCGCCAACATGACGTCGGTTTCGGTGATTCCACCGACGCCACCGTGGATGACCTGAACTTTGACCTTTTCCGTCGACAGCTTTGACAGGGCGTCGGTCAACGCCTCCACCGAGCCGTGAACGTCGGCCTTGATAACGATCTTGAGTTCTTTGACCTCGCCCATCTCGACCTGACGATACAAATCGTCGAGCGTCGATGTCGCCGTTTTTGAGCGGTCCGTTTCGCGGGATTTTTGGAGCCGGTGATCCACGAGCTGCCGCGCCGCCTTCTCGTCCGCGACGACGTTTACCGAATCGCCGGACGACGGCACGCCCGACAACCCAAGAACTTCCGCCGGTTCGCCGGGACCCGCCTGGAGAATCGATTCGCCGCGGTCGTTCGTCAGCGCGCGCACTTTACCCATATGCACGCCCGACACCAAAACGTCGCCGAGTTTGAGCGTCCCCTCTTTGATAAGGATCGTCGCGAGCGGTCCGCGCCCCTTTTCGAGTTTTGCTTCGACGACCGAACCGATCGCCGCGCGATCCGGATTCGCCTTCAAATCGAGCACCTCAGCCTGCAGCAACACCGCGTCGAGCAGCTCGTCGATGCCCTTTTTCTGTCGCGCCGAAACGGGAACGAACAGCGTGTCGCCACCCCAATCTTCAGAAACCAACTGGAACTTCGCGAGCTCCTGTTTCACGCGATCTGGCGCGGCTTCCGGCTTATCGATCTTGTTGAGCGCCACGATGATGGGCACTTTTGCCTCGCGCGCATGGTGAATCGCCTCTTCGGTTTGAGGCATCACGCCGTCGTCGGCGGCGACCACCAAGATGACGATGTCCGTGACCTTCGCCCCGCGCGCGCGCATCGCCGTAAACGCCTCGTGACCCGGCGTATCGAGGAACGTCACCACGCGCTCACCCACCGGCACGCGGTAAGCCCCAATGTGCTGCGTGATTCCTCCGGCCTCGCCCTCCGCGACGCGCGTCTTCCGAATCGCGTCCAAAAGCGATGTCTTGCCGTGATCGACGTGGCCCATCACCGTCACAACCGGCGGTCGCGCGACCAGCGCCTCGGCGCTGACTTCTTCGTCGGCGCCAAGCAACGTCCCCTCTTCGAACACCTTCTTCTGAACCTCATACCCGAAGTCGTTCGCGATGAGCGTCGCCGTGTCGGCATCGAGCGACTGATTCAGCGTCGCCATGACGCCAGACGCAAACAGCTTTTTGATGATTTCCGACGCCTTCAGGCCCAGCCCAGCCGCAAGCTCCGCAACCGTGATGTTCTCGGCCATCTTGATGACGCGTTTCGACGCTTTGGGCGTCGTGATCTCGGTCTGCTTCGCGGCTTTGCGCGGCAATTTTTTCTTCGCGCGCTGCTGCCGGAACATCCGCTCTCGCATTTCGTAAAGCTGCTGTCGGCTCGGCTGCTCCTTCTTTTTGATTGCCCCAGCCGGACCGCCAAACGGTGTCGCCCCCGCCTTTTCGGGAGCCTTCGCCGCCTCTTCACGTCGCCAAACCAAGTCACCAGACTCGGGGCCAGGCGACGCGCTGCCATCGGTTGCGACGGCCTCGCCGTGCGATACGGGCGATTGGCCATGAGCGGCCGCATCGCGAGCCGCCGCGCCTTCCGCTTGTGTTAAGCCCAACACCGCGGAAATTGCCGGCGACGTTTCGACGGTCGCGCTCGCAGAAAGCGTCGTCTCTTTGTGCGCCCCGGCTCCAGCGCTCGCCGGTCGTGCCGAATAGGCGGCGCTCGCAGCCGCCTCGGACGCGGCCAGTCGCGCCGCCGCTTCCGCCGCTGCCTTCGCAATCGCTTCGGCCGCCCGCGCCGCTTCAGCCTCACGCGCAGCTTCTTCGGCCGCCACGCGCGCCTTTTCCTCCGCCTCTTGCTCCGGCGTCTTCTTTGCGCGCCATCGAATGACCGTCTTGCTCACCCGCCGCTCGACCATTTTTTCGTGTCGCGATGTCTCGAGTTCGCGCTTGACCCTCAGCACGTCGTCCGGTTCAACGATGCTCATGTGGTTTTGGATGTTGATCCCAAGCCCCTTCATCCGCTGGACGAGTTCAACGTTCGACAGGCCGACTTCTTTTGCGACCTCGTAAACACGCCGTCTGACAGCGGGCGGCATCGCGTTCGCATCGCCCGCGCCGCGGTTTCCAAGCCCCATGGACCGATAGGTTTCATTCATCACGACGACAACCCCTTTTCTATTTCTGCAACATTGACCGGGTGCACCTCGCGCTTGAACGCGCGCATGAGCGACCCCTTTTTCTTGAGCCAGGCCCGCAGGCACGCCGGATTCGCGCACAAATTGGCGCCCCGACCCGATTCGCGGCGACGACGGTCAATCACAACGTCTCCATCCGTCCGCGCGACCAGCCGGACGAACGCGTCCCGACTCCGCTTGGTGCCGCACCCCACGCATGTTCGCACCGACTCCACGCACGACTCACTCCGGTGCCTTCTCCGCGGTTCCCGCATCCGCTTCCGTCACGGTCCCGGCTTCCGCAACCGCTACCGCTTCTTCTTTCTTACCCCCTATTTCCTCTCCCTCAGATCTCTGTGCCGCGCTCTGTGCCTCTGTGGTTGCATTTTTCTTCTCTTCGTCTTCCGCAACCGGCTCCGGCGGCAGCTCGGGAATCCCGTTCTTCACCATCTCCCGCGCGCGCTCCTGCACGTCGGCGGCGAACTTCGTCCCTCGCCCCAAAATCAACGAAACCTCATTCGCCTCGCCGTCCGCGATCTCCTGAATCGACGTGTAACCGAACTTGTACAGCTGTTCCGCCATCGTCATCGAGATTCCATCGAGGAGCGTGAAGAGCCGGCACTGGCGCTCGGTGAGCTCTCTCATCTTCGATTCCGCGATGATGTCGAGGTGCCAACCAGAAAGTTGCGACGCAAGCCGCACGTTTTGCCCCTTCCGCCCGATGGCGAGCGACAGTTGATCGTCGGGCACGATGATCTCCATCGCGTGTTTTCCCTCATCGATAATCACGCGTGCGACCTTCGCGGGCAGAAGCGCGTCACACACGAATCGCGCCGGATCGATCGAAAACGGCACGATGTCGATCTTTTCGCCCCGAAGCTCCTGAACGACCGCCTGTACGCGCGACCCCTTCATTCCGACGCACGCTCCGACCGGATCGACATCCGAATCGCGCGACGACACCGCAATTTTCGACCGTCCTCCCGGCTCGCGTGCGGCCGCCTCGATTTTCACGATTGCCTCGTAAATCTCTGGGACTTCCTGCTCAAACAGCTTCTGCAGGAGCCCCACGTGCGTCCGCGACAAAACGATCTGCGGCCCCTTCGGGTTCCGCTCGATCTCTTTGACATACGCCTGGACGCGGTCGCCGAGCCGATACGACTCACGCGGAACCTGCTCGCGCACCGGCAAAATCGCCTCGGCGCGCCCAATCTCGACGATGATATTCCCGCGTTCGAACCGCCGCGCGATTCCCGTGATGATTTCGCCCTTGCGGTCTTTGTATTCGTTGTAAATCATCGCGCGCTCCGCCTCGCGCACGCGTTGAATCAGCACTTGTTTCGCGGTTTGCGCGTCGATTCGCCCAAACCCAACCCCCTCAAGCTTCTTCCCCTGGGTGTCGCCCAGCTGGATCTCGGGGTCATCGGCTTGCGCTTCGGTGACAAGGATCTCCTTAATCGGATTGGTGACGGTCTCGACGACGACCTTGCACTCGAACACTTCGACTTCGCCCGTGTCCTCATTGAACTGCGCCTCGAGCTCGTGTTCCGGCCCGAACTTTCGCCGCGCCGCCGTCAAGATCGCCTGAATCAGCGCGTCGACCAGCACGGTTTTGTCGACACCGCGTTCACGGTGGAACGTATCAATCAGGTAATTGAGATTCGGCGCCGCCTCGGTCTGCTGTTGCGGTTGTTGTTTTTTGGTTGCCATAGCCCTCATCACTTCCCTTTAACCTTCCGGCGCTAAACAAGCCCGCGCCACGTTTTTCACCGGGAGCGCCACAACGCGGCTCCCATCGCACTCCAAAACGATTGCGTCATCCTCAATTCCGCGGAGCCGCCCGACGAAATTTCGGCTGCCGTCCTGCGGTTTGGCGAGGCGCACGCGCGCGCGCTGCCCACGAAATCGCACGAAATCCTCTGATTCCGTAAGCGGTCGTTCGATTCCCGGGCTCGAAACTTCGAGGGAATAACGGGCCGCGTCGAGCTCTGGAATTGCGGCGGCATCAAGCAACGCCCCGACCTCGCGGCTTCCACGCGTGCAGTCTTCGACTGAAACTGGCGCGCCTCCGAGCCCTTCGATGTAAAGCCGAAGCACCCAGCCGGTCGCCTCGCGCTGGAACTCGCACGAAACAAGGGAGAGCCCGAGCCCCGTGAGCACTGGGCGCGCGATCCCCTCGACCGCCAGTACGACGTCGCGATTCTGAATTTGGCCGATACGCATCAACGGTTTTTCCGATTCCCCATCGCCTTTCGCGCAAAAAAAATGCGGGCTTTGTGGCCCGCATGTTGCGAAACACCACGAGAAAGGGAGTGTCTAGCACGGAAGCGACGAAAAACGCAAGGGCGACGCTAAATGGGGTGGCGCCAAAGGATGATATCGCCCGCAGGCGGTTCGCGGTCGAGGCGAAGCTTTACCGCGCGAGACGGTAGTAGTTGTCGGGGTTGAAGAGGTAGTAGCCGTCGACGGGGTCGAGGCGCGGCAGCTCCACGTAGCGGCGGCCGTTGGTGTCGACGCGCTCGGCGAAGAACGGGTGGCGACGCGGGGGGAGCACGACGGGGAGCGTGTCGGGGTTTTTGTCGTACGACTCCTCGCGAATCGTCTCGACGAGGTCGTCGACCCACTTGAGTTTGCGCGCGCGGTCGCCCCACTCGATCCAGTCGCCGGTTGAGCGATGTTTGTACATCTCCTTGATAAAGTCATCGAGGCCGATGCCCATTTTTTTCGCGACGGGCTTCGCGAGGCGGCGCCACCACTCCTCGAGGTCGCGGAGCTGTTCCTTCTGGACAGTGAGATTTCCCCAGGCCATCGACAGAACTTGGTGGTGCAAAATGATGGCGTTCGGGTACGCAAACGAGCGTTTCGCGAGCGTTGTGATGCCGGCGGCCATGCTTGCGGCGAACGATTTGACGACAACGTAAACGGGGGCGACGCTGCCGTGCATTGCTTTCAAGATTTTGAAGCCGGCCATGACGGAGCCGCCCGGCGAGCGGTCGATAACGATGAAGATCGGGTGCTCGCGGTTTTGGTTGTTGAAATAATCGATGCGGTCGGCGATGTGATCGGCGGTGTCCATGCCGATCGGGCCGTTTAGCGCGATGCGGCGGTCGCTGATGGTGAGCGTGCCGTCTTTGAACGGCTCGTTTGTGTAGTTGATGTCGGCGTTCACGCGGTTTTTCCAGACGTCGCGCCTTTCGCGCAGGCTAATTTCGGTGTTGAGCTTCGCGAGGCGGTGGTCGAGCTGCGCCTTTTTGAAGTTCAACTCGGCGAGGTGCAACTGCATCTCTTGCTGGCGCTGCATCGTTTCGCGTGCCTTACCCGCAGCGAGCTGCATCGCGAGATCGTTCGCGAGTTTGGCGCGTTCGAACTTGATGCGCGTTTCGGCGAGCTCGGTGTCGAGAAGCGCTTTGCGTTCAAGGTCTTGCGCGAGGGCGCGACGCTGAAGGAGCGTCCCCTTGCGTGTCAACTCTTCGATTTCAGTTTGAATCGCCGCGAGTCGAACTTCGAGCTTCAACCGTGCGATCGCGGCCTCGAGCTCGAGCCGCGCTTTTTCGGCCGCGAGCGGTGCAAGCTGCGTGCGCTGCTTGAGCTCGTTGATGGCGCCCTCAAGCGCGAGACGCCCTTGTTCTTTGCGCAAGTCGGCGAGTGGGTCGGTCGTCCCCTTTCCGGTCGAGCCAACGCCTGTGGTCATTCCACTTACACCTTTGGCACCGCTTCCGGTCGATTCTTGCGCGAAACCAGCGGTTGGACCTACGAGCGCGATCACCGCGCCCGAAGCCGCCATCGATAGAAAACGTCCACACCTTTTCATCGGAAACTCCTTTGTTCTCAATATGACGAACGAAGTTGTACTACAGATCTATTCCGCGCGTGCAGCGAGTGCTATTAAGCGGAGCGTGGCTTCGGTGCGAATCACGAACTACAACCAGGCGATCGGTCGACTTCTTTCCGGGATCTTTCTCCCGTTGTTGGCCGGCGGCACCCTCTTTCTTTACCTTTACGCGGACAATTTCTTCACGCGGGCGGCGATTGGGGGCAGCATTGCGTATGTTGTAGTCGGCATTCCGGTTTTCTTGTTCCAGGTACGCGGGAATGCGTTTTGGATTGAGTTCGGCGATTCGATTCGCTTGCGCGCGCTTTTCGGTGTCAAAGAGTTTCAGTGGGACGACATCGTGTCGTTCGAAGTCGGCCAGGCGCCTGGGGTTGCGGCGGGCCGTCGGCTTAGAATTAGGCTTGCGGGCGGCAAGGTTTGGCGCGCTCAAGTGTCAAAACGCGACGAGACGGCGTTTGTTTCCATCGTTCGCCAAAAGGCGCGGGCCGTTCTCGCGGTCAACGCGCGGGCGACGTGGGCCGAGCGGGTCGAAGCCGCCCTTTCTGTTATCGATCTTGACGGGTGAAGTTCACTCGCGGTCGTCGGGTTTCCGACTCTTGAGCGCGCGCGATCGTTTCCGTTTATCAGACAAACGGCGCTCCTTGGCACCGCGCGTTGGGCGCGTTGGTTTTCGTGGCTTTGGACGGTGCAGCGCCGCGCGAATAAGCGCGACCGCTTTTTGTTTCGCGTCGTCGAGGTTCTTCGCTTGATCGCGCGTAAGCTGGCTCGTCAAGAGGAGTCGCCCGTCCGCGCCGATTCTCGATGCAAGTGCGGCGCGCACGCGTTCGCGCTCGTCGCCTTCGAAACCGACGATGCCATCGAGTGCGATCCAGAGCTGCACCTTCGATGCGACCTTATTCACGTTTTGTCCACCCGGCCCCGACGAGCGCACCGCGCGCACCTCCATCGCGGAGTCGGGAACCAAGACTCTTTCCGAAATCGCGAGCACGACGACATCATAGCGTTTTCCTAGAAGTTTAGACTTCCAGCCGTCGCATGGCTCTCAACGACGCGCCTACTTCATCTATTCGTTATAGAGATTTCCGTACTTTCCGCCCACGCCGGATTCTTCGGGTCGGTCAGCTAAAGCGCCGCTTGCTGCGCGGCGAGTGGCGCCGCCCGCAGTTCTAGCGCCGCCTTCACGAGATTCCCAGCGCCACTCATCATGTTTTGACGTTCTTGAAGGAACCCATCGTCTCAAGGTGGCGTGGGAACGAGTTATGCTTGAATGTGACGGGAGAGGAGACAAACAGAAATGTTGAAAGCCACGTTTTTCGAACGCGCAATCTGGTCGACGGCCGTTCCCTTGATTGTCGCAAGCAGTCTCGCAGCCGTCGGTTGCCGCTCGGACAGTGGCGCTGTTTCCGATCTCAGTAACCCGGAAGCCCCCTACGCCGCGGCATCGGAAAACGTGTCGTTGTCGTTCGAGACAAGACAGGACGGCGGCGCAGTTGAAATGCGGTCCGGACGCGTCGTCGGAACGAGGGACGCTGGCGCGGTCGTGTACTCGCGGCTACGCGTCGCGGACTCGCTGACGGCACCGCAGAAGGGAATTGAGTCGTGGCATCGAAAGACGGCCACCGAGACGTGGGAGTTTCTTGGGGGCGAGGCGTACACGCCGCTTCTTGGGATTGGAACGCCGGGGCAAGCGCTTATTTCTGGGACGGTCGACCAGCCGTTGTCGCTTGATGCGACGATGCCCGTCGGTCAACCGCTGAACATCGATACGACGGGGCAAGCGACGATTGCGGGCGTTGCGACCGCCACGCGTCTGCAAGGCACCATTACCGCCGTGGCGGACGGAGTCTCGTACGAAACCGCGGCCGGCGTGCTGCACGGTTGCCGGCGCTTTCAAGGGAGCTTCACCTTGTCTGGGAGCGGCGTCCCCTCGGCCATTGCAAGTGCCCCTTTCACCGCCGACCTTTGGTATCACAGCCAATACGGCGTCGCTGGGTTCGTGGTTCGCCTGCCCCCGTTCGTCGACACGAGCGGCAACTTTCGCGGCTCTGACGACACGTTCGATCTCCCGGGCGGCTATCGGATGACCCAGAAGATGGCCATCTTGGACGCGTCGCGCAGCGTCACGTCGGTGACGTTTAGCACGTACGATTACAAACAGGCTTACGACGCCGACAAGAATACCCACGCGAAGATGCTCTTAGAAGTTCGCTATTTGAACGAGGCCGAAGCGGTTTCCGCCTTTTCGCCGGCGGTCAGCATCGAGTTTGGGACTGTGATCGGGACGTTTCCCGCCCAGCTCACGCGAACGACGACGAGTTTCTTTCACCCAAACGAAAGCGGAAGGGGTTACTCGTATTGGGTTGCGTTTGTGGACCAGGCCGCGAAAAACGAGTCCACCAACCCGATTGCGTACCATATCAAGGCGACGCTCGGAACCAATAACACCAAGGTTCGCGTCACGGCGCGCATCTTGTACAAGGTCGTCGAATAGCCCGTCGGCGCCCCGCTGGGAACTCTGTTTCGGAAGCCGCAGAGTCGATAAGGCGAGCGTTTCGAGATCGATGATATCGTTGACGTCGGGATCTTCGAACGAGCGCGGACACGACCACGAGGTAAAGGACGATATCCAGTCAGGTCAGCGTGCGTCGCTCGTCAAAACTCGACGCGCGACGGATCTTCGACGGACGGCGCATTTGCCGTGCCCGGCCTCTGCACTTTGTCCTCCGCCTTCGGCTCGTTCCCGCGCTCAAATGGCGCGCGCCCCGCTTCGCTTCCGAGCCACACGATGCCGCCGGGCTCCGGGAAGTTGCGCGCCGGTTGTCCCGCGACCGCGCGCGACATGTACGACAACCAAATCGGAATCGCCGTATTGCCGCCCGTCGCGTACCCGGCGAGCTGCCGGTCGTTCAAGTCGTGCCCCATCCACGCGGCCGTGACGAGCTCCTTCGTAAACCCAACAAACCACACGTCGTAATGATCCGAGTGCGTCCCGGTTTTCCCTGCGACCGGTCGCCCAATCTTTCGCGCGCCGTAACCCGTTCCGCGCGTCGCAACCGCCTGCAGCAGATACGTCATGATGTACGCCGTCGTCGGCTTCATGACGCGCTCGGGCCGGTCCCACGTTTTTCGCACGACCGCGTCGATGCGCGCGCGCGGGTCGAGGTACGGATCGCGCAGATGCGCATGGTCCTCGACGACGCGCCCCTCGGCATCGAGCACGCGCCGAATGTAAACCGGCTTCACCTTGGTCCCCCCGCGATTGAACGTCGCAAACGCCTGCACCATATCGGCAACGCGCACGCATGAGGATCCAAGCGCGCTCGATTTGTCGGCCGCAATGCGCGTCGAAATCCCGAGCCTTCGCACCCAGTCGAGCGCGTCTTGAATCCCGACGTACTCAAACACCCGAATCGACGGCGCATTCTTCGACGCAATGATCGCCCGTGCGAGCGTCACTTCGCCCGCGTATTCCTCGTCGATGTTTCCGGGCGTCCAGTTTTGCTTTCGTACATAATCGTACTCCGACCGCGGAATATCGAGAATCGGTTGCGCGACGTGATACCCCTTCTCGATCGCCGCGCTGTAATAAAGCGGCTTGAACGACGACCCCGCGGGTCGGCACGACTGCACGGACCGATTAAGCTCATCCGAATCAAAATCGTACCCGCCCTCCATCGCGGCGACGTACCCTGACTCCGGCTCGATCGAGTAAATTGCCGTCTTCCGGCGGCGGCGGCTCGTCCTTCTTCAAGCGCCGTACGGGCTTTTTTTTCGGCGCATCGGCAAGCTCGACGTCGATGACGTCGCCCTCGTGATAACGCCCGCCCGTCCAGCGCGCGCTCTCGCCCGCCACGACGACTTCATGATCGCCAATCTTAACGATCTTCCCGCGCGCGCCGACGCCCGTCACGAGCCCCAAATAGACGCGCCCCGGCATGAGCCCCGACTTCGACAAATCGCCGTAATAGTTCTTCTGCTTCGCGATGAACGCCGGCCACTCGCTCCGCGCGAGCTTCATCCACGCCCCGCGCCAGCCCTCCTTTTTGTCCATGTTGATCATTCCGGCGACGATCGCGTCTTGCGCGTAGAGCTGTTTTTTCACGTCCACTGCCGTTTCGACGCGCAGCCCGCCTCCATAGAGAAGGTCTTTGCCGTAGCGCTGCTCAAGGTCGCGGCGCACGTGCTCGGTGTAATACGGCACGACCTCGCGCAAGACATCGGGGCGTTCTTTGTGGATTTCAATCTTCTCGGCCATCGCCGCGTCGGCCTCTTCGCGCGTAAAAAACCCCTTTTTGACGCCGCGCTCGAGAACTTTTTTCTGTTGCTGCTTCGCCGCGTCGAAATTCACAGCCGGCGAATATTCCGATGGCGCCTGCGGCAACCCCGCGAGCATCGCCGCCTCACCGAGCGTCAAATCGCGCACGCCTTTGCCAAAATAGTTTTGCGACGCCGCCTCGACGCCCGACGCTCCGTGCCCCAAATAAACGCCGTTCAAATAGCGCGACAGAATCTCCTCTTTTGAAAACTGCCGCTCCATGCGCGACGCGACGATAAGCTCGCGCACCTTTCGCTTGAGCGCGCGCTCTTTCGCGAAGTAGCCCTTCGCGACCTGCTGCGTGATCGTCGACCCGCCTTGCCGCGTCCGCCCGGCCCGCAGGTTTTCGACGAGCGCCCGCCCGATCGACACGATGTTAAACCCCTCGTGGTCAAAGAATTCGGCGTCCTCGGCCGCGAGAAACGCTTTAATGACGCGCGTCGGAATCTTCGCGACAGGCAGCGGCTCGCGGCGGCCATCGACCTCGTCGTAAAAATCACCGATGAGCGTTCCGTCGCGGGCGTAGATTTTCGTGTCGACCTTCGGCTTCCATTCGCCGACCTGCGGCAGATTGAACGAAAAGAAAAGGTAGACCGCGCCCGCGCCGAACGCGCCCATAACGCCGACAACCGTGAGAAGGAAAACGATCCCCTTAAAGAACCCGAGGAAGATGTTCGACGATCGCGGGTTGTCGACGATGACCATAGTCCCTTTGACGTGCCGTGGCCCGCGCGGGTCTTTCACCGTGATGCGTGCGCGTTCGCCGACACGAATCGGCTTTATGGGAGTAGGAGTCGTCATCGCCGTAACCGCCACCTCCTATTATAGGACGCTCGCGGGCGCAAGCGGTGGTCCAACAATCACGGCAGTCGCGAGGCGCGCTGGCTCTGTCCGCCTTGATGGAGGATGAGGATCGAGGCGGGCCCATTGGCGCCTGTTTCAAATTCGATCTCGGCGTCGACGACGCGATACGAGAAGCGGCGTTTGTTCTTAGCGAAAACGCGAAACTTCGATTGACCGGTCGCCTGTGCAAACAATCGAGCGCCTTCGCGCGTCACGGTGATGACGAACGTCGGCACCAGTTGATAGCGACCGACGTAGCGATCGAGAATCTGCGGGTCAATTCGGACGCTGGGCGGGATCGCGAATGAATGGGGCTGTCGTCGAAGCATGTTGATTAGGGAGACACCCAATTTGTCGACGATCGGCGCCGATGAATTTGCGAGAACCACGACACCGACCTTCGCGCTCGGATCAAACGCGATGAAGCTGTGGTAGCCGCCCGTGCCGCCGTTATGCCATCGAATTTCGGCGTCGGTTGGCGACCGAAATCCAATGTGCCATCCGAGCCCGATCTTGCCCCCGGGACGGTCACGGCGTGCTTTTTGCGTCGTGCTTATCGCTTGAGAGATCGGTTCCTTTGATGGATTGATGTTCGCTTGAAGAAAGTGCACGAGGTCTGAGACCGTCGAGCGAAGGCCTCCCGCGCCTGCGAGAGTTGTTAAATCCCAGTTCGCAACGGGCGAACCGTCCGCGTCGTGGCCGCGCGCGAGACGGCTCCGCATCTCGTCCGTGAGCGCGATCGAGGTGCTGGTCATTCCGAGCGGGGATGTGATCCAGTCTTTAACGAGCGTTACATAATCCGATTTGCCGCAGACCTCGAGGGCGTGCCCGAGCAATCCGCCCCCGAGGTTGCTGTATTCATAGGTGGCTCCCGGTTCACGCGCGAGCACGTGCGAACCGAGATAGCGATAAAGGTCGCTCACGGAGTAGTCTGCGTAAGGGTTCGCTGGGTCGCGGGGTCTCAGATTCGCTGGCAACCGCGGGAGGCCCGATGTGTGCGTTGCGAGCTGCGCCATCGTGATGCGAGCAACGGCTGCGTTGGCTGGGATTGTCGCGCTCGGGAGGCATTGGCCGAGCGGGGCGTTCAGGGCGACGAGGCCGCGACGATTCGCCTCAGCGAGGAGAAGCCCCGTGAAGACTTTGGTGATGGAACCGATTTCGAAGACGGTGTTGGCATCGGGAACCCTCGAAGTCGCGGCGTCAACGCGTCCGTACCCAAACGTTTCGACACCCGAGGGCGTGACGAGCCCAACCGCGAGCCCCGTGACCCATTGGCCGTTCAGCAGTTGCGAAGCACGAGCGTCAACGGTCGCGCGATACGACGAGGATTCCGCAAGCGACCCTTTTTCATAGCGAACTCCATTCCTCGCCGCGCAGCCACTCGAAAAGACGACGGCTATCGTTGCCGCGATGCCGCCTGAGCGCTGAGTTATTCGCAAGGTGGGTCCCCTCAACGATCGCGACGTTCTTCGCTGCGGGGCGCATCGTCACGACGCCTTTCGTCACGGCGTTCATCGCTGCGTTCGCGACGCACTTCGCCTCGGCGCACGTTGCGTGTTTCGCCGCGGCCGTCGAGGCGGTCGTCGCGTCGTTCGTCTCGGCGGTCGTCGCGCGCGGGTTCGCTCGACGTGAACAGGTTTCGAATCTGGTCACCGAACAGCGTTACGACGCCGATCGCGGCAATCGCGATGAGCGCGACGATGATGATGTACTCGGTCATCCCTTGGCCGAACGTGCGAACGTTTCGGCGGGCAAGTTTTCGGGGCGGCGATTTCAGCGAGTTCATGAAGACGAATCCTAGCCCGGCCGCTGCCGCCCGGCAACCGCAATGAGTGAAATACTTGGTTGACGTAGATACGACCGTTAGAACCTTAGGCATTCCAATGTATTCCAATGCATTGGAATTGGGTTTGTTGGAATACGGTTCACGACACCGAGAAAACAGGGTTAATCCGGCCGCTTCACGTGGAACGCCGGATGCTTCGGCATTAACCGGGGGGCGTAAGAAGGGAGGACGTGATGTTGACGCGGTTTCTTCTTTTCTGGGGAGTTGGTTTCGGGCTGTCAGCCTGCGGGCCGTCGGGTCCAGTATCGGGTGAGCCTTCCGAATCGGACGTAGCTGGCGTGATCGATGACGTTGCGCAGGAGATTAACCTCGTGTCCGGATGTGCGCCCGTTCGTCCGAACAGTTGTCCAACAAAGTGGACGTGGTTTGGGTCGACCAACCATCCCCCTCTTCCTCTTGATGCAGGATTTGGCCCCGGCCCGGGTCCAGTTGGGCAAGTATGCTGGTGGTGCCGGCAAATACGGCCCTGCAAAAGTAAGAACAGGATCTGTAGACCCATATACCATTACGCCAGTCGGTGCACGGTCTGTCCTTTTTTGGTCCCTCCTCCTCTTCCGACGAAGTAGCGGCTGAGAGTCCGCGACTATCGGGGCCGTCCTCTTTTCACGGCCAATCGCCGATGAGGCGCCACTTCCCGCCGTTTTCTGCGACGAGGCCTACTGTTTCTGCCCGCTTGAGCGCTGCGATGACTTCGGCTTCGGTCCAGGTTGCGCGATCAACCCACTCGATGAAGGCGATGAGGTTGGCGACAGTCGCCGGCGAACGAACGAGCCCCGCGATGACAACATCGTCGCCCGTCCAATACGACTCGGCCGCCAGCTCACGTCGCGCGCGCGCAAAATGGCGCGGGTTAAGGCCGTACTTCGCGCATGCGTCGCGAACCCTTATCCCGGGCACGTGCGCGAGCTTGATGGCGCGAATGAATCGCGCGACCTCATCCGCCGAGAAAGGTCGCGGTGGGCGTTTCATTTACATCTCGGCGTCGAGGCGCATAAAAAACGTTCGACGCGGGCTCGGAATCGCCGAAAGCGAAGCACGCTCGATGCTCGGAACTTCGCCGTATCGCGCGTCGAGGAGGTTTTGGATGCGCGCGGAGAACGACAGTTTTTCGAGAACCTTGACCGTGAGAAGGTGGAAGTTCACGAGGGCGTACGGCGCGACTTCGCCCGTGTTGTCGGCGTTTTGGCGCTTGCCAACGACGTGAAGCTCAAGCCCCGCGAAGAGGCGGTCTTTGACGAGCGGCGCGGAGAAGCCAGCCGAGCCAAGGACGAGCGGGGCATTCGGGAGGTTCTTTCCGTCGAGGCTCGTTGATTGGATCGAGAGTGATGCATACGCCCTAAGACCGTACTTGGGTACGTAGTCGAGCCGCGCGTCGCCGCCAAAGAGGTGCGCGAGCGGGGATGTGTTTCGGAACTGTTTGCGCAGCGATTCCGCGTCTGGCGCCGGATCGATGTCGACCGTCTTGAGCTGGATGAGGTTCTCGACGCGGCTGTAAAAACCACTCGTTCGGAACGTGAGGTCTTCACGCAGGTTCTGCTCGAACGCGGCTTCGAACGCGTGGACACGCTCCGGCATGAGTTTTGGGTTTGCCGCGATGTCGACGCCGTCGTCGAAATACGCTTCGTAAACAGATGGATAACGAAATCCCGCGCCGTAAATAAAGCGCACGCGGGCCGTTTCGCTCAGCCGAAAAATAAGAGCACCGCTCGGCGACAGCGCGCCTTCGAAGCGCGAGTTGTGGTCGAAGCGAAGGCCGCCGACGATCGTGAGTCCGTCGATCGGCCGAACCTCGTCGGATAGATACGCGGCGGCCGTGCGAAATGGCGTCGAGATGGTTTGGTCGCGCGCGTCGCTGGGCAGCGGTGAATAGAACTCAGTCGGGATGAACGAACGTGAACGGACGTTGAACACGTCTTGGTATTCGGCGCCAACGAGCAGACGGGTTGCGCGCCCAAAACCAACGAGGACGCGGGCTTCGGCGCCAAACCAATCAGCCTCGCCGAGGTCGCGAAAGAGGTAACGCTCGGCAAGCGGGGCGACGCCATCGGTGTAGGCGAGCGTATCGCCGTACCGATACGTGTCGACGTAGACGCGCGCAGAGAGATCGATGTTCGGTGTGGCGGGAAAGCCTTTGGAAAGTAAGCGCCGATCGAAGCGGAGCTCGACAAACCCGCGGCGCTCATCGAACGCGTTTTTCGGATTCGCGAACTCGGTCGCGAACGGCGCAAACGCAAGCCCCTGGTCACGCGTGTGGATTTTCCCGTGGAGCGTAAAATCGCCGAGCTTCACGTTTGCAAGGAAACCGAACGCCCACGTGCGATCGGCGAGGGCGGGCGCGAAACCGGCGGTTGGCGTCGACGCGAACTCTGGGAAGAAGAGCGGCTCACCTTCGCGCCCCAAGTGCCAGGCGTTCACGAGAAACGAGAAACCTTTTCCAAACCCCTTGCCGACCGTTGCGCTTGCCCGCGCGACGCCGAAACTCGCCGCTTCGACTGAAGCCCGCGCCCAATTCAGGTCTGCGCCGGTTTTTGTCGTGATGTGGACCGCGCCCAAAAACGCGCCGGCGCCGTAAAGACTCGACGTTGGTCCAAGCACCGCCTCGATTCGGTCGACAAGGCCGATGTCGAGCCCGAGGTCTTCACCGAGCGCGCTCGAGTTGTTCCAAAGCTCGTTCATCGTGTGCCCGTTCAGCGTGACGAGGAGCCGCGTGTTGAAATCCCCCGGGAGTGCCAGTCCGCGCGCGCCAATTTGATCGAAGTCGCGACCGGGTGCGACGAAAAAACCCGCGAGTCCGCGCACCGCCTCGGCGACGGTGCGATAGCCGAATCGCCGCAAATCCTCGCCACTTATGACAACGACTTGCGCTGGCGCATCGCGACGCGCTTGCGGAACTTTCGTTGCGGCAACGACGACGCCAAGCGGCGCCTCTTCGCGCAAGAGGTCGAGCTCGTCTTTGAGTTCGTCGTTTTTGGTCACGTCGCCCGCGCGGGCGTGCGCCCCAGCGGCCTGGATGAGCCACATCAAGGCCATCGCTTTTTGAGAGCCTCGCACATCGGCACGTTATCATGTGAACGACTGAAATTAAATTTGTGCGCGCTTGCCCTCGGCGATTCCAAACGCCATCGCGATAAAGAGGACGATGATGTGGCAGTTGGCCGTCTCGGTCGCGTACTGCGACGACAACTTGTCGGTGACGAGAGCCGACGCGACGATCGCCGTGACAACCGCGAAGACGCGCATCCATGCGGGCGGGCGACGCACGAGCGCGAGGACGCCGCCCGTGAAGATAAAAAGGCCAAGCGCGGGCGCTTCGATTCCCCACGACGCGGGGCAAAGCGTGTCTTTCACGAACTTGACGTCGAAAATGTCGTCGATGAGCGCGCGCCCCACGTCGCCGAGCCATCCGCATTCGCGCGTGACCATCGGGTCGCTCCAGTGAAAGCCAATCGCGAACGACGCGACGACCGCAAGGACCGCCGACACGGCCCACGGGATAATGCGGCCGAGCGTCACTCCGACTGCTCCTTCAGCGTCTCCATGAGGAATCGATAGACCTCGGCCACGGTTTTCACGGACGTCTCGTCGGTTTTCGCCTTCGCGGACATTCCGCAGATGTCGGCGCCGAGAATCGTGTGCGTGCGTGCGATTTCGCGGATGAGCGATTTCAGGACGTCGAGCGTCATCGGGCCGTTGTCCCAGTCGGTTGTGATGAACTCTTTTTTTAAGACGTCGAGGTCGATCGAAATGTAGACATACTTTTCTTGGATGCGGGTTCCGATGAGCGGGATCGCTTCGTCGACCGAGTGGTGCAGGATGAGGCGGCCGCCGCGTCCGAGCAGCGTTCCAACGATGTCAGCGCGATAACCACGGACGAGGGAATGAACGATGTCGTAGCCGTTTGAATAATAGAATTCGCGGTTGCGGGGCGGCGCTTCGGGGCGGCGCGGGTACGGGTAAAGATCGAAACGGCCTTCGGCGAGTTCGCGCGTCGCCCAGCGTGCGAAGTTGTGCTCGCCGGCGCCGGTCGCGAAGTACTTTCCGAAAACGAAAACGTGCGAGAGGAGCGAGCTCTTGCGCACAAGCCATGTGATCCAGTTGCCGCAGTCGATGCGCCCTTCGCGCTGAATCGACCGATGGATTTCGTCGCGTGAGTCGTCGTGCGCGTCGATCTGCACGAGCGCGTACGGAACGCCGAGGCGCTCGATCCAGCGCGTCGTCGCGAAGTACGAAACGTGGTGGAGGCTGCCCGAGCCGTTGATGACGACGGGGCGCGTGTCTTCGAGCGGCAGCGTGAAAACGCCGTGTGGGTGGCTTGCGGGTCGCGCTTGGCCGTCGCACGCCTTATCGATGATGTCGTCGCTGAGCTCGAGCGCGATGGGTGCGGGCGCCGGTTCTTGTTTGCCGATTTTCTTTGTGACCTCTTTGACGACCTCGGGAACGCCGGGAACGTTCGTGAAGGCGTAACCCTGAACGGGCGGCAATGGGTTGTCGAGCCACTTGCCGACGAGTGGCGTGAAACGCTGGTCCTCGACGCGCGTCTGGCCGTACGGAAGCGCGAACTGCACGAGAAGCAGCGTGAGCGGCACGATGACGAAGGCGAGCGCGCGGTTCACGACGCATCTTTCTCGTCGTGGGACGGCTCCGACGTGCGCCCGACGCCAAATCCAAAGAGGTACGCGGCGCCCCAGACGAGCGCGAGGGAGAGCGTCCACGATGAGCGCCAAAACGCGCTGAAAAAATAGAGGAGCGAGACGAACATGGTGACGAGCGCGAGCGCGGGCGCAACGAGGCGATGGCGGCGCGGAAGCGGCGTAAAGGCGAGGTAGACCGCGATCGTCGTCGCGATGCCGGTTGTCACCGCGGGGACGTCTGCGCGATCGAGGGTTTGCAAAATCGTAACGAGCACAAGCGCGCCCAGGAGAAACGCGACGGTGATGACGAGGGCGCGGTGAAGCGCGTGCATGGGAGACGTTTACCAGAGATGAGTTGTGGCGTGTACATCGAGCGGCTCCGCGGGTTCCGGTCATCGCGATCCGATTTTTTGCGATCCGCTTTTTGGGGGGCTAGTGTAGGACTTGGTGGTAGAGGTGCGCACTCGAAAGGTGTTTGACGGGCGAGCCGCGAAGCGCGGGGAATCGCATCCGCGCGGGCTTGCGGTGATGGCGCTGACGCTCGGGGGGGCGCTCGTTGCACACGCGATCGGCGTGGAATCGACCGTGAGTCGTCGTTCAAGCGGGACAGGTTTTTGGGAGGCGCGACGCGGTTCGATTTCGGCTGTTCTTGAGTTCGCGAACGCTGTGGCGCGCCGTGAAACGTCGACGGCTGTCACCGGTGTGAAGTTCGACCGCGCGCTGGTGCAGGCTGCACGGCATCCTATAAAACGGCACGCTGCAACAGCCGATTCAGCGGCCGATGCGTTCATCATCGATGTGGTTCGAAACTTGACGCGCGTTGTTGAAGGCGTCGATCGCGGCATGATCGCGGCGCGGATCGATGCGGCGCTTTCGTCGGCGCTTGGTGGCGCGTCGTCGCGCGCGGAATCTCCCGTCGACGACGATTTAGCGCGGCTCATGACCGAGACCGGTCGGCGCGCCGAGATGGCGACGGCGCTCGCGTCAGTGCGCTCGATCGCAGCCGCGACGCGGGTTTCCGACACGGTTGCCGCGTCCGTCGATTTGCCTCGGGTCGCGATTCGTGGGCTTCGCGAAGCCGCGTCGAACGTCGATTCGATGGGCGGTGGCGCCAAGACCGCGCGTGGCGCTGTTGAGATCGACTTGAAGTCGATCGACGCGGGCGACGCAATTCGCCGGCGGATCAAGTTGTCGCTCGGCGGCGTGAAAGCCTGTTACGAGCGGGCGCTGAAACGAAATGCGCGGCTCTCGGGGCGCTACGTGATTCGATTCGCGATTGGCGACGGGGGTCGCGTCGAGGACGAGGGCATTGACGAAGACTCCGTGCGCGACGTCGAAATGGCGGCGTGCGTGCGCGCGCAGGTGCGGCGCTGGCGATTTGCGCAGAAAGACGCGGCCGATGCGCCGATCGTTGCGTATGGCGTTTCGTTCGCTCCCGATCCGGCGGCCGATTGGTCCCCGCGGTAGGGGCGGGAAGCGCCGGTGATTGAATAAAACGGTGGCCGCTTGCGTCAAAGAAGGAAACAGGAGGTCACCATGAAAAAACTGAGTCGCAGAGGTCAGGTAACTTTTGTTCGTGGCGCCGTCACGTTGGCCGCGATGGCGTCTTTGGCTGTCGCGCTTGTGCCGTCGCGCGCGGATGCGTGCCGATGCATGCCGCCGTCCACGGACGTTCAGGAACACGCGAAGAAATTTGACGCGGTTTTCCTTGGGAAAGTGACGGCCGTCAGTCCGGCGGCGTCGCAAAAGCTGATGCCGTTGTCACGCACGTACACCTTCAAGGTCGACACCTATTGGAAGGGCAATCTCAAGGCGGCGGTGCGCGTTTCGGCGCGAACGAGCGGCGCGGCGTGCGGAACGTCGTTTAGCCGGGGCGAGTCGTACCTCGTGTTCGCGGGGAAGGGGACGGACGGGAAGCTCGGTACGTCGTCGTGCGCGTTCAACAAGCTCGCGAGCGGCGCGCAGGATTGGATTAAGGGGCTCGGTGAGGGAAAGCGGCCGGGTGGCAAAGTTTCCGGCGCGTGTCCCAAGGGCCAAGAGAACGTCATTCGCTGCATTACGACGCCGTGCCCCGTCAAGTGCGAGCCCATCAAGGGTGGCGAAAAAACACGCTAAATCAGCTAATTACGCACGTTCTTAGGCGTCGGTCGGCGTGGGCAAGGTGCCACGCGCGCGAATTGTCGGCTCGGGGCGCGCCGCCTTTTTTTTCGTGGTTGCGTCGGGACGCGGAACGGTTTGCACGAAGGTGCCGAAGCAGCGCAGTTCCTCCATGCGGCACGACCAGACGAGACGCCCATCGTAGACCGTCATGTCGGGACATGAATCGCACATGCTTTGTCGACCGTCGGGGAGGACGTCGATCGGCTGGATGATCATGAACGCCTGAACGTGCAACCCCTTCGTAAGGACAAACGGGTTTCGCACGACGTCGCGCGCGAATCGTTTCGCGATCCCCTTGAGGCCGGGTTCAATCGGCGCCGCCGCGAGGAGCGGGAGGCCCATCCGCTGAATCCAGCGCGGCGAATATCCCATGTAGCGCCCCGTCAAAAGATGGTGTCCCGCTTGCCCGACTTCCATAAAGCGCGGTCCGACGTAGCCGTACGATTTTCCCCGTTGGCCGAAGCGCGCCGCCAACGTCCACTTGAACGACGTCGGGTCTTCGGTGCCATTCAAATACCCGGCCGGCGCGTATAGGGGGTCAGCCTCACGGATTTTCGCGATGACGTCGTCGGCTTTGAGGTCTTTGTAGACGGCCTTCGTGCCCTCGGTGATGTACGGTACGACCTGCATGTCGACGTTTTTGCCGCCCGCGAAGTAGTGGAACGGGCCGTCGAGGCGCGCGGAGCGGTAAAGGATGAAGACCACGACCTGCACGATGTCGATGTTGTCGGCGGCCCAGCGGACGACGTCTGGGACTTGGTCGAGCGTGTCGGGGTAAACCGTTTGGTTGAACGAGCAGGTGATGCCACCAACTTTCGCGACGGTGCGTGCGAGCTGTTCGCGCAGCGCGCAGAGCTCGATTTCGTTTTTCCCGCGCCAGCCTTTTCGACCTTGTTTTGAATCGATGTGGAACGTGACCGCCTTGAGGCCGACGCGCCGAAGTTCGCGAAGAAGTGGCTCTTCGAGCTTGACGCCGTTCGTGTTCAGGATCGGCTTCAGCCCGCGACGCGCGACCGCCGTGACGATCTCGACGATCTGCGGGTGCGTGAGCGGGTCGCCGCCCGCGATTGAGATGCCGTCTGGGTTTCGGTCGCGCTGAAAGATGTCGAGGTGACGTTCGATCTCATCGAGCGCGAGGTGGCCGTCTTTCACGTTTTCGCGGTAGCACCCTTCGCACGACAAGTTGCATTGCGACGTCGGTTCGAGCCACGCGACCGGGTTATCGGGCAAGCTCCACGGGAGTCGATAAACTCTGCGGTGATCGATAGATTTCATGATTCCACCTTTCTCGCGTGCAACTGGGGTGTTCGTGTGAAGACTTCGCCCCCAGCGCGCGATATCGAAACCGAACACGCGGCGGCTGTCAATAAAAGTATTAAGTGATTCGTTGCAATATGGAGTTGTCTGGCCGATTAGCAGCCGCAGGGATTCGTCCAGCCGGTGCAAACACCATTGCGGACGGCGCGGGAGCAACCGACGACCGATTCGCCTTTGCACGACGATGGGCAGCAGCAGCCGTCGGCCATCATCGGCGTCGTACCGCAGACGAGCGCGTCGTCGCCGGTTGCGTCGAACATCGCTTCAGCGCCGCCAGTCGGTGAATCGCCGTAACTCCTCGGTTGGCTCGCGGGGACGAACGATTTGAAGACCGGCGTCGACGCACCGGCGCCCACCGTGAAGGCGTCGTAACTCGCTTCGACATCGTTCACGACGTTCCTGTTCGCGTCTTTCGCTTGCGCGATGATTTCGTAGTCGCCGGGTGCCAGGTGTACGCGCTTCAAGTAGCCGCGCGCGCCTGAACAAAACGCTTCGATGTCGGCAAGTGAGACACCAACCGGCACGATGTTCTTCGAACCGTGCGGTTGAATCCACCAAAAGAACCCTTGCAAGCCGCCCGGGAACGGGCAGATCGACGACTTCGAAAGCCCAAGCTGTACGGTCGATGTCGCCTCACCGGTCGACGGGACCGTCTGTCCGCTGCACGCGGCGCCGATACCAGCAAAAGCAATCGCAACATATTTGTTCAAATTCGTAGACATTGTTTTCTCCTTTTTCCCCGAGACCGCAGGCACTCTGCCCCGCCTCGTTGACCCACCGCTATCGCAAGAGCGGGGCCGATGGCGCGAACTGGAATTTCCGTGCGATGACGCGCGACCGTGTCGCTGTCACGAAGGAACGCGCCTTCAAGCGCGCTGTTTGGTCCGCACGACGTGACACGGTATCTCGTGAAAAGGGGGATTGTGCGCACATGGCGCGCGACGCGGTCACTCTTTCGTCGATGGGGTTACGACGTCGTCGGGTTCGCGCTCCTTCGCGCCCGGCTTCGAACCGCGCGTCTTGATTGTGCTCTTTTGCTTTTCCTCAGAACTCTTCAAGTCGCGACGGTCCGCGCCTCGTCCGCGGCCGACCCCAACACCGCCGAGTCCTCCTTCGCCCATATCGCCGGCGGTTCCACCGAAGACGTTCATGATGCCGCCCTTTCTCATGAGAATCTTCTGAAGGACCGCCTTTCTCGACGCCCCGACACCGACGAAATCTTTTGGATCGAACGGTCCGACCGTGACGATGAAAACGCGCCCGTCCGCGTCGAGCTTGAAGCCGTGTGGCGTCTTTGCGGGGATGTGGAGGACCATTCCTGGCTTGAGCGTGATCGACTCGGTACCCAGTGTGAAGGTGCCGCCCCCCGCAATCACGTAAACGATTTCAGCGCGACGCCGATGGAAGTGAAGCGGGAGCTCGCCGCGCGCGTGGAGGCCCGCAACTTGATACGGGACGCCGCTCCCGGGGGCTCGGCCGCGCGCGATCGGCACGAGGTGTAGCGGACCTTTTGCGTCGGCTGGGATCGGGTTTTTTGCGAGGAGATCTTCGAGGTCAACGGAACCCGCGCCCTTCAAAACGGGTGCGGCTTTCGCCGGCGCAGGCGTTTTTGGTTTTTCGTCCGCGGTTACGTTGAGCGAAACAAAAAGAATTAAGCCGATCACGACGTAGCGATTCATCGGGGCACCTCCTCGCGTTACGAACCGTCGGCAACGTTACTAGAGCGCGAAGTTTTATGCCATGAGGGTGACCGAAAAAGCCCCGCTCAGTGGCAGTTGTAGTTTACAAGCGAGAGAGCCCATGCATCGCCAAGTCCGGCGCTCCCGTTAAAACCGCCCACGATAAACATTTCGACACGCGTGGAGTCGAAAACTGCGGCATGGGTTGTTCGTATTCCGGGCACTGGCAACGGCGCGATCAGCTGCGACCAGATGGCCGTTCCACTTGCTGGGAGCGTCAAGGCTTGCACATCCTGCATCGGGCCGCCGTACGACCCGGCGAAAACGACCATTCGTTGTTGGGCGGAATCGTAGACGGCGGTGCTGCCGGTACGCCACCATCCGGTAGCGCCCGACGTTGATACGCGGCTCCACGCTGGAGTTGCGATCGAGAGCGAAAGCTCCCAAACGTCGTTCAAATAGCCGGTGCCGCTGTAGCCCGCGTAAGTAATCATTCGTTGGTTTGCGGCGTCGTAAATCGCCGTGTGATAGGCGCGTCCGCTCGGACCAACGCCGCTCTGTGGAAGCTGCGTCCATGACGGCGTGCCGCCGATCGGCAGCGAAAGGGCCCATACGTCGCTCATCCCCGTGCCCCAGCCACCGGTGTTACCGCCGTAAACGATCATGCGGCGATTTACGCTGTCAAAGATGGCGGAGTGGACTTGGCGCGCTGCGGGCGGCGTTCCTGTTGGGGAAAGCTGCGACCACGTTGGCGTCGGCTGCGAAAGGTCAAGGGCCCAGATTTCGTTTGTGAGCGCGGGGCTGTAGCCGCCGAAGAGGATCATTCGGTCGGTTTGTTTGTCGTAGACGGCGGTGTGGTAACTGCGCGCGGGCGCCGTGCCGGACGTCGTGAGCGTGTTCCAGCCGCGCGCGGCTGAATAGGTCATGACGTCGCTGCGGCCGGTCGTCCCGTCGAAACCGCCGTGGACGAGAATCTCGCTGGTTGATTCGCGGAAGATGGCGACGTGACCGGCGCGCGTCGTGTTGGGCATCGAAGTGAGTTGCGTCCAGGCGAGGTCGGGGCGCGCGCATCGGTTTGCGCCGGCCGCGCAGCAGAGGTCTCTGGCGCAGTCGGCATAGGTCGAGCAAGCCGTGCCGATGCCGTTGCCCGCGTCGGTGGTGGTCCCTGCGTCTTGAGTTGATCCTGCGTCGGAGCCGCCGTCTTGGAGCGATGTTCCGGCGTCAGCACCGGCGTCGATGCGAACGCCTGCGTCGGTTCCCGCGTCTGGTCGCGTGCCACCATCCTGCCCGGCGTCAGGACGCGCTCCCGCGTCGGTTCCAGCATCCACGCGCGCGCCCGCGTCTTGCCCCGCGTCAGAGCCGGTCCCACCGTCGCGCCCCGACGGTGCTCCCGCGTCGGGTGGAACGACGACATCTGGATGACGCCCTCCATCGCTCGCTGTTGGTGCCCCAGCGTCGATGAGTTGAGTCCCGCTGTCGATCTCGGGAAATCCCGGCGGAATTGTTCCGGTCACTTGATCGCCGCGATCCTGTCCTCCGCACCCAATGAGGATTAGGTAGGCGGCCGCGCAGAAAACTTTCGTGCATGCATTGACATTACTCATTTTTTCCCTCGGTGGCTGTTTCGGTTGTCTTCCTTCGTCATCTAAGAGACGGAGGCTCTCGACGAATGTTGCGCGGCAGCCGCGTAGTTTCTTAATGCGTCTTGGTGGGGTTCGCGCTCCGTGCCCGTCGCGCTCACGTGTTCGGGTCCACGCTTGGGAAAACGTTGGTGGGGTTCGCCTCTGCAAGCAGGGCTCACCCATTTTTTCGGCACGCAGAAGCCACTGGCTTCTGCTGAGGACGCCGAAAAAATACCCCCGCCGTGACTCGAACACGGGGCCTACGGTTTAGGAAACCGCCGCTCTGTCCAGCTGAGCTACGGGGGCACCCTTGTGATTCTAGGACGTTACGCCAGTTCCTCGCTTCGCAACGAGGCTCACCGCGACGCCATCGTAACCCAATCGACCGACTTCGGATCGCAAATTTGTGTAAGGCCTGGTCATCGAATCGACGCCCCCACGAGATCGATTCATGACTCGAAGCGCGTGCTAAACGATCGCGCCGCGCGCGGCCATCTCCTGGCCTGAGACGGAATCCAATGTGATTTCAGGATGTTTGGCCTGGCAGTCCCGTTGCACTGTCACGTCGCAGGAGGAGAATCGATGAGACTTCATATAATCCCCGCTTTTCTTGCCGTCAGCGTTGGCTGTAGCGATGAGAAGCTGTCGGCGCCACCGACCGACCCCGTCGCGGACACCTGGAGCGAAATCCAGGCGGCGATTCGAACGAGCCCCGACCACTTGCCATCCGAGGCGAGGCGCGTCGCGGCATCGCGGGATCCGAATCGAATCCTCGCCTTCGTCCGTGACTCGTTCGTGCCGCTCCCCGCGACGGCGACGTCGTTCGGCGACAATGCCACCGCCACGCGATTCGGCACGCGCGCGGCGATGCGAAGCGGCGTCGCGACGCTCCGCGAGAAAGCGGAGATCCTCGCGGACCTTTACCGTGATGCGGGGTTCCCAGCCGAAGTCGTCGCCGGAAATATCCTCGGCGGTGCGGCGGCGGCGCGAACGGCGATCGAACGGCCGTACCCTCTCACGTTTTCGCCCGACGCCAGCCGTGCGCAGATTGAACGTTGGATGCGCGCGACCGGTGCGACGCCGATTGACGCGGGTCCGATCGACGTCGATGGCGGCGAGAGCGATGCGATCGGGAACGCTGTCCTCGCGGCAATTCCAGACACGGCGTGGACGGGTTCTCCCTTTGACTGGTCGTCGCTGAGAAGCTGGCCGCTCGTGCGCCTCACGATCGACGGCGGCGTCACCTATGCAAATCCGCACGTACCCGACGCCTCGGTCGGTGACACGTTTACGACCACGTCGCCGACTTCGGTTCAAGACGCGGGCGAAACGCCCACGGTGCAGGTCACCCTCTGGGGAATCAGCGCTGCCAACACGCAGCGGAAGAAAACGCTTGCGGCCGGTACGTGGCAGCTCGCCGACGTCGCCGGGCGTCAGCTCAACATTGCATTCGTTCCGACCATGAAGCTGAAAGACATGCTGATGCGCCCGCTCGAAAGCATTGGACCGTTCTACCCGACGATTTCACTTCACGGGATCGATGTGCCGTCGTCGAAAACCGCTGAGACACTTGCCGTCGGCGGCCTCGTCACGAACGCAGGCGACATCATCACGATGGGTGACGCGGGCGTGACCGTAAACGGCACAGTCGTCGATTCGGCGCCGGCACCCGCTGCGACCCTTGCGCGTGTCACGTCGATTTCAGCCAGCGCGACAGTGCAAGCGTTTCCGGAAGTGAATCTTCGTGTCGCCGCAACCGACTCCAACGGCCGCGATGTCCTTGGTCTTACAGCGGGTGCGTTCGCCGTCATGGAGGGAGGTGAGTCCCAGCGGGTCACGGTCATCCAAACGCGACCGCGAAAGCCGCGCGTCCTTTTTGTCCTCGACACATCGAGCAGCATCCCGGCCGCGTATCGAGGCACGAGCATGGCCGCGCTCGTTCGAAACGTCGCAACCCAACTCGCGATCGATATTCCGGGCGTCGAGTTTCGTGTGGCAGGTGTCCGCGTTGGTTTGGTCGCGAGCGGCGATTGGACGGCAAGCCCCGCGGTGCTTGAGGCAAACGCGAACGCCGCGTTCGGTCTCGGCTCCGATCTTTGGATGGCGCTTTCTGCGGCGGCCTCCTATGGGCAGTCGGCAACCGTCTTTATCACCGACGGCCAACCGACCGACGCCCCGGGGAGCGCCTCGATCGAGACCATTGGGAATGGCCCTCCGGCTGTGTTCATCGGCGTTGGGACGGTAAACACGGGCACGCTCACCGCACTCGCGGCGGCAAGTCACGGATCGGCGGTTCTGGCCGCGAGCACCGCCGAGGCCGCGATCGCAGCGCGCGGTTTTGCCCGCGCGTTTACGAAAGGCTCTTACGTGCTGCGATATGTCGCGCCGCGCGTGGGGGGAGCGACGCGCACAGTCACCGTGGGCATCGCCAATACGACGGTCCAAACGACGACGACTTACAAAGTGCCCGATTCGCCTGCCCTCCCCGTGCGACTCGCGTCGGTTGGGATCGACGTGCGGATCGGGAACAAAACGGTGACGCGCGTTCTCGCGGGTCCTGAAAAGTTCGCGGCTGGGTGGACGGCGTCGCCGGAATCGATCGACGAAATGACGCTCGCGATGTTCGGCAATTACACCCTCGCGTTCGAAGGGGGATCGCCAACGACGGCGATGTTGCTCGACGAATGGTTGACATCGCGCATCTCAAAGCGAGAGGCGACGAAAAAGAGCACGTTGCCGATGGCGGACCGCCTCGCGCTTTTCGAAAAGCCGTCTTACAACGCACCGCAGGGAGCGCTCATGGTTCAGCCCGAACTCCCGCGCCACCGAACGGGTGCCCCCCTCACCTTCGAGTCGGGGACGCGCGCGACGTTGCAGGTGAAAAAACTGCAAAACAATCAAGTGGTGAATCGCCTCGATATTCTTCCGTTCACCGAATTTGCCACGATGACCGAAAACCGACTGACGGCTTTTCGGACAACGGCGCGACGATCGGCGCGGCTTGCCATCGCCGAGGAAGCCGGGCCGACGAACGCGGTGACGATGCTCAAAGGGAAAGCGCTCGTCGCGGTTCTGCCGTACACCGCACCACCATTTACGGGTGCGCTGAAAACGACGTGGGATGGCTACCTCGCGCCAAACATTGCGAACATAAACGTCATCCCGGCGGATGGCTCGGTTGCCGCGTACCACACGATTGATCCGCGGACGGGAACGCTCATCGGGATTGTCCCCGGCGTCGGCGGCGCGTGCGAATTTAGGGTAACGGCTATCTTCGATTCCCTGTCTCGCGTCTACGACATCATTGGTGCGGGGGTCGATATCATCGGCGGACCCGTTTGGATAGGGATCATGATCGAGCTTCAGAAAGCGCAAATGGCGGCGGTGGCAATCGCGACGGCCGCTCTTGAGATGGTCGGGGGCTATCAGCAAATGAGCGTTTGCGCGCTCTCCGAAGGAATGGCCGACATGTGGGACAACCTGACGTGCGGCATCGCACTCGAGACGGGCCTTGAAGCCGCGCAAAACGTGATTCAGGCGCTGAGATTCAAGCCGCTCAGAGAGGCGATTCTGATGGGCGTGGTAAACGGGATTGGCGCATTGGAGGGGATCGTGAGCGCAGGCCGCGGGGGCGGGCGAGGCGTCATATGCCAGTAATATGTTAACGTGATTGCGTTTCATGGAGGGCTGGTGACCACGACAATTTCGTTGCGATGGCTGCTCGCCGCGTCGACCTTCTTTTTTTCGATCGGCTGCCGGCAGTTCACGAGACCATCGACTGCCTGCGCTGAGGTCAGCGACTGCCTGCAAGACGAGGACTGTTGCGGCGGGCAGTGCGTTGCGTTCGGCGCAACATGCGTCGCAGATGCGGGCGACGCCGGCGGCGAAGACGCGGGCATCTTTGACGCCGGGACCGGCGACGCGGGACCAAGCGACGCAGGACCAGTCGATGCGGGACCAGGCGATGCGGGACTCGCGACCGATGCGTCGTCGATCGCTGTCATCAGCTTGGACAGCGGGTCCTCGGCGGAATCGCCCGCTGTTGCCGTCGATGAGGCTGGTCGTGCGACGGTCGTCTGGATTCAGACGAGTGCATCGACGCCCCGCGTTTGGGGACGGCGGTTTCTTCCGAGCAGCGGATGGATCTCCGCGAGCGCCGTCTCGACGAGCGGCGCGTTGCCGACAGCTCCTCAAGTTGCTGTCGGTGCGGGCGGCAACGGTTGGGTCGTTTGGCTGGAGGGTACGATGGCACGCGTTTACGGATCGCCCTTCGGAATCGACGGAGTTTTCGGCGGTCCGGACTTGATCGAACGGGGCCAGGGTGGCACGTCTTCATCGGGTGACGTGCGAATCGCGGTCGATAACCTTGGCGCGGGCGCCGCGACGTGGAAACGGGAGGGGCGAATCTACTGGAATCGGCTCCCGGGACCGGGTGGCGCTTGGAACGACGCGGGGGAGGTCACGAGTGACGTCGACGCGGGAGGACGAACACCCGACGTCGCGATTAACCCGCTCAGCGGCGCTGCGTTTGTTGTGTTTGCGAGTGGCCCTGCGGCCGGCCCCGACAGCGTATTCTTGCGGCGGTCCACAAGCGGCGTCGCGTGGGCGAGCGCGTCAGAGCGGCTCGATCGTTCATCGTCAAACGCAAGCCGACCGCGCGTTGCGGTGAACTTGAACGGGAACGCCATCGTTGTTTGGGATCAACCGGATCAATCGACGGAGGCACGGATTTGGTACAGCTTTCTCGCGGGAGATGCTGGCGCCGCGTGGGCTGACGCGGGAACCGTGAGCGTTGGGACGTCGAGCGCAAGCAACGCGACGGTGGGCATGGCGGGCAACGGCGATGCGGTCGTCTTATGGGAGCAAGACTCGACACCGGGCATTCGAGCCGTTTGGGCGTCGCAGTTCCGAATCGGCATGGTGGGCAGCGCGCCGTGGACCGCCCCGGCAGCCCTCAGCAGTCCGCAGGCCGATGCGGGTGGCGCACACATCGCCGTGTCGCCGTCGGGTCGCGCGATCGCGACTTGGATTGAGCCGCTCGCAGACGGGGGAAGAATCATGGTTTCGACGTCGGACGGCGGCCCGTTCGGCGGTTCCACGGAAATCTCGGTGTCGTCGACCCTTCCGACGGCGCCGGCCGTCGCATCTGGCCCGTCGGACGATGCGGGCGGATTTGTTACGTGGTCGGGGGGTGATTGGCCAGCGTCGGTCTTCGCGGTGCGGGTCAAATAGGAGCGCGGACGGGTACGCCCGATGGGACGGGAGCCGCGATTTGACCCATAAAAGCCGCCAAAAGATTCTGGTGCCTTTTTGAATTGAATTGGAGTATAGTGCCGAATTAGACGCGTTTACTGATAGCGCCTGCTTCGGGTTACTTTCCTCTTGTCGGGCCTACCACGACGATCGTCAGAAGGTATTGTTTGGGTTACATGGTTCTAGGTTTTTTTCGACTTGAGGAAGGGCTAAACGTCACGTCCTCTGGTAGGAAGGGAAGTGTCTCATGGGTATGAAGCTTTATGTTGGCAACTTGTCGTACGACACGACGGAGGCGGATCTCCAGGCTTATTTCGCGAAAGCGGGCGAGGTGGAGAGCGCGAAGATCATCACGGACCGTGACACGGGCCGCTCGCGCGGTTTCGCGTTCGTCGAGATGAGAAACGTCGAGGACGGCAAGAAGGCCATCGGCGAGCTCGACGGCACCGCGCTTGGAAATCGCAACATCAAGGTCACCGAGGCGAAGCCTCGTGAAGACCGGCCACGTGGCGGTGGCGGTGGTGGTTACGGCGGTGGCGGTGGCGGCGGCGGCGGTGGCGGCTATGGCCGTGGCGGCCGTGGCGGTGGCGGAAACCGCTGGTAAGTCGATAGGAAGTCTGCGCGCCCCGAAAGGCGCGGGACGAGAATGGGCTCGGCGATGCCGGGCCCTTTTTTTATTTCGATGGCGCCCTGTGGACGGCCGAGGCGAGCGATCGGACAAGGGACAGGCCTCGCGTCGCGTCTTCAGCGAGCGCGCGCACGATGGCGCTCCCAACAACGACGCCGTCGGCGGTTTTTGCGACGCGCGCGGCTTCGTCGGGCGTTGCAACGCCAAACCCAACGGCCACAGGAAGGAGCGAGACTTTGCGAATTTGCGCGACACCGCGTTCGACCGGTTCGAGGCCGCCCAGATTCGCGCCAGTAATGCCTGTCATCGACACGAAGTAAATGAAACCCGTCGACGCGCGAGCGATGCGCCGGATTCGCGCGGGCGGTGTTGTGGGGGCAACGAGGTAAACCCGCGAGAGCGCGCGCGCCGCAGAGGCCGCGTCAAGGTCGGCCGCTTCTTCGGGCGGCAAGTCGACGACGAGAACCGCGTCGACGCCAGCGGCGCTCGCGGCCGAGGCAAACGCGTCGATTCCAATGGCGACGATGGGGTTCATGTAGGTGAAAAGGAGGATGGGGACGCTGATTTGGGCGCGCGTGCGGCGAAGCATGTCGAGGACACCGCGAAGCGTTGTGCCGCTTGCGAGTGCACGTTCGGCGGCGCGTTGAATGACCGGGCCATCGGCGCTTGGGTCGGAGAACGGGACGCCAACCTCGATGATGTCAGCGCCCGCGGCGGCGATCGCGGGCAAGAGGCGCGCGGTGTCGTCGAGGGTTGGATCGCCGGCCGTGATGTAAACGATGAACGCCTTGCGGTTTGCGAAAGCGGTGGTGACGCGGTTCACGGCTTGGCCTCGCGGGCGAGCACGGTCGCGAGGTCTTTGTCGCCGCGTCCAGAAACGTTGACGACGACGACGCTCTTACGCGTCAGGCGGTGTCCTAGGGCGCGCGAAAGTTTTGGGAGTGCGGCGAGCGCGTGCGCGCTTTCGAGAGCGGGGACGATCCCCTCGAGGCGCGTGAGGTCGTGAAAGGCGGCGAGCGCTTCGTTGTCGGTTGCGGAGATGTATGTGACGCGCCCCGATTCTTTCCAAAATGCGTGCTCCGGACCGACGCCTGGATAGTCGAGACCGGCCGAGATGGAGTGCGTCTCGCGAATCTGCCCGTCGGCATCCTGGAGGACAACGCTGCGCATTCCGTGAAAAACGCCGACGCGGCCTTCCGCGAGCGTCGCGGCGTGGCGTCCGGTCGAGATGCCGTCGCCCGCGGCTTCGACGCCGACAAGTCGAACGCGCCCTTCGCGCTCGAACGGTTTGAAAATCCCAGCAGCGTTTGAGCCGCCACCAACGCACGCCACCACGACGTCCGGGAGGCGACCGGCCGCGCGTCGAATCTGGGCGCGGGTTTCGCGACCGATGACCGATTGAAAATCGCGCACGATGGTTGGGTACGGGTGTGGCCCGGCGACGCTGCCGATGAGGTAGTACGTACCCTGGACGTTCGTGACCCAATCGCGCAGGGCCTCGTTGAGGGCGTCTTTGAGCGTGCGGGTGCCGGCCTCGACCGGGATGACGCGCGCGCCAAGGAGTTTCATCCGTGAAACGTTCGGCGCCTGGCGGGCGATGTCTTCGCTTCCCATGTAGACGTCGCACGGAAATCCAAAAAGCGCCGCAACGGTGGCGGTCGCGACGCCGTGTTGGCCGGCGCCCGTCTCGGCGATGAGGCGACGCTTTTTCATACGGCGTGCGAGGAGCGCTTGGCCGATGCCGTTGTTGATTTTGTGGGCGCCTGTGTGAGCCAGGTCTTCGCGTTTTAAGTAAACGCGGAATCCCGCGCGGCGAGAGAGATTCGCGGCGAACGTGAGCGGGGTCGGGCGTCCGACGTAAGTTCTGAGAAGGCGCGTCAACTCAGTTTGAAAGCCGCGGTCTTTGGCGGAATCGGCGTACGCGCGTTCGAGTTCTTCGAGCGCTGGGATGAGCGTCTCGGCGACGTAGCGTCCACCGAAATCGCCAAATCGCGACGCGTTCATGGGGAGAATCTAGCGCGATAGAGCGGCCGTTGCACGCACACGAAAGAAAGAGTCGTCAACGCTGAGCAAGAGTGCGCGATCCGCCGAAGCAACGGTGCGCCAAAGCGCGCGTGTGGCGGCCGAACTGGGGGCGCCGGACCCGGTCGCGCGCCGGAAAGCGTCGCGGACCGTGATGAAGTGCGCGAGGGTGCGCGCGGCGCGATTGTTCGCGGGCTGCGTGAGGGGGCGAGCCGCCAGTCGCTTGACGATTGTAATGGCGGCGTCGATTTCGCCGCGGTGGTAACGCGCGAGGGCGGTTCGAAGGCGAGCGTGCGGCTCGACCTCAGCCAGGGCGCGGGTTAGCTCGCGGGGCGAAAGGCGGGCTCGAGCGGGAGCGGGTGCGGGAATTTGACGCAAAGGCGCAGAGACGCCAAGGGAAGTGGTCTCATTCCTTTCGTCTTTGCTCCTTTGCGCCTTGGCGTTGAAATCTTCTTCGGGGGCGGGAGCAGCTGGTGCGGGTGCGGCTATGACCGGCGCATCGCGCGAGGCGTCCGGCGAAAAAACAACGAACGCCAAGGCCACACCCATGACGAGCCCAAGCGCCAAGGCGGCAATCGCCGCACGTCTCGCATCATTTGATCGCCGGGGCTTTCGTCGCGAACGACGACGCAACGGCGCCGCGTCACCGGGAAGCCCTGTGCCCTTCGCCTCGAATTCATTCGCACCGTCGGCGATTTCAAATCGAAAAACGAGTCGGCCGAGTCGCACCGTATCGCCCTCCGAAAGTACGGCGCTTGTCACCCGTTTTCCGTTTACCTTCGTTCCGTTGGAGCTCTCGATATCCTTGATTTGAAATCCACCCTCGCATCGCGTGATCTCCGCGTGCCGCCTTGAGACCGACCAATCTTCGATGCAGATTTCCGCTCCCTTGCTTCGTCCGATGATTCCCCCGTCGTCCGGGACGAGCCACGTCTCGCCCGAAACCGCGCCTGAAAGCCCCACGAGACGGGCGATGCGGGGCGGCCCTTCGCGCGCGCCACCGTCCACCACCGTTGCGCTGTCGTCGACGCCTTGCTCTTTATCGTTGTCCGATGCCGCGCCGTCATTCAATGCGGGGGGCTCATCCTTTACTTTCCTGCGTACCCTGGTCCTTGCCGCGGATCCACCGCACCACGCCCCGGAGCTCAATCGCGTTGTCCATTCGCGGCACGACCAACTTGAAATTGAACTCGGTGCCCACGGGGAGCGGATTTGGCGTTCGAATAAATGTCCCGCGCGTTGAGAGGTTGGCCGTGTAATCGGCAAAAAAAGTGTTGAGCGACTTGTATTCGATCTTGAGCTCAATCGGTGCGCGAACATCGCCGCGCCTTTCGCTCTCGGACGCCATCGACTTTCAATTTAACTGCGGGCCGAAAGTGCGTCAACGCGCAGAGATGGACCCGAGAATCGGTCGTGCAGCATGGCGCGGTGCGTGGCGAGGCAAGTTTCGATGTGCGTGAAAAGGCGCGCGCGGAAAAGCTCGGCTCGAAAGCCGAGAGCGTGGGCGCGAATCGCGGCTGGCTCAAAACGCCTTTCGCAGGCTTCGAAGCAGCGAATGGCGCCGGTGAGCGACGCGACGCTCGGGTCGTCGAAAAGAACGCCAGTCGCCGCGCGGTCCTCGTGGTCTATCGGAACAACGGTTTCTAGGGCGCCGCCGCGCGCGAGGGCAATCACCGGGCGCCCAGCCGCCATCGCTTCGACGGGGGCGATTCCAAAATCGTCTTCACCCGGGAAAAGGAGGGCACGGGCTGAGCCGACAATGCGCGGGACCGTGTCTTCAGCGACATAGCCATGAAACCGCACGGTGGGGCCTGCGCAACGCGCGAGGCGCGACTGCTCGTGGCCGGCGCCGACGATTTCAAGTGGAAAGCCGAGCCGATTTGCAACGTCGATCGCAAGGTCGATGCGCTTGTAAGGGACGAGCGCAGACACGACGGCGAAGTGAGCGCCAACCTCCGGCAGAATCTGAAAGCGGTCGATGTCGACCGGGGGGTGAATCACCTCGGCGTGGCGACGGTATCGCTTCCAGATGCGGAGCGCGACGTTGCGCGAGTTGGCGATGAGGAAATCGGGGCGGCTTGCCGTCGACGTTTCCCAGAGGCGAAGGTACGACTGCACGAGGAGCGCAGCGGCGCGAGCGGCGCGGCCGAGGCGTTCGGGGCCAAAGTAATCGGCGCCAGCCTCCCAAACGTAGCGCATCGGCGTGTGAACGTAGGCGATGTGGCAGGCGCGGGGGTCGGTGATGACGCCGCGCGCGACGGCGTGCGACGACGAGAGCACGAGGTCATAGCCACGCAGGTCGAGCGATTCGGCGGCGAGCGGAAAGAGCGGGAGGAGGTATCGGTAGTAACGGCCGACGGCCGGGAGACGCTGCAAGAACGACGTGACGATGCGGCGTTGCGTGATGACGCTTGGCAAATCCCGCGTGGTGTGGAGGAGCGTGAAGAGGTCGGCCTCGGGAAAAAGCTCGCACATCGCTTCGAGGCAGCGTTCGCCTCCGCGAAGTCCCGTGAGCCAATCATGAACCAGTGCAACCCGCATCGCCGCGCGTTATCGCAGAATTGCGCGTCGTCGTAAACACAGCATCGTGCCGGAACCGGTGGCCGAGCCGCCATCGACGGAACTCTGGCCTTTGCTGTTCCGCATCGGGCGCCGAGCGGCCGACCTACCCGCCCATCTCACGGCAACCCGCGGTCGCGCGTGCGGCGCTTTCGTCAGCCTTCCGCGAAATCTCTCGTGCCGCATCGGGAGCAACCCGCTTCAGAAGATCCCACTCGAGATCCGCATCGCGGCGTACCTCTAAGCGCGACGGATGACCAATCCCTTGCTTCGTCTCCTCTGTTCGATAATGCGAAAATATCTCGGCTCGAGACGATCCTGATCTCGATCGCAAAATGCGAACCACATACTTTTGCTGGGTGTCCCCGTCGTAGGATTTCCATTCTGTTTCAAATGCGGTCGATTCACCGTCAATCCGCGAAACTTGATTGAATCCGCGGTCTCTCAACAGGCTTCGCGCATGCTGATCGACCATTTCCTTTTCATTCGTTTATTCTCCTTATTGAGAATTCTACTTGGACATGCCGAGCAATCCGGGTCGCCTTACGGTCGAATCACCCAAATATGTTTGCGGAAACCCCGCGCGTCCCGAAATAGCGCGATAAGGAGATCCGCATCGCCGATGCCCGGAAGTTTATCGACCGCCCAACCATCGCGTTTTGCGGCGACTGGTTCCACCGCGTCGACGCTGTCGTGGAGCTTCCTGGTACTCGCGATTCCAATCTTAACGAGCCCAGGCGCCGCCTTCCCGTCGGCGTCGACGAAACGGAACACGACGCCCGCGGTGAGGGCGATCGATTCGTGTTCGAACTCCGTGGTGTGGGCGGTGTCATCGCCCCAAGTTAGGCTCCGCCCAAATTGGCATCGCCAACCTTTTAGCTTGGCACAAAGATAAACAGACTGGGCCGTACTCTGCGTGCCGCGTGTTTCGAGCCGCACCACCGCGCGCGCCGCGGCCGGAATGAGGCTTTCCCTCAAAACTTTCGCGCGGGGGGCTCCGTTTGGGTCGTCGATGCGGTCATACTCGGCCTCGAGGGCATGAAGCTCCGCGAGAATGCCGGCGTCGAAACCACGATCGGAATGCTTGCGACCGTTCGATCCCGCCTTAGATCTCGGCGCAAAACTCGGATCGAACCGAATCTGGTACCGCTTCCCCTTGTAGGTTCGCGACGTCATGCGATCGTCTGTTCCCGCTCGTTCTCATCAAAAAACGTACACCAAACGTACACCGAAACACAGTTCGGGCGAGTTAGATTGGGTTAGATGTGGTTTTACAGGCGGCCCGCGGAAAAGAAGATCCGCTTATCGGCGACCGCGGCGATCTTTAGCGCGCCCGGTCATCGGTACAAAGCGGACTTGCAGCAGCACCTCGCGCTTCCAGCCGTCGGAGAATTTTGTGAGCCGCACGATCTCTTGCTCTTCGGGCGGGCCGATCGGCATCACGAGTCGCCCGCCGATCGCGAGCTGATCCTTGAGCGCCTGCGGAACGTGGTCGGCCGCGGCCGTGACGAGGATCGCTTCAAACGGCGCCGCGTTGGGCCAACCGAGGTAGCCGTCGCCAGTTTTTGTGCGCACCGTGTAACCGAGGCGGCGAAACGTCTCCTCGGCGCGCTTCGCAAGCATCGCGACGATTTCGATGCTGAGAACTTCGCGTGCGAGGAGCGTGAGGACCGCCGCTTGGTAACCAGACCCCGTGCCAATTTCGAGAACTTTCTCCTCCCCCTTGAGGTCGAGCGCCTCCGACATGAACGCGACGATGAACGGCTGCGAAATCGTCTGCCCTTCTCCAATCGGGAGCGGGCCATCTTCGTACGCGCGCTCGCGCAGCTCCTTTGGCACGAATTCATGACGGCGCACACGTCGCATCGCCTTGAGAACCCGCGCGTCGCGCACGCCGCGTCGAACGATCTGCTCGTCCACCATCGCCTCGCGGAGCCGCTCGAACTCCGCGTCGCCTCCGATGTCCGACAACACAAAGAAAACTAAGGGAATCACGGTTGACGCTCCTCTTCGCCGACTCTTATCATAAATCACAAGATCGGGCGCACATGACCACCAAAGTCGGCCTCATGCTCGTTGCAGAGAACATTGTGTCGCGGGCGCAGCTCGAGGATGCGATCGCGCGCAAGTTGGCGCGGGGCGGTACGATCGGTTGGAACTTGGTTCAGTGCGGATTCATCGACGAAGGGTTTCTCGTCAACTACTACTGTCGCAAGTTCAAGGTTCCGTTCGCCGACGACGCGCTTTTTCGGGACGTTCAGCCGCAAGTGATTTCGACGATTCCACGCGACATGGTCGCCGAGTTTTCCGTTGTGCCGATCGCGCTCGAACAGGATGCGCTTTACGTCGCGATGGCCGATCCGAGTTATCGGCACGCGCTGGATGAGATCGGTTTTTTTACGGGGATGACGCCGCGTCCGATGGTCGCGAAAGATTCGACGATTGCGTGGGCGATGAAGACCTATTACGGCGTCGCGCTCATGGACGGCAACGGCGCGCGCGCAGCGCCAACGGGTGGAGCGAGCGCCACCACGCCTGAAACGCCATCGGCCGTTGATGCGCTCTCGGTGACGTCGCCGCCGTCACGGCGGGTACTCGGTGACATTGCGAAGGCGCTCGAATCCCCAATCGGATTTCCGAAGGCGTTTTCAGAAGACCCGAGCGCCGACACGGCTCCGGCGATACCCATCGTTCGGGAAAGCGGCGGTTCCGCGCGAATTGTGGCCCCGGGTGAAGTCATCGTCGGAGGCGTGCGGCGACCCGCGGAGGGCGGCTCGACGGTGCCGGGTATTGCCGGCGTTCCGCGCCGCGGAACGACCAACGTCGGGCCGACACCGAACCCTGACCCGGGGGCCTCGTCGACGTCACTTCAGACCGCCTTCGCCGAATTGTTGGGACGCGGGGCCGATGCGCGTTCGTCGCGCGAGACCGAGAGCGCGCGGGACGCGGAGATGACGCCGACGCCTGAGGTGGGTGCCGGCGTTGCGGCACCGGCCGTTGAAAGCTCGGCGCCGCTGCCATCGGAAGTGACGGCAACCATGGCCGTTCCGACCACGACGCAGTCGGGCGTTCGCGGGCGAGCCGATGCGGCGGCGTTTCGCGAAGCGACGAACCGGCTCGAGAAAGCGACCGACCGCAACGAAATCGCTCGTGCCATCGAACTTTGCGCGCTTACGGTTTCGGATCGCGTCGCGCTCTTTGTTGTGAAGAACGCCGTCATCGTTGGTTGGCACGGTTCGGGGCCGGGGTTTTCTCCAGAACGGCTCAAGTCGATTATTTTACCCAAGGAGGGCAACTCGACGCTCGCGAACGTCGTTGTGAGCGGCCAAGTGTGGTCTGGGCGATTCGCGGCGAGCGAAATTGACGACGCACTTGTTGATGCGCTGGGCGGCGTTCGACCGGCCTCGATTCTTGTGGTTCCGGTTATGCTCCGCGATCGTGTGGTCTGTCTGATTTACTGCGAAGCGATCAACGACGCGGCGCGACTGAACGCTGCGGCGCCGCTCTTTTCGGACTTGGCGCGGGTTGTCGCCACATCGTTCGAGCGCGCGATCCGGGTCGTTCGGAAATCGTAACTAACAGGTTGCTGAAAAATGTCCAGATGCAAGGCAGGCGCGGAAAGCCGCGACCGGACGCTGTACTCAGATGTACGCGGAAGGGAGCGGCGACGCGCCAACGCCGCAGATGGGCGTTTTTCAGCAACCTGTTAATCGTTGCCGAGCAACGAGTGCATCGGTTGCCACGCGACGACGTCGAGCCTTGGGGGGTCGATGGAGAACAAAAAGTAGCTTCCGAGAAATGTGACCCCGAGAATCGCTGTCACAACCAGGAAAAAGATCGAGACCAGTTCGAAGGCGCGCCGCTCGCGGAACAAGATGACGGTGACAAGGAGCGCGATGCCGACGGCGATGGGCAGAGTGTAAAGAAGTGTTGCCCGATCGAGGGTTAGGATAAGGGCGATGATGGGGCGCGAAGGGTCAGGCATTCGTTTCTCCCGTCTTCATGATCTCGTGGAGATTAAAGTAGTTGATCGTGAAGTGCGCAAGCATCGCCCCGGCGACGTTGCCGGCGAGTTCGGCGACGAGCCCGAGGGCGAAGCCGAGGATGAGCGCCGATGCTGTCCACCAAAGGAACTTTCGCGTGGGGCCGATGTGGAGAAGACCAAAGATCGCGCTCGTTGGAATGAGTCCGAGCGCAGGTTGCATCGCGCCCCGAAAGAACGCCTCCTCGGCGATTCCGGACGCGAGGGCGAGCGTGGTGATTTCAGTCGTCGAAAGGTCGCCGAGCACGGTGCGGAACTCATGGCTGAGATCGCCGAACGCGGGCAGGCGCGCGAGGAGTCGGCTGGCCACGCCGATTGCGAGGGCGCCGCCCAGCGCGATCGCGATGCCGAGCGCGAAATTGAAGTCGCCGCGTTGGTCGAAAAGGCTCCGGCCGTCGAGGGCGCACCAGACCCACGCGACGGCAAACAGGACGGCGTACGCGATGATGATGACGCGCGGTGAAATCGTTTGGGGGTGCTTGCTCAAGGGCGCTCAGCGCGCGCCGTGGCGGACGGTGACCACCGTGTGAAGGCCGCCGCGGATGTTCCAATCGGAGACGATGGTCATTGTGCGCGGGTGAAGGAGCGCGACGAGGTTGTCGAGGATTCGGTTGGTGACGGCCTCGTGAAAGGTGCCGAGGTTGCGAAACCCGAAGAGGTAAAGCTTGAGCGATTTGAGCTCGACGCAGAGCTTCGCCGGAGAGTACGTGATGCGAAGGATGGCGAAATCGGGGTTGCCGGTCATTGGGCAGACGCACGTGAACTCGGGAGATTCGATCGCAATTTCATAGGCGCGCTTCGGTTCTGGGTTGGGGAACGTCTTGAGGAGTTTTTCTGGCGCGGGATTCATCGCGATGGTTGCCCTTGGGCCGGGGTTACAAGGGTCTCGATGGCACGAATCTCAACGCTGAGTTCCTTGGTGAGCGCGTCGACGTCGATCGGTGCGCCGGAGCCTTCGTCAGCGGCCGCAGAGATTTTCGTGGCGGTTTCGTTGAAGACGCGTTCAATCTTTTCGGCGCGAATTCGATACTGCGCAAGCTCGTGGCGAGTCGCTCGGAGGCGCTCGCCGAGTGCACCGTCGGTCGCAGCGCCCGCTTCATCGATGCTCGCCTCCAGGGCGGCCAGTCGATCGATACGTCCAAGAAGTCCGCGCGTGGCGTCGTAAAGCGTGGCGAGCGAACCCGAGAGTGTTGTTGCGGCGCCCGCTCTACCTTCGGCGGCGTCGAGCGCGGCATCGAATGCCGTTCGCAAGCGTTCTTCGAGCTGAATGGCGTAGTCGCTGGTGAGCGGGCCTGAAGTCAATCCCGGCGATGTTTCCTTCGTCGCCCTCTGTCGTCGCCGCCTTGCGGTGATCACGAAAAAACCGACCGCGCCGAGCGACAGCGTGCTCGCGCCGACGATGACGAGAGGAACAATCGGTACCGCTGTTTGTGCGGGTCCGCTCGGGATCGCCTGACCCGTTTCGCATCGCCGCAACTCGCCAACGAGCGCGCCCGTTGATTGGCTCACGTCCTGTAACTCCGCCTTGAGCGGAGCGATGTCGAAAAGGGCGCGCACGGGTTTTCCCGAAAGCGCGCGTGCGTCGACTCGGCCAAAAACGTATTCGTGTTTCTCGGCGCCACCCGAAATGAAAAGGCGAAACTGCGGTGGCCAAAGCGCGAGGAGGCGGTGCTCGGTGGGCTTTGCGTCGCGGTAGACGCGTCGGGCGTCGATTTTCACCGTGCCTGAACCGACAAGAACAACGCCGCGAATGACGATTTCGATGTACTGCGACGGACTGAGCGCGACGGGAACTTCGACCTGTTTTCCGGATTCGAGTTTGAGACGGGCGACTGTTTCGCAAGGAAGTGAAGGGGGCGGTCGAACGGGACGCACCGAGCCTTGTGGTGCCGCAACGATAGGCGGGGTCGTTGGTGCGCCGGGCTGTAGTTGTTTTGACGCGCCGGCGTCAAGCGTGCCAAGCCAAAATAAACCGACGGCGATCGCGAGCAACAAACCTCCAACGAAGCGGTTCGCGTACATTATTTCCGTTTATGGGGGGCGTCAAAAAGAATCATCGCGGGTCACGGAAAGATCGCAGCGCCCCCCAGAGCCGTGGTCTCGTCGATCCCATTCATAATGTTAAAGCACTGCACCGCTTGTCCCGCGGCTCCCTTACCCAAGTTGTCGATAGCGACCCGCACGATCACGCGTCCGCCATGTGGGTCGGCTGACACCGCGATGTGCGCACGATTTGTGCCGCGCACGTGCAGCGTGTCGGGCTCGGCGCCAACCGGGAGGAGGTGAACAAACGGTTCGCCCGTGTAGGCCGTTTCGAACGCGGCGCGAACGGCCTCGTCTGTCGCGGCGCCCGCAAGCGGCGCGTAAATCGTCGCGAGGATTCCGCGCGACATCGGAACAAGGTGCGGAACAAAAGTGAGCCGCACGTCGCGCCCGGCCGCGCGCGAGAGCTGGTCGAGCATTTCGCCGGTGTGTCGGTGCCCGACGACGCTGTAGGCCCTAAGCCCGCCCGCAACTTCACTAAACAGAATTTCGCGCTTTGCCGTTCGCCCCGCGCCCGAAACGCCGGACTTGCAATCGGCGATGATCGACGGCACGACCAAGCCCCCATCGACGATCGGGACGAGGCCGAGCTGTACAGCGGTCGGGTAACATCCCGGTGCCGCAACGAGACGCGCGGGTGCGATTTCGCGTCGATTGCGCTCCGGCAAGCCGTAAACCGCTTCGGCACAAAGCTCGGGAGCCTTGTGTGGGACGCCGTACCACCGTTCGTAATTCTTTGGGTCGCGAAACCTGAAATCGGCCGAGAGGTCGATGACGCGAACGCCACGCCCAAGAAACTCGCGTGCCACATCGTGGGAAGCGCCGTGCGGGAGACAGAGGAAAACAAAATCGGCGCGCGGGGCAATGGCCGCGGTATCGACTGTCTCGAGTGTGAGATCGCAAAGGCCAAAGTACGCCGGGAGCGCCGTCGCAAGCGGTTGCCCTGCACTCGACTGTGCCGAAACGCTCGTGATGTCGACGCGTGGGTGCGCGAGCAAAAGCCGGAGCAACTCGGCGCCGGTGTAGCCACTCGCTCCAACGACCCCAACGCGAACTCGTTCGCCCATCATCAAATGAGGGGATTTCGAAATGTCGACTACCGCTTCGAGAACTGGAATCGCTTGCGCGCGCCCTTTTGACCGTACTTCTTTCGCTCTTTCTTTCGCGCGTCACGCGTCATGAAGCCCGCCTTCTTAAGCGGCCCCCGAAGCGCCGAATCGTACAGCGTGAGCGCCCGCGACAGCCCATGCCGCACCGCGCCCGCCTGCCCCGACCCGCCGCCGCCCTTGACCGTTACCTCCGCGTCGATCCGCCCGCGCATTTCCGTAACTTCAAACGCTTGCTCAATAATCAGTTTCGCCGTCGGCCGGTCGAAATACTCTTCAAGCGGTCGCCCATTGACCTCGATAACCCCAGTGCCCGGCCGAATCCACACGCGCGCTTGCGCCGTCTTGCGGCTTCCGGTCGCGTACCATTCATTCGCCTTCGCGGTCTTAACTTCCGTCGTCGCCGTTGCCATAAACCGTTACTCCTTCTTTAGGTCGAGCGCCTTCGGCCCCTGCGCCGCATGCGGATGCTCGGCCCCCGCGTACACCTTGAGGTTGAGAATGAGGCGCCGCCCCAGCTTGTTGTGCGGCAACATTCCCCACACCGCAGCGCGAAACAGCTCCCCCGGCTTTCGCGACAGGAACTGGCGCGCCGTTTCACTCTTCACGTGCCCGTAATAACCGGTGTGGTGCCGATAAACCTTCTTGTCGAGCTTTGCGCCCGAGAACTTGATCTTGCTCGCGTTGATCGCGACAACAAAATCACCCATCGCAACGCTCGGCGAAAAATTCGGCTTGTTCTTGCCACGAAGCAGCGTCGCCACCGTGGTCGCGGCGTGTCCGAGAACCTGGCCATCCAAGTTGATGACGACCCAATTCCTCGGGAACTTCGAGCTCTTATCGCTCGGCTTGGCTATCGATGTCTCACGAACTGGCATACGCCCTCCAAGTGAAAGGGCTCACCATTTATAGGGATTTCGCGGCGAAGTCAAGCTGATCCTCGCGTCACAGCTCGCTTACCCTACGTCCGTGAGCGGCCGAGGAGTTTCTGGCGAGATTGCCACGGGTGAACGCCGGCCGTGCGACGTGGGCCCGTGGTTCATCGTCGCTGTCCTCACAATCGAGGCTGCGGCTTTCATCGTCGTCGCCGACCTTGTTCCGTTCGCGCGCGGCATCTATCACGACAACTATCACCTGTCGTACCCGCTGCGCGTCCTCGTCAGCACCGCCCTCTCTGATGGCGTCATGCCGCTTTGGGACCACTGGTCGTTCGCGGGTGGACCCTTCGTTTCGCCCGCGACCGCGACCAGTTTATCGCCACTCGTCGCTGGGATTTCGCTCTTCGGAGTTTACGGGTTTGGCTCGTTTTTCTGTGAGGTGCTCCTCACGCATCTCTTCGGCGTTATCGGAATGGTCCTTTGGCTTCGGGGTTTCGCGGGGAAAATGCCGACACTGCTCGGTGCAGTTCTGTTTGGATTGTCGCAATACCAAGCGATCCAGGCTCCTATCAACGTCGAGGGGATTGCGAGTCTCGCTGGGTTTCCATGGCTCGCGCTGGGTGGTCGGCTCGCCCTCGAAGGGCGGCCGAGCGGGATTGGCGTCATTGCGCTTGCGGCGTGGCAGATGTTTACGGCTGGTTATCTCGGCGTAAACTTCGTTGCGGCCCAGTTCATCGCGGTGTTCGTTTTGGCTGAACGCCTCGCGACGGGCGGCCCGACGAACCTGCGTGCCGTTCTGCGTGGAGTCCTTTTTGCCCTCGCGGGGGTCGCCCTGTTTGTCGCCATCTTTAACTTCCCAATCCTTGAAGCTTGGCACCATTACAACCTCGACATGACGCAAATCCGCGAAACAAAGGTCGACCCGTTCGAGGGCTCGGCCCAACTCGGGTCGCTTCGCTCACTCCTTTTTCCAAACGGCCTGTCGTCGTTTGTCGCGCGCGGTCCCGAGCGGGCGCACATCGCGGCGCTTTTCATCGGCGCGATTGGACTCTTCTTCGTTGTGTACGCGGCGTTGGGCGTGCGACGGGATCGGCGTGTCGCGCTTTTGTTGGTGATGGCGGTGGTCGCTTTTTGCGCGATGCTGTCGCGGGAGTGGTGGCCGGGACGTTTTCTGACTGGGGCGATCCCGTTTTTCGATCAGATTCGATACCACGGTTGGCATGCGGGGACGGTCGTGTTTTTCCTGGCGGCGCTCGCCGCAGCGGGAGCGCGACGCTTCTTTGACGCGGATGAACCGCGGCCGGCGATCGCAGCGGTCGTTCTTATGGTGGCGGCGTCGCCGGTCCTTCTGCTTACGGGAGACGCGCGGTCGCCCGACATTTCGCGATTCATCGAGTTCCCGCAGATCTGGACTTTTTTAGGGTTTCTCGCCGTCGCGTTTGTTTTGCGCCATCGCGTGCGCTTGCCCGTCGCGAAAACTGTTCTGCTTTTGTGCCTTGTCGAACTTGTGTCGACGTCTTTTCAATACGTGCGTTTGAGTGGGCGCATCAATGTGAGGCCGTCTCCAGCTGTCATCGCCGAAAACGAAAGGCTGAAGGTTGCGGGTTTCGGACCGGCGGAAAACCGGCGATTGATGTCGGCACCTCGGGAGAAAAGCCAGTACTTTGCGAAACAGCCGGCCGTCGTCGCGTACCAACCTTTTGCGCACCCCGTCGGTGTTCGGCTTGCGGGTGACAGAGCGCTTCGAGATCGGCTCGATCACGTTTTCTATCCGACGGAACGAGACGGCAAACCGGCAATGGCGATGGCTGACGAGATCACGATTCGGCGGCTCACGACGGCGAGCGCCGAGGTTGAAGTTTTGCTCAGCGCTGATGTCGCCGAGTTTGTGTGGAGTTCGCCGTTCACGCCGAATTGGAAGCTCACGGTTGATGGAGCGCCGCACGAAACGCGGCGGACGGCGCACGGGTTGACGGCGTTCGAGCTTTCGAGCGGTCGACACGACGTCGTTTTGCAGTATCAGCCGCCGTATCTCGTGCCAAGCCTGATTGTGAGTGGGCTCGCGATCCTTTTCGCACTTGCGCTCGTGCTTTGGGGGGTTCGCGCAAAGTTTAGGGCGTGGCGGCACCGATAGACCCTTTACGAATGGGCCGCGATTTGGCATTTTGTTGATTCGATGTTTTTGAGGAGCCGTGGTCTTTACGCTCGGGGCGCACTGTTGCTCGGCGGCGTTGCTGTTCTGGGGTGCGGCGCGGTTGCGGGCGCGGTTGCGGATGCGGGCGTCGGCGCGGGCCCTGTTGCGGTTCCGGTTGCGGATGCGGATGCGGTAGCAGATGCGGGTGTCGATGCGGGTGCGGTTGGAGACCCAGCATGCGCGACAAATGGGTGCCTGCGCGCGGTGAAGTTTATTGGGCGATTCAGCCGCGCGGTGCTTGCGACGTATGTCGATCGCGACGTTGCGATTGAAAACGGCTACGACATCTATATAGCGCGGTACGCGACCGACGGCCGCGAGTCGACGGCGACAATCACGATCCCACAAGAGTTGACGGGCGCGCCGCCCGTGGCTGGTTTCCACATCGTCGGCAACAACCACGGAACGATTGGGCTCGACGATCCGTGTGCGCCGAGCGCGACGGTCTTGGGCGCGGGACACGCGGGGCTTTTTGGCGCGCGCGGGTTTATCGGCGTCGCGGTCGATTACCCGGGGCTCGGGACGCCGGGGCTTCACCCGTACCTTGTGTCGCGGGTCGAGGGGACGAGTGCGCTCGACGCGCTGCGTGCCGCACGGGAATTGGCACGGGGGTTGGGTGTCGCGACGTCTGGGCGATTCGCAATGGCGGGCCTCTCACAGGGCGGTCACGCGACGCTCGCGGCCGCGGCGCTTCACGCGTCGTATGCCCCCGACCTCGATGTGCGCGCGTTCGGGGCGACGGCACCCGCGGCGGTTTGGGAGGCGCACTGGTCGCCCGGCGTTTGGGTCTCCGGCCCGCACATCTCGATGCACGCGATGCTCATTTATGCCTGGTCGAAGTTCTATTCGTGGCCGACGAGCGCGACGCTTTGGACGCCCGCGATGGCCGCGCGCATCGACGACCTCATGACGACGCTCTGCCTCTGGTCGCCGACCGGCGGCGCGACGCTTCTCAATTCATTCCCCGAAGACCCGGCCGACGTGTTCGATCCCGCGTTTCTCGCGGCGTATCGATACCGCGTTTGGGGCGTTTACGGGTTTGTGCACGATGCGTTCGAGACAAACGCTGTGCGCGCGTTTACGCAATCGGCGCCGATTCGCATCTATCAAGGCACAGCCGACACAACCGTCATGCAGTCGCTCACGGACCAACTTGTCGCGGCTCTACGACTTGGCGGCATGGTGATCGACTATCAAGTTGTGCCCGGCGGCACGCACCTCACAACCGCGTTCGGCGTCCTCGCGCGCAAAGACTTGCGAACCGACGAATCGATCGCTTGGCTCCGCGCGCGCTTGGCTGCGATGCCGTAGGGCGGCGAGTTTTCCGCACGATCGATTGCGATCTGGGGGCTCGTCGGTATCCTGGATCTGCCCGGCGACGCGACGATTGTTTCACCCCAGAACGCGATTGTTTCAATTCGCGCGTCGATTGTTTCACGGGCGTAGGCGGTTGTTGCAAGCGGATCGGCGTTTGTTTCACGCTGCGGGGCATTTGTTTCATCGCGGGGGGCTCCCGTTGCGCAACAATTTGGCTCCAGGTTGAAATAATTGAGTGTTTTCGGGTGACTGGGGGAGCGGGGGCGGTAGCGGATGCGGGAGCGGAAGCGGATGCGGTTGCGGATGCGGTTGCGGAGGCGGTAGCGGATGCGGGGGCGGTAGCGGAAGCGGGTTCTGCTTTCTCCGGCTCGCCTCACTTTCGGCCCACCTTCGGTTAGGGGCCGAAAGGTTCGGCTCACGCTTTCGAAAGGAGATCCTATGCCGCTTCCCGATTCCGCAATCGCTACCCCGACCGCAACCGTTTCCGCTACCGCCTCGCTCGAACGCCTCGATTGCTTCCGTGTCGCTCGCGACTTTGCTCGGCTGGCACAGCGGCTCCCGATCGCGAATGCTGCGCTTCGAGATCAGTTTCGGCGTGCGTCGTTGTCGGTCCTCACCAATGTGTTGCCGAGGGTGCTGGGCGAGTGGCCCGAGCTGACAAGCGCCGCTGCTATGCGATTGCCCGCGGCGAGGCGTGTGAATCGGCGGCATTGCTCGACCTTATTGACGATGCGCCAGGCGAACTCGGCAACCTGCTTTCGCGAGTTATCGCGATGCTCACGCGACTCGTTGGATAAGTCGCGAGAGCAGCGCGCACAAGCGATCGGCCAATGTGTCGAGCGCAGCGACCTGCGTGTCGTCGATGTATCCCCATATCGCCGCGAGCTTCAGGGCTGCGCGAGCTTCGCGACAACTCCCGCGGGCTATCTCAAAGTAGCGGGCTTGATCGCGAAGGGAACTTTTTCCGTCGCCCTCCGCCAAATTCAAAACCACCGACGCCGTTGCGCGCCGCAGCTGATCTTCGAGATTGCGATCTATGCGACGAAGCGAATCGAGCAGGGGCCGGACGGAAGCGGCAAGCTGAAACGCGACGTCGAGAGCAATGAACCGATGAGACATGAAGGACTCCTTTCGAAGCCCGCAGCCGAACGGGCTTTCGCCCAAAAGGCGCGAAGCGTCAGGGCAAGCCCGTGAGGCAAGGGCAAGAAAGGAGGCGCGAACGAAGGAAAGCGGGAGCGGGCGCGGAAGCGGGTGCGGTTGCGGGCGCGGAAGCGGGCGCGGGAGCGGTTGGGGGCGCGGAAGCGGGTGCGGGTGCGGGTGCGGGTGCGGTAGCGGTAGCGGATGCGGGCGCGGGTGCGGTAGCGGTAGCGGATGCGGGCGCGGGAGCGGAAGCGCGAGCGACGATCGATTCGCGGACCATCGCCCGTTGACAGCGTGCGCGATGCAGCCGTATTTCATCAAGACTCGTGTTTGGAATCGATGATCGAATCCGGGGTGTCGGGCGCGCGCTGGGAGTGACCATAGCGGTTCTTGGGGCGGCACCTGCTGTTCAGGCCGCCTCGGACGAAGCACCGGCGCCGCGCGTTCTCACATTGCGTGACGCCGTGCGCGAGGGGCTTAAGCGAAACGAAGATATCGCCACGGCGCGTGAGCGCGTGATTCGCGCGAAGATTGCGACCCGAAAGGCGATTGCGGCGCTCGTGCCGACGCTGACGGCCGGCGGCACCTTCACGCATTACAACAAGGAGATCGCGTTCACGTCGGGCGGCGCGCCGATCGTCATTCAAAAGCAAGACCAGTTCGGCGCAACGGGTACGTTCGCGATGCCGCTCTTTGACGCGCGCACCATCCCTTACATTCAGAAGTCGTTGCGCGTCGAAGAAGGCGCGGCCGAGGTGGCGTCGTTCACGGGGGCCGAGCTTGCGATTGCCATTGCGCGAGCGTACTTCGCGGTGCTTGCGGCGGAAGAGCGACTTCGCGTTGCGGAGCAGGCGGTTTTAACGGCGAAAGAGTATGTCACGGGGATCGAGCACCAGGTGAAAGCCGGGCACACGATTCCGCTCGCGCTGCGACGCGTAAAAATCGATCTCGTTCGCGCCGAGCGCGATCGCGAGCTTGCGGATCTCGCCGTCAAATCAGCGGTTGAGGCGCTTTCGTTTTTGTCGGGCGTGACGGGGCCATTTCGCGTCGAAACACCGCCGTTGCCAAGGGTGCCGGCGGCGTCGTCTGATGCGCTGATCGCGACGGCGCTCGCGCGACGCACCGATGTAAAAGCGACCCGCCTCGAGATCGCCGCGGCGCGAAACGCGATCCAGGAGATTCGGTTTGGGCTTTTCCCCTCGTTGTCGCTCGTCGGCAACATGAAACTCACGGAGTCGACAGGATTCAGCGGCGACATCGGAAGCTGGAACCTCACGGTCAACCTCGCGTGGACGATTTTCGATGGTGGCCAGCGGTACCTCGATGTGAAGCTGCGCCAATCGGAGTTGCGCGAGGCGGAGTTGCGCGAGCGGCGCTTGCGGCGCGACATTGGGCGCGAGGTGCGCGTGGCGCAGAACGATTTGAAGGCGGCTGAGGCGGCGCTTAAGGCGAGTCGCGACGAGAAGGCGCTCGCCGAAGAGAACGACGCGGCGGTGCGCGCCCGCATCAGCGCGGGGCTCGCGACGGCGGTTGAGATTGTCGATGCGAACGCGGCGCTCTTTAATGCGGGGGTTGCGGTCGTGCGCGAGGAGTTGAATCGGGACCTCGCGCGGGTCAACCTGCTCCGTGCGATCGGGGCGGATTTGGTCGAAACGGACACCGAAGCGGAACCGCCCGCGAAAGCGAAGGAGCCTCTGAAGCCGTGAGTGCGAAAGCGAAAGCGAAGATTCTCGCGAAGGTTTTGCTCGTGTTCGCGATGGTGGGCGGCGTTCTCTTTGGCGCGATGAAGGTGCGTGACAAACTCGCAGGCGACAAGAAGCCGGTCGCGAAATGGGGCGCGATGGCGCGGGTGCGGGTCGCGACGGTGAGGCTCGCGGCGGCGACGGTCGGGACGTATGTGCGCAAGGAGACGTACCCGGGCGAGCTTGCGCCGCCGCAGACGGTCGATGTTGCGATGAAGCTGGGCGGCCGCCTCACGCATGTGAACGGGTTGCTTGGCGAGTCGGTCGAGCGGGGGGCGCTCATCGCTGAGATTGAAAACGCCGACGTTCGAAGCCAGTTGCGCGAGGCCGAGGCGTCGACGGTGGTGCAGAAGGCGGCGCTCGCGCGCGCCGAAGTTGACCTGACGCAGTGGGAACGCGAGCTTGAGCGAAAGGGGCCGCTTTTCAAGAAAGAGCTCTTGCCGGTGCAGGAGAAGGAGACGCTCGAAGCGCGACGGGATCAGGCGAAGGCGCAAATTGAGCTCGCCACGGCACAGGTCGCGCAGGCGCAGGCGCGAAGCGCGGTGCTTCGGATTCAGCTCGACGCGACGCGGGCGCACGCACCGTGGTCGGGAAAAGTCGCGCGGCGGCTTTTGTACGCGGGAGCCGTTGTCGCCCCCGGCGCACCGATTCTAACGCTCGTCGATACGGACACGCTCGTTGCGCGGTTTCGTGTGCCGGAGCGGGAAGCGGGCGATGTGAAGGAAGGACTCGCCGTTGACGTGGTGATCGACGCGCTCGGAGGCGAGCGACTATTGGGGCGCGTGGTTCGGTTGGCGCCGACGATCGATGCGGCGAGTCGCACGCGGCTCGTGGAGGCGGAGGTGACGGGCGGGATGCGACCGATCACGCCCGGAATGTTTGTTCGCGCGGAGGTTAAGCTCGAAGAGCGCGAAGGGGTGACGATGGTCCCGCGCGCGGCGATCGCGCAAGCGATATCCGAAAAGGGCGAGACCGTTTTGATGCGCGTGGCGGTTGGGTGGAAGGGGATGCGGCCGCGGGTCACGGCGCGCGAGATGAAGGTCACGCTTGGAAAGTCGATGGCAGATGACGTTGAAGTCGGCGAAGGGATCGAGGCGGGCGAAGCGGTGATCGTGGATGGGCACGCGAATCTGCGGCATCGCGACCCGGTGCGGGTCGCGAGAGCTGGAAGAGACGATTCACCACGGCGACACGGAGTCACGGAGAAGCCGGGGTCGGAAAGAAGATTCGGAGCGGAAGCGGAGGCGGATGCGGGTGCGGACGCGGAAACGGGAGCGGAGGCGGACGGCGGAGCGGGCACGGGAGGTCGAAGGGCAATCGACGACGACGATGATGCGGATTCGGATGCGGGCGCGGAAGCGGCGGACGAGAAGCCGAAAACGTTTCGGTTGCTTCGGCCGCGCGCGGACGAGGACGATGACGGTGAGACGCGACGGGTGAGGGAGGAGCGGCGGCGACGCTGGGATGATGGGTGGCTGCCGCGGGGGCCTCGGGCGAAGAATCCGTTCGAATGGGTCCCACCAACGAGGCGGCCGAGCGGAACGTTTATCAAGCGCGGAGTTTGGGGTGGACGGCAGAGCGACAAGAGCGGGGCTGAGCCCGAATACGGCCGTAAGCGCGGGGATTCCCGAGCGACCGAGGAGAAGCGCGGCCGGGTTCGCGATGCCCGGGCCGTCGAGGGAGAGAATTGAGTCTCGCGACCTTTTCAATTCGCCGGCCCGTTGCGACTTTTATGCTGTTCACGGGTTTGACGGTCGTCGGCGCCGTGTCGCTTTCGCGGCTGCGCGTCGATTTGCTCCCCGACATCGATTTCCCTTCGATTTCCGTCGTGACGCAGTACGCCGGCGTTGGGCCCGAGGAGATAGAGACGCTCATCACGCGGCCGGTCGAGGAATCGATGAGCACGA
>JACPTQ010000005.1 GCA_016192705.1 Deltaproteobacteria bacterium | reverse complement strand
TCAGACCCGAGGACTTTTGCGAGCCGGAGCGAGCCCAGACCCCGCCCGCCCCACACAAATGTTTCCCGTTATTCTGGAATCAGGCGATTAAGACTCCTGCATTCCTGCCTTCCTGATTAAACTATTCTCATCGTCTTGCGTGCGGACATCGGCGTCGCCCGGCTTCACGCCAAAATAGCGCGCGGCCGGATGGTGAAAGACGAGCGCCGACGTGCTCGCCTCGGGGTCCATCATGAAGCCGTCGGTGAGCGTGACGCCGATGCGGCTTGCGTCGACGAGCCGGAAAAGGATCGTTTGGCTCGCGAGGTCGGGACACGCGGGGTAGCCAAATGAAAAGCGCTTGCCGCGGTAGTTCGCGCGGAAGCGGTCGAGCATCGTCATCTCGGGCGCGTCGGGAAAGCCCCACTGGGCGCGGATTCGCGCGTGAACGAGCTCGGCGCACGCCTCGGCGGTTTCAAGGGCGAGGGCTTGAACGATGTGCGCGTGAAGGTATTCCCCGCGCGCTTTGAGCGACTCGACGAGGTCGCGAAGTCCCGTACCCGCGGTGCTGACGAGGATGGCGATCGAATCGGCGGGTGCGTTCGCCGGGTTTACGAAGTCCGCGATGGAGAGGCCGTTCGTTTGGGCTTGGCGCGGGAATTCGACCGATTCACGGCACGCGCCGTTCGACGCGTCGAAAACCTGAAGCGTGTTGCCTTCGCTCGTCGCGCGGAAAAACCGAAAGAGCGCGCGCGCCCCGAGGTTGGCCCGGTAACGTTCCTTGACGGTGCGGACCGCTTCCCACACTTCGAGCGTTTTCGGGCCGTCCACTGTGTTCGCAAGCTCGCGTTGCGCGGGCGTGTCGAGCTTACGAAGCGACGGCCCCTTGAGACCGAGGTGGCGCCCGTAAAGCATCACGGGGTTGATGTACGACCACACGGCGTCGAGCGGGAGCGATGCGGGTTGAAGGACGTGCAGATCGAAGTCGGGTGGTGCGGGCGGATCGTGCGTGACGGCGATTTCGGCCGAACGCAGCGTTGATGCCACGGCCGCATTCGGCGCGCCGTTGTCAGGCGCCGCGGCGAGACGCGCGCGGTGTGCGGCGAGTTCATCGGTGAGGCGCGCGCGCTCGGTCGGGTTCACGACGCGCTTCGCAAGGTCGAGCCCCTCCATCGCGTCTTTCGCGTAGGCGACGAGCCCGGCGGCCTTGGGCGCAATCCGCTTGTCGACGAAGTTGCGCGTGAGCGCCGCGCCGCCCACGAGGATCGGCGTCGTAACCCCCGCGCGTGCGAGGTCGTCGGCGGTCGTCACCATCTCCTGCGCCGATTTTACGAGGAGCCCCGAAAGCCCGATGATATCGGGTGCGTGAGCGCGCGCCGCCTTGATGAGCTCTTCGGGCGGGACCTTAATGCCCAAGTTCACGACCTCGAACCCGTTGTTCGACAAAATGATTTCGACGAGGTTCTTGCCGATGTCGTGAACGTCGCCCTTCACGGTTGCGAGCAAAACCTTGCCACGCCCCGACGCGCCGCTTTTCTCCATGAGCGGCTCAAGGTGCGCGACCGCGGCCTTCATCACTTCGGCGCTTTGAAGGACCTCGGCGACGATGAGCTCGTTGGCGTTGAAAAGGCGTCCGACCTCGTCCATTCCCGCCATGAGCGGGCCGTTGATGATGTCGAGCGGGCGCGTGGTTTTGAGCTTCTCGTCGAGGTCGCTGATAAGCCCGTCCTTTGTCCCGTCGACGATCGCGCGCGCCAAGCGTTCGTCGAGCGGCATCGTGGCCCGCGGTGCGGCGGTGGCCTTGGGCGCGCGATGCCGAAAGTGCGCGGCGAACGCCGCGACCGCTTCGTCGCTTCCCGTGTCGATGAGTTTTAAGCAAAGCGCCTTTTCGTCGTCGGGTATCGCCGCGTACCGCTCAAGCTTCTCGCTGTTGACGATCGCGAGGTCGAGCCCGGCGACAACGTTTTCGTGCAAGAAGACCGCGTTTAGCACTTCGCGCCCCTCGGGTGGCAAACCGAAGCTCACGTTCGAGATTCCGAGAATCGTTTTTGCACGCGGGCAACGCGCCTTGATGAGGCGCACGCCTTCGATCGTTTCGCGCGCTGACCCGCGGAACTTCGCGTCGCCGGTGCCGCACGGAAAGACGAGCGGGTCGAAGTAGATGTCTTCCTCGGGGATGCCGAAATCGCGTGTCAGGATTTCAAGCGAGCGCAGGGCGACCTCGAGTTTTCGCGCGCGCGTCACGGCCATCGCCTCTGTTTTGTCTTCGTCGATGCAGCCGACGACGAGCGCCGCACCGAATCGCCGCGCGAGCGGGCAGACTTTTTCATATCGCTCGAGTCCGTTTTCGAGATTCACCGAGTTGATGATCGCCTTGCCTTGGCAATAGGTGAGCGCGAGCTCAACAACGCGATCGTCGGTCGAGTCGATCATGAGCGGCACGCGCACCATGCGCGTTACTTTGTCGAGAAAACGCGCCATGTCGGCCGTCTCGTCGCGGTCCGGGTTTGCGAGACAGACGTCGACGATCTGCGCGCCGCCTTTGACCTGTTTGCGCGCGACCTCAGCCGCCTCTTCCCATTTTTCCTCGACGATGAGGCGCTTGAACGCGCGGCTCCCGATGACGTTGGTTCGTTCGCCGACGAGAACCGGACGAAGTTCATCGGTGACGTCGAGCGCATCGATTCCCGAGAGCGACGAACGCCGCGCCGTGACAGGCTTTCGCGGCGTGCGCCCCGCAACGAGTTTTGCGAAGGCGGCGACATGCGCGGGCGTTGTGCCGCAACAGCCACCGACGACGTTCAGCCAGCCGGAATCGAGAAAGCGCGCGAGGATGCGCGACATCATCTCGGGCGTTTCAAGGTAGCGGCCGTCTTCGTCGGGAAGGCCCGCATTCGGCACGCACGCGACGGGCCAACGCGCGAGCGACGCCATCGTGCGAATCGGGTCGGTCATGAATTCGGGGCCGGTCGCGCAGTTCAAGCCAACGTAAAGGAGGTCGAGGTGCGAAAGCGACGCGACGAGGGCTTCGACGGTTTGGCCCGCGAGCATCGAGCCCATCGGCTCAATCGTGCCCGACACCGCGACGAGGACCGGGCCGTCGCTTGGTCCGTTGCCCGCTGTGCGTTCGCGCGCGACCCGGTCGATGGCCACGAGCGCGGCTTTCACGTTTCGCGTGTCTTGGCACGTCTCAAGGAGAAGATAATCGGCGCCACCTTCGATAAGCGCGCGCGCTTGAACTTCAAACGTTTTGGAGAGGTCGTCGAACGTGATGCCGCCCGTCACGGAAATCGCTTTCGTCGTCGGCCCGATCGAGCCTGCAACGAAGCGCGGCTTCTCGGCGGTCGAAAACGCGTCGGCCGCACGACGCGCAATTTCGGTCGCGCGAACGGTGATTTCGTGCGCGGCGTCGGCAAGCCCGTATTCGCCAAGCACGAGCGGCGTCGAGCCAAACGTGAACGTCTCGATGATGTCGGCGCCCGCGGCCAAATTCTCGCGGTGGATTTGCTCGACGAGATCGGGGCGCGTGCGCACGAGGTTTTCGTTGCAGCCCGCGAGGTGAGCGCCGCCAAAGTCGGCGTCGGTGAGCGCAAGCGATTGCACCGCGGTTCCAAACGCGCTGTCGATGCACAAGACGCGACGCTGAAGGGCGTCTTTCAGCGCGTCGGCACGGTCTTTCCGTTCGCTCATCTCTTCTCCAAGATCGTTTGTTTTGAATTCCGCGTCAAATGTGGAGCCTGATTCCGGGTTAACGGCCAAGACCAGCGTCGGGCGGTCGGGTTTGGGCTCGCTCCGGCTCGCGGAAGTCCTCGGGTCTGATTTGAAATGTGAGTCTGCACGAAATGAATCAAGCATCATGAGAACGGCAATTCCATGCCCCATCGGCACCTCATCCCCTGCGGACGCGAGCCTTTGCTTGCCCAATCCCAGCCCGCCCAATCAGAACCGGCCGTTTTCCTCGAACGGCGGTTAGAAGACTTGGGGGTCGATCGATCGTCAGCCGACACCGAGCGGGTGAAATCTTCGTACCGCCCTCAAGCCCAGAAATAACGTCTCCGGAAGGCGGTCCGCCCGGATTTGCGTTGGATCGGCAGGAGCGCCGCGCAGGCGCGCCTCCGCAGGGTCTGCAGCGCGATATCGGCTGAGACCACCGAGCATTCGCGTTCCTCCGAAATGCGAATCAAACGCACGTCTAAGATCAGACCCGAGGACGTCGGCGCGCCGAAGCGGGCTCCTGTCGATCCTCACGCTCACGAGCGAACGAACCGCTTAACCGGGAAACAGCCCGTCAAACGTGGCGAGCCGGGAGTTGACAGCTTACAGTCGACCGTTGACAGTTTAGGAGGACGGAGGAGGCGCGATGATGAAGCGAATGCGAACGCGACAAGTCGTTGTTTTTTGCGCAGCCGCTTTGACCGTGGGAAGCGCGGCGGCCGAGGAGAAGGCGGCGTCGTACGGTTGGGAAGAGCCTGCCGAGGACGGCGACGCGATGAAGGCGCAGTGGGCGCCGAAGGGGGAGCGCGCGTGGATGATCACAGCGGAGGTCGTGCCGCACCGCGAGTCGGGCGACGATGTGCGCGACGTTGCGTATTTTCCGGATGGGGACGACGTGCTGGTTGGTTATTCGAGCGGCCTCGTTGTTCGATGGAATTTGAGTCGCGGCGAAAAAGTTTGGTCGGCGAAGCCCGTCAAGGAGGTGGGCGCGCTCGCCGTGAGTCCGGTCGGCGATGTTGTTGCCGTGTGGAAGGGGAGTGCGCCGTCCGGGGAGACAGATTTTGCGATCCATGTGCTAGATGCGAAGTCGGGAACGCTCGTCAAGAAGCTCGTGCGAAAGAGTTTTTCGCGCGGGTGCAGCGATAATTACCTCGTTGCGTCGAAGGCCGAATTCGATTCGCGGGGCGGACTCGTCGTTTTGTACTTCAACGAATCGCTTGCGAACAGCGGCGATTGCATGCCGATGAAGGATCGGACGATCGCGAAATGGAACGTGCGCGCCGAGAAAGTCGCGTGGCACTACGTCATTCCGATCCCGAACTGCGTCGATTCGGGTGCCGATTTTTGCGGGCTGCCGATTCCAGCGTTTCGGTTGAGTCCGGATGGGCGCACCGTTGCGGGCGGTTATTGCGACGGTTCCGTTTTCTTTTTGTCGGCGGCGTCGGGAAAAGCGGTTTCGCGCAAAGCGTGTCCCGAGGCGCTCGATCGCCGCATCTATCAAAAGTACGACACGTTTTCTGGGTCGCCGCGCAGCTTCGCGTGGGCGCCCGACGGCAAGCGCGTTTTTCTTGCGTACGGGCCGCAGTCGAGCTCGTGGATGCACCTCATGCGGTACGAGCTTCCAAAAGTGTCAAAGCCTGGCCGCGTCACGATGCTCGGGCGCGTGAGCGGTGCCGGGCCGGACGTCGCGGTGACGCCCGATGGGCGAACACTTGTCGTGGCGCTCGGTGACCTGTTTTTTTACGACGTCGAGGGCGGGAAAATCACCTATCGTTCGCGCGGCGGAACGTTCGCTGTGAACCCGGTGCGGCGCGAGGTGGTGACGCGGTCGGCGAACGGTCTGTTTGTGCACCACGAGCGTCCGGTCGTAACGATGAAGGCCGGCGCCTGGACGAAGACGGGGCTTTTCGTGCGGGCGGGGCAGTCGCTCCATGTTCAAGCGAAAGGGAGTTTCCAGATCGGCTACGGCGCGGATCGGCTCGACTCACCGTTTGAAGATGTCGCGTCGGGACCCGCTTTTCGCGGCAACGATCTTTACATTCCAGAGAAGGGCGGCGAGCTTTTGGTCAATTTGAAAGCGGAGGGCGACGTCACGATTGCGGGCGGCATGACAGAGGGCGAGTTCAACGATTTCGGCGCGTTGCGGGCGACGCTGCGCAAGTGGAAGGAGTAGCGGCCGCGCATCGTTTCATTTCTCGCTGACACGTTCGAGGTCGGCGGGCGTGTTGATGTTCCAGAAGGTGCGAAGCGGCATGTGGGCGGCCAGGAGCTCCTTTTCGTGGAGCGTTTTTGTGCGAAGGTCTTTGAGAATGTCGCGAAAGCTCGGTTCGCCCGCGCGAACGGCCGCGTCGAATGCGGGGAAGCAGGTGGTTCGGTAGAACGCGTGGAGCGATTCGATGCGCGCTTTGTGCGTGACGACGACGGCGTCCCAAAAGTGCGCGCGGTGGGAGGCGATCCATTGAACCGCGAGCGGGTAAATGTGGGGCATGTCGCAGCCGACCGCGAAGATCCAATCGCTCGACGCGTGCGCGAGCGCGGCGTGAACACCGCCGGGGGCGCCTCGGTCGGCGATGACGTCGGGGAAGATTTCGAGGCCGAATGATTGATAGGGCGCTGGGTCGTTGCAGATCATGATGGTGCGTGGGAAGAGCGACGCGAGCATTTTTTTGAGGTGCGCGAGGATCGGTTCGCCGCTGACTTGAATGAGCCCTTTGGGGACTCCGCCCATGCGCTTCGCTTTTCCGCCTGCGATGATCGCGGCGGTGCAGTCGTCGAAGTTGACCTGGTAAAGGTTCTTCGTGGCGACCATTAATCTTGACCCCAGTCCCCGGTTAAGCGGTTCATTCGTTTGTTAGCGTGAGGGTCGACAGGAGCCCGCTTCGGCGCGCCGACGTCCTCGGGTCTGATTTGAGACGCGCGATTGATGCGCAGTCCAGAGGCACGCGAAAGCTCGGTGGTCCCATCCGATATCACGCTGCAGACCCTGCGGATGCGCGCCTGCGCGGCGCCCCTGCCGACCCCACGCAAATCCGGGCGGACCGCTTTCCGGGGACGGGTTTTCTGGGCTTGAGGGCGGTACGAAGAGTTCACCCGCTGGGTGTCGGCTGACGATCGATCGACCCCCAAGTCTCTTAACCACCGTTCCAGGAAAACGGCCGGGTTCTGATTGGGCGGGCGGCGAGTGGGCAAGCGAAGGCTCGCGCGCGCAGGGGATGAGGTGCCGATGGGGCGTGGCATTGCCGTTCTCATGATGTTT